>QEUQ01000053.1 GCA_003577105.1 Acidobacteriota bacterium | reverse complement strand
AGCCCGATTTACCTACAGATGCCGCCACCCGAGTACGACGTAGATGGCCCCGACGCGGTGAACCGCCGCAAGGCCGAGATCACCGACGCGTGCCTGAAGCTATTGCAGCGCGGCGCACCAAACATGACCGAGGACACGATCGTCGATGTCTTCGTCAATACCCCATGGGATTCCGAGTTCCGTAACACCGGCATGATCGCCGGGAACTGGTACGCGGTGCGTTGCTCTGAAGATCAGTGGTTCTCCAAGAGGCCGCTACCCGAGCTGAGCCGGTATCGGACACCGATCGATGATCTGTATCTGTGCCATCAGACATCGCATCCAGGCGGGCTTTGCCTCATGGCAGTTCCTTACAACCTGATGCACATCATGATCGAAGACGGCAAGGTCGAACCTGCCAACTGGTGGTACCCGTCGCCGTGGCACGTGAGCGAGAACGGGAACCGGGAGGTTGTGGCATGACCACATTCAAAGACAGAGAGCATTACGACGTAATCCCGCCGGAGGCAGAGCTGCCGGTGGAGAGCTTCCCGATGGAGTCCGAGTTCGACGTCGTCATCGTCGGCGGCGGCCCCAACGGCCTCATGACGGCGGCGTATCTATCGAGGTGCAACCTCAAGGTGCTTCTCGTTGAGAGGCGTCACGAGATCGGCGGCGGGCTGGCCACGGAAGAGACCCTCTTCCCGGGCTACTACACGAATCCTCATGCCATCTATCACATGATGACCGACTACATGCCGGTCATTCGTGACTTCGGCTTTGACAAGCACGGCCTCTCCTTCGTCATGCCAAATGCGCAGAGCGCGGCGGTCTTCGAAGACGGCAGTTCGCTCTTGCTCTGCAGGCAAATCGAGGACACCAAGGACTCGATTGCGAAGTTCAGCCAGCGTGACTCGATCCAGTTCGGCAAGGTCATGCGGACGTGGCGAAGAGTCGTCGAAGAGATCGTTGCTCCCGGAACCTACGTTCCACCAATTCCGCCAATCGACATGATTGAGGCCTTTGAGCGCACCGAGATCGGCACCGAGGTGCTGCGGCTCTCGGAAATGTCTCCGGTAGAGATCATTGACGAGCAGTTCGAAAATGAGAAGGTCAAGGCCTTGCTCCTTTATGCCGCATGCATGTGGGGGCTCAACCCGACTGACACCGGGCTCGGTTTCATGGTTCCGCTGCTTATCGACCGAACGATGAACAAGGCTCAGTGCTACGGCGGATCGCACAAGTTCGCTGGATCGCTCAGCCGCGAGATCCACAAGGCTGGCGGGCTCGTGCTCGACAACTCTGAGGTGACGAGCTTCATCTGTGAAGGTGGCGCCGTGGTCGGAGTCGAGTGCTTTGACGGGCGCGTGATCAAGGCCAAGGCGGTTGTCTCGAGTCTGGATCCACAGTCGAACTTCCTGCGCCTGACAGACCGGAGCCTGGTCCCCGACGAGCTCGTTGAGACGGCAGAGAACTGGGAATGGGAGAAGTGGTCGTTCTTCACGGTCTCGGCCGCGACAACTGAGCGACCCGAATACCGCTGCGATGATCCGTGGGTCAACGAGGCGCTCATGGTGACGATGGGATACGAGAACCCCGAGCAACTGATCGCTCACTGGGACCGTGTGATCGGCGGTGACTTGGGACCGGACATGGTCGGGCACGCAACGTGCGAGACGATCTACGACCCGACCCTGCCAAGGGTTCCAGGCCATGAGGTCTCCTTCTTCCAGATGCATGCTCCCTATGACATCGAGGGCGGGTGGAAGGCCCGTCACGATGAGCTGATAGACCAGACGCTCGACACGTGGCAGCGCTTTGCGCCGAACCTGACACGGGACAAGATCGTGCTTACCTCGGCGGAGAGCCCGATCGACATCGAGACTCGCATCGTCAACATGGTGCGTGGTTCGATCAAGCATGGAGACTACAACCCGCTTCAAATGGGAGTCTTTCGGCCAAGCGACCTCTGCGAAGGTGGCCGCACCCCGGTCGAAGGCCTCTACCTCTGCGGCGCGTCGTCGTACCCAGGCGGCCTCGTGATCGGCGGTGCCGGCTACATAGCCGCAAATACGGTTGCCGAGGACCTCGGGGTTGAGAAGTGGTGGAGCACCCCCCGCTTCATTAACGAATACGTCGAGACGTATCTGAGCGAATGAAACTGAAATCACGCGGCCTAGGCCGCAAAGAACTGATCATGGACTTCCGCGAGTACGAAGTGACTCGCGAGGGAGACGAGGTCCTCGTTACCGGCACTATCAAGAAGCCGGTCCACTGGGATTTCTCAATAAGAATGAGCCCGGACGACATCCCCGGCATGCTCAAGGTTGCCTTGTCACCGGCAACCATTGGGATGTTCTTCCGCTGGCTCAACCCCTTCAAGAAGACCAAGGTTGATGAAGATGCGGCCGGTGCGTCAACGGACAAGCCGGCCGCTTCTTCGGCTCGTACGTCAGCGGCCGCCTCCGCCCGGAGCGCCGACGGCGAGAGCGAGGAGGCCGACGCAGAGGTAGCCGAGACCGCAGGCGAAGCGGACCCGAATTCACGGGCCGCGAAAAAGGCTGCGAAGGCGGCCGCCAAGGCCGAAAAGAAAGCCTCCAAGTCCGATGAGGAAGGAACTGCCGCCTAGGCGAGCAGCTCCGCCAATTCAGCAGCATCGATCATCTGACAGGTGCGCTCGAAAACCGGCTTCTCCATCGCGACGAGCTTGACTGCTAAGTCGGGCGCTTCCGGACTTGCGACGATCGTCTCGATCGGCTTCTTCTTCGCCGCCGCAATGGCCTTGAACTCCGTATAGGGCAGCTCACCAACCTCGTTGCTAACGGTCACCACTGTGGGCAACGGAGAAGTCGTCGTCTCGATGCCGCCGTCGATCAGACGATCGACTTCAACACATCGCCCGCCATCAACGACCTTGATCGCGGTTGCCAGGGCAATCACGGGCAGGCCGAGCCTCTGCGCGAGCATGAAGCCGACCGCGCCTGCGTTGGTGTCGGGCGCTCTGCGCCCAGTGAGGATCAGATCGAATTCGCCCGCCTCCAGTAGCGCGTCGGCGAGGATTTGAGCGGTAAATCCCGAGTCATAGCTTGTCGGCGCCTCAACGATGACAGCCCTAGACGCGCCATGAGCGAGAGCCTTCAGGATCAAATTCTTCGATGGCGACGGACCCGCGGTGATCACCGTGATCTCCGCATCGCCCAAGTCATTTGCGGCTTTGAGGGCATTGAGATCATTGGGGTTCCACAGAGGTGGCGTGCCCGGAGCAGATACCGCGAGACTCAATTCGTCTATCACTAGCGTCGATGCCGGCGCCTCCGGATCAAGGACTTGCTTCATGCACACGGCAACTCGCAGCACAGCCCTCACCCCGCCTTTGCCAGGACTTGATCAATCACCGCTTGCCAATCACCGACGACGCCGTAGTGAGCTGCACGAAAAATTGGAGCATCGGGATCAGAGTTGATGGCAATGATGCATTTCGACCGCGACATGCCGGCAAGGTGCTGTACTGAGCCCGAAATGCCGACCGCTACGTAGATCTCCGGGGCCACGCGTTTTCCGGTAATCCCAACCTGGTAGGAGCCTGGCACCCATCCGGAGTCGCACGGTGGTCTCGATGCCGCCACAACCCCACCGATGAGCGCCGCCAGCTTCCCGAGGCGCTCGAAACCGTCAGGCCCGCCAACTCCCCGACCCCCGGCCACAATCCTGCGGGCCTTCTCCAACGGCACGTCTTCGCCTCGACTATCACCTGCCACCAGCTGGCCCGGCTCCGCGCGTACTTCAACTGTCTCCATTGACTCAACTGCCGGTGCGCCCTCGGCCCCACCTGCTCCGGCCTCGACCGAAGCCACGAGCCTCGGCGATGTGAGTGCAAACCTCGCTTCTATCGCTCCGCCGTAAACGGGTCGGACAATCTCCCAGCCACCCGAGGTCCGCTCAACCAAGCGGCACTCGAGTGCCGAGCCACATTCGAGCAATGCAGCGAGACGTGGAACGAGATCCTCGGCGGCGAGGTTGTGCGGGACAACCACCAGCTCTGCGCCAGACTCCGCGACGGCCCGAGCCAGAGCATTCGCGCAAGCATCTGGCGCGAGGGTCTCGCCCGAGTGGGGCAGAACCTTGCCCCAGACCACCTCGGTGCCATCGCCCACCAGCGCCAAGGCGTCTGCTGTAATCGACGGATCTGTAATCAGGACTTTCATGCCTCAGTGCTCCGCCAGCTCTGCGCCCTCGGAGTTGATGAAGTACTTCGAATCTGAGAGGTCATCAGGGTCGAACGCGGTCTTTATGCGGCGCTGCCAAAGATGGTAGTTGTCCATTTGCGGGCCGAGATAGTCGTGGGCGTAGCCGCCCGCGAAAAATGAGAACCCGCCTCCGCCAAGCAGTTTCTCGGGTATCTCCCGCATTACGGTGTCCGAAAGGTCCTTGAGCTTCTCACCTTGTTCACGGTTGCGGTGATCGAATAGGAGCAACTCTTCGGTATGAGCGAAGAGCCCGTTTTCGTAGAGCAGCGTGTGGGCGTTGTCGCCGAAGTCGTCTTCGCAAGCGCCTTCGGCAATGAATCCTTCTTTCAGCTTCTCGCCCTCGATGTCCTGTCGCAGGGCAGAAGCAATTGACTCGTCGCCGCCGAGGGTCGAGTAGAAGTTGCCCGTCGGGCGGAACATGGCAGGGGCCAGAGAATTGCGGACGAGCATCCACCACATGGCTCCGGGAGGCGTCCCCATGACCTGAGAGATGTCCAGCATCGACCCGCCGTTCTTCTCAACGATCGACTCGAGGACATGGACCTGATAATCGAAGTGCTCGGTCGAGTTTCCCTGGAGGCAAATGAAGAACTGATGGCTGAAGCCGCCAACCATCTTGCGAAGGTTCTCATTGTCACGCGTCAGCTTGAAACGGTCGAACTGGCTGATTGCCAGAGCGAGACCCGGCGCGACCTTTGCCTGGATATATCCGATCTCCGCATGGGCCAAGTCATATAGAGCCCTCCCATAGGACTCCATGTCTTTGAATACACACAGATGAAACGAGTTGTTCTCGGGAATCTCTACGTCGAGATGGTCCATGCCGGTGCCCGTCACATTCACCTCGGAAGGCCCAGCCCACGGATACAGCTTGAGTGCGCACTTTGTGAAGATCCCAAACCCGCCGTCGGCTCCAGCCCAGCCTCGCAGGATTCCGCGCAAACTCGGACCGGGTCCGTCGGGTGAGATCCACCCCGCGCCTGACCCTATCGAGCCGACCTGAAGCAGATCGCCGGTCGGCAAGACCCATTCGACACCCATGATGTTTCGGGGCGCGTATCCCATGGAGATGCTTGAGAAACCCATGCCCATGTGTGACGTCGCGCTCGCCAAAGGCGAACAATTTGATCCCGCTCCGTGGATGTGCAGATTGAGTCCCAAAGGCATCAGTTCGGCTTGAATCTGCGCGCAGGTCACATATGGCTCGACAACGATCGTTCGATTCTCGACGTCGATCTCAAGAATCCGATCCATGTGGCGCAGATCGACTTGGACCACGTTGTCAAAACCCGCACCCCCTTGAGCGCCCCAACCCGTACTGATCGCCTTGTAGCGCAGCTTGTACTTGTTGCAGATCTTGACGAGCTCGATCACCTCTTCGGTGTTCTCAGGCATTGCGACCGCGATTGGTCTGTGCACCCATACGCCGGGTTCGACCTTGTGAAACGGCTGAGCTGCATAGGAATCGAGGATGTGAGGATCGTCGGCTACCCGCTCAGCTGAGAGGGCCGCCCGCAAGTCGGCCAGCGCATCGGCCGGAATGATCATGAGAAAGCCTCCTCGATGAACTGAGAAATACCGACGACCTCTATCGCGCCTGTCTCCATGGCCTCGATAGCGAGATTGAAGTTGTTGACGCACCAGGGACAAGAGGTCACGAGGGTGTCGGCTCCCGTTGCGATCGCCTCCTCGATCCGCTCCTTTGCGGTTTCGAGCGAGAACTCCTCCTGAGATTCGTAACACCCGCCGCCTGCGCCGCAACACCACGAGTACTCGCGAATGCGCTCCATCTCCACCAACTCCACTCCGGGAATCGATTCAATCAAGCGTCTGGGCTCGTCGTATCGGCCGCCTTGGCCAGCTCGGCGCATTTCATCGGGGCGGTCCAGCTTGTTGCCCTCGTACTGCCCGGTGAAGTCCTGGCCCTTTCGTCCCAAATTGCAGGGATCGTGATACGTGACCTTGCGAGTCCTAGTCTCTCCGCCTCTGCCGGCGTCGGCCGGGCGAATCGAAACCGCAGCCGCTGTCTTGGCGGTCTCCCGCCCTGCCCCTCCTGCCATCTCGTCCGCGATCTCGGCAATGTGACGGACCGGCACCGGCAACGCACGCCCATTCTTCGGATACACGTAATTGAACGCCCCGAAACAATCCGAGCACGCCACGGCAACCATCTTGGCTCCGCACGACTTGACCCGATTGACCATGTCATCTGAGAACTTCGCGAGCTCGCTCTTGAAGCCCGACTCATAGGCCCTGAATCCACAGCAGGATTCGGCGGTCTTCGACGTCCCGACCTTCAGTCCGGTCTTCTGGAGAATCCGCGCAGCTGCTGCGATCTCCGGCCGCAACGCTGTGTCGTAGGCGAGCCTGCAACCGACATGGAGCAAGATGTCGACTTGTTCGGCGTTTGCGTCGAGCAGCTCTACTCCGGTCTCGGCCTCCCAATCGGCGCGGGCATCTTTGGGTTCACCGAAGACGTTGTTCTCGGCGTTCATGTTTTCGACGAGCATCAGAAGCTCGATTGGCGCATGGCCCAGCTCGACCGCCCGGGCGCGTGCTTCGGCGAAGGTGTCTGTGAGATCGATGTCGTTTCGATAGACCTTGCAGCCAACGTCACAGCCGCCACACATCGTGCACTTGTAGAAGATGTCTGCGGCAGCTTCGTCGAACTCGCTCCGCCCGTCGATAATCGAAAGCCCCGTATTGAGCTTGCCCGAGCCGGAGTACGCGTGAAACTTGAACTTCGAGATCGAGGGACAAACCTGGCTGAATCGTTTGCTCCTGATCTGCGACAGGGGAATCCACTTACACGACGAGCAGCGCGAACAACCCTCCATGTCTCTGCGGAAATCCTCAAGCGCTAGCGGCATCGTTCCCTCCTACACCTCGACTCTTGGGTCATCGAACAGGCGGCCCGGATTGAGAACGTGCGGTGGATCGAGAACATCCTTGACCTTGCGAAGTGCCCTTACGGTGTCTGGGCATCGCTCATAGGCGACGGGCGTGGTTGCCGCTGACGGCCGCGAGAAGAAGGCGCCTGCCTCGGCAAGTTTGCGTGCACCATCGTCGAGCGAGACACGCCCCTGAATCGTCACCTCGACATGACAAGTCCGCCCCTGATTTAGAGGCTGAACGTAGGAAGCAACACAAATATCGCTGTCCGGCTCGCTCGCGCCCCATGCCTTGCGCGCCACGTCCACCAATTGCTCTGCCCGGTTCAGCGTCGACAAGAAGTAGATCTGAGAGAAATCTTCACCCAGGGATGCGCGCTTCCAGTCCCCCGCGGCAGTCGCCGCTGCCGTGATCGCACGCACGAATCCGGTCTCATCGCCATTCAGCTCAACGCCGACAGCGGCCGCAAGCTCCGTCGCCTCGGTCACCTGAAAGGCGATGCTCTCCTCGGGATGAAACGGCAGACTGCCAATGACGATGGCGAGCAGCCACTCCCCCCCGCTCAACGCCGGAGCCGTGATATTTAGGGCAGACGAGAGGCATTCGGCTTGGGCTGCATCAAGAAGCATGATCTCGTCACCGAGGCGCCGGCGTGTGATAGCTGATACGAACTCGGCAAGTCTGGCGAAGCTGCCAGCTGTGACGAATCCGCGTCGGATCTCGGGCTTGCACTCGAGGCGAACTGAAGCCCAGGTTGCAATCCCCATCGTGCCCTGTGATGCCTGGACCAGCTTTATGAGGTCCGTCTGAGCGGGGCCGAGCGGGTTCTTCTGGAACATGCCGCCAGACCACTGCTCTTCCAGGGTCTTGCCCGGTCCTGCCGCGCCTCCTGTGCGAAAGCGCTCCCCTGTTCCGAAATAGACCTCGGCACAGAGAAGTGGATCGGTGAAATCCCAGTGATATTTCGGGATTGTCTGGGGCTCGCGGTCAATGAGAGATGCGAGCACCGACTTGCCCGCCGGCGGCAGCAAAGGGTGACAAACGCGCAGACCATGAGGCTCAATCGCATCCGCGAGCATCTGATAAGTCACGCCCGGTTCAACTATGGCGACCCGCTCATCCCGATTGATGTTGATGATCCGGTCTATGCCGGAAAGATCAATTTGCGTGCAGTTTTCAGCTGGCTCCGAGCGCCCTTCCCGCCCTGGACCGGTCGATGAGCGTACGGTGATTCCCGCGCCTCGCTCTGCCGCATCGTGAATTAGCTCAGGCAGCGCAACTGCCTCCGTCACCTTCATGACTGCTCCGCAACCAGCTGGACGCCCACTGCGATGACGGCGGTCCGCATCATGGCGAGGAGCTCCTCGATATCGTCACCGTCGTCGATCTCCCTGGCGACGAAGATCCCGTCGAGCTGAACCAAGAGGAACCGGGCCAGCTTCTCGTTGAACTCGCCTCCGAGGACGCCAAGGATTCGGTTCATGCGAGCCGTTAGGTGCTCAATTGCCTGGCGGCGCACCCTCTGAACCGATTCGCGCACCGAGGCATTGGCGGATGTGCGGTCCAGCCCCATGATCAAGATCAGCCGGAGGATGTCAGGCCGGTTTCGCATTGAGTCGGCCATCGCGTCCGCGAAGCGGTCGATGCTCTCAGATCCCAGAGGTACTGCCGCCTCGAGGTCCGCGTACCACTCGGAGACGCTCCGCTCGACTACTGCGGCGAGCAAACCTTCCTTGCTTCCGAAGTGGTGGTAGATCGTTGGTGGCGAAACATTGACTTCCCGACAGATCACGTCTATCGGAGTGGCCGCATATCCCCGCTCTGCAATGAGGGCCATCGCCGCATCGAGAATCTTCTCGCGGGTGATGCTTCCCTTACCGGTCTTGACCTTCGCTGCCATGTCACCTCCGGACATCTGCAGCGTAGTATAACGATCGTTATAGTAGCCGTCAAGACCTGTTTATTAGTTCTGTTGCGGCTGTGACTGTGTCCTCGATTAGCTGGTCAGATACCTTCCGACGGCCGACCATTCGCTCGAAGAAGAGCGGGCCCGCGATGAATGGAAACAGCGATCTTGCGACTGAGGCGCCCGCGCCAAGCGCCGGGGTGAGATGGCGCTCAAGGCGCGCCTTGCGCGCCTCCGTCAGCCTCTCGAGCCGCTTCTCAGAATCGGTGCCGTGCTCAGCACGATCGACCATCGCAGCCATGACCACCGGAACATCCGATTCATTGAGAACTCCCTGGAGCTGCTTGAGATACGAGCGAAGATCGGTCTCGAGGTCCCCCGACGGCTCTAGATCCCCGTCTGGCGGTCCCTGGGTTACGGCGTCGTCGAGAAGGACCGCGGGGTCGGGCCAGTGCCGGTAGATCGTCGTCCGCGATACGCCGGTTAGCTTCGCGAGACGGACCGGCGTGACCGCTTTCTGTCCTTCTGAGCGAAGCAGCTTCAGCGCAGCGCCAAGCACCTTCTGGCGGGTACGCGCGATCCGTGGATCTTCCTCGATCTGCTTACGTTCTTGCGATCTCACCATGGAATAGAAGCCTTCTTGAATCAGTTAACAGCACAACTTGTTCTATAGGAGCACACTCTGTACTGTAACTGCTCATCCCTTTTGAAGTGAGGTTCGCATGGAAGCAACAACAGACACCTACGGCAAGCCTGCCCGAATCCTGCACGGGGTGAGCGCGCTGCTGATCATCGCCATGATTCCGATGGGCATAGTTATGACTCGGGTTGGCGATGGCGGGCTCAAGACGGGCCTCTACCGCGCGCACGTGGCGATTGGCCTTGTTGTACTTCTCTTGACGCTGGTCCGGGTGGTCTGGGTATTCGTTGGTGATCGACCAGGCGAACCCCCGGAAATGCCTCCGTGGAGGAGGCGACTGCGCCTTGGAATTCATATCGGAATCTATTCGGGGATCTTCGTGCTCGCGATCTCTGGGATTGGACTTCTAATTGGAAGCGGCGCGGGGCTGAATCCATTCAGCCTCGATCCCGGCGTGATCAATCGAGACCTGCTTCCGGCGACGACTCACTGGGTCGTTTCCAAGCTCTTCATTGTGCTGCTGGTGTTTCACGTCGCCGGAGTGATTTCTTATCACCGCTCGAAGGGCGACGTCTTGAGCCGCATGGGTATTCCGCTTCTTCGAACGCGCGAAGCCAACTTGGACTAGTCTCCAACTAGTCGTAATTGTTCCAGTGTTTTTCATACTCCTCTACGAAGCACGGGCATCCGGTAGCAGCCCTCGCGCCGGCCCCGGGCGCCGCCTTGGCACCAGGTATCTGGCCGTTTGAAGTGGGGAACGCACTCTGCTCGCCAGAACGGGCGGCGAGGATCTCGCCAGCTGACGTCGCCCGGTTGGCGTAGCTGTATATCTCACTGCCGATCGCGGTGGAACAAGTCACTACAGAAAAGGTGGCCCTTTTCGAGTGATCGGGTTCGGGCGGCCTCGGATAGTCGCCCGAAAAGGATTAATCCGGCCCTAATCCTTGCGACTGCCGTAATCGCCGAAGGGGTCGTCTCGCTCGCGCACGGCCTCGCGAAATCCGACCTCCATTGCTCGACTAACCCAATCAAGCCCCTCTTGAGTGTGGCGGGCAACTCCATCAAAGAGCGTGCCGAGAGTGCGTGATGCTTCTGGCGCGTACATGTTTCTCGCGACGTCATTGAGTAGCAGCTTCATCATCTGAAGCTGATTGAGCGGCATGAGCGCCATTCGATGGGCAAGCTCGTGCGCTCGGTCAGCTAGTTGGTCGTCGGGGACGCACTCGAGGATCATGCCCATCTCAGCGGCTTCTCGCGCAGTGATCTCATCCCCGGTAAAGAGATAGCGCTTGGCACGCTCGAGACCCAGGCGGGCAACCCAGACCCACGGGGCCTCCGGCGTACCCCAGACCCGAGCAGGCGGGTATCCGAAGCGGGCTGACTCGGAGGCAATGATCAAGTCCGCGTTGAGAATCATGTCGGTCCCCCCGGCTATGCACCACCCTTGGACGGCCGCAAGCGTCGGCTTTGAGATCGAGTGGAGCTTCGCGAAGGTGGATGCGAAGCGGCCGATCATTCGCATGTCTGCGACCGAGTCCCAAACCCGCTTGGAGCCAGGCTCTCCGCTTATTTGACTCTCCGCGGCTGCCTGAGCTGCCGTCGACCAGTCGAGGCCGAAGCCCGCGCAAAATGCAGGGCCCTCGGCGGTGATGAGAACAACCTTGACCTTCGGGTCCGCATCGGCTGCCTCCAATGCTGCCTCGAGCTGGCCCCTCAGCTCCAAAGTGATCGTGTTGTACTCGTCAGGACGGCAGAAGATGAGATTGCGAACACCGTTGTCGTCTTCAGTTCGGATTGCGGGCATTTGTCCTCGCTCGTTTCAGTTGTGGTTCAGCCTTGTGCAACCCGGACAGTCAGTTCAACTCCGGATCATCGGGGAATGTGGCCATGAGCGCGGCGTCGCCACGTTGGCGGCGCATCACGTTGCGAAACAGGTTCTCCGGCTCGCCGGAAAATATGTCGTCATTGAAGGCATCGGTTATGAACCATCCGTCTGATTCGATCTCTTCTTCTAGCTGGCCTGCACCCCAGCCGGCGTATCCCACGAACACCCTGAGACGGCGGAGGTCTCGTGCAACCTCGTTGGCATCTGAGTCGAGGTCGATAAGGCCGATGGCTCCGCTAACTTCCGACCACCCCGCTGGCCGAAGACCGGGGTCAGCCTCTCCTAGACATACCGCGGCATCCGTTCCGACTGGACCGCCGATGAAGATCAGATCCGGACGAGCAGCAAGGTTTTCCCAGCTCTCGAGAATCTCACCGATCTGGGTGTCGCTTGGGCGATTGAGGACGACTCCCGCGCTGCCTTCATCGGTGTGCTCAATCATGTAGACGACCGTGCGGCTGAAGTTCGGATCCTTGACTACTGGTCTCGAAACGAGTAGCTGCCCCTTGAAGATCGGCTTCCTCCTAGTTGCTTACTGCGGCCTGTACCGGTACTAACGGACCAACGTGAGGACCGCTGCAAACGATACGGCAATCGCAGGGGCCCTGCGCTCCGCGATCGAGCTGAGACGATCGGTTGGCGCTGATCTTGGGGGTGTTGGAGCGGGCACTGCTATCATGCCGCACTTGAACTGAGAACCAAAGATCTGTTGGGGAGTCTCGAAATGGGCCGGAACCTCGAATCGTCGGTAGTCGTTCACAAGGGTGCAACACATAGGGCAAGGCCACTCACCCGCCCAAGGACTCGCCCGGGCCATCCGGCTCCGCCTGCTCCACCGACCAGTGCATCTCGACCCGAACCCAAGAGGCGCCTGTATCTGGTAGTTCTCGTAGTTGCTCTGATTGTCTTTGGACTCACAACAGCGCCTGTCTCCCGCGCACCGAGTGCGAGACCGACAACAGAACCTGCGCTCTCACCTGGTTCACCCGGCGCGTCCGATCTGCTCGCGAAACTCCCTGCTCGCTTTGAGGCAAACGTGGGCCAAGCACCAGATGGAGTTGCCTACACATTGAAGGCCACGGGCTATGTGGCCTCTCTATCACCTGATGCGATCCGCTTTGGCCTGCCTGAGGGCCAAGTCGCCCAAGATCCACACTCACATGACGGACCCGAGAAGTCAGCAGCGAGCACCGCTCGGCGCGCTGTTGTCTCGATGAGATTCATCGGGGCCAATCCCGACCTCGTAATCGAGGCCGCCGACCCCCAGGAAGGCATATCGAACTACTTCCTCGGCAATGACCCGACCAGATGGCACACAAATGTGGGTGGCTTCTCCAAGGTCTACTACCGCGATCTCTACCCAGGCATCGACATGGTCATCTATGACGACTCAGGCCAGGCCCGTTACGACTTCATCGTCGCCCCCGGTGCTGATCCGAGCAGGATTGCCTTTGAATTCGAAGGTGCCAACGGACTCTCGGTATCTGATTCAGGTGACTTAGTTGTCCCATCTCCCTACGGAGATCTCACCCACAAGACACCATTTACTTATCAGGGCGACAGCCGAAGAGAGGTGGCAAGTCGCTTTGAGATCCGTGACGGAGCTACGGCGGGATTTGGAATCGGTGCCTATGACAACACCCGACCGCTTGTGATCGACCCAGTACTCACCTACTCGAGCTATCTGGGTGGAAGTGGCGGCGACGGCGGGTCGGTGGGAGCCATTGACACGGATGGCGCAGCGTATGCGAAAGGCACCACTAAATCCGCAAACTTTCCCACAGCATCGCCGTTCCAGGGATCAAACGCCGGTGACGCCGATGCCTTTGTCACCAAGATCAATGCCGCTGGATCGGCACTCGTATACTCGTCCTATCTGGGTGGCGCTGATTACGACAATGGATCGGACATCGCCATCGACGGTGACGGCAACGTCTACCTAGCTGGCATCACGAGTTCCACAGACTTCCCGACGGCATCGCCCTTCCAGGCCACCAATGGCGGCGCGACTGATGCTTTCATTGCCAAGATGAATGCTTCTGGCTCAGCCCTTGTGTACTCCTCCTATTTGGGCGGTACTGCTGGTGATAGTGGCCGATCGATAGCTGTCGACCTATCGGATACCGCTTACATAGCGGGCACCACTAGCTCAACTACCTTCCCGACGGCGTCCCCTTTCCAAGCGACATTTGGCGGGGGCTTCAGTGACGCATTCGTAGCCAAAGTGAATGCGACTGGATCTGCCCTTGTGTATTCGTCCTACTTAGGGGGAAGTTCTGACGACTCCGGACCCAGCATAGCTGTCGATTCCACAGGAAGTTCTTACCTCCTAGGCGACACGAGTTCCACAGACTTCCCGACAGTATCGCCCTTCCAGGCCACCAATGGCGGCGCGACTGATGCATTCGTTGCCAAGATGAATGCAGCTGGATCGGCCCTCGTGTATTCGTCTTATCTGGGTGGGGATGAAATTGACTTGGCTGGAGCGATCGCTGTCGACTTGACTGGAAACGCATACCTCACAGGTTCAACTCAGTCGTCCGATTTTCCGACCTCATCACCGTTCCAAGGAGCAGTCGCCGGCGACTATGACGCTTTCGTCACAAAGGTAAATACGGCGGGCTCCACCCTCCTTTTCTCCTCATATCTTGGAGGAACCTTGGATGATTTCGGGGCCGGGATAGATGTCGACTCAGCTGGAACCGCGTATCTAACAGGCCAAACTATAAGTAGTGACTTTCCGACCGTATCCCCGTTCCAGGGCGCAAACGCCGGATGGAATGACGCGTATATTGCGAAGGTAAACGCTGCCGGTTCGGCCCTGGTACTCTCCAGCTATCTGGGTGGCAGCGACGAGGATGCTGGGCTCGCAATCGTGGCTGGCCCGGGAGGCGCTGCACACATTGGCGGCGAAACCGGTTCGTCGGATTTTCCTACTGCTTCTCCATTTCAGCCTTCATTCGGCGGGAGCTGGAACGACGCCTTTGTCACGAAGGTAACGGACAACGCCGCCATTTCGGGCACCTTCACCGGCGGGATGTGGGGTTCGGTCTCGGTCTACTCCAAGGCCGACGGATCACTGGCCTCCTACTTCTTGATCACAGACCCCAGCGGCGCATGGTCGGCAGAAGTCCCAGCATCTTCATGTGGCTCAGGTGGTGGCTACGCGCTCCTCTTCTTGCCACCTGATTCCTCGCTCCAGTCCAAGTGGTACAACCTGAAAGACAACTACTTGGTCGCAGATTGTGTAGATGCACCGTCATCTGGCAATGACATGACGATTCCGTCAGCTGGTGGGGTGGTATCGGGATACGTCAAAGATGCCTCCACTGCAGCTGACATCTCAGGGGCCAATGTCTATGCCTTCAAGTCATCAGATGGCACCTACGTTGGATATGGACAGACCGGCTCCGATGGCCGTTATGAAATGCGTCTGTCGTCATCTGATACATACAAGCTCTTGGTCCACGCAGGCCCAAGCTATGTCAACCAGTGGTATTCGGGAGCTGCAAACTTCACAGAAGCAACTGCTCAGGCGCCACCTGTAACAGCGAACTTCTCAGTTGCCTCTGCCGGGGTCATCGACGGATACGTCAAAGACGGCGCAACCGCTGCCGATCTCAATGGCTATCCCGTATATGCCTTCACGACCACAGGTACATTTGTTGCCTATGGAGTGACAGATCGCGGCTACGGGCAGGGGCGCTACAGAATCCAGGTCAATCCCGGCCAGAGCTACAAACTCAAGTCAACCGGAGGGAGCTATACCACCCAGTGGTATTCGGGAGCATCGAGCTTCTCAAGCTCTACTGACAACGTGGCACCCTTCACGGCGAACTTCTCACTGAGTTAGAACGCCCTCGCACGAGACACCTGCAACTTCGCCGTCAGCTCCGGTCGAAGCGGAACAACGCGACCGCGGCCGCAAAGGACACCACAATCCAGGCCGCGAGCAGTGCGATTTCGCCGCCCAACTGCCCGATACCCGCTGCCTCTAGGGCGATTTTGCGCATCGCCGACACAAGCGGAGTCAGCGGAAGGAACTTCAAGATCGCCTGAAGCACTGGTGGGAGCAACGCAATCGGGAAGAAGACGCCGGCCAAAAACATCATCGGCACGGCAATCGCGTTGGCAGCGCCTTGCGCTGAGTCAACAGTCTTGGCGCGCCCCGCAATTACAAACCCAATATTCAAGAAGATCAGATTTCCCACGGCGCCAATAACAAACATGAGCGGAATCGAGCCGTAGATGTGCGCGCCCATCATTAGACCAACACCGATGATGACCGCAATCTGAAGAATGCTCAGCATCACCCTCGCCAGCACCTGCGCTCCGAGGAAGTTGACCGGTTTGACGGGCGCGGCACGAATCCTCCGCAGAATCTTCTGCTCTCGGTACTGCGTGATAGACCCAGCGACACCGACTATCGCGAAATTCATGACCCCTAAGGCCACGAAGCCTGGCAAATAGAAGTCGTAGGCCGACACGTCACGAGCGGCCAAACCCTGCTGCTCAAGTACATAGGCGGGCTTCTGTACTCCAGCGGCCGCGAGGTTGGCAGCATCTACAACTTGGCGAAGCGCCCCTAGTAACAACGGCGTCACCTGAGAATTGTTCTGGTCAAAGACCACGATGATCGGCTTGTCCGGCGAAGTCACATGGATTGCCATTGCCTTCTTACCGTCTTGGACCTCCCGACTGGCGGTCTCAAAATCAGATGATCTCTCGAGCTTGATCGCATCGGACTGCTCAAAGGCAGACGTGATCGCATCGGCAATCGGACTTGGCTCATCCACCACCAACACGACGGTGCCCCCGCCGCCGCCAGAGCGAGCGAACAGCGAGAAGATCACCGTGAAGAGCAGAGGGAAAACCATCGCCCAGAAAAGCGACTGACGATCCCTAAAGAGAATCTTGGTGCTAGCGACGAAGAGCTTTCCCACGTCAGTCCCTCAAGCTCTTTCCAGTCGTCTCGAGGAAGACATCTTCGAGAGTTGCGGCTCCGACCCTTATGTCTTCCGCCTTCGACCCCGAGGAATCGATCCACGAAAGCGTGGCCTTCAACGCCTTCTCACTCTCCTTGGCGTTGAGGACATACCGATGTAACCCGCCATCAACCTCCTCGGACTCGCCTACCTCAACAATGCCATCGATTGCTTCGAGATCAGCCTGGTCAACCGCCTTCGTCAAGACAAGTGTGATCCGATACGCAGCCGGTAGATTCTTCACGAGAGCAAGCGGACTGTCGAGAGCCACGATCTCACCCTGGTCGATGATCGCCACCCGGTCGCAGAGCAGCTCGGCCTCCTCCATGTAGTGCGTCGTCAAGATCACCGTCTTGCCGTCAACTTTGTTGATCTCGGTGATGAAATCCCAAAGATTTCGGCGGGCTTGCGGGTCGAGTCCGGTCGTCGGCTCATCCAAGAAGAGAACTTCGGGGTCATTGACCATTGCGGCGACAATTGAGAATCGCTGCTTCTGTCCGCCCGAGAGGTGGGCAACACGGGCCTTCGCCTTGTCCGTCAAGGACACCTTCTCGAGCAGCTCGGCGGGATCAAGACGCTTCTCATAGAAGGATCCAAACAGGTCGAGAATCTCGGTGAGCGTCAAGAAGTCGAAGTATGCGCCGGCCTGAAGCTGCACGCCGATCCGCTCCCGCACATCCTTCTGATCACGTTGCGAATCGAGACCGAGCACCCTGGTCGTACCCGATGAGGGTGTCTGTAGGCTCTCGATGATCTCCAGGGTCGTTGTCTTGCCAGCCCCGTTGGGACCGAGGAGTCCGAAACACTCCCCCTTGGAGACTTGGAAGCTGATGCCTCCCACTGCCTTGAGCACGCCGCCGTCAGGCGCGGGGAACTCCTTGACGAGTTCGTCTACCTCGACGGCCCAATCGTCGGTCATGTGCCCGCCGCGGCCCTCTCGGCCCGCCTCATGCGCCCCTCTTGCCTCCTCATTCTCAAGGCCGCTCCCCGGCTGAACTCATACGGATCGAAATCAGGCGGATCTTCAGGGATGCTCGCAGGATCGACGAGTTGCTGGCCGGTCATCACTTCCATGATCAACGGGCGGTTGAGAATTTCGCCTGCACAGAGAAGGCCGCCGACCATCGCCCCTCCAATGCCATGGCCAGAAACCGTTGATGCACCAACGAAATACAGGCCCTCGATCTCACTCCTGTATGGCGCACGCTCCTGGCCGGGATTGAATCGCAATCCATATGAGGTACCCCCCGTCGAAAGCGTGTAGCGCTCCTGGGTGAGCGGGGTCGCAGTCTCCTGGTGAACGATGTGATCGCGGAACGGTCCGAGTATCTTCTCGGCCGTCTCGATCATGCGCTCGGTTATCCACTCCTTGCGGCCACGGTAGTCGGAGTTGAGACGGTACTTGGCTCCTTCCGCAGGCCCCTCATCAACGCCCCAAACGCTGTACCCCCTGGGCGCCATCGTCATGATCTGAAAATTCGTGTAGCCAGGGGGGCAGAGGTGAGGCTGACCCGGATCCTTGCGAGAGGCCATAGCGATGAAGGTGAACGGCCCCTTCTCGTCGATGATCGATGGGAACCTCCCCGCCTCCAGCTCGTCGTAGTACCCACCGATGTCGGAGTCGGGAAAGTAGAGCATGTTGGTATTGGCGTGATCTTGAGTGAGATCGATATCGACCACCAGGTAAGTCACGATCAGGCCAATCGCCATGACGCCTTCTTCGGCGCG
>QEUQ01000052.1 GCA_003577105.1 Acidobacteriota bacterium | reverse complement strand
GCGGGCAACCTGCACGCGTACCTGCGGGGCACCGCTGTGGAGATCATGGCGAGCTCGGACAACGTGCTCCGCGGCGGGCTCACGTCCAAACACGTGGACATACCGGAACTGCTGCGCGTGCTCGACTTCGACTCGGTCGGTGTGCCGTGGGTGCGCGCCCGCCGCGACGGACACGAACGCCTGTACGCACCGCCCGTGCGCGAGTTCGAGTTGTGGCGGGTGGCGCTGGACGAGGCGGGAACGTCGGGACCCGCCACCACCCGGATCGGTGGTTCGACCCCGCGGATCCTGCTGTGCGTGCAGGGAACAGTACAGCTGCGGTGCGGCCACCGGGTGCTGAACCTCCAGCGGGGGGAAGCGGCATGGGTTGCGGCCTCGGACCCCGAACTCGTCGTGCAGGCCGCGAGTTCTGACGCGACGGTGTTCGTGGCGACTCCGCCGGCTCGGACCTGGTCGGTCTGAACCGGCCGACAGCGCCAACTCTTCATGCACTGTTGGTTCAGCCCTCAGCGTGCATCGGTGTGCTGAACACCCGTACTGGGTACCTCTGGGAGCATGCGCTGCACAGTCTTCGGCACGGGATACCTGGGCGCCACTCATGCCGCCTGTATGGCAGAACTGGGGCATGACGTCCTGGGCGTCGACATCGACGCCGGGAAGATCGCGAAGCTGACGGCGGGGGAGGTGCCCTTCTTCGAGCCCGGACTCGACGAGGTGCTGCGGCGCAGCCTCGAGAGCGGACGGTTGCGTTTCACGACGTCCTACGCCGAAGCCGCCGACTTTGCGGACCTGCACTTCATCGGCGTCGGCACCCCGCAGAAGAGCGGCGAGTTCGCCGCGGATCTGTCTCAGCTGCATGCGGTCGTCGACGCGCTTGCCCCGCTTTTGACCCGTCCGTCGTTGATCGTCGGGAAGTCGACCGTGCCGGTCGGCACGGCCGAGCAACTGGCGGAGCGTGCCCGGAGCGCCGCGCCGGCCGGCGACGACGTCGAGGTGGCGTGGAACCCCGAGTTCCTGCGCGAGGGGTACGCCGTGCGCGACACCCTCACCCCGGACCGGTTGGTCGTCGGGGTCGACCGCAGTCGCGGAGGGCAAGCCGAAGCGACGCTGCGCGACTTCTACGCGTGCCAGATCGCCGACGGCGTGCCCTTCCTGGTCACGAACATCGCCACCGCCGAACTCGTGAAGGCCGCCGCGAACGCGTTCCTGGCCACGAAGATCTCCTTCATCAACGCCGTCGCCGAGGTGTGCGACGCGAGTGGCGCGGATGTGGTCGAGCTGGCCGATGCGCTCGGCTACGACGCCCGGATCGGACGGCGATTCCTCAATGCGGGACTCGGATTCGGAGGTGGGTGCCTACCGAAGGACATTCGGGCGTTCATGGCTCGGGCCGGCGAGCTCGGCGCCAACAACGTTCTCCACCTGCTCCGGGAGGTGGACGGCATCAACATGGGGCGCCGCAGCACCATGGTGGAGATGACGAGGGAAGCGTGCGGCGGATCCCTCCTGGGCACCCGGATCGCAGTTCTGGGCGCGGCCTTCAAACCCGACTCCGACGACGTCCGGGATTCCCCGGCGCTCAACGTGGCCGGCCAGCTCCAGTTGCAGGGCGCAGCCGTGACGGTCTTCGATCCGAAGGCAATGGAGAACTCTCGACGGCTGTTCCCCACTCTCGCCTATGCGGCCGACATCCCCGAAGCGTGCAAGGGTGCCGATGCGGTGCTGGTGCTCACCGAATGGCAGGCCTTCAAGGACCTGGATCCGGAGGAGATCGGCACAGTCGTTCGAGCACGCACCGTGCTGGACGGGCGCAACTGCCTCGACGCCCAGCGCTGGCGCTCCCACGGCTGGCGCTACCACGGCATGGGCCGGTAGAAGGGACCGACAGGTCCGCGGGTGGCCGACCCTTACTGCAGGGCGTCGGGCGCGGCGTCGGGATCGATCTGCTTGAGCCGGTCCGTCAGCCATGACCGCAGCATCGGGCCGTACTCCGGGCTGGCAAGGGCGGAGTCGACACAGGCACGTAGATAGCCGCCGGGATTGCCGAGGTCGTGCCGCGAACCACGGTGGACGACGACGTGGACGGGGTGGCCCTCGTCGATCAGCAGTGAGATGGCATCGGTGAGCTGAAGCTCGCCGCCCACCCCGGGCTTCACGCGGCGCAGCGCATCGAAGATCGCGCGATCGAGAAGGTAGCGGCCGGCCGCTGCGAGGGTGGAGGGCGCGTCCTCCAGTTTCGGCTTCTCGACCATGCCGAGCACCTTCATCACGTCGGGGTTCGCGACACCGGGAACCTCCTGGACTTCGAAGATGCCGTACGAGCTGACCTGGGACTTCGGCACGTCGATGGCGCAGAGGACGGTACCGCCGCGCTTGGCGCGCACCCGGGCCATCACCTCGAGGACGCCGCAGGGCTGGACGAGGTCGTCGGGAAGGAGGACTGCGATGGCGTCCTCGTCGTCGTCGAGGGCCTGTTCGGCGCACCCGACGGCGTGCCCGAGTCCGAGTGGCTCGGCCTGCACGACGGATTCGACGTCGAGCAACCTCGGTGCCTTGCGCACCTTTTCGAGCAGGTGGTGCTTGCCCTTCGCCTCCAGGTGATTCTCGAGGACCAGGTCTTCGACGAAGTGCGCGACCACGCCGGCCTTGCCCGGCGCGGTGACGATCACCAGGCGGCCCGCACCAGACTCCGCGGCCTCCGACGCGACCAGTTCGATACCGGGAGTGTCCACGACCGGCAGGAGTTCCTTGGGGACCGTCTTGGTGGCGGGCAGGAACCGCGTGCCCATACCGGCAGCCGGCACCACCGCGGTCTTGAATACGCACGGATTCTCGGCGATCAATTCGCCCATGGCGACACCTCGTCTCTCGAATGGGACAAATCGGATATCCGTCGGTGGGAGGTACTCATGTCATAACGAATATCGCTCGGAATAGGCACGCACCGAGCCGTTGCGGGGCGGGGGAGTCACCGCAGGAATGCGCGATTGTGCGAAGTTTAACCCATCGGGCGAAATTCGCGACTTCGCTCGTACGACTCAGGGGGACGTCAGGACTGACGCCCGCGCTCCGTCGAAGGCTGCTCCGGGTCAAGGCAAGTCGGACGTGCCAGCCGGCGTTCGCGAAGTCGCCTCGCGCGGCCGTGCCCGGGAATGGGCCAGGACCATCCGCTGAAAGATCCGAAATCCTGCACGACCAGTACCAGTTCTGTATCAGATTTTGACCCTACCGTCTGTACGTTCTTGCGAATTGGTCGTGCGTCCAACTCGTCGCCCGCCCGGCGGTGCGGAATAGCTGTGTGTGATATTTCACACTGTAACGAAGAATTGGTTGCGGTCGAACGGCCGACCCGCCGCGGCGGGGAACATACCGTCTGACCTGGTATTTGCTGAGAAGTTACTGAGAAGTAGCAGGTTCTCGCAGGTCAACGGTCGACAACACTGGTCCCACTCGTGTCCTGATCGAGATGCACGCCGCTGCCGAATGCCCCAAGATGTTCCATACCGAGGGCGATACAGGTTTGCGATGCGTGCGGTACGGGGAGGTACTCGCACGCCATCGATGCCGAATGTGTGTTCCGCCCGAGGTGATCGCACCAGTACGGGCACCTCGCCCGTGTGGGGCTCGGGGAGGGAACGGAATGAAATCAGCAGTGGACCAGTCGGACCGGGTGCAGACCACCACGGCCGGCGCCGCAAGGGAAGCGCCGGCCAGGCGCACTCCCTACCTGGTCGGAGACCGCTCCGGCAACACCCGGTGGTCGTGGCAGAGCGCGTACGTCCGCCGACTCTTCTGGACCGACAACGTCATCGTCGTCTTGGCAGTCGTCCTGGCACACGTCGTGCGCTTCGGGCACGCCGATCTGCTCGCGGCGACCTCGTTCAGCGAGTTGAACTACGCCGTCGTGTCGGTGTGCCTGGCTGCGGCGTGGATCGGGACTCTCGCACTCTTCCGCACCCGGTCGCGCCGCGTCATCGGCAGCGGGTACGAGGAGTACCAGCGCGTAATCTCCGGAACGCTGCGGCTTTTCGGTGCCATCGCGATCGTCTCGCTGGTCTTCAAGCTCGACTTGGCCCGCGGCTACCTCGCCATTGCACTGCCCGCCGGACTCATGATGCTCATCTTCAGTCGATGGATGTGGCGGCGCGTCGTGGCACGAAAGCGAAGCCGCGGCGAGTTCCAAACCTCGGTCCTCGTCGTCGGTGGAGAGCACGCGGTACGCCTCATGACGCGGACATTCCAGCGCGAAGCTTCCGACGGCTACCGAGTCGTCGGTGTCTGCGTTCCGCGCTATGCCGGCGCGCGCGGTGAGTCCATCGAGGTGGACGGAAGCCGGATCGCCATCTACGGCGACGAACGATCGGTCGTCGACGCCCTGGCCGAGTCGGGCGCGGACACAGTTGTAGTGACGGCCACCGAAACCCTCGGCCACGAGGGCATCCGCGACTTGGTCTGGGAACTCGAACCGTACGAGGCGGACCTCGTCGTCGCCACCGGCGTCGTGGACGTTGCGGGTCCGCGCATGGAGATGCGACCCGTTGCCGGCCTGCCGCTCATCCATGTGGAGAAGCCCAGCTACCACGGCGCCAAGCGAAGCGGAAAGCGCGCGTTCGACTTGGCCTTCTCGCTCACGGCTCTCTTGCTCTTGGCTCCCGTGTTCGCTCTCGTGGCGCTCGCCATCAAGCTGGACAGCAAGGGCCCGGTGTTCTACCGCTCCGAACGCATCGGTCTCGACGGCGAACCCTTCGGCATGATCAAGTTCCGGTCGATGGTGACCGACGCCGACAAGCAGGTCAATGCGCTCCTCGATCGAAACGAGGGAGCCGGGCTCTTGTTCAAGATGCGTGACGACCCGCGGATCACCCGTGTCGGCAGTTTCATTCGTCGATACAGCATCGACGAACTCCCGCAGTTCATCAACGTCGTCCGTCGCGAGATGAGCGTCGTCGGACCGCGTCCGCCGCTGCGCCGCGAGGTCGAGAACTACGACGGCATGATCCGTCGCCGGCTGCTGGTCAGACCGGGCGTCACAGGACTCTGGCAGGTGAGTGGACGTTCGGACCTGTCGTGGGACGAGTCTATTCGCCTGGACCTGTCGTATGTGGAGAACTGGTCGATGGTTTCGGATGTGTTGATCATCGGCAAGACCATTAAGGCCGTCGCCGCGAGCGATGGCGCGTACTGATACCGAAGTCCTTCTCCAGAGAAAGTCGGAGTTTCCTCCATGAGTTGTCGCATTGCTGTCTTCGGCACCGGATATTTGGGAGCGACACACGCTGCCTGCATGGCCGAGCTCGGGCATGAGGTATTGGGTGTTGATGTCGACACCTCCAAACTTGCCAAGCTCGGATCAGGCGAAGTGCCGTTTTATGAGCCTGGCTTAGAAGCGATCCTCAAGCAGAATATCGAGAACGGACGCTTGCGGTTCACCGCCTCGTACGAGGAAGCCGCGGCCTTCGCCGACGTCCATTTCATCGGTGTAGGGACGCCGCAGAAGCGGGGCGAGTACGCCGCCGATCTCACCTACGTCGATGCAGTCGTCGATACGCTGGCACCGCTCCTCGATCGACCGAGCGTCATTTTCGGCAAGTCGACGGTCCCAGTCGGGACCGCCGAACGCATTGGGCGCCGGGTACGACAGCTGGCGCCCGACGGTGTGGAGGTCGACGTAGCTTGGAACCCGGAGTTCTTGCGCGAGGGCTACGCTGTCCGCGACACTCTCCATCCCGACCGTCTTGTCTTAGGAGTAGACCGCAACCGACCAGGTCGGGCTGAAGAAGTTGCGCGAGAAGTCTACGCGCGCCTGCTGAGTGAGGACATACCGTTCCTCGTGACAGACCTGGCGACAGCAGAACTGGTAAAGACCGCAGCAAATGCCTTCTTGGCGACCAAGATCTCGTTCATCAACGCAATGGCTGAAGTCTGCGAGATGGCCGGTGCAGACGTCTCTGTGCTTGCCGACGCCATCGGCTATGACGTTCGGATCGGACGCCGCTTTCTGAACGCCGGAATCGGCTTCGGGGGCGGCTGCCTGCCCAAGGACATTCGCGCTTTCATGGCGCGAGCGGGTGAGATCGGTGCCGATGAAGCGCTGACGTTCTTGCGTGAGGTGGACAACATCAACATGCGGCGGCGCACCCGGATGGTCGAGTTGGCCCGTGAAGCCGTCGGCGGCACTCTCCTAGGGACGAGCGTTGCCGTACTCGGTGCTGCATTTAAGCCAGACTCGGACGATGTCCGTGATTCCCCGGCACTCAGCATCGCGGGGCAGATTCAACTTCAGGGAGCCTCGGTCAACGTGTTCGACCCAAAGGCGATGGAAAACTCGCGTGCTGTCTTCCCCACCCTGAATTACGCGACGTCTGCGATCGAGGCGTGTGTGAACGCCGACCTCGTCCTCGTACTAACGGAGTGGAGCGAATTTCTCGCGCTCGATCCGCAGGTCCTGCGGATGGCGGTTCGCCGGCCCAGCATCATCGATGGACGGAACTGCCTCGACGCGCAGGTCTGGAGAGACGCAGGATGGGCCTTCCGTGCTCTCGGTCGAGTGTGATCCACAGTCCGTGAGAGATGACAGGGATGTGAGGATATGAGTGGCGGTGTGATAGTCCACGAATGGATCGAACGCACCGGAGGCGCGGAGAATGTTGTCGAGGCATTCGCAGAGTTGATTCCGTCGGCGCCGGTCATCTGCTTGTGGGATGACGCACCGGGGCGATTCGGCGCCGAGCGAATCCGTGAGAGCGCACTGGCTCGGACACCCCTGCGCCGGAGCAAAGCCCTGTCACTGCCGATCATGCCAGCGATCTGGCGTACGAGGCGATGCTCCGATGTCGAATGGGCATTGGTGAGCAGTCATCTCTTTGCACACCACGTGCGGTTCGCCAATGCTCCTAACATTGATCGCTTCGTGTATGTCCATACGCCCGCTCGCTACTTGTGGGTTCCGGAGTTGGACGAGCGGGGTTCGTCGGGACTAGTGCGTGCCGTTGCGCCACTGTTCCGTTCGCTCGACCGAGCACGCGCTCAGGAGGGCGCCGAACTGGCGGCGAACAGTCGGTTCGTCGCCGAGCGGATTCGGCAGTGCTGGCGAGTTGACGCGCGGGTAATTTACCCTCCTGTGAACGTCGAGCGGATCCAATCCGTGGCCGATTGGGCCGGCGTACTGGGTCCAAGGGATAGGGCGACGCTTGATGCCTTGCCGCGCGAGTTCGTCCTCGCAGCGTCGAGGCTTGTTCGGTACAAGAAGATCGAGGCGGCGATCGACGCAGGTAGGCTGACAGACACCCCAGTTGTCGTTGCAGGCGATGGGCCGGACCGGGGACGTCTCGAGGCAATCGCTGAAACATCCTCTGTCCCAGTCTATTTTCTCGGGCGAGTCAATGACGAGCTGCTGTACGCGCTGTATCAGCGTTGTACGGTCTATGTGTTCACAGCAGTCGAGGATTTCGGAATCATGCCTGTGGAGGCAATGGCTGCCGGAGCGCGGGTGGTAGGGAATCGAATCGGCGGGGTGTCGGAGACTGTCGTCGACGGGGTGACCGGTGCATTGTGCGATCCCGACGACGCCACCGAGTTGCGTGATGCGACTGTCGTCGCCGCGTCCTGCGATCCTGAGACTAGCGTCGAGCAGGCGAGGCGATTCGGTACACACAGGTTCAACAGCAATATCGTTGAATGGCTCGGATCCGAGAGGATTCGGGATCGATCGGCTCATTCGTCCAACATGGGCGGTGGATCTTGATTCCTGACGTGACCGTGCTCTCCACAGCGGACTTTCACAGTTCGGTGTGGACGAACAAGCAGTACATGGCTGTTGGCCTGGCCGAGCACACGAAGGTCTCGTATATCGAATCGATGGGATTGCGTGCGCCGACCGTATCCAAAGCAGACTTTGCGCGTCTCGCGTCGCGGTTCGGGAAGGGTCTGCGCCGCTCCGGTAGGGAGACCTCTGTGCCGAACGTGCGGATCATCTCGCCGAAAGTGATTCCGTACCATGGCGCGGGTGTAGTACGAGCGATCAATAGGCGTCTCGTCAGCGCCACCCTGGCGCGCAAACTGGAGCCGACGCCGGGCTCTGTCTTGTGGACCTTCTCACCCCTTACCTACGGCCTTGAGGACCTCCACTCAAGGGTGGTGTACCACTCGGTCGACCTCTTGCACACCCTACCTGGAGTACCCAGAGATGCGCTGCTTGCAGCGGAGGAGCGACTGATTGCGCGAGCAGACCATGTGATCGCGAGCAGCGCCGGTGTTGCAAATCATCTCACGGAGCTGGGCGGTCGTCCTCAGGTCTGGGAGAACGTCGCAGACGTGGAAAAGTTCTCGTCCGCCGCATCGCTTGAGCGTGACGACAGTGTCGTGTTCGCAGGGAACCTCACACCGACCAAGGTCAATTTTCACCTTGTGGAGGACCTTGTCGAACGCGGAATCAGAGTGCGGTTGGCCGGGCCGGTGAGCATCGACGGCGTATCGGGAGAAAACGAGTTGCAGAAACTGCTTTCGCATCCGAACGTCGAGTATCTGGGCAAGCTCTCACTCGACCAACTTGCCGCTGTCTGCGGCCGGGCAAAGGTCGGAGTAATCCCGTACCACCTAAACGAGTACACGAGCGGCGTCTTCCCATTGAAAGTGTACGAGTACATGGCGGCAGGAATGGCCGTGGTCTGCACGCCGATTAAGAGCGTCGTCGCCGCTAGGCCCGAAGGAGTGGTTATCGCTGAGAGCGACAACTTTGCGGCTGAGGTCGCAGACGTACTTCAGAACTGGACAGTCGAGCAGTCCGCGATCTCGTCAAGACTCGCGGAAAGCCACTCGTGGGCGGGAAGAATCGAGCAAGCACGTGGTCTGCTAATCGGTGTCGGGTCGTCCTGATGAGCACTGAACCTCATTACAGAAGTGCGCGAGTTGTTACCTCATCCCCCGGGTCCTCAGCGTCGCCGCGTCCCTTCCATGCGGCCGGCGGAACATTCAGCATCCTACTGCCGTTTGGAGGTGTGCTATTTCTTTGGTACAACCTTGTCCAAGATCTAAGAGTGGCCAACGTTGTTGGCTTGGTTAACGCGTTCATTTGTCTGCTTCAAATCGCGAGGGGCATTCGAAGTCGCGACAGCGGGCCGATCACCCTCACATTCTGGTCATTCTCGCTGGTCTGGCTGTGTGTGGCCCCACTGGCACAACTCGATGCGGGGCGGTTGCCGTGGCCCGACTCGCTCATGGACGAGTTCTACGTCGAGGCCCAGCTGATCACCACCGTCGCGTTGCTCTCGTTCGTAGCAGGCAAGCTGATCGCTCGCCGTACGGCGGCGCAGATCACATCCGACGGGGAGGGGTATGAGCCGCGGGTGGAATCCGGACCTGGAGAGGCCGGATACGGTCGAATGTGGATTCCGTTTGCTATGGCCCTCGTTCTGGCGCTGCCGGTGCTTGCGATCACGGGGGGAGTTGCTGGCCGCTTCGCAACGCGTGACGACGTTGGAAGCGCGTTCGCGGAGAACGGTATTTCTGCGGCGGACGGTGACACCATCCAGCTCTTCTTGCTTAACAGACTTCCGGCGGCGGCCGCGCTAGTTGCCGCATATGCGGCATCGCACTATTTCTTCCAGTACGCACGTCAAACTGGCCGGGGTCGGGGTGGGCCATTAGTCACCCTAGTTTTGGGGATTTCCCTCGTTCTGCTGTTGGCGAATCCATTCTCGAGTTCGCGCTACATCGCCTTCGGTGCCATCGCGGCAGTCCTCTTGGCGGCTGTACGCATCGACAGCGCGAAGCGACGTTTGATGTTTGCGTTTGTGTGCGTAGTGGGGCTGTTGTTCGTGTATCCCCTCGCTACTTGGTTCAAGAGAGAATCAGTCCAGTCGAGCCCCTTTCGAGGGTTCCCAGACATGTTCTTCACTGTTGATTACGACGGTTACCAGCAGTTGATCAACTCTATTTACTTTGTTGACGAGAGCGGACATACTTTCGGCAAGTACGTTCTTTCCGCGGGCCTCTTCTTCATTCCGCGCGCACTCTGGGCGGGCAAAGCCAACCCGGCGAGCATCGACGTCGCCGACGCGCGGGGGTACTCCTTCCAGAATCTGTCACTACCAATCTGGTCCGAATTCTATATCGATTTCGGGATAGTAGGGGTCATAGCTGGTCTGATCGCCTTCGGCTTCATTTCCGGCAGGCTTGATCTGGCGTACTACCTGCGTCCCATGTCGACGTCTGCGCACATGTGCGTCCTAGTCGCTGTTTGCATGTTCGGCTTCTTGCGTGGACCGCTCGGTGCGCAGGTCATCTTCATGGGTTCGGTCGTCGTTATCGGATACATCGTGTACCAGACACGCGATCGCGCTGTTGAGTGGAAGAACGGGGTGGTGGATCGATGAGTAACGAGCCCTTACGCGTGAATATCTGCATAAGAAAGATCGCATTCGGCGACGGTGTTGGGGGTATGGAACGCGCCGCCGTTCGTCATATAGAGGGAATGCTGGCAGCAGGACTCACTGTGCGGCTCTACACCGCGTCGGAAACCATGCAGGGAATCGTCCCAGACGGTGTGGACGTGGTCGATGTGCCATGGCCCTCAGGCCTCTCCACTGGGGGTGGACCGACCTTCGGACTTGCATATTGGCTCTGGGTTCAGCGACTGCGAGAAACGATCGCACTGTCGGATAGGTACCGAGAGATTCTGCATCTGCACGGCGCGGCTGCAGGCGTCCTCAATCAGTCTGGCCGGTTTGCCACTGCCCGTACTGTCGTCAATCCGCATGGGTTGGAGGCATTCGGGAGCTTCTCTTTGAAGCGCGTACCAAACCGGCTGTTTCTCCGACGCCTTGCACGAAAAGGGCGGTTCGCTGACAAGCTCATTGCCACCGACGAACTTCTTGCTCCAGTTATCGCGCGGCACATCGGCTGCTGCGCTTCCCGCATCGAATGCGTCGTTAACGCAGTGGACCTCCTGCCGTTGTCGAGCGTCGGCCCGATGCCGAACCGCGATCGGAGAACCTTCAAGATCGTGACTGTGGGCAGACTCGTCAGAAACAAGGGATATGATCTTCTTCTGGACGCGTTGAAGGATCCTGCGGTTCGCGACGCCATGCCGGCGGGTTGGGAATGGACCCATTTTGGGGATGGGCCAGCAGCAGATGAATTAGTGACGAAGGCTGCGGTCCAACCGATCGTGACGCTGAGCATCCTGCGAGGGCGCTCTGACGATGAGGTCCGAAATAGCCTTGCAGGTGCCGATCTATTTGTACAGCCGTCTCGATTCGAGGGAAGCAGCCTTACCACGCTGGAGGCGATGTCGCATGGTCGAGTAATCGTCGCGTGCGCCGTCGGCGGAATACCCAACAAAATCTTGGAAGGAGTGACGGGTTACTTGGCTTCCAAGCCCACAAGCGAGGAAATCGCCAATGCCGTCATTCGTGCAATTCGAAACCCGACGACTGGCGCCGCCGCCGCAAAGCTGGTTCGAGAAAAGTACAGTGCCGACACGGAAAGGGAGCGCTACCTCGCGCTGTACCGAACGATCTTCCTCGATGGGAAGCCCGAGCGGACTTACTCATGACCCAATCGATTGAGTACTGATGTTACGCGGCGCAATCAGTCTTTTCGCTGGCGGGCTCATGGGAAAGCTCCTCGGGGTCTTCCGGGAGGGGTTACTTGCCTACCTGTACGGGACCTCGGAGGTTGCGGCAGCCAACCGTATGGCCCAAACCGCGGTCTTGTCCCCGCTCAATCTCGTCACGACGGACGCCTTGAGCGGAGCGTTCCTGCCTCACGAGGCCCGTCTGCGGAAGGACGATCACGCGCGAGCACTCGCGCTGTATCGAGTCGTGCGCGTCGGACTAATATGTATTGGTTTGGTGTTCGCCTCCGGATCAATCCTGCTAGGCCAGCAGTTCGTCGGAATTCTTGCACCGGAGCTCGACGCGAGTTTTGTCGATCTGACGGTGTCTATGGTCGTCGCGATGGCTGTCGGTGCGCCGTTCTACCTCTATTACAATATTGCCGGATATTTCGCGATGGCGAACGCCGACTATCGGATCAGCGGTGTGCGCGCGTCTGGTCAGAGCGTCGGACTTATCATCGGCATCGTGGCCGGCTACAGCCTCGGACGGCCTTCCATGCTTGCATGGGGCTTTACCGCGGCGTATGCGCTTATGGCGGCCTGGGCGGTCGCGCGGATACGGAGGCGTGGTTACCTCTCGTCGGACGTTGTTACAGGGTCGCTCTCTACACGAGACGCCCTCGCAACTGCGAAGCCCTTCCTGAAGAGCGCATCGGTACTGATCTGGATGCCGCTCTTTTCTCAGAGCGTCATTATTACTGAAAAGATCGAAGCGTCTGACGTAGGAGTGGATGCTGTTGCCGCGGTCGACTACGCACGCATTATTTCGGACACGGGGATCCTCCTACTCGCGGTGCCGATCGGTCTCGCGAGTCTGCCGACATTTGCAATACTCGCGGAGGCGGAGTTTCGGGCACGGCTCGCAGCATTGACGAGGCCACTGCTGGCTCTTGCCGTCCTATGCGGCTCGCTGCTTTATCTGCTTGCCGGGCCATTAGTGCAACTGTTGTTTGGCCGTGGAGAGTTCGGCGAATCGTCGGTCGCCATCACGAGTTCGATTGTGCGTGGACTGAGTGTGGGCATCGGGGCACTCCTCCTCAGTTACGTTCTGACAAAGGCGCTCAACGCGCGCGGGGCAAACATCCAGGCGATCTTGTCAGTGGGGGTTGCCGCCGTAGTTACGATCGTGGCGCGGCCATTCTTGGTCGACACCTACGGCGCGGCGGGCCTCGGTAAAGCGGTCTCGATCGGCGCTGTCTTTGGGGCGCTTACCGCCGCGCTGCTCGCTGGCGTTGTTCTATCATTGCTGCGGGGTCTGCTGGTCCTTTCCCCTACGCTGGCTACGATCTTCGCCGCATCTGCACTCATTCCGAACGGCACTTCCAGCGCCCTTGCCGCTAGTGTCTGCGTCGCCGCGGTGTGGTGTATGAACGTTCTGTTGAATCGGGAACTGAGGGAAGCGGTCATGGCAATGACTCGCACAGGTATGCGTCGTCGCGCAAGTAAGCAGGGATACATGGGAAGGCACCGAAAGCCCGAGGTTCCTACGCATGCGGGGGAACAGAATTTGAGAGGTTCACTATGACAATGAAGGTACTGGTCACTGGGGGAAACTTTCTCAACCAAGGTGCATATCTCATGTTGGTCGCAGCGGGCGTCGGGATTCGCCAGCACCTTGGCGCGCAGCCGGTCATCCCGGTCCGGTTCGGCACACAGCGACAGAAGGCGTGGATCGGCTACGATACGCTGCTGGCCGAGGAGCGCGTCGGATTTTTTCCGCGATTGGGTCGGGCAGTTGAGGGCAGCTGGCGGGATCGCCTTCCCTTCGTGACTGCCTCCGAAGTGGACGCGGTGTTCGATATCACGGGATTCGCGTTCGGAGACCAATGGGCCGATGCACCTCTGATGAGGAGGGCGCGAAATTACGAAATGTGGGCAAGTAGGGGTATCCCCATCTATATGCTTCCTCAGGCATTCGGCCCTTTCGAACTCACCGCGAAACCGGCCAAACGCGCCGTGCAGTCGAGTCGAATCGTGTATGCCCGAGATGTGGATTCGTACGAACACGTGCGAAATCTCGTCGGCGAGGCTGAGGGGGTTAAGATTGGCACCTCTCCGGACTTCACCATCGGTGTAGAAGGGACGCTGAACGCCGTCCCTAGCCACGACAGCGGATTCGGTGTGATCGTGCCGAACTGGAACATTATGAAGCGAGCCGCCAGCGTTGCTCACGCGAGTGGATATCTCAATTGGCTCGTAGAAGCGTCGTTGGTGATGCAGCAGCATGGACTCAGTGTGGTGGGGCTTTGTCATGAAGGCCGGCGCGACCGTGAGATCCTAGACAAGATCCGTTCTCAGGTGCCCGCCATGGAGGTGCTCGACGGACTGAACGGGCAGGAACTCAAGGGGGTTCTCGGTGCGGCGTCCGTGGTGGTGTCCGGTCGGTACCACGCGCTTGTAAGTGCGCTGTCCCAAGGAGTTCCCTCGATCCTTCATGGTTGGAGTCACAAGTATCGCTGGTTGGCTGAAGATTTCGATTGCAAGGAGTTTGTCGCCGATCCGTACTCTCCTGGCGAAATCGTCGGCGATTTGATCGCCCGCGCAGTGGATAGTGAATCCCCTCGCGAACGCATAGTGATCGCGACCGACAAGTTGAAGGCACGTAACCTCGCGATGTGGAGCGAAATCGCATCGGACCTGGGTTGGCGCAGTCAGACCGGTACGGTGTTGGGAGGAATTGGTGGATAGACAGGATGTCAAGGTCGTTCTCGTAAGTGCCAGGGAAGCGGTAAGGAGCACCTTCTTCCGTCGCGGCGGTCGCCTCGGTCGAGCGATATACCGGGTCTTCGGCACGTCCCACAACCGAGAGATGAACGCCGTGTTCGCAGGCGCGGCGGAGTTCTATCGGGCGGACCGCAATCGGGGTCAGCGGTTCGCGTTGCGCCGAAACGTGCACATGCTCGAAAAGGGCCTCTGCATGAGACCTCGACGCGAGACGTTCGCGGTCGACTACATCGAGACGACGGTTGGCGACCTCGGAAAATGTATGGCTGGAAGCGAGCTCAGCGACATCGAACTCAAGTGGTGCTTCGACGTTCTTTCTGCGTACTTCGACGCTACATCGACCTCGCCGAATGGGCGGATCAAGAGGGCCCGCGACGAGTTCCTGGGTCTAGCGAGGCCCGATGTGCCCATTCAAACGAGTGCACCGTATAGGGTCGGGACCCTCCCGGATGTCGTGTCGATCGAGGCGCTCGAAGCGCTCGCCATTAGCCGCACTTCTGTCCGGTCATACCATTCGAAACCCGTGGACAGGGGCGTAATCGACAGGGCGTTGATGGTTGCGCTTGAGTCGCCTTCGGCCTGTAACCGCGTGCCATGGACGATGCGGATCATGGACGACCCCGAGAACGCACGGCTCGTCGCCGGAGTGGCGATGGGAACCGCGGGGTACTCGGAGCAGGTGTCTAATGTCGCGGTGCTGGTAGGCAATCTGGGGGCTTATTCGAATGAGCGAGACCGGCACCTGATCTATATCGACGGATCACTCGCAGCTATGTCATTCATCCTTGCCTTGCAGGCGCAGGGAGTTTCGTCCTGCTGTGTGAACTGGCCCGACATCGCCACGCGCGAGCAGAAGATGGCATCGCTCCTCGGAATGGAGCCGCACGAGCGCGTCGTCATGCTGATTCTGTTCGGGTATGCCGACGAGCAGGGATTGACACCCTACTCGGGGAAACTTCCTGTCGGCGCCATCCGGACCTTCGGATTGCCTAGGGGCAGAGCGTGACCCACCCTGCCCGGTTGCTCAGGCCAAAGCGACCAGATCAGGCAGTAGGCATCCGCAGCGCATTCAGCCTCCCCCAGCCGGTTCAGGTCTTGCCGGCCTTCGGGCTGAGCTTCCCGCAACTCTGGAGTCGTACGAGTTTCCGCTTGAGTCTCCGACTTCGGTAACCGTGCTTTCGTTCATTGGTAGCAGGTTAGCCGTCAAGGTGAGGTCAGAGGAGTGCTCGATGCGGATTGCAGATTGCGGACTTCCCGAAATGGTGTTCCCGCGAATGATCCCGTAGTTGGAGTTTCGGACAAGAATCCCATGAGCTGCAGGGTTATCAATTACGCATGTGGATATGGTGAACCTGTCCGCCTCGGAGACTGTGATGCCAGGCCCGCTTCCAGCCTTCTGGTCGGTGATCAGGATGTTCTCCAGTATCAGATCCTTGTGGTCCCGGGATTTTCCGGATGCCCACACCGATTGGCCCTGGATATTTTGAATGGAGATGTTGTCGAGCGTGAGCTGATCGATCCCCGACGCCCTGATGCCCGTTCCGGGTCCACCCGAATTGTCGATATTGATGCTATTCAGTGTGATGCCGTGGACTTTGTCATCATCGCTGGATTCGTCGAGCATCCGAATCGCATCATGTCCAGTGTTTAGTGCCGGTTGGACAATGCTCACGTTGGTGATGTGAACGGAACGAACTGCGGCATCCCGTGCCTTGGGCTTCGCATGTATCTTGATGGCGGAGGCCATTGTGGAGCTGAGGCTGCAATTGGTTACGTTGACATTCTCGAGTACGGTATTGTCCGGCGCTTCGACGGTCAAGGCCAAGGCGTCGTCTCCAGATCGGATGTGACAGTCGGAGATGTTGTAGTTGCTCCCGCCGTATAGGTGAAGACCGTCTTCGCCGTGGTGGCTGCTGCCGGACCACTGCAGGCGGGTGATGGATACATTATTGCAGTTCTTTACAACAGCCATAAAGTCCCCAGCTGCTCCTTTGATTATGTTATCGGAGATGCGGAGCTCGGATACATTTACGAATCCGAAATGTTTGCCGACATGGTGGGGGGCAACCAGCAGTATTCCGCCGATGATCGTGATGTTGTGGTTCCCCTTTTCCTGGTCGGAGTTCACGATAGTGGCGCCTCCGTTGCCACCGGCGCTGTGGCCTCGGATCAGGGTGCATCCCGACAGATCGAGTCTGGTGTCTGATGGTACGACGAGTTGAGTGCTCGTGGTATGGACGCCGGAAAGAACCTTCGTCCCAGTGTCTGTGCGGTCCCTCAACCACGCGTTAATGTCGTCGGTACTGGTCGACTCATCGACATGGTAGTGCCATGGGGTCTTTCGTGGAGAGGTAGTCAGAGAATCAATAAGGGAGTTCCCGACCACCGCCGAGATGATTCCTGCGGTCGCACCACCCAACGAGGAGAGGAGAACTGTTCGGCGATTCACATTCATGCGTATGCCTTTGGGGCTTGAGGAGACCGTAGGGTTTGTCGGACGCTGGCGATCTGCACTGGTGCCCATCGCCGTGAGTGCCTCGGTGCCCGAGGTCAACTGCATTCAGGAACGTCGAGTTCGACGTCCGGCTGATCGACGAGAGGTTGCACTGGGACTTGCGCTTTTCCGGGGTTCGTTGGTTCGATGAGGTCATATTTGATCTCGACGCTACTGCCCATTGGAACTGGCAATTGCACACTGTAGACGGGGTGCCCCAGTTCCTTGCCAGTGAAGTTCATGGCCGGGGTGCCGTTCACGGTCACCTTGTCGAGTCGTGCGCCCTGGGTGGCGACCAGTGACAGATCAGTCAGGTTGGCGCCGAACGGCGCCCCCACCGGGTTGTCGAACATGCCGGCCACGTAGTTGGTGTACTCACCCGCGGGCAGGTCGTTGCTCAGCCGCACCGTGACCGTCGAGCTCCGGGTGTCGCCGTCGCACGAGCCTGCTGTGTACTCGATCTCGCGTCGCAGGTAGTAGTCCAGCTTGTTGCCGCCCAGGTTGTTGACGACCACGCCCGCATACGGGGCGGAATCCTCGGGAACGGTGTGGCCGAGCGGTGTTCCCGCAAGAACGGCCTGCTCGTCCGGGTTGGCGCTCCACACGGCGAGGCGCCCCTCGCTCGCCGCACGTCCGAGGGCTTTGAGCAGGGCGTGGGGCCGGCTGATGCTTCCTGTCATTCTCTGGACCACTGCCGCCGCTACGTCTTGCAGGTACTGCTTGCGCGCGGCGTTGTTGTCTGCAAATCGCGAGTAGGCGGTCGATTCAGTCAGCTCAACGACGTTGTCGGCCGTGATCTTCTCGCCGCCCGGCAACGTCACCGGGCCGACCACCTCGAGGACGTAGCTGAGCGCCACCGGATCCGTCGCGACGGCCCCGTCGACGCGTTCGCCCGACTCCTGCTGCCAGATCGACTGCCAGATCTGTGCCGCGTACGGGAAGTGCGAGCTGACGTTGCTGTTGCGGAAGTCCACCGTCGGCCGGCTGTGCCCGTAGGTGCGGGCGAAGTCCGGGCCGAGATCGAGGGGCTGGTAGTTGGTGCGCAGCTCCCGATTGCTCGCCAGGTCGTCGACCCGCACCGCACCGTCGGCCGCACGCACGATGCCGAACCCGCCGAGCAGCCCGCCCGTGCCTCGCGCCTCGGCGTTGGTCTGGGAGCCGATGAAGTAGCTGCGCGGCCCGTCGGCGCCCAGCATGGCCGGCGCGATTTCGGCCGCGAGGGAAGTGTTGTGGAGCAAACCGGACAATTCGCCTGTCTGGTCCTGTAATTGGGTGCGTGCGTCGTCGATCAGGCCCAGGTAGGTGCCGTCGATGTTCTGCGCCCGGGCGTCCAGTTCGGCCGCTGCTGCTGCGGTGGTCTCGAGGACCGGTGCGGCGTCACGCAAGGCGGCGAGGTTGATGCGGGCGCCGTCGAGAATCAGCTGATCGGGGGAGACGGCCGAGCCGGCGTCCACGGCGGGCACCAGAACGTCGGATGTGAGACCCGTCACAA
>QEUQ01000051.1 GCA_003577105.1 Acidobacteriota bacterium | reverse complement strand
GCGGCCGCTCGAAGACCACCACCGCACGCTGCTCACCACGGCCGCGCTGCTGGTGGGCTCGGGCGCGATCGCGTACGCGATGGTCCGCCACAAGTTCCTCGACACCAAGCTCATCGCCCGGCGGGGCATCCTCTACGCGCTGGCTTCGGCGGTGCTCATCGGGCTCTACCTGATGGTCGTCGGGCGCATCAACGCCTGGGTCGCGCACGCGTTCGGCATCGAGGCGCGCATCGTCGAGCCCGTGTTCCTGATCATGGCGCTGACGCTGTTCCAGCCGGCGATCGGCCGGCTCGAGGACCTGCTCGACCAGATGTTCCTGCGTGATCCCGGCGACTACCGGAACGTGCTGCGCCAGCTCGGCCGCGACCTGCAGACCACCATCGACCTCGACGACCTGCTCACGCGCTCGGTGCGCACGGTGGCCGACACGCTGCTGCTGCGTTCGGCGCACGTGGTGGCGTTCACGCCCGACGGGCCGGTGTCGCGCTCGGGCGCGGGCGCGCCGCTCGACGCGGAGGCGCTCGGGCGGCTGCTGGCCATGGCCGGGCGGCTGCCGGTGAACGAGTCGAGCTTCCGGCTCTCGGAGCCCATCGACGGCCTCAAGCGCCTCGACCGCGAGCTGCTCGAGAAGACGCTGCGCATCGAGCTGATGCTGCCGCTGCGCTGGCGCGGCGAGGCGGTGGGCCTGCTGCTGCTGGGCGAGAAGCTGACCGCCACCGAGTACACGTCGGAGGACGTGCAGTTGCTCGGCGCGCTCGGCGGGCAGATGGCCGTGTCGCTGCAGAACTCGTTGCTGCTGCGCGACCGCCTGCGCGTCGCCCGCCTCGAGGAGGAGCTGAGCCTGGCGCAGCAGATCCAGCGCACGTTCCTGCGCGCCGAGTTCCCGCCGCTGCCGCGCTGCGAGGTGGTGATGGCGCGGGGCCGCTCTGGCTAAGAAGTGCCTTCTGGGGATGTGCGCTCGGTCTGATCGCGGTGGCTCCGCTGTGGGCCCCAGTTCCAGCCGAAGCGCCACCGAGGAGATCATCACTGACAATTTGGGCGGCCCCTCGGCTCTTTCTGCCGTATTGGTCGCTCCTCGCGCTGCCAGCACTAGCGATTCTCGCGCTGACCGGCGGGAGATCTTGGGGGCCGGTCTATGCGTTTGCGTCGACCTTCGTCGTCTTCGCGTTTCTCGTTGCCCGCCAGTTGCTGACGATCCGCCAAAACGAGGCTCTCTTCGCGGAGATTGCCCTTCGCGACCAAGACCGCAACGCGCTATTAGCCAGGACGATCCGGGCTGCGGAGGAGGAGCGTCAGCGTATTGCCCGTGATCTGCACGACGGCCCCGTTCAGGACTTGAGCGCACTAATGTTGCGAATGGGCCGGGCAGCGGAGAAATCCACAAGCACCCCCGAGATCCTGCTTGCGGATCTGAGAGACAGGCTCTCGGGGCAAGTCCAAGCAATCAGGGGAACCATCGCCGCCCTCAGACCTCCCCTCCTCGACAAGGCCGGGCTCGCCCGCGCCCTTGAGCACGAAGTTGAGGAGGCGTTCTCACGAGAAACGACCGAGGTCGAGTTCAGAGCCGAGCTTGAACGAAAACTCACGCCGGATCAGGAATTGCAGCTATTCCGGATCGCTCAGGAAGCAATCAGAAACGCACGCACCCATTCTCGATCCGAGAAAGTGAAAGTGATTCTCGAAGAGCTCCCCGACGGGACCGTGTCTCTCGTAGTTTCAGACAACGGGATCGGGTTCCTCCTCGATCAAGACGCTATGTCAATCGAGCGAGGTCACATTGGGCTCGCCTCGATGCATGAGCGAGCCGGAATCGCCGGAGCCGACTTCCAGATTTTGGCGACCCCTGGAGCGGGAACGATCGTGAGAGCGAGCCTGCCGGCAGATAGTTAGCTCGTAGGGCTCATCCCGCTTCATTGGGAAGATCACTCGCACTCTGGGGTAAAGTCGAAGCTCTCTCATTCGGCAGATTTTCGACCTCAATGAGGAATCGTGGGAATACAGATCTACTTCATCATTGCGCTGGCAATCATCGGACTCGTTGTTGGCGCAATAGTTCTCTACTTCGCCAGCAGCGCAATCTGGTCACACCGGTGGCAGAACCGCGAACGCCACGTTCAGGGCTAAGGTGGCGACTGGCAGGGCAGGGCGCCCCGTACTTTTCGGAATACAGACTCCGCAAGAGGGCGCGACCTACGAGGACCTGAAGAATCACTGGATCGAGGCCGACAGGCTCGGGTACGACGCCATCTTCCTCGACGATCACATGTTTCCCGTCATGGTCCCGCCCAACTCCGATCAGCTGGATCCCTTCGGGATACTCCCGGCTCTGGCTGCTGCGACCGAGCGAATCCGAGTCGGGATCCTTGTAACGGACAACGACTACCGGCATCCGGCCTTGCACGCCCGCATGATTCACGCGGTCGATGTGATCACCGGAGGGCGGGCAATCTTCGGGGTAGGTGCCGGTTGGTTCTCGAGCGAATACGACGCTTACGGAATTCCGTTTGACCCACCGAAGACACGCACCGCACGCCTTCGGGAAGGCATAGAGATTTACAAGGCGATATCGACCGAAGACGTCTTCAGTTTTGAAGGCGAGCACTACACAATCCGCTCCTTGCGCTCGGCTCCGAAGCCGATTCAGAAGCCGTGGCCTCCGATACTCATTGGGGCGAGCGGAGAAAAGTTCGGACTTCGGACAGTCGCCGAGCATGCGCAGATATGGAACTTCGGCGGCCCACCAGAGGAGTTCAAGGCAAAGCTGTCAGTCCTTGAGCGCCACTGTGAGGACATTGGCCGCGACCCCGACGAGATCGAAGCGACCTGGTTCGGCCAGCTAGTCGTTGATCAGGACCCCGAGCGAGTTGCAAAGCGCATGGCGGGACGGGGTGAGGCTCTGTCGACGATTTTCGGTACGCCCGATGAGGTATCGGAGAAGATCTCCGAGTACGTGGACGCAGGCGTCACATCCTTTTATGCGATGTTCGGCCGTGTTTCTAATCTGAGCGCGACGAGGCTCTTTGCAGAGACCGTGATGCCTAATTTCTCCTGACAGCCAAGGAGCAGATCATGAGCGATGACACTTCCGGGCCGGATGTGACAGAAGTTGATCCGCTCGAATTCAGAGAGGTACTCGGTCATTTCGCCACAGGGGTCACGATCGTCACTACGCGGGACTCCGACGGCAACCCCCATGGCCTGACCGCGAACGCGTTCACCTCGGTTTCACTCGATCCGCCGCTTGTCCTCGTGTCAGTTGACAAGAAGGCCGAAAGCCACGAGCACTTGGGAAAATCACGGTTCTTTTGCGTGAATGTGCTCGGCGAGGCGAGCGAGGATCTATCCAACAAGTTCGCAAAGTCGGGCGGAGACAAGTTCGAGGGCGTGTCTCACAGCGACCGGCACACCGGCGCCCCAGTACTCGACGACGCAATTGCTTGGGTCGATTGTCACCTAGATCAGGTCTACGAGGGAGGCGATCACACGCTCTTTATGGGGCGGGTCACCGGACTTCATGCCAAGGGCGGGCGCCCGCTCCTGTACTACGCGGGGAAATACCATAGGCTCAGCGATAGCGACTAGATCCCTGCGGCCCGCAACGATCCCGGGCTGTTCCGGCGCCGGATGGTCGCCGCCCTAGGGAGTCGTAGATACTTGCGGCAGCGGCCGACCTTTTTCCAGATTGCACGATCACGCCTAACTACGGAGGCTCAACATGCGAGGCGCAGTACTTACCGGGCTCAACGAACCCCTTGAGATCGTTGACGATCTAGAGGTCATTGAGCCGAGAGCCGGTGAAGTCAAGGTCAAGATGCACACGACCGGACTCTGTCACTCAGATCTCTCGGTCATCAACGGCACGATCATGCAGCCGATGCCATGTGTGCTGGGGCACGAGGGCGCGGGTGTAATCGAAGCAGTCGGTGACGGCGTCACCGACGTCAGCCCTGGCGACCATGTGGTCCTGTCATTTGTCTCGCAGTGCGGAAACTGCTACTTCTGCAAGCGCCATGAGCCGTACCTGTGCGAAAAAGGGACTCAAGCGATGGCTACCGCCGCTCTTTACGACGGCACCCCGGCCTTTAGCCGCGGAGGTAAGCCAGTAACTCAGATGTCTGGTTGCGGGACCTTTGCCGAGTACACCGTCGTGCCGGCTGGTGGAGTCGTGAAGATTGACGATTCGATCTCCCTGGAGGCGGCGGCGCTAGTCGGCTGCGGTGTGACGACGGGGGTAGGAGCGGTCCTCAACACTGCGGAAGTCAAGCCGGGCAGCACGGTGGCGGTAATCGGAACCGGCGGAGTGGGGCTCAACGTGATCCAAGGAGCGGTTGTTGCCGGCGCCGAGAAGATCATCGCCGTCGACCTACTCGACAACAAGCTCGAGATGGCCAAGCAGTTCGGCGCGACCGACGTGGTCAACGCCGGATCGGGCAACCCTGTGGCCGAGGTTCAGTCACTGACCGAGGGACGCGGCGCTGATTACACCTTCGAGGTGATTGGCATGGCCGCCACCATGACCCAGGCATATCAAATGGCTCGCCGCGGGGGCACGGCCGTCATGGTTGGAGTTCCCAAAATGGGCGAGCTCTTCAGTGTCATGGGTTTCTTCCCAGTCTATGAGAACAAGGCGATCAAGGGTTGCTGGTATGGCTCAGCAGACACCCGCCGGGACTTCCCCGAGTACCTTGACCTCTACAAAGAGGGCAAGCTCAAGCTAGACGAACTGATCACCCGCGAGTTCACGCTCGACGAGATCAATGATGGCTTCGAGGCGCTCAAGAATGGCGAGGTTGCCCGAGGTGTGGTCAGGTACGACTGACCGCTTTGCTCGTATGACTTAGGACTTCAGCACGGCTGTATAGCCGGATTGAACACCGAAATTGGCGGAGCGGAGTTCTTCGACTCGAGCTAGCTCCTCACCCGTGAGAGGAAGGCTCGAGGCCTCGGCGTACTCGGCGATTCGATCTTCGTCAACCGTCGTGACAAGAGCTGATGCGAACACCGGATTGGCGAGCACGAATGCAAGTGCGGCCTGGCCCATGGTTCGCCCGGAATCCTTCAAGAACTCGACGGCCCGCTTCTTAGCCACGAGATCGGCGATCTCGGCCCTTTTGCGATGCGACCGGTGATCGCCCGCGCTAAATTCGGTGTTTTCGTCAACCTCTTCCGATAGCACGTCGGAAGCGTGAGGCACCCGCGCAATGAGACTCGAAGTACCAGTTCGAGCAGCAGCGGCTGCGAGTGCGCGCCCTGGGTCCTGCTCGAGGAGATTGAAGACGGTCTGAACCGCGTCGACCTTGCGGCCCTCGATGGCCTCGACTCCTTCTGCCTCCCAGCCGATCGCAGGTCCGAGCGCAACCCCAATTGCGCGGACCTTGCCCTCGCCCCTCAGATCCTCGAGAGACGCGAACAGGTCGTCACGAAGGATTGCATCCATGCGCGGGTTGTGAAGCTCGTACAGGTCGATCCAGTCCGTCCCGAGCCGCCTAAGCGAGTTTTCCAAGGATGCGCGAACCGCCTCGGGTCTCCAGTCATGCGGCCGCTCTCCCTGCGAGTGTTCCCTACTGCCAGATATGACATAGCCAAACTTCGAGCCAATGGCCACCTTGTCACGGCACCCGCTCAACGCGGATCCGAGAAGCTCCTCTGAACGGCCTTCGCCATAGACATCGGCGGTGTCGAAGAAGGTGATCCCTGAATCGAGAGCGGCCCCCACGAGCCGCTGAGCCTTGAGTTCGTCAACCTCGCCCCACCAATTGAGCCCAAGAACCCATGCACCAAAGCCCACCTCGGATACCGCGACTCCCCCGGCCCCGATTTGACGCATTTCCACCTAGCACTGCCCTTCGATTCAGGGGCACCGCCGAAATGAGCAAGATCGCCGGCGCCCTCGTACAGGTTTGATTTCCGGGGCACCGGCCCTACCGGAATCAGATGGAAGAATCGCGCATTTGCGCAGCAGCGTCGAGCGGCTTTGATGGATTGAGGTCCACTTGACCTTGCCGGCTAAAGAGAGGCCATTGCCGTCGAGGCGAGTGCAGCGTCGCTCGATAGGACGATCGCCACATAGTCGCCCTTAGCCTTGACCAAAGCAGTGCCGCGCGCAGCAGAGTCGCCCTTCGGCGCGTACTTGACCCTGCCTTCCGTCCACGACTTGCCGTAGGCCTCCCAGGCCGCGACTAGTCCGCGGGTGCCGTCAGCGTCATCGCCGCGGACTTTCACCTGAAAGACCTTCTCCGAGCCGCATACATCGAAGCGATAGGCGTCGCCGTTCCACGCGTCAACGGCCTTGTTCGCCTCTTTACGCGCGCCGCCCTCCTGAAGCATTGTCGTCATGTCGCGCGCACCGATTGTGCCGGCGTCTCGGCGAGAACATGTCGCAGACGCTGTTGGGGTCGCATCGTCGACCGAGATCGGGGGAGGCACTTCGTGCTGCTCGTATCTGGCCGGGTTGATTATCTGTTCGGTGTTGACCGGCAAGTCCTTGTATAGCTTGTTTACAGCGGACCACCCCCCTGAGGCCTCGAAGTCCGAGACGAAATCCATGCCTGCCTCGTATGGAAACAAGATGGAATCCTTGAGGATTGCGGGTGCGGATTCGATCTCTGAATCGTTGTTTTCTGTGGCCTCAACCACATCGTTGAGTTCGTTGCGCGAGAGATAAGAACGCGCGTACGTGAACATGGCTAGTGTGGCCGACCCCTCGACAACAGCCGTGAACGCTGCTTCAGCCTCTCCGTCGTTGCTGGCCTCCAACTTCTTCTCGGTCCTCTCGAAATCGAAGTGCTGATCTTCAAGCGCGTGGACCAGTTCGTGAGCCAATGTGACCTTCGCATAGCCATTGATCTTGCCCGGCGGTGCGCCAACTACGATCTCCTTCGTCTCGGTGTCGTAGTACCCAAGAACTCCGTCGGCAAACAAGTCTTCGGTGTACTGCTTCAGGTCCATTGACTGCGGGATCAGCTGAAGGAACTTGAGCATTTGCTCTTGACCACCAGGCGCGTGAGCAGTCGCGGTTTCCTCTTCTTCGGACAGCTTGCGAACTCGTTCGGCAAGCTCTTCCGGGGTGACGATGAGCTTCTTTACCGGCTCCTTCCACGCGAGCTCTCTCAACTCGGCCACGTCTCTTTCAATCTCAGCGAGGGTCTTGTTGATGCCTTCCTCGGAATTGGGGCTTGGGGTAGAGACGCTGGCGATGATCACCCCTGCCAACCCGAGAAGTGTCACCACTAGAAACAAGGCAACTACGACACGCCCGGCAGATGAACGTTTCTGGGGCGGGGGAGCAAGCGGCTGTGGGGCAAAGCCCATAGGCGGCCAGGTGGGTGGGGGGGCGCCGGGCGGTTGCGGATAACCAGGGGTCTGCCCGTAGGGCGCGGCTGGCGGGTACTGGCCGGGCGGCGCGTACGGTGCGGCTGGCGGGTACTGGCCGGGCGGCGCGTAGGGGGCGGCCGGCGGCGGCGGATAGCCGGGGGTCTGCGCGTAGGGGGCGGCCAGCTGGTATTGGCCGGGCGGCGGGTACGGTGCGGCTGGCTGGTATTGGCCCGCCAACGGATATTGGCCCGCCAACGGATATTGGCCCGCCAACGGGTACTGGCCCGGCGGTGGGTACGGATATGGCGCTTGAGGCGGCGCTGCCGGATACGCCGGTCCCGGTGCCGGTGGTGAGGGTGGCTCAGGCGGATAGCCCGGTGGTGGCGGTGGCTCAGGCGGATATGCCAGCGGCTGTGTCTCGCCGCCGCCCTCGGTCCAAGAATCGTCAGATGTCACAACTACTCCCCTGCCTGAAACGCGCCGAAGTCTGACTCAGTGATGGTACTCGCGGGGTATGACGTCTGGTTCCGCTCGAGAGATGCAAACTGCACATCCCCGGCAATTGTCCGCCTGAAAATCAGCGCCCCTAAACCCCGGTCACCCTCGCAAAATCGACGTGTCGAGGTCCTCGCCCTTCAATGCGCATGCGTCGGCACCTGCAGCGATGACCTCCTCGAGAAGTGCCCGATCGTCGTAGGCCGTATAGACGACCACTCGCACTCGAGGGTGGTTCGCTTTGATGATCCTGGTGGCCTCGATGCCGTCGAGTATTGGCATCCGCAGGTCCATGACGACCACGTCGGGTTCGAGGCGCTCAACAAAATCGACTGCCTGCTGACCGTTGTGCGCAACGCCGACTACCTCGCCGAAATCGATCACCGAGTCATAGATCGCCTCACGCATCGCTGGGTGGTCATCTGCAATGAGAATGCGCAGTGAGGCAGATAGATCCCGCAATTGATCTGTCTCCGACCGATTCTCAACAACATCCATGGATAGAAGAGTATCGACTCGGAGGGCTTCGCACATCAAACACTTGCGTGCGCGATTGTGAATTCGTGACTTACCTGCGGTAACGTCACGGCCACCCGAGGCGTTCGCCTGCACATCCATTGGGGAGATGTGGCGGGCGGAACTGAGTCAGCACGTTATTACCGAGGTCCAAGTGGAAGAGGCACGCGGGGGCAGTGCAGAGCAAAAAGGACGCGCGCGGGTGCTTGTGGTAGATGACCACGACGCTATTCGAGAGTCACTCGTCATGATGGTCGGCGTCTATGCAGAGGTATGCGGTACCGCGGCTGACGGCGAGGAAGCCATTGCACAGGTCGAGGAGCTTCACCCTGACGTGGTTCTAATGGACATCAAGATGCCCGGCATGGATGGCATTACCGCAACACTTGTGATCAAGCGGCGATGGCCCGAAGTGAAAGTAATCGCTCACACGGCCTACTCGGACCGGCACTTGAGCGAGCAAATGCTCGCGGCCGGGGCCGACGACTACATGCTCAAGGGCGGTGATCTCGGGGCGATGCTCGAGGCGATCTTTGACGATCCAGATTCGCTCGAGACAAATGCGGTGGCCGAATCGGACTAGCCCCTCAGTGAGGGCCGGCAGGGAATCAAGTAGCTACTTCTGACCCATGAGCTTGTGGACTTGGGGGAGCACTCGCGTATCGGACAGGATCTCCATGACCTGCGCCTGCAGACCGAGAAGCGCACCCGCCGAAGGGGGAACCTCGCCGCCGGCCTCGCTCACTGGCTGGAGATAGAGGGTGAGTGAAGGATCGAGGTCGGCGATCCACTTCGCCGCCTCACGAAGCTCGTCTGCATCGAGACTCGCGGAGATGACGGCCTTGCAGTAAACCTCGGCGCCAATCTCGATTGCGGCACTGAGGAACTCACACTGCGAGACGGGATCGACCCCAGCCGAGTCAACTGAGTCGAGCTTGATGTCCATTGAGATGATGTCGCCAGCCTCGGCAACCAGCCTCAGCGCGTCGGGCCTGGTTCCGCTGGTCTCAAGTGCAATCTTCATGCCGGATGCGCGGCACACCGGCAAGAGCTCACTTAGGCCCGCCGGCTGAATCAGGGGCTCTCCGCCGGTGACGCTTAGAAAACGGTGCGCCAGCTGTGACTCGAACTCGACAATCCGGCTCGCCACCACCGTTACCGGCAAGGGGCTCTCCATTTCATCGAATTCGCGACTGCCGGGTCGCGTTTCAATTCGCGCGTGGCCGGGCTTCTTCTCCAGCGAGTCCGGTTCATCGCAGTAGGAACATCTCAAGTCGCACCCCGAGAGGCGCAGAAAGATCTGTCGCGACCCCACATAGCGACCCTCACCCTGAATTGCCGAGAAGATCTCGCTTATGAATAGACGGGCCGGTTCATTCATTGCTCGAGTGCGGGATCTGCAATTCCGGCTTCGGAGAAGCCTCTTGCCCGCAGAACACATGCATCGCACATCCCACATGGTGAGCGGCCGCCCGAGTAGCAGCTCCAAGTCAGATCGAGCGGTGCGCCGTTGCGGATACCCTCCTGGACTATCTCGGCTTTGGTCATTGCGATCAGAGGCGTCTTGATCGAGATCGGACGCCCCTCAACCCCCCGCCTGAGTCCGAGCTTCGCCGCGCTCTCAAATGCGTCTATGAACTCTGGGCGGCAGTCGGGGTACCCCGAATAGTCGAGTGCATTGACACCGATGTAGACGGCATCGGCGTCTCGGGTCTCCGCAATGCCGAGTGCCACTGAGAGAAAGATAAGGTTGCGCGCAGGTACATACGTCGGCGGGATCGAGGCATCGATTTCACGATCCAATGGGATCTCGATCGCAGGGTCAGTGAGGGCAGACCCACCCCATGCGTCGGCGTTGAGCGTGACGGCGACTTGCTCGGCACCGTAGTGCTCGGCAACCGCCGCGGCGGCTTCAAGTTCGCGGTCGTGGCGCTGACCATAGTCAAACGTGACCATCGTCAACCTCTCGCACTCTGTGACTGCTATGGACGCAGCGACCGTCGAATCCAAGCCACCTGAGGCGAGAACGACACCGGCCCCACTCAACCCCGCACCTCGGCCCATGTGTCGGGTGATTCGTAAATCCGTACTGCAGCTAGGCCGGCCAAGGACTTTGCCAGCTTCTCGAAGATCCAGGCCGCTATCAGCTCGGCAGTTGGGTTCTCGATCAAGTCGTTGAGATGAGTGTGATCGAGTGCCTCAATCACCTCGGATGTGACGATCTGGTCGATCTCGTCGAAGTCGAGCACTATGCCGTTGTCGTCGGGCTCACCGATCACGGTTACCTCGACGCGGTAGCCGTGGCCGTGGAGATTCGCGCAGGCCCCGGCGTGCCACTCAAGCAGGTGGCTCGCGTCGAATCTGAAGGACTTGGTGATCGATGTATGCATTACCGTGGCCGCTGAGATTGAATCGTTGACCCGGGCAGCCTAGCGAAAGGACCTGCCATGACAAGACAAAAGGTGATTCTCGTAGTTGACGACTCAAGCGAAGTGCGCATCCTCCTTCGAAAGATACTTGAACTCGATGGATACTCGGTGCGCGAGGCTGAAGACGGCCGGCAAGCGCTCCAGCTACTTGCAGATGAGCCCGTGGACCTGGTCCTTCTCGATGCCATGATGCCCAAGGTCAACGGCTGGGAGACCCTCAAGGCGATCAAGGCAGACGACGATACATCGCAAATCCCGGTGATCCTTTGCACCGCAAAGGACATTGACCCCTCGCGCTCGCCCGGCTGGTCTCAAGCAGACGGTGCGCTCCACAAACCATTTCGGAGGGCTCAGGTGCTCGAGGCCGTCGGGGAACTGCTAATCCCGGGCCCACGAGCGGTCAGCGATGAAGGACCTGCTACAGAGTCCTGAGAAACGTGCCAACGGACCGAATCCCCATAGCACCTCTCGATGGCGTTGCATTTTGCCCGACCCCTCTGCACCGCCTCGACCGCCTGAGCGCTGAGTTCGACGCGGAGATCTGGATCAAGCGAGACGACCTCACTGGACTCGCGCTGGGTGGAAACAAGGCTCGGAAGCTCTCCTACCTCGCATCCGAGGCTCGCGAGCGGAACTGCGACACGTTGATCACTGCGGGCGCTGCACAGTCGAATCACGCCCGCATGACTGCCGCAGTAGCAGCGATGCTCGGCTTCAAGTGCCATCTCGTGCTCGCGGCGCCGCAAGATCAAACTGGCAACGCGCTCCTCGACAGGCTCTTCGGCGCTGAGATCCATTGGGCACCAGGCAACGACTGGAAACTCCTTTCAGACGAGGTGAGGCGAGTCTGCGACGAAGTCTTGTCAGTGGGCGGGCGGCCCCTTGAGATACCACTGGGCGGGGCCACACCGGTCGGGTGCTTCGGATACGTCGCCGCGATGGCCGAGATTGCCCGCCAGGCCGGCGACGCCGGTATTGACTTTTCCAGGATCATCTTTGCTTCGGGCACCGGTGGCACGCACGCGGGCTTGCTCGCCGGTCGAGAGCTACTCGGCGTGCCCGCACCCCGGCTTCATGCAGTGGCGGTCGCGCAACCTGATGCACTTCCCAAGATCGTCGCCTCCCTTGCCGAGCGAACTGCCGCAGCCTGTGGCTCCGATGCCTCATGGGCCGAGGAGGAGGTCTTTGTGGATGCGCGCTATTGGGGCGGCACCTACGGAGAGGCGACGCAGGGAGGCCTTGACGCAATTGGCCTGCTTGCGACCCTCGAAGGAATCCTTCTCGATCCGGTCTACTCAGGAAAGGCAGCGCACGGGCTCATTGAGATGATCAATTCCGGTGAGATCGATCGAAGCGAGCCGGTCCTCTTCCTTCACACCGGTGGGGCCCCGGCGCTGTTCTCGTCGGCGTTCTCCGGGGTGGTAACTGCAATCACAACCGAAGATCGAGACCTCTAGCGGGGGTTGCGCCCTCCGGCTCTGTTCCACTCAAGCCATTCGGCATCGTCGGTTCGGCTGCCATCGCGATCCGTCGGCACCCTCGGCTCACGAGCATCTCCCGAGGTAGTTCCGGTGCTGAATCGTGCACCTTCGGGTATCTCGGTCGTCTTGCCGTCAGGTGTCGTCGCCTTGGCCCCTCCCTCTGTGACTGTGACGATTCCCTTGGCATCGACCGAATAGCTTGAGCCCGGGCCGTGACTCGCTATCACCACGCCATCGACTAGAACGCTGACGGCGCCGGAGCTGTTCACCTCTACGTATACCCGCCCGTCGCCAACCTCGATTGTCGGATCCTTTGAGTGAAGCGAGAGCGTGCCGTAGGTGGAGGTATCCATGCGCACCAGAGACTCGTCGGCCAGGCGAAGCACGAGACGTTCCTTGCCGCTCTTGACCGTCTCACCAGCTCCGATCTTGTCTCCAGCCTTGATCGAAGCCCAAGAACCGCCGGTTTGGCGGGCAGCGTCGGCACCCGCGGATACCACCAATGCATTGCGGTTCAGCGAGATTCCGGCGACGAATTGCTGAACGATCGGCACAGCAATCGCACCGATCAAGAGGATTGCGGCGGCCAATAGCGCAACCGGGTGCCGGGCGCGCCCTGACTGGACACGCCCGGAATCATCCGGTTGATTGGCATCGCAATACGCCACCCCGGGCTCGGGAAGCCGGATCGGGAGAGCTTCCCGGACACGCATTACGGCACCAAACTTGGAATCGGCGGCAAAGACGCCGCCGGTATCCGCCAGAACTTCAAGGTGATCGAGGAGGGTGCTAGCGAACTCGGCGCTGGGCCGCGTCTCGACAGCGGCGTCAATGGAGGCGCTGGAAGCGGGGCGGGAATTGTGCCGCGCATCCTCAAGAATGTGAACGAGTCGTTCCTCGCTCGAGTCCAGGCCGGATTCGAACTGGCTTCGATCGTCGAGCCATTCCGTGAATCTCAGGGCTGAATTCTCGTATGTCATGCCATGTTCCCCCGCCGCTCAACTGCCCTGCGCAGCGACTTGATACCTCTGTGCAGCAGGACCGCAAAGGTCGCCTTGTTGCAACCCATTACCTCAGCAGCTTCCTCGGTGGTCAGCTCGGCGAGCAGTCGAAGCGAAATCGCCTGCCGATATCTGTCGGGGATGTCGTCGAGGGCCTCTAAAGCGAGGGCAAACTCCTCAGCCTCACCGGCTGCGACCGACAAATCTTCGAAGCCGGATGCGTGGCTCAAGTCTCGGGAAAGAGCGAGTCCGTCGTTCAGCACTGTGTCAGGATCGACCAAGTCCGTCGCCCGGCGAGCCTCTGTGCGGTAGTGATCGGTCAACTTGCGAGAAGCGATGCGGACCAGCCAGGCCCCGAAGGGGATTCCGCGCCACTCAAACGTCGGGAGCGCAACTATGGCCTTTTCAAATGTCGCCGCGGTGAGGTCCTCAGCGAGCTCTCGGGATTCGGTGCGGCGTCGAAGGTATCCAAAGACCACTGGAAGATATGCCTCGTAGAGACGCGCGAATGCAGCACTCGATGTCTTGGCGGCTTCGACTAGGTCTCTCTCTTCGACGCCGCCAAGCACAACATCACGCTGCGCTCCGGTGATCTGGGTCATGTGGCGCTCTCGATCCACTCTCTTAGAATCGGCACATCATCAGTACCTGCTTGACCGATTCATTAACGAGTTGGCGCAGACCTCATTACACCCGTGGTCAGAGGACGAACGGCTCGGGGACCAAGGGTGAATCGCTCGCTTCGATCTCGTCGAAGGCTGTCGTGGCGTAGTAAGCCATTGAGGCAGTTGTCACTGCGTCGAGCAGGGAAGCGGCTGCGAAGAAGCGATTGCGGGTCTTGGTAAAGAGGACCCCATACCCGATGCTCGAAGCGGCCTTTAGGAACATGAGAGCGGGAAGCACCGGCCGGTAACGGCGCAGATTGAACTGGAGCAGAAAGCACATGAAGGCCAGAGTTGCGACGTTGCCCGACCCTAGGATCCACCAAATGTGGCTCTTCTCGCTCTCTGGGAACTCTGGGCTCCCAAGCAATTCGCCGATCTTTCGTGCGCGCTCGATTGTCCCGTCGCGATCCGTGTAGTAGCTGAAAGCTGGAATTGCGAAGTTTAGGGTGAGGATCGTGTAGACGATCTGAAAATTCCGGTATCGCTTGTTTGGCTGGCGCCAGAAGCGCTGGATCCACTTCAAGTTCTGTATCTCCCCAGTCCGGTCAGGTCAGGTCACACGGTACCCAAATGGCGGCTAGACGGCCATGCAAGAGCCGGTGCCGACTGTCGGGAATCCTGCTGACTTGGCCTTCTCAAGATCGCGGCGGATCGTGCTCGCCGGCACCGCGATGCCATTGGTCTTCGAGACCACGCTCTTGGCCGTGATGATGCCGACCACCACTCCGTCACGGTCCACAACCGGACCGCCGCTGTTGCCGGGGCGTACCTGAATGTCGAGGACAATGTGCTTCTGGCGGGAAGTCGCCTTGCCATAGATCGACTCACCCTCCGCGTTCAAGACCATGGTCACCTTGCCAGGGGATGCGTGATAGGGCCCCGCCTCGGGAAATCCGAGAGCGACGACGCCCTCACCCACAGGCGGTTCGTAGTCGGCCAGTGGCACCGGGATCCGGTCCGGGCTGTCGATTTTGAGGATCGCGACGTCATTGTCGGGATCGAAGACGACAGCCTTCGCTGAATATGAAACGTCCGAATTCGTGTGCACTTCTGGCTCTTTCATGCCTGCTACGACGTGGGCGTTGGTGACGACCAGGTCGTGAGAGACGAAGAATCCACTGCCGGTTGCGATGTATGAGCACGCCTTGCCGCCAATGTTCACCACCGAGGTCTGAAGCCCGCCCGAAAGACGATCAACATCACCGTCGAGGAGCGAGCGTGGCTCCCTCTGCTGCTTGCCGGCCCCAGATGCAATCAGCACAACGCCGGCGCCAAAAACACCGAGAATGATCACAAGAACGATGATCAGGGCCGCCTTGCCCTTCTTGGGGGGCCTTGTTGGGGTGCCCCATGGCGGAGACGCTGCCGGCTGAGGATTGGCAATGGGTGGCTGAGGCGGGCCAGCGGGTGACTGCGGCCTTGCATAGGGGTTGGCCACCGGCGGGGCGTAGGGCGACGCCGACGGAGCAGCGTAGCCGCCATATTGAGCAGAGGCTGGCTGAGCGGGCGCCGATCCATAGGTCTGAGCGATGGCTGGCGGACTCTGATTCGCTGCCGCCTCTCGCGCGGCCCATCCAAACGGTTTGGGTGCTCCCTTAGCCACGCCCGGAGCGGAGTGATCGTCGCCGGGCTCGGCGTCGGTCAAACCTGGTATCTGATATTCGCTCACAGTTGAATCATTGTCTCGCAGATCGCCCGCTCACTGCGCGGGAAGTGTGAACTTGATCTTCGTACCGACTCCAACCTCACTTGAGGCCTCGGTGTGCCCTCCGTGAAGCGAAATGATCTGATCCACGACATAGAGGCCGAGGCCTGCGCCCGAAATCGAGTCCGCCTTCTCATCATCGGCACGCGCGAACTTGTTGAAAAGCAAATCAATCTGCTCGGCCGAGACTCCAATTCCAAAGTCAATGACCGCCACTGTCACTTCTGATCCACTCGCAGCGCCCTCAATCACCACAGGGCTGTCGGGGCTTGAGAATTTCAGTGCGTTGGCCACCAGGTTGTTCATCACCTGACTTAGGCGATCAGGGTCTCCATTCACAACGAGGTCCGGCGGTACCTTGCTAGTGATTCGCGCTCGGTCTGCTTCGGACATCCCTTGGCGAACTGACTCAACTAGCCCGGCAACCGGCACGCTTCGCCGATTCAGATCGAGTTGTCCTGCCTCGATCGCTGACGCCGACAAGAGATCCTCTATCAGCGAATTGAGGCTCTGCGCTGACTCAAGCAGCTGACGAAAGCACTCTGCCTTCTCTTGCTCGCTCAGGCCACCGGTAACGAGCATTTCGGAGAATCCGAGAATCATCGTCAACGGAGTTCGAATTTCATGGCTCACCGCAGAGACAATTGAGTCTCGAAGCCGTCCGATCTCACGCTCACGGGTCACATCGAGGACAACGGCCGACACGCCGGCAGGCCCCGACTCGGTCATGAGCGGCGCGGCCGAAATCGTCACCGGAATAGTTGAGCCATCGGACTTGAGAAGCAGCAGCTCCCGTGCGGCGCTCCCGAGATTGCTACCGTCGAAGACGGGTCCGGTCAGCGCTCTTACGCAAGGGTGCTCCGCTTCATCAAGGGTCTTTCCACCTCTCAGCAGGGGTAAGGCGTTAGAAACTGGCATACCGCTTGCCTCCATTTCGGAGCGGCCGGCGAGATTCTCGAGCGCCATGTTCCATCGTTGAACTCTGCCGTACTTGTCTGTCGTCAGGAGTCCTTCGACCAGCGACTGAATCACAGCGGTCATCTCCAAGTTGGAGTTCTCAAGCGTCTCGACGTGGTGCACTTGTTCTTCTGCAACCGACTGCAAGATCGCCCGCCTGTAGCTCGCCGCGAGCACAGCTAGAAGGAATACGTATGACAACCCGACCGCAAGAGTTGGCAGGTGCGCGGCGTCGAGCTGGTGCGATGCCAACGCAATTGCCAAGAAAGTGATCGATCCGGTCATCCCGACTACGAGGGCATAACGAGCTCTCAGGAGGATTCCTGCAACAAAGGAAACGGTCATCAGGTTGATCCAGAAGCCGCCATCAAGCCCTCGGTACGCAAATGCCCAGACCGCGATCGAAGCCTGAGTGGCAATCAGTCCCGCCACCGCGAAGCTCTGTGACGTGATCGGAAACTCCCCAGGTCGCAGACGCAGCGCCAGCCATCCAGCAATCAGCGTCAATACCGTGGCAGCGAATACCGCTCCGAGGAGGACTCCGTTTCCGCCTTGTCGCCATGCCAGGTAGGCGGCAATACCGGTTATCGCGACCGTTGGGAGTCCGAGGTGACGCGATCCCTTGCTGAAGAGAGATATCGGGTCTAGTACGAGGGAGTGGCGAGCCTTGCGGGCTGAGTCACTCACTTGCCGCTCATCACGGCGACGACCACGAGGCTACAGGTAACCCATCGGGTTGACGGGGCTGCCGTTTACCCGAACTTCGAAGTGGAGATGCGGTCCGGTCGAATTTCCGGTTGATCCCACCGCGCCAATTGTCTGGCCTTGGCTGACGGATGCGCCGTTGCCTGTTCCAAACGAAGAAAGATGCGCGTAAGCGGTCACTATTCCGTTGCCGTGCGCAATGAGGATCAGGTTCCCATAGCCACCTTGAGATCCGGCAAAGATCACGATTCCGGCCTGAGCTGCCCTCACGGGCGTACCCGTCGGCGCCGCGATGTCAATGCCGGCGTGAAGCCTGCCCCACCTCTGACCGAAGCCGGATGTGACAGTTCCCCTGACCGGCCAGATGAAGCCGTGCGCACTCGGCTGCCCTGGAGGGCCGGCATCGGGCAACGGGCTCCCATTGGAACCAGTCGGCTTGGGCTTTGACTCGAGCTGCTTCTTGAGCTTCGCCTCGGCCTCCGCCTGGCGGGCGCGAATCGTTGCCTGGATCTTTGACTCTTCCTTGGCAAGCGCCTCCACCTCGGCCTTGAGGTCATCCATGCGGTCCTGCATTGCTCGCTCGGATGCCTCGGCGCCAGCCTTCAAGTCGACCAACTTGTCGTACTCGGAGCGCTGCGCGTCGTGTGCTACCTGAGCCTTGGACTTCTCGGCTTCGAAGTGTTTCTTGTCGTCTTCGAGCTCAACTTTTACCTTTGCGAGCTCATCGAGAATCACCTGGTCGTTTTCTATGACTCGCTGCATCGACGCCAGCCGCAGTCCTGCTTCCGAGAGGTCAACCGCGCTCAGCACCGCGTCTGCGACTCCTGTGTCGGGGCTCTTGTAAGCGGCAATCGCGCGCTGGTTTAGGAGTTCCTGCCTGTCAACCGCCTCTTGAGCCGTCCTGTCGAGACGCTCCTGCGAGACCTTGACGGCGTTCTCAGCGTTTTCGTAGGCCTTCTTGGCGGCCTCGACCTTGGGGCCCTGCTCGGCAAGTTGGGCCTTGAACTCATTGACTTTGGCTTCGAGTTGTTCGTCAGTCGCCTTCGCCGCTTCAAGCTCGGCTTGCTTCTTGGCCTTCTCGGCGCGCGCCTCATCTAACTGCTGCTGCTCGCTCGCCGCGAATGCAGCAACTCCGTTGACAACTGAAAGGAGTGCGGCGATTAGGAGCGCCAGGGCGCTACGCCGAAGTTGAGACATGGCCTTTAACGGTAGCTTGGCTGGTACTTCAAGGCAAGGTTTCTTGGGAGGTTAGTTAGCGTCGGCCTTCTGACAGCCCTGATGACCCCGAAATCCGCGGTACTACGCGAATGGGCACGTAGCGTCTCTTCAAACCTGAAGAGAAAGAAAGGA
>QEUQ01000050.1 GCA_003577105.1 Acidobacteriota bacterium | reverse complement strand
TCCGGACACGATCACAGCAGATGTCACGGTCGGCTTCATAACGGGTTCAGGCCCTGGACCAAGCGTCGATTTCACGCTTCCACCTGGAACTCGGCGTTCCATCAGAGCCAACGACTTCGTTCCGGGCACTTGGGATGTCGCCTCACGCGTCAAGTCAACGGGCGGCACCGTTGTTGCTGAGCATGCGATCTATACCCCCTCCCATCTCACCGGCGATGCGACAGCAGGGCCGGGAACGGCCCTCGCATGAGGAGCGGGTGAAATGACGCTCAATTCAATCCGGCTCGCGGTGAGGCAGGCGCTTCTCTGTCTCTGTCTATGTGTCGGTCTTGGATTCGCGCCTTGGGTCGCACCAGCCCATGCGAGCGTAGGGCGCGCGGTCGTCATCGTAGATACGGGTTCGCAGGTGCGCAGAATTGTCGTGTCATTTGAAGGCGAGTCGATCAGCGGGCTGGAAGCGCTATCGCTGGCCGGCGCCAATCCCGAGACGCTCACCTATGGAGGTACCGGCGCCGCGGTTTGCAGACTCTTTGGGGTCGGCCACTCGGTGTCGCCTCAGGCGTGCCTCGGCACGCCATCGGATCAGAGGTATTGGGGGTATTTCAGAGCTCCCTCGGGGAGCAGTAGCTTCCGGTATTCAGGGGCTGGCGCTGGGGTGACACGAGTTGCAAACGGTGACGTCGAGGGGTGGCGCTTCGGGCTCGGCGAAGCTCCTCTATATTCGTCGTTCTGTGAAGTCGCGGGGTGCGGTGGTGGGTCGAGTGTCTCGAGTTCATCGGGGTCGGGCGGTTCTGGCGGCGCGAGTGGATACGGCGGGGGTGGTAGTGGGGGCAATGCGGCGAGTTCGTCAGGGGGCAGTGTCGAAGGAGGGGCGTCGACGGCAAGTGCTCCTGATGGCGGCGGTAGTGCTGGAGCCTCTGATGGTGGCCAGGTATCAGGAGATCCCGGGGTGACCGGGGCAGGCGGGGCCGGAGGCGGTCCCGAGGCTCGGGCACCGGCGTCAGGCCAACTAACTGACACGCGCTATGCGGCTGGCCCCGGGGGCGATCAGGGAGGTGCGCCTCCAGCTCAGGGGCCAGATTGGAGCGAAGCCGGCTCACGGGGTCGCCCGTTTCCGTATTCGCTCGCTGCCCTGGCAGTGGTACTCGCGGGACTGGGAACCGGGATCGTCCTTGCCAGGAGGAAGCACGCTGCAATCGGCCGATAGCGACCTTACCTTTAGCGCGAATGCGCGGACTTGCTTGACAGAATCTTACTTTTCGGTATTGTAAAGGCTCAGATCGGACGATTTATTGGCCGGTCGCGAGTTCTGGTGGATGGTGAGGAGGACGGGCGAATCACCCAGGATCGTCCGTGTGCCGCCTTTCTCGCCAGGCCGGTGGTTATCCAGATATTGCAATGGATTGCCGCAGCCACCGGTGATCTGGAGCTTGGGCGAAGGGTCCTCCCTGGGTGGAGGGCTCTTCGTCGCGTCAAGCCTGCGCGAAATCTAGGTGACGAATCGCTCTGGGCGCCGTAGGGTCTGGCAATGCCCTCACCCTCAACCATCGATGAAGCGCGCCAAGGATTCGCGGTCAAGGTCTCTCAGCTTAGGAAGGCCTTTGACGGCGTCGTAGCCGTCGACGGCATCAATTTCGATGTGGCCGACGGCGAGTCGGTAGCTCTTCTTGGTGCAAATGGCGCAGGCAAGACAACCACAATCCTGATGCTACTCGGGGTCACAACCGCTGACAGCGGCAAGATTGAAGTTCTTGGCCGGCCGATGCCGGCTAAGCGAGAAGAAGTCCTCTCGCAAACTGGTTTCGCGGCGGGCTACATCACCCTCCCCGACAGGCTCAAGGTCCGCGAGGCATTGCGCGTCTTTGCTGATCTCTACGGCGTCGCCAGTCCTAGAGCGAGGGTCGGTGAGGTCCTTGAGCTTTTCGGGATCGAGCATCTTGCCAACCGATCAACGTCAACTCTCTCCTCTGGCCAGCGCACGCTCGCGTCGCTTGCGAAGGCGTTGCTACCTGAGCCAAGGCTTCTAATTCTCGACGAGCCGACTGCCAGCCTCGACCCCGACATAGCAAAGCAGACCAGGGAGCAGCTTCTTGCGCTCAAACGTGATCTCGGCTTTGCGCTACTTGTCACATCCCACAATATGGATGAAGTTGAGCTGTTGGCCGACCGCGTCGTTTTCATGTCGCGGGGCCAAATTGTCGCCGATGCGTCCCCCGGCGAGCTGGCGGAGTCATTTGGCTCCGACGGGCTCGAGGGAGTCTTCCTTCAAATTGCCGAGCGGGCGAGGCAGTCATGAACCTCCAGCGGGTGCGAGGTGCTTTCCTGAGGCAGTACTACGCCACAATCCGGTCTTCGCACAGGATTTTTGAGGTCTTCTTCTGGCCGATCATCGACATCACGCTGTGGGGCTTGATCTCGGTGCATCTGCGTGACTCAACGGTGCCCGGGGCGTTGCCAATTAGTGCGTTGCTCGGTGCAGCACTCATGTGGGATGTGGTCTTCAGGGGAAATCTAGCTGTCGGAGTAACGGTTCTCGAAGAGAGTTGGTCGCGCAACGTACTCAACATTTTGGCGGCCCCAATAAAGCCGTCGGAGTATCTGGCGGGAGCCGTCGGTCTCGGTATCGCCAAGGTAGCGGTTGGGTGGTTCGTCGCGGCAGGTCTGGCCTTTGCCGCGTATGCGTTCTCGATTACGTCGATCGGCATATCCCTGCTGCCGTTTCTAGCGAACCTGCTGGTGACGGGGATCGTGCTTGGGCTCGTGGTCGTTGCGATGATTCTTCGGTTTGGGCATGGCATCGAGGTGATTGCGTGGGGTTTGGCGTTCCTGGTTATGCCGATATCGGCCGTCTTCTTCCCGGTGACCGTCTTGCCTGGCCCGATTCAGGCAATCGCCAAGGCGTGGCCGGCTTCGCACATCTTTGAAGGCATGCGAGAGGTAATCGCTGGAAATCCGACCCCGTGGGGGCAGGTAGCCTGGGCCTCGGCGCTCAATGTCGTCTACTTGGCGGTCGCGGTCTTTCTTGCGCGATCGGCTCTGGCAACCTTGCGGAAGCGAGGCTTCGTTACTAGGTACCTGTAGTAGGTTGAAGGAACTGACCTCGACTAGCAGTGCGTAGAACTGCTGTGAAATGTGAAGTTGCGGCCGAGGAACCCACGATCTCAAGGAGCCGATTGAGTTGACGAGCCCAAGCGCCGAATACGGCACCAAGAAGTGGCTTGTGTATTCGCTGATTGCTGTCGGCCTCATACTTGCGATTGCCGTGATCGCCGTTGGGATTCAAAGATCGCGCGGCAGCGAAGGCGGCGGAGGTCTCGGCCAGTCGGGTTCAACGGCGAAGGCACCAAATGGCAGCGGGATTACGGAAGGTCAGCAGGCCGGTGGAGATGTCATAACCCCAGGCGTGCAGTCTGGCGAACCGCAGGCGACTCCGATTTTGTCGCAGAATCAGACGAGGCCCGGCCAGCCAAATCTCAACGTGCCTGTCGGCGCGCCGCCGCCGGGGATTGCGGGCGTGTACATGGTGAGTTTCCAAGTTCGGGCAGACACCTGCAACGAGGGATCGCCGTCAACGCACGAGCTTGAAGTCCAAGTTGAAGGCGAATCCATACGAGTGGTCGACCGCCTGACGAAGGTAACAATGACCGGCGGCGCCAGCCCCGATGGCAGTCTCGTCGCCGTCTATCAGGTCGATCAAGAGGTCGGCAGGCGCAAGGACGTGATAAACGCCAAGATCGATGGCACCAAGATCGCCGGGAAGTATTTTGTTACTCCTCCAATGGCGGTTGCAGGGTGCATGATCGAATTCGACATGGACGGCAAGCGAGTTCCGACAAGCTGAGCGGCCGCCCCACTGTCATTCGAAAACGATACTGCTCATCAGCTCGTTCACTTCAACAGTTGGCTCGCCGAAAGCCATCGCGAATCCCTTGCTGGTGACGATGATGCTATTGAAGGGTCGTGCATCTTGAGAATCGCACTCATAGCTTCCAGATTCTGAAATGGCCTGTTCGCCACCTATAAGGGTGTAGGTGTCCTTGGTAATTCCGGAGATGGCCGGGGTGGTCGATGGAGATGGAGATGGCGAAGGCGAAGTCCGGTCGGGAGACTCGGTGTCGCCTTGATCATCTGAGGTAGGAGATGGTTCTGGAGTCTCATCGCCAGCTTCTGTTGACTCGCATGCCGGCCGCAGCCTCGACAACGAGGTGCCCTTGTAGTTGAGAAAGATCTTGACGTGCGACGGGTTCGACGACGGACCGAGGTTGTATCCGTCTTGAACCTTCTCGTAGTTCCATCCGGCCGGCAGAAGCAGGCTAAGGCCCTCAAGGCTTACCTGGCGAGGTGCACCTATGGCGTCGGTGGGCCCTGAAGCCGGCGGAGGTTGAACGGTGCGATCCTCCGCTGCGGGACGTGGATCATTTGAGCCTTGGGTCATTAGGTATAGCAGCACAACAATTCCCAAAGTGAGCACCACTGCCGCCGCGACTATGCCTGCGACCGCCTTTGGCGCCATTTGATTCGCCTTGTTGGGAGCGGGGCGCAGCGTGCCGGTCGTAGCGTATTGAGCGTCGTCCGGCTTGGATGGCTTGCCGGGTCGAGCAGGAATCGGACTGCCCGATTTCACCGCATTGCTGCGTGGCATGGCGCCTTGCTCTTGGCTATTAGGAGGCGAGTCGTTTGCGGCGCCATCGGAGACGGGGGTCGCCCACCCGCTCGAGCCGGAGCTCGAACTCACGGTGCCTGAGTGCGGCTGCTGCTGATGAGATTCATCCATCGAAAAAAGAGACGCCCTCTAGGTCGAATGTGGTTCCAGTGCGTTTCGTAGTCCGGCAGTTCGGCGAAACGCTCACTGCTAGGATATTTCGTCCTCGCCCGGGTGCGTAGCTCAGCGGGAGAGCGCTGTCTTCACACGGCAGAGGTCGCTGGTTCGAAACCAGCCGCACCCACTTCAGGAATTCAGGCTCAATCTGCGCCTGGACCCGATCCGTCCCGTTGCGGCGCCGAGCGCGGCACCGGAGGCCGCTCCGAGCATGGCGCAGAGCCCAAGGCCCACAATCGTCGGACTCTTTGCCTGTACCAGCCACGAGAGCAAGAGAAGCGTCGCGCCGACTATCGCTCCGAGGAATGCGAGTTCGATCACGCCGCCGGTCTTGCGCCGCCCGCGGCGCATCGAACGCATCGTGGCTTCCATGTAGGCGGCAGCAAAGAGCAAGAGGGCAATCGTTGCGAGTCCGGGCACCGTCAGAAGCGGATTCTGCTTGGACTTGGCGGTGAAGATGGCCGGCTGCTGGTTCTGAGCTCCTTTGAAAGTGATTTCGCCTCGTGTTTCACCTGCAAGGAAGTACTTGAGAGAGTGCGCGTCAATTTGAGCCGAGGTCCTGTTATCGATATCGGCTACTTTGCCTTCTGCGGATCCGAGTGGCACCCCTGCGACGCTGAAGCTGATTGTGACGATCTGCCCGCTTGCCGGTGTTTGTGGCTGGGCGGGTTGACCGGGGCCGGGACCGTCATTCGGCCCAGGCAAACCCGGCCTCCCCGTGGTGACTTCAATTGGGCGATTGAGGTCGAGAACGATCGGCTCTCCTGCCCTCACGGCCTGCCCTTGAATGGTAAGTCCGGGCGGTGCGGGCGGCACCTTCGCTCGGCTCACGCCGAGGAACGCAATGACGATCGTCAGCAAGGCAAGTCCGACAGCTACCAGCGCCGGAATGCGAGGGGAGCTTGATACCCCGCCTTGCACTTCCTCGACAGCGACGAGGTCTCCGGGGGTAAGAGCGGCAAGGCTTGCTCCGTAGGAAGCCCTTTGAGCGGTTGCCGGCTGAATCGGAGCAACCGGGCTTGGATTCGTGATACCGCTGGCGCCCGGGGCGAACTGCCCAGGCACCTGGGGAGCTACGGCGGGTGGGGGAGGTGCATATCCGGGCGAAACATAGGCAGCCGGAGGCTGAGATGGGCGCTCTGCGGCCGCTTGGATCGGTCCGCCTCCCATCAGCGTGATGGCCGCCCGGCCCAGCCAGCCCGGTCCCCAAACTGCTGATCCGGCCTCTGCGATTGCGACGCCGAATTGCTCCGCCGTCTGGTATCTCTCCGATACCTGAGTCGCGAGTCCTCGCATGACAACTCCAGCGACTTGAGGGGGAACGTTTGGGGCAATTTCGAGAATCGGGGTGGGGGGCTCGTGAACGTGGCGATACAGGACCATGAGAGGATCGCCATCCTCAGGGAATGGAAGGCGGCCCGAGAGGAGTTCGTAGAGCATCACCGCGGTGGCGTAAACATCAGTCGCTGGGCCGAGTTCGCCGCCGGTCGCTTGTTCAGGCGCGATGTAGGCAGGTGAGCCTAGGACTTCGCCGGCCCTTGTGGCCATGGTGTGTGTGCCGCTGACCATCTTGGCGATTCCGAAGTCGGTGACTTTGAGTGTGTCGCTCCCTGAGAACATCAGGTTCTCGGGCTTGATGTCCCGGTGCAAAACGCCCCGCTCGTGCGCGTACTGGAGGCCGGCACATGTCGCCATCGTCAGCGAACATGACGTCTCCATGGTGATTCCAGTCGTTGTGAAATGACTCCAGACCGTGCCGCCGGGCAGGTATTCCATGACCAAGAGACAGAGCGTGTCGCGCTCGATGTAGTCATAAATTGGGACGATGTGCGGATGATCGAGGCTTGCCAACAACCGCGCTTCATTCACAAATCGCCGACGGACATCTGGGTCCGCGGCAAATTCCAGGGGAAGCTGCTTAATTGCAACGTCGCGCGCCAGCTGGCGGTGATGCCCCTTGAGTACGACACCCCAACTACCACGCCCGATTTCTCCACCAATCTCGTAGCTGGGAAGCGCCGAGATGATCTCGTCGGTAATGCTCATTCGCCGGCTTGTTCCTCAGGCGCAATTCGGCGAACGGTTTGACTCGGCGGCGGCACTGAGGGCTCGACAGGGGGCGGAGCCACGGGGGGCTGCTGGGCGGCCTGGGTTTGTCCGGGGTCGTAGTAGGGCTGAGCGGCCTGAGGCATTGGGGACGTAACGGCGGCACCCGGTGGCATCACTACTGTGTCGCCGGCAAGAGTTGCGGGCTGAGGCGAACTCGCGAAATCCTCAGGCTCATCTGGTTTCGGCGAGAAATACCCGAACAAGCCAAGAGCCGCGAATGATGCTCCGACGACGGGAATCCACATGGTCGCAGTGGGCACGGCGATGCCCGCGGCGGCGAGCGCAAAGACGATCGTGAATCCGAGTCCAATGCCGGGAATCGCAAATCGCATCGCGCGCGACCATCGATTGGGCGACAGGCGATGGCGCGCCAGTGAGATCAGCCCCCCGAGGATCGACAGGACTGTCAGCGCGGCAAGCGCAATCCCAAATAGTCCGTAGATTGACTTGAGTGATCCTGAGATGTCGAGTGTGAGGTTCCAACTATCGAGCATCGCCCGGTTCTGGTCATAGACGGTGATCTTCGCCGGCATAAGTCCGGTCGCCTGATCTTTTAGGCAGTTCGAATCCATCTCGAATTCCTGATCGGCCGCGCCACCTGGCGGAACCACGAGAGAAACAAGCCCCTCGCATCTGAAGACAGGTAGCCCGACGACTTTGCCTTCGAAGCTCACGATTGCGACATGAACCTCCGCAGAGCTGGAGTTGTTCACAGAAATCTTGAAGTGTTGAGGAGCAGAGGCGTCGAGCTTGAGTGGTTCGCTCACTCCCTTGACGTTGGCGCCGTTGATCGAGACGTTAATGTTTGCCGACTTCGTTTGAGCCGCTGCTGGCGTCATTGAAAGGGAAACCAGTGCCGCTAGGGTCAGCGCGCCAAGCGCGCAGATGAGTCTCAGCTTGGTCTGCACGGCGGCAACCGGCATCGCAGATGTCAGCCCAGGAATCGGGGCTCTCGTATTGCGGTCATCCCAGCGCAACATGGGGCGATCATAGACACGTTTTGGCCTCGACCGCCGCAACGCTTGCAAGGTATTCATCTAGTTTGCTGTTACTCGGCGGGCATGGCGGGCACGAGTATGGCAATAATGGGTGCAGCAACAGCCGTCCGGGCGTTGGCGCGGAGTCGTCCGGGCGGCAAGAAGCCTCCTTCGTCGTTTTGATAATTGTGTAGGCGAGGCTCAAGCGCGCCGGATACTTCGCCACCCGGGGGATGTCTTGGTCTGGTTCGTTGGGGGTATCTAGGGAAGTGAGAGGTAGAGATGCTCAAAGGTGAAACCCTTGTCGAGGTCTTCAATCAGCAAGTCGAGAAGCTTGGTGACAGGGTTGCCCTGAAGCGCCGAAACGGTGATCTCTGGGAGTCAATTACTTGGCGCGAGTACGGAAAAGCTGTCAAGGAAGTTGGCCTGGGCTTCGTTTCGATGGGTTTCGAGCCGGGTGAGATCGTCTCGGTTTTCTCAAACAACCGGCCCGAGTGGCATTTCGCTGATCTGGGGTGCATGGCGATGGGTGGCGTCACGGTTCCGATTTATCAGACTTCAGCGGAAGACCAGATTGAATACATTCTTGGGCACGCGGAGACTCGCTACATAGTTGTTCAAGACGATGACTTCCTTCAAAAGATCCTGAAGGTAAAGGATCAGCTTCCGAAGCTCGAGAAGGCCGTCCTAATTGACGGCACGTCCGACGATGACTTCGTCATGACCCTTGACGAACTGCGGGAGGTCGGTCGCGAATACGCCGAGAAGAACCAAACCGCGTATGAAGAGCGCTGCAAAGGTGTCAAGGGTGATGGGCTCGCGACTCTCGTTTACACGTCGGGTACAACGGGTCGCCCCAAGGGTGCCGAGATCACGCATCACAACATTGTCTGGACGGTTGACTCGATTAGCCAAGTGATCAGCAGCGACGAGAATGACCGGATTCTTTCGTATTTGCCTCTGAGTCACATCCTCGAGCGGCTTTCGTCGAACTTCAACCAGATTTACATCGGGTTCCAGACCTGGTTTGCCGAGTCGGTCGACACACTTGTCCGCGATCTCGGCGATTGCCGGCCGACGATATTTGTTGCGGTCCCACGGGTCTGGGAGAAGGCCTATGGCCGAATCAAGGAGGGCCTGGAGGAGTCAACTGGCCTGCAGCACACGTTGGCAATGAAGGCGCTGGATCTCGGGAAGAAACGCGTTGCGCTCGAGCAGGAAGGCAAGGCCCTCGGAGCGTGGGACTCAATTGTCCACGGACTGCTTGGCAAGATCGTATTCGGCAAGATCCAGAATCAGCTCGGCCTCGACGCCGCACGAATCTGCGTTTCCGGTGCGGCGCCACTCGCAGCCGAGATCATGGAGTTCTTCTCTGCGATCGGACTGCCGATCTGTGAAGGTTACGGGCAGACAGAGGACACCGGTCCGACGTCGCTCAATCCTCCCGAGAAGATCAAGATTGGAACTGTGGGGCCAGCCCTGCCGGGTGTCACCGTGAAGATCGCCGATGACGGCGAGATCCTCGTTAAGGGTGACAACGTATTCCGAGGTTACTACAAGAACCCGGAGGCCACTGCCGAGACTCTCCAAGATGGATGGCTTTACTCAGGAGACGTTGGTGAACTCGATGACGATGGCTACATAACGATTACCGATCGCAAGAAAGACCTGATCATCACCGCTGGCGGCAAGAACATTGCGCCTCAGGAGCTTGAAGGCAGGATCAAGTTTGGTCAACTCGTCAGCCAGGCTGTTGTGATCGGCGACCGGCGCAAATATCTCACCGCTCTCGTGACGCTTGATCCTGAGGCACTTGAGAAGTGGGCCGGGGAGAAGGGCAAGAAGTTCGACATGGAGGCTCTTTGCCAAGACGATGACGTCAGGGCTGAGGTCCAAAAGGCCATCGACGAGACCAACGCGCACTTCTCTCGCACCGAGTCGATAAAGAAGTTCGAGATTCTTCCACGGGACTTCACAATCGACGATGGTGAAATGACCCCTAGTCTCAAAGTGAGAAGGCGCACTATCGTCGACAAGTACGCCGACACTATTGAGTCCATGTACGCGGAGTGAGGCCTACAGAACTCATCCACAACGAATTGGAATGACCGCCCCGTGGCTGAAATGGACGAACTGCAAGTCGGCGCGCTCAGTGAGTTTGTCGCCGAAAATGACCCATTCATGCTTGATGTTAGGGAGACCCACGAATTCGAGGCGGTCGCAATTCCGGGAGCTGTGAATATCCCGCTTGGCGAGGTTCCTAGGCGGCTGCACGAAATCCCTCGTGATCGCGTGATCCTCGTGATCTGCGAGCGAGGCGCGAGGTCCGAGCGGGTTGCCAAATTCCTTATACAGCAGGAGTATGAGCAGGTGGTCAATCTCCTCGGGGGAACATCAGCCTGGTCGGCCGAGAAATGACCGAAAGGACCGATCCCGCGAGTTCAAGAGTGGAAATCCCTGCCGATCTTCCCGAGCCTATTCACCAGCGCGACTACGAGGTACTCGTTTACGACATAGGCGAGGGCAAGATGCTGTTGCGCGGTCGCCTCGAGGACTTCAGAACTCAAGGGCTGATTGAGGGGGATCCCGAGCCGATCACCATTCACGAGATGGTGGTGGAGATGGTTGTCGACTCCGCGACCTTTGAGATTCTTCTGTGCCGGGCCAAGATGCGTACCCACCCGCATTCGTATTGTCCCGAGATTGAGGATCGCTACGAGGAACTCGAGGGACTCTCGATCGCACGTGGGTTCACTCACAAGGTTCGGGAGCTCCTCGGTGGCCCAAAGGGCTGTTCTCACGTGACGATGCTCATTCAGGCGATGGCTCCGGTAGCGATCCAGGCAGGTTTCAGTGTGCGAATGAAGGTCGCCGAGCGGATGACCGGTGATGTCGAAATTACACCTGAGGTCGAGCGAGGCGTTCGGCGAATGATGCTCGAAGCGAACCGGGGGACGTGTCACTACTTCGCCGATGACGGGCCGGCGTTCGAAGCGTTTGAGCGTGGCGAAGAATGGACGCCGCCACTTTGGGCCCTCGAACGTATGGGGAAACTGGGCATAGACGCCGAGGAGTTCACGAAGATCTGGCGACGGAGGCCCGGTCCCGGCGACGCCGGTTGAGTTGATAGGCCTCTTGTTCGGAGTGGAAATCGACGGGATATGCCCGTGGGCGGAAGGTAGGCTCTCCCGCTATGCCTAAGGTCGTTCTCCCAGACAAGACAGTCATAGATCTCCCCGAGGGCGCAACAGCATTGGATGCAGCCGGTGCCATTGGGCCCAGGCTGGCCAAGGCTGCCGTATCAGCGACGCTCGACGGCAGACTGGTGGACTTGTCGGAATCGGTAGTTGATGGATCGGAGTTCACGGTTGTAACTGCGGGCTCGGATCAAGGTCGCGAGGTCCTGCGCCATTCGACCTCGCACGTTCTGGCACAGGCAGTCCTTGCGCTCTTCCCTGGCGCACAATTCGCGATTGGCCCACCCGTCGAAGACGGCTTCTACTACGACTTCGACGTCGAGTCCCCTTTTGAGGAGGCGGATCTCGCTCGAATCGAAGAGAAGATGCGCGAGATCATCCGAGAAGACCAGCCATTCGTGCGATCGGTGGTCTCCAAGGAAGCCGGCCTAGAGGTCTTCGCCGATCAGCCGTACAAGCGAGAGATCATCGAGGGAGTGGAGTCCTCCGAAGGTGCCTCGGGCAACGAAGTCAGCTTGTATCGCAATACTGATTCTTTTGTGGACTTGTGTCGCGGTCCTCACGTCACCTCTACGGGCAGGCTTGGGCATTTCAAGCTCATGCGTGTGGCCGGAGCATATTGGCGCGGTGACTCCAACCGGCAGCAGTTGCAGCGGATCTACGGAACCGCGTGGGAATCCAAAGCTGCCCTAGACGAACACTTGCATCGTCTTGAGGAGGCCACTCGCCGCGATCATCGCCGCCTAGGGACAGAGCTGGACTTGTTTTCGTTTCCCGAGGAGCTGGGGAGCGGTCTCGCTGTTTGGCATCCCAAGGGTGCCAAGGTCCGCAAGATCATGGAGGACTATTCCCGTTCAGAGCACGAGCTAGGTGGCTACGAGTTCGTGTGTTCGCCTCACATCGCAAGGTCGGTCTTGTGGGAGACCAGCGGCCACCTCGACTTCTACGCAGATTCGATGTACCCGCCGATGGACTACGAGGGTTCCACCTACTACGTGAAGCCCATGAATTGCCCATTTCATGTCATGGTCTACAAGAGCCGGACCCGCTCATACCGCGAGTTTCCGCTGCGCCTATTCGAGTTCGGCACCGTGTACCGCCATGAAGCTTCCGGAGTCGTACACGGGCTTCTTCGAGCTCGAGGCTTCACTCAAGACGACTCGCACATCTTCTGCACTCGCGACCAGATTGTTGATGAGCTTTCCTCGCTACTCACATTTGTGGTGAGGGTGATCGGTGCCTACGGTTTCACCGAATTCACAGCCAATCTCTCGACGCGTCCTCCAGAGAAGTCAATTGGTTCAGACGAAATGTGGACCGAATGCACCGAGGCTCTGCGCGCTGCGCTTGAGAACGTTGGGCTTGAGTACGGCATCGACGAAGGGGGAGGGGCGTTCTACGGTCCGAAGATCGACATTCACGTCAAGGACGCAATCGGTAGAATGTGGCAGATATCAACTCTCCAGCTCGACTTCAATCTGCCTGAGCGATTTGGCCTCGAGTACATGGCTGAAGACAATCAACGTCACCGGCCATACATGATTCATCGGGCGATGTTCGGTTCGGTCGAGCGGTTCTTTGGGATCCTGGTCGAGCACTATGCCGGTGCGTTTCCGACGTGGCTTGCGCCGGTTCAACTAAGAGTGATTGCGGTGGCCGACCGGCATGGGGACTATGCAGCTCGGATTGGCGAGAAAGCACGCCAAGCCGGCCTGCGGGTCGAGGTTGATGGCTCGCGCGAGACCGTCGGTAACAAGATCCGCAAGGCTCAACTCGAGAAGGTGCCCTATGTGGGTGTCGTTGGTGATCGCGATGTCGAGGCTGGGTCCATGGCCCTGCGTACCCGCGACGGCATAGACAGGCGCGACCTCGACGTGGAGGCGGTAATCGCCGACATCGTGCGCGAGTCCGAGGCACGTGAGCGCGGACCGGGGGAGTCGAGTCGGGCGGATCCTGACGAAATCGCACAAGGCGGCGACGAGGGAGCGGATTCGTAATATGGAGCACTTGTGGGCCGCGTGGCGCATGTCCTACATACGAGATGCAGTTGAAGGCGCGAGCGAGCCGGGGGAGTGCATATTTTGCGAGCTACCGAAGGTCGGCGATGATTCGTCGGCGCTGATTCTGACCCGCGGCTCTAAGAACTTCATGCTGCTTAACGCATACCCCTATAACAGCGGCCACACGATGGTTGCCCCATTTCGCCATGTTGGAAAGATAGAAGATCTGGATCACGAGGAGTCCGTCGAGCTGTTCGCGCTGGTTCAGCAGGCTGCAGCGGCCCTCCGCGATGCATACAGCCCGGACGGCATGAATATCGGAATGAACCTCGGGAGGATCGCCGGCGCCGGATTTCCTGGCCACCTGCACATGCACCTTGTTCCGCGTTGGTCGGGTGATACCAATTTCATGCCGGTGCTAGGCGACACCCGCGTGATTCCCGAATCGCTGCCAGCGACCTATGACCGGTTGCAGGCGGTCTTGGGAGAAGCAGGCGATGTCTGAGGAGACGCCTTTTGCCTTTCCGGATGTGCGGCGAAGGCTGATAGGCGCGATCTGCCTGGTCGGATTCGGAGTTGGGCTGATTATTGGGGCACTCTTCTGGAGCGCTCCGGCGTACAACGCCGGATTCCCCGTCGCCGGCATAGCAGTCACGCTACTAGGGACCTACTTCGGCCTTGCCGCGTGGAAATTGCAGGTCAGTGAGGCTGAAGCAATCAGGATTGCAGCCGAGGAGCTTGGATTTCCCATTGGCCCCGCGTCGGTTAGCGTTGGATGGCGGGGGTTGCGTTCCAGGCCGATTTGGAGAATCCTCGTCTACTCGCATGAGGCACCGCCCAAGATGCGCGGCCTCGTTCTTATTGATGCAGTTGACGGAGTACTTGTTTCCAAAATCGAAGAACCAAACCCCGAGGACTGGAGCGGAGACGACGGCGAGGCTTCGAGGGCGAAACAATAGCTTCTCGCCTACGAAACCTGGCGGAAACAATTCTCACTTAGCTTGATACGCGACCCGGCCTCGAGGCGGTCCGTCGCGATAATCGCGGCGGACCGCTCGACCAACTCCATTCGAGCCGTGTCATCGATGCGTGCCTAGGTGCTCATCCCGACTTGAGTTCGGTGTCACCAAATACGAGGTCGGCACTCTTTTCAATGCCGTTCCGCAGTTTGTCGAGGTCTTCGAGCATTTTCGCAGCGCCATCTGAACTCAGGCTCTTCTCGGCGGCTGCAAGGGTTGTCCGTATCGTCGGGAGCAGCTCGGTGATGAGCGCGTTGCCCCTAGACGTGAGGTTGAGAACGGCAGACCGCCGGTCATCCGACGACGTTTCCCTTGAGACCAAGCGATCTTGCTCAAGTTTGGAGACGAGCTGGCTAATGGCTGACCTCGTCACCATAAGATCCTCGGCCAATTCCGTCTGGCGAGCAGGTCCTGCCAGGAAGAGCTTCATTAGCAGCCAGCCCTGCGCGGGTGACACTCCAGCAAGGCTCCATAGTCGTGACTCGTAGTGTGCGAGAACGGCTGCGACGGCGCGTACTGAGGATATGGCCCCGAGGACGTTGGTATCTACGCCAAAACTGGTAGCGGCCCGGGCCATGATTTCGCGGTCAGCCCCGACCAACCAGCGCAGTTGATCGTCTCTCTGAACTTTTGGAGCGGCGGGCAATGAATGTATAGTCATCCAGTTATTTTAGCTCTTAACTAGTCTTCGGAGGAATCGGTGCTAGAGGGTCTTGCGCGGCGCTGCTACAGGCGCCGGTGGGTTGTGCTGTTTGCCTGGGTCGTAATCTTGATCGCTGTCAATTTCTTGGCCCAGTCGCTGGGAGACGCTTATACCAATGATTTCAAGCTCCCTGGTCTTGAGTCGCAGCAAGCCCAGCAGCTCCTGAAGGAACGATTTCCTGAGCGCTCGGGTGATTCCGCTCAGGTTGTAGTTCGTGCCGACAATGGGATCATGGATCCCGCGGTGCAGCAGAAACTTGATGACTTCTTCAAGCAGGTTGGCGGCCTCGAGCACGTGACCGTCGTGATGAGCCCCTACCAGGTTCCCCAGCAGCAGATTTCGCCCGGGGGAAAGATCGCGTTTGCCAACGTTCTGTTTGACACGACGGCTTCAAATGTCCCGCGTCCCGTAATCAAGGAGCTCCACGACTTGGCCGAGGCTGCTACCAAGGATGGCATCCAAGTCGAGCTAGGGGGGCCGGTGATCGAGTTCGCGGAGCCCCCCGAGACGGGGATGGCCGAGGTAATCGGGCTCGCATCAGCGGTCTTCATACTTCTAATTGCGTTCGGCTCCGTGATAGCCATGGGGTTGCCACTGCTCACCGCGATCTTTGGGCTCGGCGTTGGACTGGCGTTGGTCTCGATCACTGCCCACATGGCCAGCGTTCCCAACTTCGCTCCCCAGCTCGCGAGCATGATTGGAATCGGCGTTGGGATCGACTATGCACTACTGATCGTGACGAGATTCAGAGAAGGCCTCCATGCCGGACTTGAGCCCGAAGAAGCAGTGACGACCTCTATTGTCACTTCTGGACGCGCCGTCCTCTTTGCCGGCATCACAGTGGTGATTTCCATGCTCGGCATGTTCATCATGGGCCTCAACTTCGTGAACGGACTTGCTATTGGGGCGTCTCTCGCTGTCTTGATTGTCATGTTGGCCGCCCTCACTCTGCTGCCGGCAATCCTTGGCTTTGCGGGGCGGTCGATTGACAAGTTGCGGGTGCCGCTCTTTCACCGAGACGAAAGTGACATACGCAAGAGTTTCTCGTTTCGTTGGTCAAGGTCAGTACAGAAGCATCCGTGGCTCTATGCGGGAGCGTCAGTCGCCCTGCTCGTAGTTCTCGCTCTGCCAATGTTCAAGATTGATCTTGGCTCAGCTGACGCAGGCAACCACCCTGAGTCAAAGACGACGCGGCGCGCCTACGACCTAATGAGCGCGGGGTTCGGGCCAGGCTTCAACGGTCAGCTGATCTTGGCTGCCGAGTTGCCCGATCCCTCAAAGCTAGAGGTTCTAAATGCCCTCGCTGCGCGGCTAAACCAGACGCCCGGAGTCGTCGCCGCGACGCCCCCGATGCCAAACAAGGAGATGAACGCAGCCGTACTCACCGTGATTCCAGCAACCTCACCGCAGGATCACGCCACGAAGAATTTGATTGAGGATTTGCGAACCAACGTGATACCCGATGTCACGGCAGGCACCGGGGTCAAAGTCAACGTCGGCGGAATCACGGCAGCTTTCGCCGACTTGGCCACACATCTGTCCAAGCGGCTTCCGTATTTCATCGGTGCTGTCATTGGTCTCTCATTCCTTCTTTTGATGATGGTCTTCCGCTCACTGCTAGTACCTCTCAAGGCTGCCGTGATGAATCTGTTCTCAATTGGCGCTGCCTACGGCGTTGTGGTGGCCGTGTTTCAGTGGGGATGGGGAAAGGAGATTTTCGGAATAGCCAAGACGGGCCCCATTGAGCCGTTTCTTCCGATGATGCTCTTCGCGATCCTTTTTGGGCTTTCGATGGACTACGAAGTCTTTCTCCTCTCTAGGGTGCGTGAGGAGTACTTGAAGTCCGGCGACAGTGGCAATTCGGTTGCCGACGGACTGGCGGCGACGGCGCGAGTTATCACGGCGGCGGCCGCAATCATGATTGCCGTCTTCTTGTCGTTCGTTTTCGGTGAGCTGAGAACGATCAAGCTGTTCGGTCTCGGCCTCGCGGTTGCGATCTTTGTGGACGCGACGGTGGTGCGCATGATTTTGGTGCCGTCGACGATGGAGCTACTTGGCGATGCCAACTGGTGGCTCCCGAAGTGGCTGGACAAGATCCTTCCGTCAATCAGCGTCGAAGGCCCCTCCGGCGAGGGGGAAGCCTCCTCGGTAGGCGACGCTAAGGAGGAGGAGGAGGCTGCCAAGAAGCAGACTGAGAAGTCGGAAGAGAAGGACCAGGACAAGAAGAAGACCGACAAGAAGGCTCAGGACAAGAAGGACCAGGACAAGAAGAAGACCGATGAGAAATCTTCGGACAAAGAGCCCCCAGAGAAGAAGTCGAAACCTGGCGGGAAATCCGCCAAGGCAGAGGATTCAGAGAAAGAGGATTTGGAGGGAGGCGACGACTAGTCTTCGCCTTTGGTTACCGCAGCCTTGATCTTTTCGGCCATGTGCGCCGGCACCTCTTCGTAGTGGCTGAACCTGGTCGTGAATCGACCCTGGCCGCCGGTGATGGATCGCAAGTCAATGGCATAGCGAATCATTTCTGCCTCAGGCACGCGAGCAGTAATGGCGGTCTCGCCGTCGCCTAGGGGATCGGTGCCGACTATCCGTCCCCTCTTGGAGTTCAGGTCGCCCTGGATGTCTCCGACCTTGTCGTCGGGCACGATGATCTCTGCGTCGACGATTGGCTCAAGCAAGGCAACGTCCGCGTTTGGAAGCGCGCTCTGAACTGCCAGTGAGCCTGCCATCTTGAAACTGAGCTCGTTTGAATCGACAGAGTGAGCCTTCCCGTCATCAACGGTCACTCTCACGTCGACGATAGGGAATCCCGCGTAGCCGCCGCGCTCGAGCGCCTCGCGGACGCCCTTCTCCACCGCCGGAATGAACTGGCGCGGTATTGCTCCTCCAACGACGGCATCGACGAACTCGAATCCGGCATCTCTCTCAAGTGGCTCGATCTTTATGTGCGCTACTCCGAATTGCCCGTGCCCGCCGCTCTGCTTCTTGTGCTTTCCTTCCGCGTCGGCTGGCTTTCGAATCGTTTCGCGGTAGCCGACTTCGGGATGCGCGGTATCGACTTCAACTCCGAATTTCCGTTTGAGCCTTTCAATGACAATTCCGAGGTGAGCTTCGCCCAAGCCACAAAGAAGTGTCTGATGCGTGTCAGCGTTGCGAGTCACGCGAATTGTCTGGTCTTCCTCAGCGAGGCGTTGAAGCGCCTGACCGAGCTTGTCCTCGTCCCCCTTTGTCTTGGGCGTAATTGCAACGGCGAGCACGGGGGTGGGTACCTCGATTGGGTCCAGAATGAGCGTCTGGCCCTTCTCGCAAAACGAGTCGCCTGTATGTGTGTTGCCGAGCTTGGCCACAGCGGCTATGTCGCCAGCGGGTACCGACTCGACTTCGAGATGCTCCTTGCCGCGCATGGCAAAGATCTGGTGCAGTCGTTCATCGTGGCCCTGCGTCGCGTTTGAGAGTGTCGAATCTGGCTTGATCGTCCCCGACCAGACCCGAAAAAGCGACAGCTTTCCGACAAACGGATCGGCAATCGTCTTGAAGACTTGGGCCAGAGGCTTTCCGTCGGGCTCGAGTTGAATCTCGACCTCGTCGCCCTCCTTTGACTTCCGCGCCGTGACTGATCCCCGGTACAGCGGTGACGGGCCCGCGTCGACCACGAAATCGAGGAGCAAATCAATGCCAATTGTCGAAGTGGCAGATCCTCCGAGTACAGGAAAGGTCCCGCCCTGGGTCAGTCCTGCGCTCAGGGCAGTTGTGATTTCTTTGACGTCTAGATCACCTTCTTCGAGGTACTTGTCGAGGAGTACCTCGTCGGTTTCCGCG
>QEUQ01000096.1 GCA_003577105.1 Acidobacteriota bacterium | reverse complement strand
GCGCCAGACGTGGACCTCGCAGGCATTGCGGGCAGGACCGAGGGGTTCTCAGGGGCAGACCTCTCTGGTCTTGCAAGGGCCGCTGGGCTCTCGGTAATCAGGCGCGACATCAACGCATCGACGATCACCGCAGCAGATTTCGAACACGCTCTAACCGAGGTGAAGCCGAGTCTGAACAAAGGAGACCTCGCCAAGCTCGAGCAATTCAATTCCGAGCGGAGCAGCCTCTGACATGTGTGGCATAGCGGGATGGGCAGGCTCCCCCGCGCATCCGATTGAGAGGTATCTGGATGCGGCATGCGGAGCAATGATCCATCGCGGCCCTGATAGCGAAGGGCGATTCATCGATCGGACCGGGAAGATCTCCGCAGGCCTCGGTGCCCGGCGTTTGGCGATCATCGATATCGGCGGGGGCGATCAGCCTGTCGAGAACGAGGACGGGTCAATAGCGGCTGTTCTGAACGGAGAGATCTACAACTTCGGTGATCTCCGCAAAGCACTTGAGGCAAGCGGCCACCAGTTCAAGTCCGAAGTAGACACTGAAATCCTGGTTCATGCCTATGAGGAATGGGGCGATGACATGCTCGGCCGCCTCAACGGCATGTTCGCCTTCGCAATATGGGATGTGCGACACAAGCGCCTTTTCGCCGCGCGAGATCGATTCGGCAAGAAGCCGTTCTTCTGGAGCGAGGAGACCGGCGGAATCCGATTCGCGAGCGAGTTGAAGGCGCTCCTCGCCGATGGCGCCATGGCGCCTCGCCCTGATCTCGTGAGTCTCTGGGCGTTGTTGGCCCTTCAGTACATTCCGCCAAATCGCTCGGCCCTCCGCAACGTCAATTCGCTCCCTCCCGCTCACGCCCTCAGCTGGGACGCTGGAAAGATCCGCACTTGGCGCTGGTGGGACCTCTGGGATGAGCCGTCCGGTCAGCGATCCGAAGCGCAGCCAGAAGCGCTCCTTGAATATCTCGACGAAGCGGTAGCCCTCCGCCTCAAAGCTGATGTCCCTCTCGGGGTCTTTCTCTCCGGTGGAATTGACTCTTCCCTCATCGCGGCGTCAATGGCGCGGGCAGGAGGGACAGTCAAGACGTTCTCGGTTGGTTTCGAAGAAGCCGACTACTCCGAACTTCCTCTGGCTCGCAAGGTGAGCGAAGCTTGCGGAACTGAGCACACCGAAATCGAGGTCACATGGCGAGACGGCTCGCTGATTCCTGAGATTCTTTTCGCACTCGACGAACCACTTGCCGACTCCTCAGCCCTCCCCACATTCCTCGTCTCGCGCGCTGCGTCAAAGGAACTTAAGGTGGTTCTCTCCGGCGACGGAGGGGATGAGCTCTTCGGCGGATACGAGCGATATGTGCAATTCATGAAGTGGAACCGGCTGTGGCGTATCGCACATGGAACCCGCTCCGAGGTCATAACGCGCCCATTGGGGCGCGCCGCTGTCGGAATCCGCCCCGGAGGAGCCTCAGCTGCGGGGCGAATTCGCGAGGTCGCCCGCCGCGCCGGTGTGGCAATGCGGAGGGCTTCCGAGGCAATGCCGGACAGGTATCTGAACTTTCTCGGTGCATTTCCGACGGCTGAACGCCTCCGGCTCGCCGGCCCCGCCTTCGCGTCGCTTGGCGGAATCTCGACCGCACCGGTCTCTTCGATTCTCGATTCTCGCTGGCCATTTCGAGAAGACGACCTTCTGACATCACTCGGAGCGTTGGACATCGAGACTGAGCTTGCCGGGGACATCCTGGTGAAGGTGGACCGCATGTCAATGGCGAATTCGCTCGAGGTCCGGTCCCCGTTCCTCGACCATACCCTCGCTTCGTGGGCACTTCGACTCCCCGAGACGGCTCGCTACGCGGGTGACCGGACCAAGCCGATACTGCGCGACGCTGCCTTGCTGAGACTTCCTAGGGCAGTGGCGGAAGCGCCCAAACGAGGCTTCGGAATACCGCTCTCCCTCTGGCTTCAAACGGGCCTTCGCCCATCCATTGAAGATGTGCTTCTCGACCCGAGGACCTCAGAGCGAGGCCTCTTTGACCGAAATGAGATCACGCGCCTCCTTGACGAGCATCGCCTCGGCAGAGCGAACGCATCTCGGATTTGGATGCTCTTCGCGATCGAGGTTTGGTGCCGCAGCTACCTCGACCCGCCAGTTCCGAAACAGGTCACGATCTAGCGCCCCGGGCGGGGCTTCAGAGCGAGCGATTGGTTCAGACCCGCTCAGTCAGCGATGAAGTTGACGGCTGTCACCTTCCAGCCTGATGCATCGCTCCCCTCGACCCGCATGCTCATTGCACTGCCTTCGGCGTAGTAGGAACAGATGTAGCGAGACCCCTCGCGGTCACAGCCCATGTAGGAATAGCCCGACACCGTGCTTCCCCATATCTGATCGATTGCGGTCTGCGTCGCAAACTGCTTGGCTCGGTTCCGGTTGTTGTCGATACGAGCCGCGTACAGACCCTGAGCGGCATCGGCTGGCGAGGCAGCACCTGTGCGGGTTGGCGATGGGCTGGCCGACGGCGATGGGCTGGCCGAGGGGGAGGGTGAGGGCGATGGGCTGGCCGAGGGGGAGGGTGAAGGACTCGCCGACGGAGTC
>QEUQ01000049.1 GCA_003577105.1 Acidobacteriota bacterium | reverse complement strand
ACGCCAAACGCGATCAGCGCGAGGAATGCGCTGATCACGATCACCGGCTCGAGCGGCGTGCGCTGCGGCTTGCGTTCGTTGACCGCCTCGTACTCCTCGAGCCACTTGCGGTTGAGCGTGCCAAGCGCCTTGATCAGCACGACGATCGTCACCAGCGCACCGATCACCATCACGATCAGCGCGATGCCGAGTGAGTTCGTCTCTGCCTTGATCTGTGAGCCCAGCCAGAGCCAAAAGCCCGGCACACCGGCCCACATCGCCATGCCGATCACGAACATGCCGAAGGCACGAGCCTTCATGCTGCCGGTCTTCGTCTCAGTTACCTGGCCGTGTACTACTCGCTCTGCAGCCATCTTGCTCTGTTTCCCCCATCAAGCAACGCTTGATCGATTGAAGTTCTATGCCCGTGCGCCCTCCCGCACAGCCAATTAGAGTACGCCGCTGCCACCGGACTTACGAATAAACGCGCTTCGAAGTACCGGAAATAGCAAGGCGAAGACGCCGATCGCCACGCCAGCTCGCAGCGCCGGGCCGGCATTGAAGACGCTCGTCACGAGCATCAGCGAGCCGAGCGCAAGCGCGCCCGCGAGCAGCCCCGCGTGCGAACGATAACCGCCAAGGTGCTCGCGCAGTGCGGTCTCAAGGCCGCCGATACAGGCCAGCACGACGCCGGCCACGATCAGCCCCTTGCCCGTCGATCCGCCGGCAAAGATGCCGACGACCGTCAGCACCAGCCCGGCGAAGATCGCCAGCTCTGTGAGCGGGAATGGGTCCCAGATTGCCTTCGGCCGCTGCTCGAGCCGCCGCTCGGCGACTCGGCTTGCGGCATCGGCGCGCTCGCGCAGCGTCCGCTTGCGCTCCGGCGCCGCCGCCGCGCCCGCCGTTCCTCGTTGCCTTGATCGCTTGCCCATCTACTTCTCGCTCTCGCTACCGAACGCCGACTGCGCCGCTGCGGCGAGCGCGTCCGAGCTGAGCTCGCCGAGCTTAACTGCGCGGATCGTGCCGTTTGCGATGAAGTAGGTCGTCGGACAGACCGCCACCGAGTAGAGACCGGCGACGGCGCCGTCACGATCGATTGGGACCGGCAGCTTCCAGTCGCGCCCGGCGACAAAGGCGCGCATCCTCAGCGTGATCTTCGGGCGCTACTGGCCCGAGCGGAAGACGACCATGCAGTGCTCCGATGGTCCGACAAAACCCTCGGGGTGTGCAGTCCTGAAGTGAACCGTCAGATCCAGCGTCGGCACCGACACGCCCTGCTGTGCCCGGGCGAAGATTGCCGGCCACCAGGCATCTGAGAGCGCCGCGATCATGAAGTGGTCGAGTGGTCTGTCCTCCACATATCGAATCCATCCGCCCGTCACGGCCTCAGTAGCCTGGGAAAAAGGCAGACCTCCGAATCCCATGCGCGTATCAAAACGATCGGATATCTCAGGAAGCATCATGGGCGAGTCGTCAGGCCGGACAAGCGAGTCGGTGAGCGACAACATTGGCGGCGGTGACAGATCGGCAAACTCCGGCCCTTCGCGCATCGTCGCGAAGACAGCCCGAGCCAGCCCGGTCGGACGGCCGTCTTGAAGCATCCGCCCGGACACGAAAGTGACCGTCCTGCCGAGCTTGTCAATGGTCGTCTCGATCTCAACCGGACCCTCGTGAGGCGGTGCAAGGTAATGAACCGTGAGCGATCTCGGGTAACGAGGCTCACCAGCGCCACCCTCAGCCTCCGACGCCTCGGCTAGCGCACGCATGACAAGTGCTGCGATGTAGCCACCGTTTGGGCCAACTGCGCGCCAACCCGGGGCGATTTCAGCGGAGAACCTGCCGTCACCTACGTGAGTGACGGCAGTGTCACGATCAAACTTGGTCATTGAGCGAACCCGGTCGCAGATGCGACCGCAAGTCTTCTACCAGTCAGCAGGCTTGGGCCCGAGAAAGACTCGCTGGCGCACGAAATAGCCATCGTCGTCAAACCAGAACTTGTCGCCGCCGGTCATCGGCCCGAGCTTCCAGTCGATCTCAACCGAGCCGTCGTCGTTCTCCGTGTAGACAACATCTGAGAACTGCTGATCGCCGACCATGCCGTAGTTGGAGCGAAAGAACTCCTCGATCGCAGCCTTTCCCTTGTGCTCCGTTCCGGCCATATCCACAACTGCGTCCTCGGCATAGTCCGCTGAGATCTCCGAGACGTCGGCTCGACGCGCGAACTTATCCATATGACTCTTGACCCGCTCTAATCCGGTCATTGCATCATCTCCGTGTTCGGCAGTTGCCGGGTCAGTCGAACCCGGCCTGTCACCCACCGGGTCAGCTAGGCCCGGCATCTCAATGAGTTTCCCTCAGGTGGGATGTGCAGCGCACATCCAAGCGCGTAGTCAGGCCGGGTCGCGTGGTCCCTTCTCGCCGAATTCGACCGTCGTATAGCGACGCATTACGGTTTCAGAACGCCAGACTCCCGGCACCAGCCCCGCCTTCGCCCACAGAATCTCAAGGAATTCGTCTACGCCGGAGACCTTGGGCCACACCGATGGTAAGAGTGTCGAGTGGTGCGCGCCGGCATCGAGTAACAGGCCGTCAACGCCGGGCCTCACAGCGGAACGAAGTTCATCTAGAGAACCCACGCTCATCGGTTCAAGCGGACTGAGGACCGAGATCTTCACCGACATCGACTCGTACTCTCGCAAGCCAACGCCGCTCGTCCGCGGGTCCTCAAATGCAGCCATCAACGCGTTCTTTGCCACATCAACAACCAACGGATACGCAGGTTGAATGCTCCCAATACACCCCAATAGCCGCTCGGCCGGGTCCTCCAACGTCACGAAGGTCGCATGCGGGCGTGTGAGCTCTGCATCAAAGTCCGCCAGCTCTGGAAGCTTCGGGCGCCGGGTGCGCAACGCGTCGGCAATTGTCTCGGTTGCGACACCCAGCAAGATCTGGCGATGCTCGGCCGAAACGTCAAACTCAACAGTCGTGCTCATCGTCTGCTCCCAAAATCAGCCATGCGAACCGGGACTCGCTTGGCGCCCCATCCGCCTGGCCCAGTCTCAAAGACACCGGCGCACTCAGCACCGCAGCCCTCGCACTTGCCGTCGGGCGTCAGATTCCACTCACCCAACCGATACCAGTTCCTCTGGATCAGGCGAAGTCCGCACTCGTGGCAATACGTGCTCTGCCCGGCTTCATCAAAGGTATTGCCCGTGTAGGCATAGCGCACGCCGTTAGCCATGGCGATAGCTCGCGCCCGCTCTAGTGTCTCGGGGGGCGTGGGCGGCACATCCAACATCTTGAAATCGGGGTGAAATGCCGTGAAATGCATTGGGATGTGCGGGCCGAGTTTCTCCACCACCCAACTCGTCATTTCATCGAGTTCCACATCGGAATCGTTTTCGCCGGGGATCAAGAGCGTGGTCGTTTCGAACCAGACATCGGTCTCGTTGGCGAGATACTCAAGGGTGTCGAGAACTGGCTGGAGCTGCCCGGCAGCCACGTGGCGATAGAAACGGTCGGTGAACCCCTTGAGGTCAACGTTAGCGGCGTCGATGTGGTCGAAGAACTCGCGCCTTGGCTCGTCGCAGATGTATCCCGCGGTCACCGCGACCGTCTTGACTCCCACCTCATGGCAGGCGTCGGCTACGTCGTTCGCGTACTCCATGAAGATCACAGGGTCGTTGTAGGTAAATGCGACACTGTCAGCCCCCATCGCCACAGCGGCCTCGGCAATTGCCTCAGGCGATGCCTGATCAGCCAAGGTGTCGAACTCCTTGGACTTGGAGATATCCCAGTTCTGACAGAACCGGCACGCCAAGTTGCACCCGGCGGTCCCAAACGACAGCACTGCCGAACCAGGCAAGAAATGGTTGAGCGGCTTCTTCTCGATGGGGTCGATACAAAACCCGGAAGATCGCCCATAGGTCGTCAGCACCATGGTGTCGCCACGGCGCTCTCGAACAAAGCATGTGCCCCGCTGTCCGTCGCGCAGCTTGCATTCGCGAGGACACAGGTCACACTGGATCCGGCCATCGTCTAGTAGATGCCAGTATTTCACCGGCACTACCGACTCCAAAGTGGTGTTCGTCTCAGTCTCCTGTCTCGATAATGTGCAAGTAGACATAACTCAAAACACTTCTTGACGCGAAGTGCTTCCCCAATTGGGAAGGAATTCATCGGCGGCAGGGTTTCGATTGGGTGAGATGGAGTCCTCTAATTGACCACAATACGAAAGCCAGCCGTCGCGGGTGCCTTCTACCCCGCGTCTCCGCACGCCTTAGCGCAGGAGATCGAGGAGTACCTGGCACTGGTTCCCGAGCGCGCCGAGGCGACCGCCCCTAAAGCGCTAATCGTGCCTCACGCCGGATACGTCTATTCAGGTCCTGTGGCGGCCTATGCCTACAAGCGGCTCGCACCGCTTCAAGGGCAGGTGTCACGAGTGGTGTTACTCGGCCCATCCCACCGAATACCGCTCCGTGGGATAGCGGCATGCAGTGCAGATCGCTTCGAAACGCCACTCGGATCACTAGCGGTTGACGTCGGCGCAGTCGCAACGGCCCTCGAGCTACCTCAAGTCCGAATCGTCGATGACGCGCACATCGCCGAGCACAGCCTCGAAGTGCAGCTCCCTTTTATTCAGGAAGTCCTTGGGGATGTGCAGCTCGTGCCCTTCGCGGTCGGTGACGCGAGCCCTGCGGAGACCGGTGAACTGATCGAGTTGCTTTGGGGCGGACCCGAGACTGTGATCATCGTCAGCTCGGACCTCAGCCACTACCACGACTACAAGACTGCCTCCGCCCTCGATAGGCGAACTTCGGAGCGAATCGTAGATCTTGAGTACGACAAAATCGGCTACGGCGATGCGTGTGGGCGCGTGCCGGTGACCGGACTCCTCTGGGCAGCGAAGCGACGGGGGCTCTCTTGCTCAATCCTTGACCTGAGGAACTCGGGAGATACGGCGGGGCCGCGAGATGAAGTTGTCGGCTACGGGGCATACGCATTTACGGCCTAGTCCGTATAAGTGACAAGTTCTTCTTCTTCGAAATTCACTAATGGGCCGGGCTAGGAGATCGAAATGAACCAGTCCGGAGAAGACCAGGCCGCCAGCCAGTCCTGGATTCGCAGGCACAAGGTCTTGGTTGCGGTCCTGCTAGTCATGGTCTTGGCGGCAGCGCCGATCGCCTGGTACTTGGGCTCTCCCCTATTCATTGACAAGCGAGTTGACGAGGAGTTTCCGGTAGCGACGGCGCCCGCTGAGACAAGAGGCGCCCCTGTCGCTAGCCAAACCGCGCCTGCCGCCAGTCAGACCCAATCCCCGGTCCAGCTTTCTACGGGCCAGTTGCGAGGCATTGATCATCGATCTTCGGGGAGTGCGACGACTTACCGGCTCTCCGACGGATCGCAGATCTTGCGCCTTGACCACGACACCCAAAATGGCCCTGACCTTTATGTGTACTTGATCGGCTCATCCGACTATCGCGCCAAGGCTGACGCGTCTGACTTCGTCGATCTTGGCAAGCTGAAGGGCAATCAAGGCCAGCAGAACTACGAGATCCCACCAGGGACAGATCTGACCAGGTATAAGACTGTGATGATTTGGTGCAAGCAGTTCGACACTCCATTTGCCGCCGCACCCCTCAACACATGAGGGTTTCTGCGGTTCAAATGGCCGCGACGGCCGATCGCGACCAGAACTTGGCAGCCGCGGAGGCTCTGTGCCGCAAAGCGGTGGCTGATGGTGCCGAGCTAGTCGTGCTCCCTGAGATGTTCAACCTCTTCGGAGGGGCTGAGGTACTCGGTGCGGGTGCTGAATCACTCGAAGGTCCGACATGTACTTGGGCCTCGGATTTCGCACGGTCTCACAGCATCTGGCTAGTCGCCGGCAGCTTCACCGAAAGGATCGACGGTCGGGCTAGGCACCACAACACCTCATGTCTGTACGACCCTTCTGGGGCTCGGGTCGCGATCTATCGAAAGGTTCACCTCTTTGACAATGAGGTACCTGGGGCCGCCTATCACGAGTCGGCAACGGTCGAGGCTGGCGACGAGATAACTCTCGCCGAAGTGGCAGGGCATGGCCTCGGGATGACCATTTGCTACGACATCCGATTTCCTGAGATTTTTCGGGCCGAGACCCTCGCAGGCGCGGAGATGATCTCGCTTCCAATGGCCTTCATGGAGCGCACCGGCCGCGATCACATGGAGCCACTCATGCGGGCGAGAGCAATAGAGAACGAAATCTTCTTGATAGTTGCTGACCAGTTCGGTCAGCCCCTTGACGATGTCGAGTTCCATGGGCACTCAGCAATTGTCGATCCGTGGGGCAAGGTCTTGGCCAGGGCTGGGGAAGGTGCAGGGGTAATCACCGCAGAGCTTGACTTCGCCGAGCAGGAGGAGATTCGGGCTCAGCTTCCGGTGCTCGAGAACAGACGGCCAAATGTTTACAAGGGGCTCGGGGCCTGACGGGGTTTGGGGGCTGACGGGGTTCGGGCCGACTGGGGGGTAGAGCCTCGTCCAAGAACAGTCCCGGCTCACTTTGTCAGTGGGGCCGGATATGGTGAAGACCGTGCTGAATCTTGCGAATTCCTGATTTCGCTTCCAAGAAGGAGAGCACCTAAATGAGCGACGTAGAAGACAAGAGCCGCATCTACATAGATGGCGCATGGGTCGAGTCAAACGCCACAGAGATGATCGACGTGGTCAATCCCTCGACCGAAGAAGTAATCGCCCGGGTGCCGGCTGGCACCGCAGATGACGTTGAGGCCGCGGCCGCTGCGGCGAGACGCGCATTTACTGACTGGTCACAGACGAGTGCAGAGGAGAGGGGCAAATTCCTTCAGCGAATCTCCGAAGGGCTCGGGGCACGAAGCGCCGAGACCGCTGACGTCATCGCGCGTGAACTAGGCATGCCGGTCAGGCTCTGCCAGATCATCCAAGCCGGATTGCCGACCATGACCTTCGGCAACTTCGCTCGCATTGCGTCCGAATACGAGTTCGAAGAGACCGTAGGCAATTCGATTGTGGTCAAAGAGCCGGCCGGGGTAGTCGGCTGCATCACCCCTTGGAACTACCCGCTCCACCAGATCAGCCTCAAGGTCGCGCCCGCGCTTGCAGCCGGGTGCACTGTGATCTTGAAGCCAAGCGAGGTTGCGCCCCTCGACGCGTACATCTTGGCCGAAGTGATCGACGAGGTCGGTTTGCCCGCGGGTGTGTTCAATCTAGTTGTCGGAACCGGTCCTGTTGTCGGCGAAGCGATAGTCACGAGTCCTGAGGTCGACATGGTCAGCTTCACGGGATCCACTCGCGCTGGACGGCGGGTGGCGGAACTAGCTTCCGCAGGCGTCAAGCGCGTCGCGCTCGAATTGGGGGGCAAGTCACCCAACGTGATCCTTGACGATGCCGACCTCGAGAAGGCGGTCACCGACGGGGTAGCCAAGTGCTTCATTAACTCGGGGCAGACGTGCACAGCGCTGAGCCGCATGCTCGTCCCTCGCGACAAGCTTGAAGAAGCAGAGACGATCGCTGCCGCTGCCGCGGAGAAATACACGCCAGGGGATCCGTTTGACGACGGCACCCGCCTCGGACCGCTCGTCTCCTCAGTACAGCGTGATCGAGTTCGTGGCTACATAAACAGAGGTCTCGAAGAGGGGGCGAAGCTCGTGACCGGAGGTCCAGACGCGCCAGACGGTCTTGAGCGTGGCTACTTTGTGCAGCCAACGGTTTTCTCCGAAGTGAGCAATGACATGACGATCGCCCAGGAAGAGATCTTCGGGCCGGTCCTCTCGATAATTCCCTACGACGACGAAGAAGACGCCGTGAGAATCGCCAATGACACGTCATATGGCCTCGGCGGTGGAGTCTGGTCATCGGATCCAGATCGCGCGAAGGCCGTGGCTCGAAGGATTCGAACCGGGCAAGTCGAAATCAACGGCGCTCAGTTCAATCCGATGGCGCCCTTTGGCGGCTTCAAGCAATCCGGGCTAGGGCGAGAAGCCGGCGTCTTCGGACTCGAGGAATTCCTCGAGATCAAGTCGATCCAGACCTAAGCCTGAAACCAGCTGGGGCCGACCTCGGTCGGAGAACCTCTACCTCTTGTATGGGAGGCACCAGTTGGTACCTGCAATTGCATCTGAGCTACTAGACGAAGCGCTCGTCGCGGAGCTGACGGTGGTCGGCTCGAGGGGTGAGCCCGTGACATATCCCCTGATCCCACTCTGGGACGGCGAGAAGATCTATATGACCTCGAGCATTCTCTTCAGCAAGAAGCTCGAACACATAAAGGCAAATAACCGGGTCGCCGTCACGGTGGGAGGGCAAGTCACCATCCAGGGCACGGCCCGCGTGATCGAAGACGACCTGCACGATGGCTGGGCTCACCTCCTTCCACTTTGGCGAGCCAAGGAACCAGTCGTCGACAAGTACCTGAAACAACGATTCGCCCTGCCCCTCTTTTGGGAGCGCTCCGTAATCGAGATCACGCCGGTGCGTGTCCACATTTGGGATGCGAACAGCGTGCGCACGGTGGAGGTGAGCTCATGACCAATACGCTACGTCAGTTCGAGCAAGACAAGCAGACGCTCATGGCGTTCATCGCAGAAGACGGATTCCCCATGGCGGTGCCGGTCACAGCTAACGTCGATGGAGACCGGCTTCGTATTTCCGCCCGCACCGAAGTGCCCGCGAATTCAGATGTTGCAGTTACGGTCAGCCATATTCGGCCCCAGCCTGGAGTCGGCTATGACCAACGTCGATACACAACCGCATGGGGGAACTACGACTCTGGCGTCGTCAATGTTGAGCGCTCCACTGGGTGGGACGAGCAAGAAGTCACGTTCTTCGAATACTGCGAAAGGTCAGTCGGTCGCGGGAACGCCTACCTTGAGAAGCTGAGCGAAGAGCGCGGGTACGAAGTCAAGCCGAGACTCTCGCCGGGCTGGCGATTCTTTCTGGCGACACGTGTGCCGTTCCTCAGCGCAACGGTGATTCCCGTCTTTCTGGGGGCGGTCATTGCGCGCTTCGACGGCTTCTCGGCCTGGTGGTACGTCATGCTCGCGCTGCTCGGCGCATCCGCGATTCACCTTGGCCTGAATGTGGTCAACGACATCTTCGATGAAGAGGCCGACGACGCAAACACGACCCCAACTCCGTTTTCTGGGGGGTCGCGAATGCTCCAGTACGGCCTCGTCACCCGCCGGCAAATGGGCCTAATGGCGGGAGTCATGTTTGGAGCAGGTATCGGAATCGGGCTCTTTATGTGTGCCGTGCGCGGATGGTCGCTCCTGTGGCTAGGTGTTCCCGGTGTATTGCTCGCCTACTTCTACACGGCGCCTCCCATTCGCCTCGCCTATCGAGGTATCGGCGATACGGCGGTCGCTCTCGGATTCGGGCCGATCACGGTCCTCGGCGCCTACTTCGTCGCCGCCCGTCAATTCTCATGGGGCGCGGCCGTGGCTTCGATTCCGGTTGCGCTCTTTGTGATGCTGATCCTCTATGTGAACCAGATTCCCGACCGCACCGGAGATGCGCTTGCCGGCAAGCGAACGCTGGCCGTGAGGCTTTCGAGTAAGGCAATCGTCACCGGTTACGCCATATCGGCACTCGTCGGGTTCGCCATGATTCCCGCCGGAGTGCTCTCGGGCTTGATGCCCTGGCCAACACTGCTCGGCCTCGCCGGCCTGCCATTGGCTTGGGTGATTTGGCGGCGCATCGGCCGGGACTACGACGAGCCGTACGCTCTCATGGGTGCAATGGGTTACAACATCGGTCTGCATGCACTTGTCGGAATCGCGCTAATAGCCGGATACTTGATCGCAACCTGACCCAGGCATAGCAATCGAAGAGGGGGGTGCCGTGAGCCCGGCAATCCTCGTTGATAACGTCACGAAGTCATTTGGTCATGTCCGCGCACTCGACGGACTGAACCTCACCGTAGAACCGGGCGAAATCCACGGATTCCTAGGTCCAAACGGAGCAGGCAAGACAACTACTCTGAGAATCCTTCTTGGACTCGTGGGCGCAGACAGCGGAAAAGCGGAACTGCTCGGCGGCAACCCCTGGAAGGACGCAGTCGAGCTTCACAAGCGCATCGCATATGTGCCTGGCGATGTCGCTCTGTGGCCAAGCCTTTCCGGCGGAGAGACAATCGACCTGCTGGGAAGACTCCGGGGCAATATCAATCCGAACCGGCGCGCCGAGCTGATTGAGCGCTTCGACCTTGATCCATCCAAGAAGGGCCGGTCCTACTCGAAGGGGAACCGGCAGAAGGTGGCGCTCATAGCTGCGCTGGCATCTGACACCGAACTTCTCCTCCTTGACGAGCCGACGGCAGGGCTGGATCCGCTGATGGAAGCGGCATTTCGCGAATGCATCACCAAGGAAGCAGCCGACGGGCGCACGGTCCTGCTCTCGAGCCACATCCTCTCAGAGGTCGAAGCAGTGTGCGGTCGGGTGACGATCATTCGCGAGGGGCGCACAGTCGAGTCAGGATCCATCGAAGAAATGCGCCACCTGAAGCACATGATCGTCACGGCAGAACTCAATGGACCGGTGCCTCAGGCCATCAAGACCGTCAACGGTGTCGAGAACGTTCGGGTTGAGGGCAATTCACTGGAGTGCCAAGTCGAACCGGCCTCACTTGACGAGGTCTTGCGGCTACTTACCCAAGTCGGGGTTGCCAGCCTCACCAGTGAACCGCCCACTCTAGAAGAGCTCTTCCTGCGTTACTACGCCTCACGCGAGGACAGCGAGACTCGCGGCGCCGATTCCGCCAAGTGACTCGATTCGCCAACACCGGGAGCCTCATTCGCCTGGCATTGAGGCGCGACCGGCTGTTGATGACAGCCTGGACCGGCGTGTTTGTGACGATGGCCCGGGTTTCCGCGGGTGGAACTGTGGGGCTCTATCCGACGACCGAGTCGCGCATCGCTGCCGCGAACACAATCAACAACGCACGGGCGCTGAACGCGCTGTACGGGCGGATCTACGACCCCACGTCGCTCGGTGCGGTCGCAATGATCAAGATGGGCGGCCTCGGATCGGTCTTTGTAGCCCTGCTGGCCATAGCGATAATCACGCGGCATACCAGAGCCGACGAGGAGGCGGGGCGCACCGAACTACTGGGCTCGACGGCTACAGGACGCTTCGCTCCGCTGGCAGCTGCACTGGCAACGGCCGCAATAACAAGCGCGATCGTTGGCGCATTTACGGCCGCGGCGCTGATACTCGCCGGACTTCCCGTCGACGGTTCGGTCGTCTTTGGACTTGCCTGGATGAGCGTGGGAATAGCCTTCGCTGCGATTGCGGCAGTCGTCGCTCAGGTGACCACGAGCGGACGGAGCACGACCGCAATTAGCGGAGCAATCCTCGGGGTTGTATACGTCGTGCGCGCCATGGGAGACGTCGCAAGCGAGGCCGGTCCGCGATGGCTCGTCTGGCTTTCGCCGATCGGATGGGCGCAGCAATTTCGCCCGTATGCGGGAAATCGGTGGTGGGTCCTAGTTGTCACCGGCGGGTTTGCGATTGCAACTGCCGGACTCGCTTTTGGGTTGGCGGCAAGGCGAGACATGTACACCGGACTGATTCCAGAACGCCCCGGGCCGGAATTTGCATCGCCGCGACTTCGTAGCCCCGCCGCCTTGTCGTGGCGGCTAAATCGCTCGGCGTTGCTGGGTTGGCTCACCGGGTTCGTATTGGTGGGCGCGCTTCTTGGCAATCTCGCAACCACTGTGGCCGACTTCTTCAACAACCCGAGCGCGCGCGATTTCTTCCTCAAACTCGGTGGCGAGAAGATCCTGGTCGACGCCTACTTTGCTGTCGAAATGAGCATCGCAGCGCTGATCGCATCGGCGTTTGGCATTCAGATCATCGCCCGCCTCAGGAGCGAGGAGACAGCCGAGCGCGCAGATCCGATTCTCGCGACTGGCGTGAGCCGGACTCGCTGGGTCATGAGCTACCTAGTCGTCGCGCTAGCAGGCTCGACCGGCTTGATGCTCATCAGCGGCGGGGCTGCCGGTGTCACTTACGGAATTCAGAAGAACGACCTCGGCCAGGTTTGGCGGATACTCGGTGCAGCCGCAGCCCACATTCCAGCAATTTGGGTGATGGTCGGAATTGCGTTGGCAGCCTTTGGCCTGCTGCCGAGGCTGACCTCGGCCGGATGGGCCGTGCTAGTTGGCTTCATCTTGCTGAGCGAGCTTGGGCCTCTTCTCAGCCTCGATCAGTGGGTGATGAACATCTCACCCTTCGCGCACACTCCCAAGCTTCCCGGTGGGACATTTTCGGTGACTCCGCTCTTGGCGCTTGGGGCCGTGGCTCTGGGCCTGGCACTAACGGGACTCGCCGGGGCCCGCTCGCGCGACATCGGGTAGATGTGGGCGGTTTCGCTAGTCGAAGCTGGCACCACCTCCGCCCCCGAAGCCCCCGCCACCTCCGCTTGTACTCACTGACGCGGATGATGCGATTGACGAAACCCGACTCTCCATGACCGTCACGAATCCGGGATATGACGGATACCAATCGTTTTGGCCGGCCACCGGGGGGCGCAGCTGCATGTAGGACATGACTGTGTCTGCCTCTTCGAGCGGAACCGCATAGGCCAAGTACTCTTCCCACATGACGTACCCAGCCGGGGGAACGTCGGCAAGCATCGAGAAGTCGTGGATGTACGCGCGGAAGGCATCCCACTTCGCCCAAGTCTCGGCACCGCGGAGGCTTCGCCTCTTCACTTGGCCCCCAAAGGCGAGCCACACCGCGCCGGCCGCGGCAACCAATACCCATGTGAGAGCGGTTAGCGCGCCTACTACAGTGCTACCCACTGCGATTGCGACGCCGCCGAGACGGATCAAGACCGGAACGGTTCCGCCCTTCTTGACCTCCATGAAGCCCTTTCCCTCGCAGAGTGCGCCGACGCCGCTCTTGAAATTGCTCCAGAAGTTCTGCCAGAGAACCGGGTTTGCCCTGACGGCGGTGTTGATGCCACTCATATATGTCACCCCGCCTGGATCCGGGAAAATCCACGAGAGAACCTCGAATTCATGCGATGCCGGCTGACCCTTGGCTCGCTCTGGAGTCGCGGTGAGGACAATGTCGGGTCCATATGCAGTCGACGCCTCCCCGATTCGCAAGAACCCACGCCTCGCCAAGTCGACGATCGTGGCCGTGATGTCTTCGATCTCCGACTCGCCAAAGCGCTTTAGCCAGCCAACCTCAGCGGGAGTCTCATCAGACGGAAGCTCGCGCTCATACATCGGGGCGTCCTTGATCTTGTACTCACGCCCGTAACGCCACTGAAAAAGGAGCAGCAGCAAGATGAGCAACGGAGCTATCCCAAGAGGCAAGAGAACAGTTATCCGCGAGGGGCGCGGCGGCGGCTCCTTTGGTGGCGGAACGTAAGACTCCTCGGCCTTCTTGGCACTCGCGTAGCTCGAGGCTGAACCCGGATAGAGACGCGGGGCGCCCCGGTAAAGCGTCGGCGATTCGAATTCTGCGAGCAGTTCGATGATCGTGGATGATCGGCTCGGCCCTGGGTTCCAACTCACGGTTGTGCCCGTTGGCGTCAGGTCCTGGACGCTCTTGCCAATGTGGCCGAACACTTCTGACCCGAAGGTCGTGTCAGCGGGAAACTCGATCTCGGCTGAAAAGTCCGCCATCGGCAACGGGTTTGACCTGTCAAAGAAGGTCCAGTTCATGACGGATCCACCGCCCGCAAAGCTCCGCACCGCTCCGACTATTTCGTAGCGAACAACGAATGTGCGAACTCCCGACTCCGGCTCATACTTCCAGGCGATCTCGACGCCTTCTCCTTGCCGAGTGAACGTGGCCCCCGCAATTGACCGGGTGACCCCGCCGGTGACGTCGTCAACGCCTAGGAACTCAACACTGACTCCCTCCGGTGTGAAGAGCCAGCGCCTGCCATTGCCATTTCGAGTCGTTGTCGTGTCGATTCGAAACGACTCGTCGACGAGCGCCGAGGAATCCTCGGCGATCTGCATTCGGTAGTGCACAACGGCATCGAGCGGCGACGTCGCGGTGCCCGCCTCGGGAAGTTCGGTCGAGTAACGCGCTATCAAAGCGACGCCAATCGCGAACAAGGCTATGAAGGTAACGCCCGTCACGAGACAGCCCCGCCCGAGGCATCCCCACGCCTTCTTCATCGGCCCACTACGGCGACTGAGGAATTCAGCTGAATCACGGGTGAGATTCTCGCCTGAATCACAAGTGGGAAGGGTGAGCGTCCGCTAGTAGGCGCGGCCACCGTGCTAGTTTCGGGCACTGGCATTAGAGACACCGCCGAGGCGAATACCAATGGATGAGCAGCGGACCGGCGCATACGCGCGCACCTCAGTCGAAGAAGCACCGCTACCAGTCGGCTTCGGAGAGCCCAACCGCCCGACGGGCTTGATCGCCACGGTGATCGCGCTTTCGATACTGCTCGTAGCCTCACTCGCCGGCAATATCGTCCTCCTCCAGCGCAAGCCCGAGACGGTGACCGTGCCGGGTCCGATTGTTGCAGTCACGGTTACGCCGACGGCATCGCCATCGATCTCGCCAACTGCATCGCCATCGCTGACGCCGACGGCCACCCCGTCAACCGGCCCGACTCCGACTGGTCCGGCGACCCGTCCAGAAGACGCTGCCGAGCGCCTCTACTCAGCCAGGAAAGCCGGCAGCAAGACGAGCGCCAAGACGGTCGCAACCCAAAAGGCGATAGATCAAGTATTCGCCAAGTCGGGCAGCAACTACAGCTTCGACGGTTGCGAGACCGACACCTCTGCGAATCCGCAGAAGTCAACGTGCAAATTCACGAAATCCGGATCGACCATGACCATGGAACTCACCATGGAATCAGGAAAATGGACGGTCCAGTCCGTCAAGTACTCGTAGCTTCCGATGCCTTGGCAAGCGCGCGCTCGGCCTCGGCGACCATCTCCGTGACAATCTGAGCAGCGGGCGTCAGTTCGCTGATTCCTCCAGCTCCCTGACCGGCCGGGTAGCACTCCTTCTCCGGATCGATACCCTCGGCGTTCTCATCCCACCCGAGGTGGAATGCTCCATCTTGCATGGATCTGACCGCTTGTTCGGGGAAGCGCTTGAGTTCGCCCGGGTTCTCCTCCCAATAGGTCGTGTAGTCGTTGCGGATCGCCCGCAGAGTCTTTCCCGTGTAGGCACGGGTGATTACGGTTCCATCCTCACCAGTTGCGAGCAGCTTCTCTTTGTATCCCTTGACCGCCCTGGCCTCCGGTGTAGCGATGAACTTGGTACCGATCCAAACGCCGTCGGCGCCCAGCGCGAGAGCCGCTGCGAGACCGCGACCGTCATAGATCCCACCAGCTGCCACGACGGGTACCTGATCTCCAACGGCGTCGACAATTTGAGGGACCAGCGGCATGGTCGCGACTTGCCCCGTATGTCCGCCCGCCTCAGTTCCTTGTGCGACGACAATGTCGCACCCGGCGCCGACCGCCCTTCGGGCATGCTCGACCTTGCCGCACATGTTCATAACCAGAACGCCATGCTTGTGACATAGGTCGATGACCTCAATGGGAACACCGAGACCGGCCACAAACAGACTGGCTCCGCCAGCAATGATCTTCTCGATCCACGGCGTCATGTCGATTGGCATTGCCGTCAACAGGTCAACCCCGAACGGCTTCGAGGTGATCTCGCGCACTGCGGCCATCTCCGCGACCATCTCGTCTTCTTGCATGGTCCCGGCCCCCAGCGTGCCGATACCCCCGGCCTCCGATACCGCGCCAACTAGCGCCGAATAGGAAACTCCCCCCATCCCCGCAAGCATTACGGGGTGTTCGATCTCAAGTAACTCGGTCAGACGTGTCTTCATCGCTACCTCACAATCCGCGCCCGGCAAATGCTAGCCCGTATGGATCCGGATGCCACCTGCCGCTGGGGGATATCGTCGGGCACGGAGAGGCAGGTGAGCCAATTGAGACGACGAATGATGTTGTGCTTGGTAGTCCCGCTGCTAGCGATGAGCGCATGCGCGTCCCTGCCACCGGGTCAAGGCAACGAGGCCGTTGCTCAACGGAGACTCAATGCTCTGCGGGACAAGCCACCTCAGCTGCGCGAGTTTCTTCAACGAATGCCCAAGGGCGGTGACATCCACAATCATCTCAGCGGAGCCGTCTACGCCGAGCACTACATCGACTTCGCCGCCGCTGACGGCCTCTGCATTTCACCGGCCAACTGGCAACTTTCGAGTCCTCCGTGTGACGGAGGCAGGCGCCCCGCCGCCGATGCCAAGGGCGACTTTGCCTTCAGAAGTCAAGTAATCGACGCCTGGTCCGACCGCGACTTCGTTCCCATTCCGGGATGGGCCGAGGGCGACCAATTCTTTGGGACCTTCGACCGCTTTGGATCAGTCTCGTGGAATCACACCGGCCGGATGCTTGCGGAGGTGATGCGCACATCCCAAGAGGAGGGGCTCGGCTATCTCGAGCTCATGATGTCGCCCGCTAGCTCGGCCTCACGGGCGCTCGGTTCCAAGACGAGCCTCTCCGGGCCAGAAGAAATCACTCGCACCGTGGGGCAGATACTCGAAAACCCGGAGCTGACATCGATTGTCAGTTCCGTGCGTACCCAGCTCGACCAGGTCGAGACGAACACGAGAACAGCGCTGCGCTGTGAGAGTGAGACCAAGGAGGCCGCGTGCGATATGCCCGTCCGCTTCCTCTCTCAGGTGGTCCGCGAATTCCCGAAGGAGCAAGTGCTTGGGCAAATGGTCGTCGCGTTTGAACTCGCGCAAGCTGACAGCCGGTTCGTAGGCCTCAACTTGGTCGGGCCGGAATATGGCTACACCGCTATGACCGACTACTCGATCCACATGCTCATGCTCGACCACCTCCACGCGCTTTATCCCGGGGTCAAGATCGCCTTGCACGCAGGCGAGTTGACGCTTGGGACCGTGCCCCCCGATGGGCTGACCTCGCACATATCCGACGCCGTCAACATCGGTCATGCCTCGCGAATCGGGCACGGCGTCGCGATTGCATATGAACCAAACTCCAAGCAACTCCTCACCCAAATGGCAAAGCAGCGGGTTGCTGTTGAGATCCTCCTCACGAGCAACGAGCAGATTCTCGGCGTGAAGGGCCCGAACCACCCATTGCCGATGTATCGCTCCTCGGGAGTCGTGACGATTCTCGGCACTGACGATGCAGGTGTCTCACGCTCGGACATAACAAACGAGTACCAGCGGGCTGTGGCCGAGTACGGGCTCAGTTACAAAGATCTGAAGCAGATGACGAGGGACTCGCTCGAGTACTCATTCCTCGAGGGTGGAAGCCTTTGGAAGGATGCGAAATTCTCGACCCGCGTCGAACAATGCAGCACCGATGATCCGACATCGGCCCTGCTAAGCGCTGATTGCAGTGCCTATCTCGACCGGAACATCAAGGCGAGAACCCAATGGAAGCTCGAGGGTGATCTAGTCCGCTTCGAGCAGGCAACTCCCCGAAAGGACTGATCGCGGGGCGCTTTCTGGCTCGCGCGCCAGCTGCTTCAGAACTTGAAGATCGCTCCTGCGACCAACCCGATGATCAGGAGTAATCCGGCGCGCCTGGTCAGCACAAATGCCCACGCTGCGAACCAGAGTGGCCAGATCGGCCAGCGCTTCGGTTTCTCCTCTGGGCGCGGCTTCTTGAGAACCTTGATCACGCGCAGCGCCGTCGGTATTGCCAGCAACGAGATGAGCGTGAAGACCGAGAGCGACCGAGTCGCGACCGCGACCACGACGCTCAAGAAGAAGAGCCAGATGATCCAAATCGTCGCTTTCCTGGCGCGAGCCTCGCCGAGCAGTACGGGAATCGTTCGGATCTTCTCGTCGGAATCCCACGGGATCTTGTCGATGTGCTTGGCCATGAGAACCGACGTGCACATGATCCCGTACGGGACCGAGGCAACAAAGACACGCCAATCAATCGAACCAACCGCAGCGTAGTAGGTCCCCCCTACCATCAAAGGACCCCAGACAACGAAGACGCTTGGCTCTCCGAGACCGATCCGCTTGAGTCTCAGCGGCGGAGCTTGGTACGCGTAGCTAATAAAGAATCCGCTAAGGGCGAATACTAGGATCGGCCATCCCCTCGCACGCCAAAGCACGATCAATATCGCAAGGCACATGGTGTTGACCACGGCGGCGGCGATCAGCAGGCCTCTGCGAGTGATCATCCCCGAGATAACCGGATGTGGCGCGTAAAGGGCCCGAGGATAGTTCCGCGTGTCGGCACCTACGTCCATGTCGAAGAGGTCATTCATGAGGTTGTTCGCGGCGTGCGCAAGTACGACCCCCAGCGCCGACAGCAGTAGATAGAGGAGATTGAATCCCTCCGCTCCAACGGCGATCAGCCCGGCAACTGCGGCCGCCGTAATCGTCATTGGCTGAACCGCCGCCCGAGTCAGAATCAACCAGCGTGAGACGAGGTCGATTTCGGCATCTTCGGGGGGGTTGCCGGTGGTCATCACAGAACGCCAGTTAGCCAAGACGCTGCTGTGCTCTTTGGGCGCGGGGTGCTCTTCGATTTCTTGTTCAACCATGGAGGGAAGCCTACGTCATGTTTGGCCGGAACTCGGACCTGCGCATCCCTTAGAGTCTCCCCCGATGATGCACGCAGTAATCCATTGGTTTCGACGTTTCAGATTTGGCCGGAGGACAGTCTTAGCGCTGGTTCTCGTAGGCATGCTTATCGCTGCGTCGCGCCTGTACTCGCAGGCCCGCCAAGACCACGCGGCTGACCTGAGGATCAAAGCGCACCAGGCGGAGTCACTGCTGGTAAACCTCCAATGGAGCGCTGGAGAAGTCGAGTCACAGGCAGCTCTCTTGGTGTCGCCTGATAGCGAAACGGGCGAATCCCGGCGGCAACTTGATCGATCCTTGGCAGAGACAAGCAGGCTGCTTTCATCGGCACCGGCCGCCAGCACCCCTCTCGAGGCTCCGTTCAACGACCTCGAGAAGTCATTCGCGCAGTGGAAAGCTCGCATAGCCGAGACGATGGCAGCTCCGGAGTCAAGGCGCCAGCATCAAGCCCAGGAGCTAGCGCAAGTCGAGTACGCGCGCTTGATTGCTCAATTTGACAATGTCATCAGTCAAGTTGCGATTCCACTCCGAGACGAGTTGACCTCCGAGAGCGAGGCAGCGACCGCGAACCTCAAGAAGATGGGGGCCATTGCTCTGTATGGCGTTGCAGGCATATCGGCAATCGTTGTCGCGCTCCTGGTTTTCTCGATGCTCGCTCCAGTTAGGAAGCTCGAGACCGCGGCGCTCGCAATGGAGTCAGGTGACTTCTCGGTGAGGGTCAATGACGACTCGCGAGATGAGCTCGGTGCGGTGGCTAGAACACTCGACAGGGCCGCTGAGAGCTTGGGTGAGGTCTTCGCGGCGATCCGCGAGTCCTCTGCTGGACTTGCTTCATCGGCGCAACAGCTTGCGTCGTCAACAGAGGAGTCTTCTCGCTCGCTTTCC
>QEUQ01000048.1 GCA_003577105.1 Acidobacteriota bacterium | reverse complement strand
GGCGACCAGGCCGGCCTCTGCTCAGTTGCCGCCGTGAGGGTCAACTGACAAGCATTTGTGCCCTCCCTATCCATTACCCACAGATCCCATTGGCCACCTACGGCCGGTGCAGAGACATAGGCGATGCGCTTGCCGTTCGGCGAGATTGCAGGCTGTTCGAACGTTCTCGTGCCCGTACCACCAGATGGCACCGCAGCCGCATTGGAGCCGTCATCTGACATGACATAGATTCGATAGGTCTGTCCGCCCGGGTCTGCGCGGTTAGACGAGAACGCGATGTAGTTGTAGAGCACATCGGATAGATCGAGGCGTACGACCATGCCGTCAGGGGGACTACCGAAGGTGGCGTCGTAGTCGAGATAGGGCGGGCTACCCGGGTCAGTCGGAAAATCAGATGACTGACTCCAACCGACCGCCTCGACAACCTCACCAGAAACACCGCTGGCGATGCCGACCCCTTCGACTGTATCGATTTCAGAACCGCCGAAACATCCTGAGAATCGCGGGGTTGGGCGAGCCGGATCGATAACTGCTACATATGCCTGATTACCACAGGATGATCCGCCGAGGGAGTCTGTGTAGGGGAAGTCGGGCGAGTCGGTCTGGCCGCCGACTATGAAACGCCCAGCCGAATCGACGGCGAGTGCTCCTGCGAAATCCCTCTCCGACCCACCGAGATAGCTTCCGTAGTCAAGGAGCAAGCCATCGGATGCAGTCGGCGCGAGCCTTGCAAAATACGCGTCTCGCCCACCTTGTGGGCCCGACTGCATGGCACCTGGTGTAGTCGGAAGCGTGGCTAACTCGGGAGCAGCACTCCACCCGGTAATCGAGGCCATTGAGTTTCTAACGACCAAGTCGGTTGATATCTCGCCAAAATCAGAACTGCCTGGGGCAATTTCGCCTCCGTCGCCGCCGAGGAAAGTCGCGCCCGCGCTGCTCGCGCCATTGTCGGTGAATCGAGCTACAAAGAAGTCCGACGGCCCGCCCGAATAGGTACTTTGAGGTACACCGGTGGCCGATGCCGGGAAGTCAGCCGATGATGTCCGGCCAAATACCCAGAAATGGTTAGTCACATCATCTGAAGCAATGCGGACGTCGTAATACTCGTCGTCTTGTCCTGGAGATCCAGAGCCACCTAAGTAGGAAGAGAAGGCGAGGCGCTGGTTCGGTGCCGGGTGGTCCGGGATAATGCGTGCGTAGAAAGCATCGTGGTCGCCTCCGCCGTAACTTGGCTGGATCGCATTCTTGATGGGGAAGTTCGAGTCCGAATTGGTGAAGCCGGCAATGAGGATCTCATCACGACCGGCCTTATTGACGATCTCGACACCCTGGGCGGCTTCATCTGCCATGTCTGTCAAGATGCTGCCGCGGGGCACGCCGTCGCCCCCAAAATAGGTTGCGAAGTTGATCTTGCCGCCGCTTGCACGGTCTTCCGGATCGGCCCCCGAAACGAGCCTGGCGACAAATGCATCTTGACGGCCGCGCATCGTCGCTAGTCCGGGAAGTGGTGGCTGGCCCAACGGTTCTCCACCCTGGGCCGCCTCAATCGCCGAGATAAAGTCGTCCGAAGTCGTTATCCCGACAATGACAATTGACTTTTCATCGGGCGAGATGGCGACTCCAAGACCCAAATCGGCCTTGGTTCCCCCGAACATAGTTGTCCATCTTGGCACTGGTGTGGCTACGTCTTGTCGGGTGTATTTCGTCACCCTGACCTTCATGTAAGTGTTTGAACCCGTCGAATAATTCGAGTACCCGACGACATAAATCGAACCTTCCGAGTCGTTGACTGTTCTCAAGTTCACGTCCCAATCCCCGGGATTCTCATAAGAGGAGAAGATGATCTCGGGGTCGATCACAAATGGGCCGTCTGGTTCCGGACCGCTGAGTTCAATGCCGATATTTGCCCCGCGTCGGACGAAGCGAGCTTCAGGGCCCCCTGATCCAACAATCCTGGGTTTCGAGTGGATGATTGAGCCCTTGGCCAGGCGATTTACGAGAGCGCCGTCTCCATTGATCTCATCTCCGGCTGCCCCGGAAGACCGAAGGCCGAAATCCCGGTAGTCGCCAGCCGAAGAGATGAGTAAGTCATATTCGATGTTGCCTGCTTCGCTGTATTTGAAGGCCACATCAATGCCGTCGTAGAGACCTCGGTAGGTAATCGAGGAGAAGTGCTCGACGTCTCTGATGGCTCCGCCAGATGGAGATACTCCGGTGTAGTGGGAGACTCCCGGCACCGGGTCAGCGAAGACTACTGCCGCTCCGCTTCGCGAAGCTGTGAAGGTGTAGGTCGTGATATGAACGTTCGGGGCTTTCAAACACAGCGCGCCCCGATAGAGACACGAGCCGGGTCCCGCCTCTCTCGGTCGGCCTGCTCCTTCTGGCGGCCCGCTACCTTCGTCTCCGCTGTCATCGATTGTGATCACGTCAAAGGACGTAGCGCGAAAGTTGATTTTCACCCCACGAGCACTTGCTTGGGCAAGCACTCCTTCGTCGAACTGGCCGTGGTTGGGCTCGATATGTCCGGCGTCGTCTAAGCCGTAGTCACTTAGCCCGTCGCGGGGTGCCGACAATTGGTGCGAACTAGCTGAGCTGGCCAGCACCCCCCCCACAGAGCTACTGCAAAGACCGCAGCGGCCGCGACGGTAGTTGAATGCTTACTCTTGGCGTAGCGACTCATTTGCCAGCCCTCCAGTTCCGCAAATCCTGCTCTGGCTCTTTCCCCGCCGCGCAGCTAATCACCCCAGCGAAGGAACTCAATGTGTACCTGGCCGTCCTGTCTCTTAGTCTGCACACCGCAAATCTGCATGCGAATCCGACACAGAGTGTCAGGCTATACGGAGCGGGGTGACCTCGCAACCGATTGTGGCGCCGTAGTCAACTTGGCCGGTAGATGTGCATGGCAGATACCGATGGGACTACGCTCACGCCCATGGATTTCGACCTACCACCCGAAGATGACCCCAACCGAGTAGCGATTCGCGAGTGGATTGCGGAGCACCCCAGGCCAAGCGGGCGTGAACTCGCAGAATCGGGCTATGTGGTTCCCCACTGGCCCAAGCCTTGGGGGCTTGAAGCCGACCCAATTCACCAGCTGGTTATTGACGACGAGCTGGCAGCGGCGGGCATCAAACGGCCCTTCAACCAAATCGGCATTGGTTGGGCAGGCCCGACGATTCTTCACGCCGGCAACGAGGAGCAGAAAGAGCGATATCTCATGCCGATCATCAGCGGTGAGGAGATTTGGTGCCAGCTCTTTAGCGAGCCCGGAGCGGGTTCTGACTTGGCCGGACTATCAACGAGAGCCGTGCGCGACGGCGACGAGTACATAGTCAACGGTCAGAAGATCTGGACATCGCTCGGCCACTTTGCGAAATTCGGGATCTTGATTGCTAGAACCGACCCCGATGCCCCAAAGCACAAGGGCATTTCCTACTTCGTCTGCCCCATGGATGCTCCAGGCATCGAGATCAGGCCCATCATTGAGATGACCGGCGTTCACACATTCAATGAGGTCTTCTTTGACGACGTCCGGATTCCTGCCGAGAACCTAGTCGGTCAAGAGAACGAGGGCTGGAGCCTGGCAAAGGTGACCCTTTCCAACGAACGCGTCTCGCTCTCCACCGGTGGGGCGCTCTGGGGCAGAGGTCCTACGGCAATGGACTTGATCGAGCTCGCCATTGCCCAGGGCGGAGTGAGCGACCCGCTGATGCGTCAGCGCATCGCCGACCTCTATACCGAGGCAGAGGTACTGAGACTGATTCGACTCCGCCAGGTCACTGCTGCTGTCAAGGGTCGCCAACCTGGCCCTGAGGCATCAGTTCGCAAGATGCTTGCCGACGAGCACGGCCAAAAAGTCATGAACATTGCGAAGGATCTCGCCGGCACCGGGGCAATGCTTACTACGGTCGGTCCGCTCGGAGCCCCGGTTAACGAGTGGCATCACGGGTACCTGTTCGCCAGGGCACTGACAATTGGCGGTGGGACAACCGAAGTTCAGAAAAACATCATCGGCGAGCGAGTGCTCGGTCTGCCAGCCGAGCCGGCTGTCGATAAAGACTTGCCCTTCAAGGAACTCGCCAAGGCGTCAGCGCGCCAGTAGCCCGACCTATGTGCCAATGGACAGAGCTGTTGGTCCATAGGATTCGTCGGATCCCCCCTAATGGTTGACGACCGCAAGTCCGACGCCGTTGGCCGATCGCCACTCCCCCTTTCGATGTGGGAGTTTTCGTGGCTCGTTCGGCGAGAGGGCGCAGAGGCCGAATACTCGGATTGGGATCGGATCCTCGATGAAGCGGCCGAGCGCGGATACCGGTGCCTCAGAATCGACGCATTTCCTCACATGGTGGCCGCTGCCAAGGCCGGAGGGCGCGACGAACGATTCACGATCATCCCCCAGCCCCGCGCATTCATGTGGGGAAACCACGCCCCCGTCGAAGTTGAACCGCGACGCTCACTCGTGGAGTTCATGACCAAGGCTCGAGAACGGGGAATATCGATCGGCCTCTCCTCTTGGTTCAACGACGACATCACCCACCGACGCGATGAGATCGTCTCCCCTGATGACTACGCTCGCATCTGGCACGAGACCCTTGCATTCCTCGCCGACCACGGACTCCACGACGCTATCGAGTGGGTCGACCTATGCAACGAATTCCCTCTCGGCGACTGGGCCGGCCAGGCTCATTTTCGGATTTTTGACGCACCCGGTCGCGATCCGGTGCCCTCGCTCGGCATCTGGACACCTACTCAAGTTGAGCGAATCAACCTCTACTTCGAATCAATCGAATCGTTGCGCACCGACTGGCCGGAGCTCGCGTATACGTTCTCGTTCTCAACCGTGCCGCCCAACGTGTTCGCGCTTGATCTGTCCCACTTTGATCTTCTCGAGGCTCACTGCTGGATCACCACCACCGACATCGAGTTCGTGGGAGCCACTCGCTTCACTGATTTCCTCTCCATGCTTCCCGAAGCCGTCACTCGCCACGTTCAGCTCGTCAACCAGACCTACTGGCCCCGCAGAGAAGAGTGGCTCGAGCGGCTCAAGGCAATAATTTCCGTGTGGTCGCAACGTGCAAGCGAGGTCGCCTTGCCGATCATCAATTCAGAGGGATGGGCGTCGACGGTCTATGAAGACACGGCGCTTCCGAACAGTCGGGACCCTTGGGACTATGTGCGAGACGTTGGAAGAAGTGCGGCGTCGGCAGCCATTGATGCCGGATATTGGGGCATTTGCACATCCAACTTCAGTCAACCGCACTTCCCCCGTCTCTGGTCTGACGTCAAGTGGCATCAGGAGCTAAATGAGCTGATCAGCTCTGGTCCTTCTTCTGGCAGCAACAATCCGCCGACCTAGCGGTATCGAATCGGGAGCGACTGATCGCACCCCGAATCGGCTAGCCTCGTAGCGATTCTGACTGGTTTTCGCTCCTCTGCCTGACGACCACACGGGGGTCTCATGAACACCTTCTTGATCGCATGGTTTGCCGTGACCTTTGTTGCAGCGGCGTGGCTCACCTACGACCTGGTCAAGTCTCAGCCCGAAATCATCGGGATCATCAAGGTTGCCTGGGTCTTGGTCGTGCTGTACCTAGGCGTTCCCGGGCTCATCCTTTATCTGCTTTCATGCCGCGAGCCAGCCCGTATGTCTCACGAAGAGTTCATTGCGCCAATGTGGAAGCAGGCTGTGGGTTCCACGATTCACTGCACCGCCGGAGACGCGCTGGGGATCATTGCAGTGGCAGTCATCGTTTCGCGAACCGAGTTGCCGGTCTGGGGAGAGTTTCTCGCGGAGTACTTGGCGGCCTTTCTTTTCGGATGGCTGGTGTTCCAGGCCCTCGCCATGGGGCGCATGATGGGGGGCTTCAAGAAGGTTCTACCAGGAGCTTTCGTCGCAGAGGGAGTCTCGTTGACAGTGATGTGCGTGGGCATGTTCCCTGCCATGTACTGGTTGATGGGCATGAACCACATGTCCTCCATGGGGCACGGCGGGTCCACTGCTTCGGGCATGCCGACTCAGTCGATGGCCGGCATGAGCCCCTCTGACTTGCGCTGGTGGGCAGCTATGGCTGGGGCGATCGCGGTCGGTGCCGTATTTGCCTATCCTGTCAATTGGTGGCTGGTCGCGACCGGCCGCAAACATGGAATGGCAAGCAAGAGCGTCATGGGGATGGGCGCCATGAGCGGGGCTGCGATGGGAGGAGCTGGCATGCGCGGGGCTGCGATGGGAGGAGCTGGCGCGGACGATAACTCGACGGGCGAAGGCAACGAGGCATCAACCACTCAGAGGGGGTCGGACAATGACTAATCCATGGGGAAACGGCGGAGAATCTGACGGGTCTTCGATTCCTTGGGGCACGCCGTCACCGGCTCCCTGGGGCGGAAGCGGGGCACCAGAGTCCACACAAGCTCCGTCGCATCCGGGAGTGCCCGTAGGTCAGGTGGTCGGACCAGCCGGACCCTTTGGACCAGTAGGGCCACCAGGGCAGCCGACGCACAATCCGTACGCCGCACCGATGCAACAACCCTTCGCCCCACCGACCTATGGCCATTCGCCGGCGACGCCAACAGGTGCGATCAGCCACATCCGGTGGCTCGCGGCTGGCGGCTGGCCCCCCGAGGCAATTGCAGCTGACCTGGCCCTTAGGGGATACCCAACCCTTGGAGGCAGGCTGCCGTTTGTCGGCGAAGCGTGGCGGCCATACATGGTCCGCAGGATCATCGCTGGAGAAGCACCGAGTTCGAGCGCAGCTCTCATGACAGGCCTGTGCGCTTGGTTGATAAACCCGTTGATGCTCGTGTCGGTGGCAGCGATCGTGCTCTTCGTTCACACGCGAAAAGAGATCAAGGCCTCAGAGGGAACCCTCGGGGGCGGAGGCAAGGCCACGGCTGGCATGGTTCTCGGGATCCTCGCCGGACTTCTTGTAGTCGGCGCCATTGTTCTTTCGGTCGTGCTCCAGGCAACAGCCAGCCGCTACTAACCTGGCTTTGTGCTCTCTTGCGCATTCTTTACGGACGCGTAACCAAAAGGGCGTAGGCTGAAGTCATATCAGGTTATCGCGCAGGTGGCTTCTAGGGGCTGGAGCCATCGGACTTTCGGCTGTTCCTGCGGCGCGCCAATCCCGGGGTCGAAGATGAGAGGAACTCACACGTGCAACCACTCAAGATCAGGCTGATTGAGCCAAAGCCGGCGAGCTTCCATGTGTATGACCTCACCAACCTTCCCCGGCTGGGCCTCCCGCTAATCGGCACGATCCTGCGAGAGCAGGGCCACGACGTGAAGGTCTATTGCGAGATCGTCGCCCCGGCCGACGAGAAAGAACTCTTCTCTGCCGATCTAGTTGGCATCTCCTCGCTCACCTCGACGGTGCCGGCTGCCTACGAATGGGCCGACAGGCTAAGGGCTGCTGGTGTCCCGACGATCATGGGCGGGCCACACGTCACGTTCATGTCAGACGAAGCCCTCGATCACACCGACTGGGTGGCCGTCGGCGAGGGCCATGACACCATGGTCGAGTTCATTGACGTGTTTCAGGGCCGACGAGACCCCGGATCTGTCACCGGCCTAGCCTGGCGAGATTCGAGTGGCATGATCCGACACAACCCACCTCGGAAGGCCGCCAACCATGAGGAATTCAACGCGCTTCCCTGGCCCGATCTGAGCTTGATCGAGGGGCACGATCAAATCGGTGTCATGCCAGTCATGACTACCTGGGGGTGCCCATATGACTGTGACTTCTGCTCGGTCATCCAAATGTTTGGGCGCAAGGTGAGAGAGCGTGACCCGGTTGAGGTCGTTGACCTCATCGAGGCACATTCGCCAAACCGGGTCTTCTTCTATGACGACATCTTCTTCTCGCCCAAGGAGCGCGGGAAGGCGATCTTGAGAGAGATGATCCGGAGAGATGTCCGCCCGAGCTGGCTCTGCCAGATGCGCGCCGACGCGGTCTATACCTCGAAGAAGAACCGCACGATCGACTACGAGCTGCTCGAGCTGATGCGGGAGTCGAACGCCTTTGTTGCTTGCATCGGCTTTGAGTCGATCAATCCATCGACGCTCGAGAGCTACAACAAGAAGATCGACTTAGGCCACATCACCGATGCAATCGCCGCGCTGCACAAGTACAAGATCGGTATCCACGGCATGTTCGTGGTGGGCGCGGATCAAGATTCACCGGAGACAATCCGCGAGACCGTGGCTTTCGCGAAAGAGCACAAGATCGAGACGATTCAGCTCATGGTTATTACGCCCCTGCCGGGTACCCCGTACTACAACCGCCTGAAGAGCGAGGGCAGGATCATCTGCGATGACTGGTCGCTCTATGACGGGCACTACGCCGTCGTTGCACCCGAGGGTATGTCGCCGTATCAGCTCCAGAAAGAGACGATCAAGGCCATGGCGAGCTTCTACTCGCGCGATGACCTGAAGAGCATGATCCGCAGGCGTGTAGGCAAGAACCTTCCATATCTCGCCAGCCTGCCCTTCAGAGAGCCTCGGTTGTGGGGTGGCGGCATCAAGGCACTCGTCCACCTTGCGCGTCTGCGTGGCAATGAAGCTCTCCTCGCGGTTGAGCGCGCGGTCAGCCGTGACACTTGGTACAACATCGAGAGGCGGCTTGGGGTTCTCGGTTTGCGCGCCTATGGCCGTCAGCAGGTGGAGCGCTGGCAACTCCAAGCCCGAGCAAGCGAGCATCTCGCGCGGCTCGAGGCTTTTGCCGCGGAGCGCGGGCTGGTTGCGCGCCCGGCGGGTGCGACCGGCTAGGTTGCCAACTCTGCTTCGAGCCTGAACAAGCGGTCTGACTGCTCGGGCTGCCACTGGAGGTTCGAATAACCGAGGTGACCATAGCCCGCAGCAAAGTGAAGCCACTTCACCATGCCGGGTTCAACCCAGGTCGTGTCCTTCCAGTTCTCAAAGACATACGGCTCCCACGAGGCGTAAAGAATCACCTGCCCGGGCTGAGCCGCGGGTGTCACCTTGGCGCACACCCGCATCTCGCCGGCGTCATTGAAGAGCCGGACCATGTCATCGTCTTTGATGCCGCGAGCCTTTGCGTCCTCGCTGTTTATGTGAACCACGGGCTTGCCCCTGGTGGTGTGGAGCATCAACGGGTTCGTCGTGTTGGTCGCGTGAATCGACCATCGTGGGTGTCCGCCGGTGAGTTGTAACGGATAGTCACCGCCAGACTTCGGCGGCGGCTTGTGCGTGGGTAGCTCCTCGCCTGCCTCAAGGAACCACGGGTGATCAATGTAGAACTGTGCCCGCGATGTGAGCGTCGGATAGGGCAAATTGTCCTCGACGTGCCAGCGATAGCCAATGAAAGGCTCATCTTCGGAAATCTCTCCCGCCGCCACCGATGACATTGCTCTTGCAAGCTTCAGCGGACGCACCCAGCCCTTCTGCCGCATCTGCGAAACAGATGCGTTTGATTCAAGGTTTCCAGCGAGCGCGCAGTCGCGAAGCACATCGTCCAGGGCCTTCTCGTCGTCTGCGATTGCGCCGTTGAGAGTGAAGTTGTCCCACAGCTCGCTGTACTTGCGCGTACCTCCACGTGAGTCCTTGAACTCATCGAGCCCCCTTGCCGCCGCCCTATCGCCGATGGCCTTCGAGAGTGCCTGAAAGATCTGCCAGTCAGACTTGGTGTCTCCCTTGGGCTCGGTGGCCTGATCCGAGAACATTCGCTCCCACGAGTGCGAGTTTGCGGCGTGCATGTTGATGACCTCTGACTCGTGCGCCACCGGCAGCACTATGTCTGCGTTGAGACCAACAGTCCCCATCTTCCAGTCAACGGCAACGATCATCTTGAGCTTGGGCCAGAGGGTCTTGAGCATTTGGCGTTGCCCTCCCCTGGTTCGGCGAAGAGTGTTGGTACCGGCCTGGATCAACACCTGCGGGGCGACATCGGGATCGGGCCTGACAAGACCTCCCCACCATCCGTTCGAGATTGATTCCTCGATGTACTCCTTCATTGGGCGCGGGTTGTCACCCCATCCGGGCACATCCCACATCTCGTCGAAGCCACAGTGATACCAAAGGTAGAAAGCCGGCGGAACTGTGCTCTGGGCAGCCGCCCCCTGGCGCATCATGTGGAGGACCGCCCCACCGTCAGTCATGCCGGGATAGGCTGACTTCACGGCGTCGATCACCGCATCAAAAGTCGTAATGGCCATCTCGCCGGAGACCGCGCCGGCCCCGCGCTTCAGGAGCGCGAGCGCTTCGCCCTCGAGCATCGCAATGATGTAGGTGTCCCAGCCGCGCCCGGCAGATCCCCAGTTGCCGGTGAGTGCGAGCATGAGGTCCATCGCCCGTTCCATAAGGTCGCCGTGGTAGTGCTTGCAACTACCGAGACCGTTGTAAAGCTTCGTGCGCTTGGTCGCAGCCATGCGGGCGAGGCCCTTGATGACGTCGGCGGAGACGCCGGTTGTCACCGCGGCCGATTCGGCCGTGAAACCCTCTAGCAACTCTTCGACGTACTCGAAAACAGTTCTGACGGCCACCTTGGAACCATCGGCCAGCTCGACCTCGAAACCGTCGGCGTGCAGTTCCGGATTCGCCGGATCCCCCAGCACTGCCTTGTTCAACAGCGCCGCCGCTCCGGCTGCGAGTACGTAGAAGTTGTCGTGCTTGCCGCCGTCAACCATGTCGGACTCTCGCAGCAATCGCTTGTTGTCGGTTCTTACCAGCAGCGGGAGATCCGTATGGGTCTTGACGAAGTCGAAGTTTGCCAGGCCCTCGTCGAGGATCGTTTTGCACATGGCCAGACCAAATGCCGCATCCATCCCTGGCGTTATTGGCACGAATTGATCAGCAGGAATACACGATGGGCTGTAGTCGGGCGCAATGGTGACCACGTGAGCGCCGTTGTACCGAGCCTCGGTGATGTAGTGGTAATAAGGGATGCGCGTAAACGACGGATTGGCGTTCCAAATGAGGATCAGCTCCGAGCGGAATGTGTCGTCTGCGCTCGACCCGCCGACGAGGCTGCCAAATGTGGCCCAGTGACCGAGATGCACGTCACTCACCGTCGAGTTCGAGTCGATTCCGGTGCCGTCGATCCCGCCAATGAAGCGGCCCTTTGCCATGCCGGTCAGCATGCCCCCCTCGGCGCCCTCGTCGAGTACAACTGACTGGCTGCCGTGATCTTGGATCGCATCGATGATGGCATCGGCGACGTCGCCGAGGGCTTCATCCCAGCTGACCTCTTCCCACTGGCCCGAGCCACGCTCGCCCACCCGGCGAAGCGGGCTGAGAATCCTCTCGCCCGAGTCCCGTGAGGCGAGCCAGGCCTGTCCTTTTTGACATCCCAATGGGTTCATGTCGGGAACGCCTGGGTATCCGGGGATGTCACCGGATTGTTCCTCCCAAAGAGGTTCACCGTCTTTGATGTACATGCGGTATGCGCAGTTGGCTATGCAGTTTCCGCAGTGGGATGACCAGATCGAGCGATCCCAGGACCAGAGGTCGTTGTAGAGGTCGGTCATGCGGATCTCCTTCCCAGCAAGATCCTGAGATTATCGGCGGTCGGCGGTCGCCGCGCGAAATTTGTCAGCTTCTAGTTCCGAGAAGTCGACGATGTTGCAGTCCCGCGTGAATGACTCTCCCGAAGGGAGTGCATGCCGATGGGATTTCGCCACGGTTGACATGCCCTTACTCGCACCGCTTCAGCTCATTGAGAAGTTCGCTGTAAGCGGTGCGGCATTCGTAGTTGATTCGGTAAAGCTCGTAGCTCCTGAGAACCAGTTCTTCCCATACGGCCCTCCTACTGAGAGCAGCTTGTAGGGGACCCCACCCGTGACATTGACCGAGTAGCGGCCTTGGCCGAATCCTCGGTCTGTTACCGCGTAGCCGACGAAAGTGCCACTGGCCGAATAGACATATACCGGATAGCCGTTTAGATCAGCAGCGGTTGGCCCATCCTTGACATAGCCGCTAATAGCAGCTGATGAACTCAGCGAGAAGTTGATGGCAGATGACGGCGGGGTGGTGGGTGTAGCCACCGAGAAATTCGCCGCACCGCTGAACCATTCGGGTACATAAGCACCTGGGGCTATTGCACGGAACTTGTATGCAGTGGAGCTGTCGAGGACAAATTCGAATCGGCCGGGTACACCCCCTGCCCCTGAACGTGCATATCCCGCATAGGTGCCATCTGATGCTTTGAAGGCATAGACGTAAGCACCATCGATGTCGGCCGCCGTTGCCTTGTCTTTGACATAGCCCGATATGACACCCGCCGAGGGAATGGTCATGTCATTGCCTGATGACGGCGCAGATACGCACTCGGCACTCGAATAGTTGTCCTTGGCATTGAACCACTTGGCCTGTTTCGAATTATCTGGAGGTAGCCAGAGGATCTTGTAGCCAGCTGGACATGACGCCGCCGGCACATCGACATACCAGAAGTCCGAGGTCATACAGCACGAGTATGCGACGAGATTCCCTGTGGGGCCATAGACCGATATCGAGCCGTGGATACCTCCGGTGAAGGTTCCAGAGATCACCTCGCCTGCTGAGATTCTGACGACATAGGCGTCGAAGCTGCCTGAATTTGCTCCCTGATATGGCGAGACCAGGGGCAAGTCGCCCGAGTTGGTCTGTAGAAGACCATAGACCTGACCAGACGGGCCCATCGCCATCGACCCGCCCGGTCCGGCAAAACCGTCTGCAGCGGATCCGCCGAGATATGTGGAGTAGATGAGGGACTGCCCATCTGGGGCGAACTTGGTGAGAAAGCCGTCCCAAATGCCCCCGCCATGTGAGGTTTGGAACGCGTTTTGCGTGGGGAAGTCAGAAGAGAACGTGCCCCCGCTTAGATAGACATTGCCCATGCCATCGACTGCGACATTGGAGATGCCATCTTGACCAGTGCCTCCCAGATATGTCGAGTAGATGAGGCTCTGGCCATCGGGGGCGAACTTGGTGAGAAATCCGTCCTCTGTCCCACTTAGCGTCGCGTCATATGCGTTTATGACAGGGAAGTTCGACTGGTTCGTACCGCCCACCACATATGCCGAGCCCAAAGAATCCACGGCAACATCCATAGCAGTCTCGAGATTGCCCGGCGTACCGGTGCCTCCCAGATAGGTGGAATAGATAAGGCTCTGTCCGTCAGGTGCGAACTTGGTCAGAAATCCGTCAGAAGTCGCGCCATAGGTCGAGTCGTATGCGTTCACGACGGGGAAGTCCGGCGAATTGGTCTTGCCTGTGACATAGGCAGAGCCCGACGCATCAACGGTGATTCCGTGGCCGACGTCATCAATACCGCCGGACCCGCCGAGGTAGGTGGAGAAAACGAGGCTCTGTCCGTCGGGGGCGAACTTGGTGAGAAACGCGTCCCAGCCGCCGCCAAGGGTTGTGTCATATGCCGAGGCGAGGGGCAAGTCGGTTGAGCTTGTGTTGCCCGTCACATATGCCGAGCCGGCCGAATCGATTGCCAAGCCGTGTGCCTCGTCGTTGTACCCGTCGCCACCGAGATAGGTCGAGTAGGTAAGGCTTGCACCGTCAGGAGCCAGCTTGGTAAGGAATATATCAAGTCCTGCGGCCTTGGCCGCCTGGAAGGGGGTGACAACTGGGAAATCTTCCGATCCCGTATAGCCCGTTACATAGACCGATCCGGTGATATCGACCCCGATGCTCCCGCCCGAGTCGTACCTGATTGCGCCACCTAAGTAAGTCGAGTAGGCAAGGCTCTGCCCGTCAGGTGCGAACTTGGTGACAAAGGCGTCCGAGTCACCGCCAAGTGTTGTGTCATATGCCGAGGCGGTCGGGAAATCGGCTGATTCGGTCTGGCCGGTCACATAGACAGAGCCGGCTCCATCGACGGCCAGCCCCCAGGACCTGTCTTCACCGGATCCGCCGAGATAGCTCGAGTAGGTAATTGCCGGGTCGATGGTCAATGCCCGGGTGTGGTCATATTTACCGAGGACAAAACCCGCGGTTGTCTCACCCGTTGTCACAAATGCGCTTCGGAGCTCTTGGCCACTCTGGTATGAGTGTGGCGCCTCCTGGGTGAGCTCGCCATATGGGGCCGATATGACCAGATCACCGGTGTCTGAGATCTCCACGTCCTCGGCTCCGACGAATTCGATCTCTATCTGGTCCGGATCAGCTCCCGGTGAAAGCTCGAAGTCATATCGGACATCTCCGGCGTCGTCATAGATGACCATGTCGATGCCTAAGTACAGCTCGCGGTAATAGATCTTCGAATATCCCGGTACATCTCTTTGCCATTTGGCCGGATCATTGCCAATCAGGTAATTGGATACTCCTGCCTGTGGATCTCTGGCTTCGACTACAGGGTTTGGGTTGGCGCCCAGGAATCTCATGGAGACAACCGAGCTTCTTACGGGCTCTTGGTCGGCTTGGGCCGTGGAGTGATCCTGGAAACCCGGGGCTCTGCCCTCGGGGAGTGAGAAGTGAATTACACCCGGACCAAGTGATGCGCGATAGCCCTTGGTCTTTAGCGTAAATGCAATGTCGCTACCTGCCTGTCCCACATTGGGTTCAAAGCGTGCAGGTAGTGACCCCATCAGCTCTATTGCCTTGGGCGCTGTCAGAGGCACTGAATTCGGGCCGGCCGGTGCTCTAGAGGGAGAAGCGTCAGGGGCGCGGGTATCGGTGATAAGCACTGAGGCGAGAACTAGAAGCGCGACGACCCAGATTCGCCTCGGGCTTGACCGTCCCGGACCAACCGCTGGCTGTGATCTGGGTCTGGTGAGCCTCCGGTAGGTTGACCTTGTGGCCGGTCGAGTCTGGTTCGCTCGACGAGGCGGTCGAGTGCGCGCGGGATTGCTTTGCGTGCTCATTTCCACGGGTCTAAGCATCGCGCAGATCCCCTTACCCGGTGCCCGCCCGGCGCGCTACGGCGGACATGAGAGGTACTGGGTATTGGCCGTCAGGTCGACGGGGCCACCCGAGACGGTGACGGTGTCAAAGGGCGGAGCTGTCTTGTTGTTATAAAAGAGCACGTCACAGCCGGAATAGACAAAGACCAGCCACCAATCCCCATCAGGCAGCGGATAGATGAAGTCCCCGCTCCCCGGCACGTCCACCGCGTGATACTGCCCGTTGGGCGAGATCGCCCAGTACGAGCCGACCTTGCCGGCAAGACCAGGCGTGATGTCGCCTGGAAGTCTCACACTCCCGGTTACGTTCCAGACTCTGGGAAGTACGGGGTTGTACACGACGCCTGCCCCGGGGTCCACGTCGAAGTAGGTGAAGCTGCCTGGAAGTGCGTTCGCCGGGTCAAAGAGCTGGTCGGGAGGTGACCAGACTAGAGAGTACGGGATCCACCCGAGTGGCTTGGCAGTAGTCGGTGCGTTGTAGAGCGCGTAGTAGAGCCCGTCGGGCAACCACTTGCAGTACTCACCGGTTATCGGATCGGCCTCGACCGATCCTCCCACTGTGTGGCCATTGGACGGGTTGTAGAAGGTGGCATTGATCCCGCCTGTTAGCGGAGCGCCGCCGGTGTCTTCTCCGGTCACGACACCACAGATGGTGCCGGCTCTCTGGAGGACTTCGTCGTTAAAGCTCGGCGCATCAAAGGCCAGTGCTTCCTGTAAGGAGGTCTTGCCTTCGGAGTAGCCGTCTGCCCACCCGTCGGTACTTCCCGGAGTATTTGCCGGCGAGACGGTCAGCTTATAAGAGCCGGTGGGCACGGGGCGGATTGCGTAATAGCCGTCGGCATCGGTAAAGGCGTCAAAGACTTGCCCGGTGCCCTGATTCTCGGCAACTACATGGGCGCCGGCCATAGGCGGCTTGCCCGGGGCCGGGTCGTCTCCCGTGATGCGGCCTGTGATTGCGTCGGTGACCAGATCGATTCTGCTAGCTGCTCGCGTCACGTCACAGAAGCCGTCTTTCGCGATAACGCGCACCGTGCCGGGCTGGGTGCCGATGACAAATGATCCAAACCAAATATCTGGCCGAGTTGGTCCGGCCGGGCCCATGAGATAGGTCTGGGGCGTGCCCCCGTCGGGGGTGAACTCGATTCTTACAGACCCGTCAGTCTGATTGGGCGGAGAGGTGGGATTTAGCCGGGGGCTGCCCGCTATGTCTGCTTCGATGACGATTGGCTGGCCCGCGGTAGCAATCACGTTCCCGGTCTGGCGCCTGATCGCAAATGGGTCATAGGAGTTCTCGTCGAGCACCCAGGAGAAGCCGACGAAGTTCGAGGTGTTGTAAGGGTGATAGGTGTCATAGGGGGGCGATGAATTGTTGTACGCGGGCAAGTCCGATTCGACAGCGCCACTAAAGGAAATGCTGACCCTCTGGCCCGATATGGCGAGCTTTCCGTCTGCGTAGTTGAGCTCTTCGGGCCATGTGTTCTTGGCAGCGAGACACCTCGAGAACTCGAGCTGGTCGTCTCCGGTCTTGGAGCTGTCTAACACGAGTGCCGTGGCGTTGACCGCATTGGAGCCGATGAAGTTCTCCGCGGCTGGCGCGGGTGGATTCTCGGGGTTCTTATAGGGGAATCCACCGGCATCTGTCGGTCGAAGGCCGTCTGCTCCCGCGCCGATACCGATCCTGTCACCATCAAGTGCACCAACTCCTACTGCGAAGTCGAAGTTGGGGCCGCCAATATAAGTAGCGAGTACTCGGGATGCAGCCGCAGGGCCGACCTCGAGGACAAACGCATCATCGCCGCCCGAGTAGGCAGACGAATACGCGCCCGGCGTCGTCACCATGTCAGAGGACCCGGTTTTCATCGAGATGAGCGCCCGGTCAGCACCTGGCCTTATCGCCAGGTCATAGATGTAATCGTCGCCGTTACCGCCGATGAAAGTCCCTCCGAGCAGGGTTGGCGGGGTGGCGGGTGAGAACTCGGCTAGGAATCCGTCAGAACCAGCTCCCTTTGCCGGCTGGAATCCAGTTGGTGGTGGTGTGAGAAAGAAGTCATCTGAGTTAGTTGTGCCATCTATCCAGAGATTGCCCGTCGACGGTGAGACTCTGAGGCGGACATCGAAGTCCTCATCGTCAGAGCCCCCGAGATATGACGACATGTTGAGCACCGGACTGCCCCCATTGATGTCGATCTCGGCAAACCAGGCGTCACGCCCGGTTAGGTCAGCTGAGCGATTAGACCCCTGATAGGCATTGGTTACGGGCAGGTCTCGTGCATTGGTCAGTCCTGCCACATAGAGCTTCTCGATGCTCCCGGGGGCGAACTCGATCGAATGAGCGTTTTCGTCGCGCGCTGACTGGTCAGCTCCGGTTGGCGAGCTTCCGCCGAAGAAGGTCGAGAACCCTCCCGGGATGAGTTCGGGCATGAGGGTGTTGAAATCGATTCGGGTGATGAAACCGTCACCTTGATCCTGGAGCGTTGATTGGATTGGATCGAATAGCGGAAAGTTGGGAGAGTTTGTCCAGCCCACAACGGCGAGCTTCTTTACCCCGCCCGCCTCTCCGTAGGCGATCTGGGCCGCGATCTCATCTTTGCTCCCGCCGAAGATGCCCTCCTCAATGATGCCGTTGCTATTCCACTTCCTCACACGGACGTTCATGCCCCCTGGGATGAAAGAACTGCTGAACGGACCGGTCGTGATGAACTCCCCGTTGCCGAGATTGACGTTGGAGTAGTCCACCGAGAAGTTGGGAGCCGACGCGGAATAGGAGACGAATTCGATTCCCGGGTCGATGACATATCCCGATGCCGGTGCCGGCCCGTCCAGTGTCACTCTCAGGATCTTATGGTCGAGGTAGAACGACGCCTCGGGCGGAGTGCTCGCATCATCTGGAATGACAACCGGTTTGGCCTGGCGATAGATGCCGGAGTCAGAGAGAATCGAGAAGCCACCGTCAGGAGCAATCTCGAACTTCGCACCTTGGGTTGCTTTGAGTCCGAATTGACCCGGGTCCGCGCCGGGGGCGACCACGACGTCGAACTTCAACAGACCCTCTTCGTCGAATCTGAACCTGAGATCGATCCCCGGATAGATGCCCGGATAGGTGATCTGGGCGCGACGCTCAACGCCAATGAATGTACCTGAGGGGATCATGTAGTTGGCGAGACCTGCGAGATCCCCACCTGCTACGGGTACGGCTGTGGCAGAATCGAAGCGGATCTTCGTGGTCACGATCTTTGGGGCCTCGAGACAGTCAAGATCGGTGGGTCCCGGGCGGGCTGTATCGCACTTGGGCTTCTTGGGTTTCTTCTTCTCGTCGTAGATGCCGGCTACTAGGTCAAATGAATCGTCGTAGAAGACGACTTGGTACGCGCCGACCTCGGCGATAAATCGCACTCCCTCGGGGAACTGACCCACGTTTGTCTCAAAGTACCTTGTCGCACCAGCTGCAGGCTGAGGCTCAGGGGGGGGGGCTCTGGTGCTTCTTTGCATCGGCAGGAACGACTGCGAGCGCCAGGATAAGAGCGGCAGCGATGGGAGTCGAAACAAGTCGACGCAAGAAAGTAGTAGTCCTACGAGATTCCATCCGCTTCACCCCAGTTCCTGGCCCAGCTGCGGACGCGAATTGCGTAGCGTGACGATACTACCTTGAGTCGAGAAGATCAAGAGGCACGTGAGCTGGGGTTTTGCAGTCTGTGATGCGTCGCCGAATCAAGGCGCTATGGGCTATCCGATGATCCTTCGGATCGCGGATTCGAGTTCGGCTGGGCGGCGGGTGCCGATGTAGAGATGTACGTCGCCGTCGAGGGTGAGATCGACTGCCTGGTTGCCGGTCATGGAGTAGATCCAGGCATTGCGCCGGGCGGAGCGCCTGATGCCCCACCCTCCGAAATCGCGGATTGGCCTATAGGTGATGGCGGAAGCGGCCTCGATTTCCGAGGCGGCCACCGCGCGGGTCCTAAATGGCCGATAGCGCACTACGACTCGGTTCGGAAGGACTTGGGTGCGCATCTGCACTGCGAAGAGAGCGACGGTGATCGTTGACGCTGAGGCGACAGCGAAGATACTGATGAGGATCAGCGCGGTGTTCGACATTTGCTTGTTGCCCCAGGGCTGGCCACGGATGACCTGATGGTAGATGCCCCATCCGAATATGGCCACAGAGGCAACCAGGGGAACTGCACCGGCAATGCGGATCCAGAGCATGTCCATCTTCTGGCGTTCCTCGAAGATCGGAGCGATCTGGCTTTGCTCGCGCGGGGATTCGGCAAGCATCAAATCAAGGCTTCTATCGCCAGTACGACCTCGTCTGGATCGAATGGCTTGCGAAGCACGGCAGTGGCACCGGCATCTAGGGCTTCCTTGGCCGCGCCAGGCTGGGCGGTTGCGGTGAGAACCAGCACCGGAGAGGGGGGCGAGCCGTTGAGGCTCTCAAGCACTCCAAAGCCATCGACGACGGGCATCATTAGGTCGAGTACTACTGCGTCATAGTGATTGCGCGAGATGCACTCGATGGCTTCGGTGCCGTTGGCTGCTTCTTCGCAGACGTGACCTCGGTCTTCGAGCGCAAGTGTGATGAGCCGCCTGATGCTCGAATGATCATCGACAACAAGAATTAGTGCCATTGCTCCCCGCCCAGCCCAATTGCCGTAGTGGGTTGAGAGCCTACCGCAACGCGTGTTCAGCTCCCGGTCGCGCGGTACGGGCGGGCCGGCCAGCGGGGCCGCGGGCCGCCAGCGGGCCGCCAGCGGGCCGACGGGGCTGCGGGCCGCCAGC
>QEUQ01000095.1 GCA_003577105.1 Acidobacteriota bacterium | reverse complement strand
CTCGCAAGAAGAGTTCCGGCGCAAGACTCAAGCGTTGCCCCAGGCGCCCACACCGGCGTCGATCTGTGCGAGAAGCCGTGGCGGCAGAAGTTGGCGCACTGCACTAATCGTCGCAGCCGCATCCCCGAACAGAGCCGTGTTGAGTTCGAGATTCAGGCCGTTCGCAGCCGAGAAGTAGTAGGAGTGGCGCGAGAACGAAGCCCTTTGAACTTGATCCCACGTCACGTTTACGCGAGTCGCGAGGTTGCCGCCCTGAAGCAAGAACGACTGGGCGACGCCCTCTGTGCCGACGGTGATCGAACAGAGCGAGTAGAGCCGACGGAAGAGCCAGACGAAGGCAACTGTCACCACGAGTCCGATCAGAACAGCGACCAACAACCCGCCGCCTGGCATGAGGGCCTGACGCAGGATCGCCCATAGGACAAACACCACGGGCACCAAGCACACGAGATACATCAGGCCCCTGACCCAAGACGCCACGCGCAGCGCCGACGACGAGCTGCCGACAGGCTGACTGTTCGTCATCGCGCCATGCACTCGCACAGGTCGGTCACTGGCGCATTGCCAACAACACCGCCCCCAAGGTTTCGAAGCAGGTTGCTAATACTGGTTTTGAACCTGACATTCGCGGCATTGTTGCTTGCATCGACCATCTCCCGCGAGGCTGCCGTACCGGTGTAAGGCCATGGTGATGCGCGACCCACTGCACCACCAATGGCGCCCCCAACTACGCCGGTCGCAAAGTTGGCACCTGCGCTCGACCAGCTCATCGACTCCCCCTTAATGGTCGAGCCGGCAGCGTACTGTCCGACGTTGGCGATCCCACCCCAAGTCGCCGCGCCGGCGATTCCTCCGGGCACGAACGGTGTAATCGCGCCAGCGACAAACCCGCCCCCTGTGGCAACGAGGAAGTCCGTCCAGCTGAACGGCTTACACTTGTTGACGGCAAGTTGACCGATCAAATTGCCGATCGCCCCGGCGCCAGCGCCGATAAGGCCAGTGACCACAGGAAGAGGCAGACGTCCGTCGGGATCCACGTACGAGATCGGACCCCCCCCACATATGTGTATGGGTTCAGCCCGCCTTCTAACCCTATCGGATCTGACTCGACATACCTCCCGACCTGCGGGTCGTAATCGCGGTAGTAGTTGTAGCTGACCCCGAGAATCCCCAGGTCAATCTGCCCGGGCAGCCGCAGCCTGACCGACGCGGTGCCGCTCGGCGTGCCCACGCCGAAGGCATCGGACTGGTAGCGCCAGGTGATCGCCTTGGTCGCATCGGTGCCGATGCGCGGCGTGCCAAGGTGGTCAGCGTAGAGATAGGTCACCGTGGTGCCCTTGCCAGCTCGAGTGCCCGCCCGTCCGGGGCGAAGGTGAAATACTCCTGCGCCAGCACGACTTCTTCGTTCGTACAGGCGTCGTTGGTGTAGCGCCTGGCGCGCGCCAGCTCAGCCATGCCGTTGTAGCCAAAAATAACTCCGGCACAATTTTCCCCCAATTTTCCCCTCTGATCGTCTCCGGCGATGACGATCTGCTCGCACTCGACCGCTTCGGCAACATCCCCATCCTCGCCGCGCGCGAGGCACTCGACCTCATCGCCACCGCTACCCGCTGAGCCGATCCCAGCGCACCAGTTGGGCCACTTTGGGCCACAACGCTAAGCCGATGGCTATCCTGCATCGCACCGCTTTTAGCCATATCAAGCTGGTTCACGCATCTCGTAGACGTCGAAATCGATAGAAGCGCCAAGCTGGGCGGCAAAGCGAACGAACTGCTGATCCATATGCAATTCCGGCGCTCCGTCTTCCATGTAGACGATGCACGAAAACTCCACTTCAATCTCTTTTGGCAGTGGCTCTCGATGCAGTTTCGTGGGCTCAAGAATCCGCAGAAGGTCGCCAGCTGCGCTGGACAGAGATGCTCCAGTTACCTCAACAAGACACCCGTTCTCTTTTTCGAGATTGGTAGCTTTCGGGTGAACACGATCACCTCTGGCCCATTTCCGCGTAGGGTTTAATCCCGCCTTGGCGACAATTTTCTCGGAGTCCCAATCCGCACTCGTAAGGACTAGTCGGAGTTTCAGCATATCTACGCCCTACAGATCCTTGATGTTAATTCCGGTGTCTTCGCCCGGGCCGCTTCCGTCCTTAGGCTTTACCTTGATATTGCCCTTCTTGTCCTTGTAGAGATCGCGGGCTCCTGTGTGCCTCGATCCTTTGAGTCTTTCTGGATCAATCCCAGCACCCTTCAGTTTCTTGATCTCGCTTGGAGTCAATTTCTTGTCTTGATTAAGTAGCGGCTTGAGAAATTCATCAACCATCTGACTTACATCTTCACAAGCAAGAGCCACGGCGGGCTTGCAAAGGTCGGGATTGATCAAACACGTTAACGCCACTCCAGTCGCGGCACCGGCTGGTACCGCGCAAGCCGGGTTGCTCAGGCACCATTCTGCTGCCGGAATTGCCAGAGGCGACTCGCCTGTGGGGTCAACAAAACTGATCGGATTGTTGCCGGCGTAGGCGTAGGTATTGATTCCGCCATCCAGGCCGATCGGATCACTTTGCACATACCTCCCAACCTGCGGGTCGTAATCACGGAAGTAGTTGTAGCCGATCCCAAGAATCCCCAGGTCAATCTGCCCGGGCATCCGCAACCTGACCGATGCGGTGCCGCTCGGCGTGCCCACGCCGAAGGCATCGGACTGGTAGCGCCAGGTGATCGCCTTGCTCGCATCGGTGCCGATGCGCGGCGTGCCGAGGTGG
>QEUQ01000005.1 GCA_003577105.1 Acidobacteriota bacterium | reverse complement strand
TCTCGTGCTCGCCAAGGAGCTCGCGACGCTCGACGCGCTTTCTGCGGGGCGCGTGCTCCTTGGAATCGGAGTGGGCTGGTTGCGCGAGGAGTTTGAGGCCATTGGGGTTCCTTTTGAGTCCCGAGGCCGGCGGACAGACGAGTACGTCACCGCACTACGCGATGTCTGGGCAAACGACGTGGCCGAGTTCGAGGGCGAGTTCGTTAAGTTCCGGCCGCTGAAGAGCAATCCGAAGCCGCCAAATCGCAGCATTCCAGTCATCGTTGGTGGCCACAGCGAGGCAGCGGCCCGAAGGGCTGCACGAATTGGCGATGGCTTCTTTCCCGGCCGCAACGCCCGGCATCTCATCGAGGTGATGATCGAAGAGGCTGAGCGGCTGGGGCGCGACCACACCGAGATCGAGATCACCGTCGGCCTGCGCTCGGCTGACGAGGATCCTTGCGAAGTCGCCGAGAAGATGGGTGCCGATCGAATCGTCATCAATCCGCCCGCCTACTTGCCCGACGACATCGGACCGGCAGTCAAGCGCGTAATGGCGGCGCTGAATTGCTGATTGGAACCTGGAACGTCAACGGGATCAGGGCGCGCCTCGACCGCTTGCTTGAGTGGCTTGATCTGCGACAGCCGACAGTGGTTTGTCTGCAGGAGCTCAAGGCAAATGAGGAGAGCTTCCCTTGGGATGAGATCCAGCGGGCGGGATACACGGCGGTGGCCGCCTGCCAGAAGGCGTGGAATGGCGTCGCGGTCTTGGCCCGCGGCACCGGTACGGGGACCGCAAATCTGATCGAAGCCGGACTGCCGGGCATGGAGGAATTCGGTGCCCGGGTCGTCACCGCCGAAATCCAGGGCGGCATGAAGGTGATGTCGGTCTATGTCCCCAACGGCAAGTCAGTTGAGCACGAGGACTACGCCCGCAAACTTGAGTGGCTCGGAGCCCTCAGAGATTACTTGGCCGAATCGTTCACTTCCGATGAGAAGGTCGTCATTGCGGGCGACTTCAATATCGCCCCCGCCGACATCGATTCGTACGACCCTATGCGCCTTGAAGGGACGATCTTTCACACGGAGTCCGAGAGGGCGGCGTACCAAGGTCTCATTGACCTCGGCTATGCCGACCTCTTTCGTGACCTCGATCCCGAGACCCCCGGATATTCATGGTGGGACTACCGCGGAGGGGCCTTTCACAAGAACCTCGGGCTTAGAATCGATCTGATTCTTGCGAGCCCGCCGGTCAGCCAAGTCTGTGAGCGCGTCTGGATCGATCGCGATTTCCGAAAGGGGCAGAAACCGTCGGATCATGCTCCCTTGATAGCAGAGTTAGCTGGTTAGCGGAGCAACAACTTCCTCCGCGAAGCGTTCGAGCATGCCGGGAGGAGTGGTTCCCATGTCCTGGACGACGATGTAGCTGATCCCCGTCTCCTCTCGCCGCGCAACAAGTCGATCCTGAATCTCTGAGGGCGGGCCTGTGAGAAACAGCGGGCAGTCAGCGACTTCGTCTTCAGACATGCCAGTCGTCACAGCCATAGTCGCCCGCACGGGAGTCGGGTCATCGAGGATTGCCATGACGAAGACGAGTGTGTTGTATTCGATTTCGTCCGGATCTCGTCCGGCCTCCTCTGCGGCTGCTCTCACCCACGCGATCTTCTCTAGCGTCTTGGAGGGGGAGAGATCAGCTGCCGACTGCCCAGTCACTTTGCCCTCGGCCATGTTGGGGTTGATTCCTACGATGTCGGCGTGGCGTCCGGCAATCGACAGCACCCTCTTGCCGCCCCCGCCGATGAGGACTCTCGGATGCGGCTTGGTTACGGATTCGTGAGCGCCGGCGATCCCTGTGATCTCATAGAACTCGCCCTTGTAGCTCGCGGGGTTTTCAGTCCACATCGCCTTCATTACATCGAGCGCTTCCTCCATTCGCGAAACGCGAACCGCAGGGGAGTCGTAGGGGATGCCGGCCTCCACGTAGTCGGTCTCCATCCACCCGGCGCCGAAGCCGAATTCAAGGCGCCCCCCAGAGAGGAAATCGAGTGTCGATGCTGCCTTGGCGAGTACGACTGGGTGGCGGTAGTCAACGTCAAAGACCAGCGTCCCGATATTGATCTTCTCGGTCACGCCGGCAATTGCCGAGATCGCGGCGAGCGGCTCGAGCTGATTGCCGAAATGATCGGGAAAGAGGATGCTCGAGAAGCCCATGGTCTCGTACTTGCGGACCTTCTCCTGCCAGCCATCGGTCGGCAGCCGGCCTATCTGTACCCCGAACCTGAAATCTCTTGGCACGGTCATCAATCTCCGTTCGTCTTTGCCACCTCCGACAGCATCCTTCGGCGGCGTCTGCCCCACAAAATCCCAGCTGCCAGCCACAGCGGATATGTCGCGAAGATTGCTGCCGACACGAGATTGGCTCGGCGACCAGTTGAGCGATAGTCAAACGCGAAAACCCCCGAATTGAGCATCCAGTCCTTGCCCGACTTGGCCCCTACCAGCCTCCAAATCGGCCGAGTCCATCGCGCGTCGACGAAGAGCGGCACGGAGATTGCGTAGAAGCCGGCCAGAGTTGCAGCACCGGTGACGGTCGCGGTCCGGTCATCTTCAACTCGCTCGCCAATGGTTGCCCCTGCCTCAAGCAGTAATACAGGATCCAACAAGAAACTCACTCGATGCCTCCTTCGCCATGTGCCTCAGGCGGTGCTAGGCTCGCAACCGGGCCGAGTGAGGCCCAGAGGTTCGGCAAGGCACCACTCAAGCATCACCTACAGGGCGCGCATCCTCCAATACGGCGCCGTAGGCATATTGAAGCGAGATCGCCCATGACTGAAACGACTAGCGCCAAACGTATTCCAGGTCTCGAAGGGCTTTGCGCAGCAATCTTGCCGCCCGAGTCGGGAGGTCCGCCGTCTGAGGAACTCGCATGGCGAGTCGCGGAGATCGTCAATCGATACCCGCCAATTACGCGTGAGGGGTTCCGGGCGCTGGCCGCGCTCGTATCAGCAGCGGCATTTGCGTCGAACAAAGGGAGTCTCGCGAAAGCATCACCGGAGGATCGCGAGAGGGCAATTGAGCGCATAGCGTCGATTGCACGTCTAACCCCCATGACCGACGCCGTCAAGGCGCTGCTTCTTCTCGTGCACGGATCGGACTCAGCGAGCGCGGAGCTGCTCGAGCGCTCCAACGCGAACCCCGAGGCAAGGCCCGATCCGATTCTTGATGTCACGCCCGGAACCGAGTGGCCGAGTCAGACGCACGCGGACGTGGTGATAGTCGGTTCGGGGGCAGGTGGAGCGATCGTCGCCAGGACCTTGGCTGGCGCCGGAATGGATGTCGTCATCGTCGAAGAGGGGAGGCGTTTCGGGGTCGAAGAGTTTCGTACCCGAGATCCGATTGACAGATTCACAGACCTTTACCGCGACGCAGGGGCAACTATCGCCATTGGCAGCCCCAACGTGGTCCTTCCAATCGGGCGGGGAGTCGGAGGCACGACGCTGGTCAATTCAGGTACTTGCATCAGGCCGCCAGTCGCGGTCCAGGAGAAGTGGCGTGATCTCGCCGGACTTGAGTTCTGTGACCCCGAGATCTTCGGAAAGCTCTGCGATGACGTCGAGGCGACGCTTGAGGTCGAGCCCGCCCCGCTTGACGTTCTCGGAAAGAACGGAAAGACGGTCTTAGCGGGAGCCAAAGCACTCGGCTGGGAGGCACATCCGATTGCGAGAAATGCCCCGGGGTGCGCCGGTTCATGTCAGTGCGCTGTCGGGTGCCCCCAAAACGCCAAGGCTGGCGTTCACCTTTCCGTGCTCCCTGTTGCTTGCAAGGACGGTGCCAGGATTGTTACTGATGCGCGAGTCGAGCGTGTGATCGAAGAGCTCGGGATCGTCAAGGGCGTGACGGTGCGGCGGGCCGACGGCTCAAGGTTTGAGATCAGCACAGATCGAGTCGTGATCGCGGCTGGTGCGACGGAGACCCCGATGCTGCTTTACCGAAGTGGCATGGCGATCCACCGCCAAGTCGGTCGCAATCTCGCTCTCCACCCGGCTTGCGCGGTTGCCGGCCTATTTGACGAGAAGATAACCGCTTGGCACGGAGTGCTGCAGAGCGTTGTCGTTGAGGAGTTCCACAAGCGGGAGCGAATCCTGATCGAGGCCACAGCGACCCCGCCGGGTATGGGCTCAATGGCGCTGCCGGGCTTTGGCCCGAGGCTCATGGGGCATCTTGAGCGTGCAGACCAAGTGGCGATGCTCGGGGCAATGGTGGGCGATGAGCCGTCTGGGAGAGTCGTGAGAGGTCCCAGGCCATTTATCAACTACAACCTTTCGCGTGGCGATGGCGAACGGCTCGTGCGGGCGATTGGGCACATGGGCCGAATCCTCTTCGCAGCTGGGGCCCGAGAGGTATACACCGGTATTCCTGGCGCCGACACCGTCAAGACCCCTGAGGCCCTTGACGAAGCCGTTGGGTCGGCAAATCCGCACAGGCTGCATCTTGCTGCGTTTCACCCGACGGGCACGGCCGGAGCAGGAAGTGATTCGGAGAGATATCCGGTTGACGCTCAAGGCCGCTTGCGGGGCTACTCGGGTGCGTGGGTGGCCGATGCCTCGATCTTGCCGACTTGCCCCGAGGTGAATCCGCAGATCTCAATCATGGCGCTGGCTGTTGGCGTTGCCCTCGGTATCGCGCCGGGGCGAGTTTCGAGCTAGACGGCAAATAGAAGGCGAGGAGGCCTAATGCCCCGCGATATGGACAAGTGGCTCGGTGACGGAGGCATGCGCCTCTTGGCCGAGCTTGACATTGAGATGACTGCGTACGGGGAGGGCTGGGCTGAGGGCCGCTGGACGCCATCATCGCTCTGCTGCAATCCGCAGGGCTTCGTGCAGACCGGAACCTTTACGGTCGCAATTGACGCAGCGATGAACTTTGCGGTCTTGGCTTCGATGGAGAAGGGTGAAACCACCGCGACTCTCGAGATTAAGACGTCGAACTTGAGGGCAGCGCGCCAGGGTGATGAGTTGATGGTGAGGGGTGAGGTGGATCGCATGACTCGCTCGATCGCGTTTACGAGCTGCAGGGTCACAGGAGGCGACGGCGCGCTAGTGGCTGAGGCGACCGGCACATTCATCTTGAGGAGGAACAAGGCTCCCGAAGGTTGAATCTTGCCTCCCGTGCCTCGGTCGCGAGAAGGCTCGCAGCTCCCGAGGTACGAGGTAACTGGTCATTCGCGAGAATCGAGAGCCTGGTGGGGCGTATGATCCGGTTCCCGGCAGGCCGGCCGAGCATGGCTCGCTCAGGTATGCGGGGGGAAGCTAGGGAAACGGGTTCCTCGGTCATGCGGCGTTAGGACCGGGTTCGGAGCAGCCAAGACGCAATGCAGTGCTCAAAGTGCAATACCGAAAATCGAGCGGGCGCGACTTTCTGTGACGCGTGCGGGGCCGCCATTGACTACACCTGCAAGGAGTGCGGAGCCGCCGTCAAGCCGCATTCCAAGTTTTGCGATCGTTGTGGCGCGCAGCTGAGCGGAGAGACTGAAGTCTCAGGTGAACAGGGCATATCGGGTGAACCAGCGAGCCTGTCGGTCGCGACCGCTCTGCCGCCGGTGCCGTCACTTGAGATCGAATCAATCGAGTCGCAAGGGTCAACGAATCGAGTTGAACCGGCGCAAGAGACCCCTGCCGCTTCACGGGAGTTGCCCTCTTCATTCGGGGGCGGGCGTTATCAAGTAGTTGCCTTCGTCGGTGAAGGCGCTAAGAAGCTCGTCTATCGCGCGCGAGATACCCGCCTCGACCGAGACGTCGCGATTTCGCTGATCAAGTCGGAAGGCATGAACTCGCACGACTTGGCTCGCCTGAAGCGCGAGGCCCAGGCGATGGCCTGGCTCGGCGATCACCCCAACGTCGTTACGATTTACGACCTCGGTGAGGAGAACGACCAAATCTTCATCGTGAGTCAGTTCATGGATGGCGGAGACGTCGCAGCCGCACTGGACGCGGCGCCCGACGAGCGGCTCGCGCCAGATCGTGCGCTTGAAATCACCGCCCAGATTGCAACCGCTCTCGAGCACGCTCACGAGAAGGGCATCATCCACCGGGATATCAAGCCCGAGAACGTCTGGCTTTCCTCCGACGGCACTGCCAAGCTTGGTGACTTCGGCATGGCCATGGTTTCGACGCGCACGAGGATCACTGCCGCGGGAATGATGATCGGCACGGTCAGCTACATGGCGCCGGAGATCGTCTTGGGAAACAGCCGTGAGGCGGATGCGCGCTGCGACATCTACTCGCTCGGGGCGATGCTCTACGAAATGCTCACAGGTCTTCCGCCGTTCGAGGGCGACATGGACACCGTCATAAAGGCTCACTTGAATGTTGCGCCCGAGCCCCCGTCGAAGAAAGCGCCCGGGATCTCGGCCGAGATCGACAGTCTCGTCTTGTGGATGCTTGCAAAGGCCCCTAACGACCGCCCGCGCAGCGCTCAGATGCTGCTCCAGTCGATTGCCGCCATTAGAGCCGGAAGTACAAGCCTTGGCCCCGCGACTGTCGCTGCTGCGATCGAAGGCACCCCGTTTGCCGAAGAGGAGTTGCCGGAGCCGGCGGTGTCACCGACACGTGCTACCTCGGTGATGCTGCTTCCGGAGATACCCACCTCGCCGCCGGCATTAGGTGAGGCAGCGAGTGAACCGGTCGCCGAGCAGGCAGAAACCGAGGCGGTCCCTGAAGAATCTGTGGACGTTCCTGTCGAACCAGTGCCCGCTCTCGAGGAAGGAAGCGCCCCGGCAGGGCTTGCGGATTCGATTATCGGGCGCGAGCTAGAGCTTGACGACCTCACTTGGGTTCTCGATGAGGCCCTGGCCGGACGGGGAAGATTCGTTCGAGTCAGAGGCGCTCAGGGAGTGGGCCGCTCACGCCTGGTCAGCGAGATCGCATCTTGCTCAGCGGGGAAGGACGCCCGTGTTTTCGTGGCCGCCTGCCGCGAAGAGGACCGTCCCGAGCCGTTCCACTACTGGATGCCATTGGTCGGGTTACTCGTTGACGAGTACGAGGTTTCGAAGCTCAGGACTGATCTCGGCGACGATGCCCGTAACTTGGCCGGCCTAATAGCCGGGGGTCCGAGACGGGAGAAACTGCTTGAGGCGGCAGACGGGGAGTTGCCTGACGAAATCCTGGATCCCGAGTCTCTGGTGCCGGGCCTGACTCGCATGATTCGCCGGCTCGCAGCATCGACCCCCTTTGTCGCAGTACTCGACGACGCGGAGTGGGCAGACGGCTATTCATTGAGGCTTCTTGAGGAGCTCGCGCACGGGGCAAGCATCATCTCGATGATGTTGATGATTACCACCGAAGAAGACCCTGCGAGCTCCCGTGCCCGAGGCGAGCTAGACCGGCTCGATTCGGTTGAGGCCAAGAAGGACGTGCATCTCGGTCCACTCGACCAGTCGGCAACCAATCTGCTGTGCGCATCCGTTTTTGGCAACGTGCCGCGAGAACCGTTGGCAACCGGCATCTTTGATGCCACCGGAGGAGTGCCCCTCGACGTTCTCGCAGCAGCGAGGGTACTCAACGCGGAGGGCGCGCTCGATGGAGTGGCACTGCCGGAAGAGTGGCAGGCGAAGGTACCTCTCACGCTTGAGGATTCGATAGCGCGTCAATGCAAGACCTTCAGCGACGAGGCTCTGGCAGTCATTGGGAAGGCAGCGATCCTCGGTGAGGAATTCAATCTCGTATTCCTCGGAGCATTGAGCGGAATACGCGAACCGGAGCTGAGAGAAGTGCTTCAGGCTCCCGTGTTTGCCGGTCTGATCAACCCTGATGACTCCGAGTTCAGCTTTTCGCACAAGCTCCTCAGGGAAGCCGTTCTTGCGTTTTCCACTGATGCGCCCGAGGGTGCCGATCGACTTGCATGGGCCAAGTGGCAAAGCACAATTCTGAGGGCGACCAGAGCGGCAATGGCCGGTGAGTTCGAAGCGGCTGAGGATCTTGCGGAGCAGGCGCACCGGATTGGCTCGGTGGCAGCAAGTGACGATGTCTCGGGTCAAGTCTTCGGTGTTCAGATCTACGGGATCCGCAAGCAGCAGGGGCGCCTCGCTGACGTGGAGCCCGCGCTTCGAGCGATCGCCAAGGGCATGGCCGGCGATGCCAAGTGGCGCGCGGCGATGGTAGCCGTGCATTTGGAGCTTGGGCGCCATGCCGATGCCCGCGACGAGCTGGCGAGCCTCGCCAGTGACGGCTTTTCGGCGGTGCCAGACGATCCGAATCGGCTAGCTGTGCTTGCAGCTTTGGCGCAGGCCGCCGTACAGCTCAGAGATGGAGACCGATGCCGCGAGTTGCTCGATCTGCTCCTGCCATACCGCGGAGAGGTCGCACTTCTCGATGCTGGTGCGCATTGCGACGGCGCAATCGACAGGGAGATCGGACTTCTCGCTGATGCTCTGTCCCAAGACGACGAGGCGGTTTCGTGCCTTGAATCAGCGGTGGTGATCAACGACTCGCTCGGTGCTGAAGTACTTGCGGCCAACGTGAGGCGCGAACTTGCGGTGGCCTTGATTCACCGTGATTCGGCCGGCGATTCGAAGCGAGCAGTGGAGTTGCTGAGGGAAGCCGAGGCGACTTTCGCCGCGATTGGTCTCGACGATTTGGCCATTCAGGCGGCGGCCGTTGCAGCTGTAACCGAGTCGAAGCCGCTCGAAGGCGGAGCTGGGCAAAGTGAGGCGACCGAGGAGTCAGGGGCGAGTGAGGGCGGGCTCGATGAGCTAGTCGAGAGCCTGAAGAAGGATCCGCCTGATCTCAAGGGCGATGTCGGCGCCGACGGGGCGCTGACTCTTGTGGCGATTTCGGGTGCGTCAGATGAGATTGCGTCGAGAGTCGTTGCCGGAAGAGTCATAGCCAGGCAGCCGCGGGCACTGCTAGCAGTTTACGGCGATGCGCCAGCCGCGCTTGGCGAGGCCTCGACGCTAGTGGGGGCAGGGGCGAGCGATAGCTCCCCAAGTAGCTGCGCAGCGGTGCATGCCGTTTCCGATACCTCTGCCTCGGGCGATCTCCTGCTCCAACAGGTGAATTTGATTGCATCCCTAGCGGCTACGTGCAGTCCTGGCGAGATCGTTGCCTCGGCGGCTGCCCACGAACTTGGTGGCGATTCCGGAAGTTCGATCGAAGAGCGATTTGTCGAACTGAAAGGGTTCCCGGGCTCGCACCGGGTGTTCGTCACTCACGCTTGAGTCAGCCATAGGAGCACTGGGCCGCTCTGATTGGTGTGCCAGGGCGGCTGCTAAATTCCGAAGGTTGCGAGAGTCACGGCGTCGGGAAATAGACGGTTGCCGCCAGTCGGGGCGGTCGCGTTTCCGATCCGGCCGGCTTGACCCGCGCAGTAGGCCCCGGCGATACACGGGCGATACACGGCGCCGCCGCCGGATCTGTGTAGATCCCCGGCAAGCACCTCGTCAGCGATCCCTGCTCCCATTGGTGCAAAGACTAAAGCCGAAGCGGAGTCGTCTCCGGCTGAAAGGGTCCTCGAAAGTTTCTCCTGGGCGGCCGCGGGATCGCGGACGTGGAACTGCACCGTCTGGCCGACCTCGACTACCTCTCCGGTGGTAATCGACTTGTCTGACTCGTCAGCACCGGCGAGATCGCGAACCTGGAAGTCACCCGGACCGAACTCATCTTGCTGTTCGTTGAGGACGGTGCCCAATTGCATGCCCGCTGACATCAGGCGCTTGGACTCCACATCGATCTCGTTGAATGTCTCTTCGAGACGTTCGAGAGCGGGCTTGCCGCCCAGCTCGAAGATGGTTCCCGCTTCGGCAGCGGTCACGGTGAAGGCCTTTCCGATCGGACGGCTTGCCTCAATAACCGCCGTATCTATAAGTGGTGAAGCCTCTACGAGCACGCCTACGGCACCGCGCCCGGCTGTGGACAGGTCTGCAATGAGACGGTTCACCTCAGGTGCCACTCCGGCGGAGACGAAGCCTCCTGCCACAGCGACCTCCGGGAGATTCACATTCAGCGAGGCGAGAAAACGGTCAAGAGGAAACGAAAACGGATCTGCCAACAGAATGAGCGTTCCCGCTTCACATCCGTGGTCTGGCCAGCCCCGCACCTCGCCGCCATCGAGTGAACTAGACGTATCGAGAAGCATCGTCGTCACGCGGACTCCATCGAGCTTGGCGGCCCAAATCGAGATTCCCGGACCCGCCTCAATGCTCTGTCCGCCGCCAATCACGCCTGAAACCGAGGCGCCGATAGCGGCCCGTGGCATGAGGATCTCGTGGATCGCGTTAGCGATATTCCTTGATTGCGAGAGGTGCTGAGGAGTGAAGAAAGCGACGGTGAGATCGGGTCGCTCACCCTCAAAGCGGTCAGATATCTGGCCGAGCGCCTCGCCGGCAGCGACGGCAGCCTCGGGATGCTCCGATATCCCGACGCCGAACTTGGTCACTCCGCTACGGCTGCGGGCGCCTCGCCGGAGTTGGCACTCACCGCCATCCCGCACGCTGCGGCCCCAATAGCAAGTACGGCAAAGATGAATGCCCGCGGCCGCCTGAGCCTTCCGGTCACAAATCCCAGAGCGAAGACGGTCGCATCGGCGGCATCCACGGCCGTGCCCGCCTTGAACCACAGCTCGTCGTTGCCTGACTTCTCTGCCATCAGCGCACCGGCACCCATCGCAATCTCCCGCGAGCCAAAGAGTCGAACTAGCATGCGCGTCGCGCCAGTTCTCTTGACCGCGAGTGCGGAGAGGATCAATCCCGGGAGCGCCAGCGAGATAACGCCAATACCAATCCGGCCGTGCTGCAGGAACCGGCGAAGCCGGTAGATCATTTTGTCGTCGAGCAACGTTCCTCCTTCGGAGTCCCTTAGTATCCCGCTCATGAGTGAGAAGAAGAACACGAGTCGAGAAGTCTTGAGGGCTGGCTTTGTCGGCGGTGGAAGGATCGCAGATCTGCAGGCCATTGGGTGGCTCGAGCACCCCGAGGCAACTGTTGCGGCGATCTGCGATTTGAACGAGGCCACCAGGTCAGCTAGGGCATCTGAATGGGGCGCCAAGCCATACGCTGACTTCAACGAAATGCTCGCAGACGAATCAATCGATGTGGTCGAAATCCTCACGCCCCATCACTTGCATGTCGATCAGGCAATTGCGGCTCTCGAAGCGGGAAAGCACGTCTCGCTTCAGAAGCCACCAGCAACGTCCCTCGAGGACTACGACCGTCTGTACGACCACGTGGACGCGGCAGCGGAGAGGGGCGTTCAGTTCAGGGTCTTCGAGAATTTCATGTGGTATCCACCGCATGTGCTTGCGAGGAAGCTGATCGACGAAGGGGAGATCGGCGAGGTTCTCTCAGTGAGGCTGATAACAGCGACGGGCAAGCAGGGGAGCGGGCAGGGGTGGCACATCCCTCCGGAGGCGCACGCATGGCGCCTCGACCCTTCCCTTGCGGGTGGTGGCATGGCCACCTTCGACCACGGGTATCACTGTTTCCATATGGGGCGAATGTTCGTTGACGATCCCGTGGAGACCGTCCACGCGTTCATTAACGTGATCGAGCTGCCTGGCGGAGGCATGATCGACGCGCCCGCCATGATCACGTGGCGCTACGCCGGCATGCCTCGCTTCGGGTCATGGGAGGTGATCGCGTCGCTCGGTCTCGATGTGCGTTCGGACTACTACGTCAGTGATGACCGCATGGAAATCCGCGGGTCGAAAGGGATCATCTGGGTCAACCAGTGCCAGGGGCGCCTGCTTGAGGAGGCACCGGTCGTGCTGTATTCCGACGGAGTGGAGAGCGCGTTCCACACGATCGAGTGGGACTGGGCATCGAGTTTCCGGGATGGCACCTTTGCGTTGATCGAGTCGATCCGGTCTGGCACGCGGCCAAGGCTCGACGTCGACGACGCCCGCGCGACACTTGCATTTGCGATCGCGGCTCAGGTCTCAGCAGCTGAGCATCGAGAGGTCGGCCTTGCGGAGTTCGACCGCGAACAAGGATCCTGAGCGGAGCGAGCGCTTCTGCTACTAGTCTTGTGGGGGCAGGCAAAACTCACGCTTGCAGGTCTGGGGAGGATCATGTGACTACCCACAAACGCACCGTTTTTGCCGTACTGACGGCGGTCGTCCTTGTGGCAGCAGTTGCCGCTGCTTATGCGGTGCGAGGGGGAGGCCAGGATCAGAGTGTGACGGGCCGGAGCGGGGCATCGGCAGAATCCACTCTTATGCCTGGTGGCGTAGGGAGATCGCCAGGCGGAACGCCGTCTTCATCGCAGGACTCGGTGAGCGACCACGCCGGAACAGGCGGAAAGCAACGTTCGAAGTCGCCTGGAAACCAGGCAGCGACTGACTTGGGTGCGCCGATGATTCAGCATTCAGAGGTTTCGGTGTCGCGTCCTCTTGCTGATCTAGCGCCCGAGTTTGCCGGCAGTCCTGGTGCGAGCGACGAGCCACAGATCGAGTTCACTCCTGAACTCCCGTGGGGCCCCGCCACATCGCCAACGTCAGATGAAGCTGCCTTGGCACCGAATCTGTCCGAAGAAGGGGCCGACACCGGCAAGGCCACGGACTCCCCGGCCGCCGGAGCAATCGCACCGAGAGCGTTTGCTGACCCGGAGCCGCGCATCCCTTCGCCAACTTTGACCTTTGACGGGATCAATGCAAGTTCTCCAGGCGCCGGTCTTCCGCCGGATCCGACTGGTGCGGCCGGGCCGAATCACTACATGCAGGCGACGAACCGGACAATTGCGGTTTACGACAAGACCGGCGGAACTTCTCTGTCACCGTTCGCCTCGAGTGCAATCTGGGCCGGCATGGGAGGAATCTGCTCGACCTCCAACAGCGGAGATCCGATCGTCCTCTATGACCGCGCGGCTGACCGGTTCTTCTACTCCGAGGTTGCCTTCAACCGTGACGGCTATGGCGCGCCGATAGCTCCGTTCTATACCTGCATGGCGGTCTCCGCGACAGGCAATCCGACGGGGGCATGGAACCGGTATTCCTTTGTGTCGCCGACAGGGCAACTCATGGACTACCCGAAGTACGGGCGTTGGACCGATGGCTATCACATGACTAGCTGGCTGTTCAACATGACCACAGGCGCCTTTGAGGGGATGCTTGCCGCCGCTTTCGACCGCAATGCCATGATTGCCGGTAGCCCGATGAATTCAGTTTGGTTCCAGACCGGTTCTGCCGCCTACGGGCTGATTCCCGCTGACATCGACGGCGGAACATTGCCGCCGCCTGGGGTCGGCAATCCCATGGTCGGTCTCTGGACGGGCAGCCCTTTGCCAGACACGGTCGTTGTCTATCGGCTCAACGCAAATTGGGCAATTCCTTCCATGTCGTCATTGGTGCTTGGGGGCGTAGTAGGGATCTCCCCCCTCCCACTTGAAGTGACATCCGCCGGGTGTCCAGACATTCCGCGTTGCGTACACCAATTGGGCACGAGCCAGAGGCTCGATTCGATTCCGATCCGGCCGATGCAGAGGTTGGTCTACCGGAATCTCGGTTCGTATGAGTCGCTGGTCTTCAACATGACGGGCTTTATCAGTCAGGTTGCGATGATTCGATGGGTCGAGTTGCGCGGCGTCTCATCCGTTCCCTTCCTTTTCCAGGAAGGCAACCAATCGAGTGGGAGTGAGCACTTTTGGATGGGATCGCTCGCAATTGACGGTGCGGGATCGATCGCGCTGGGCTATTCGAGGTCGAGTCCATTCAACTATCCGGCGATCGCATACGCGGGCAGGCGCACAAGCGATGCGTTGGGGACCATGGGGCAAGGCTCGACAACAATGAACTTTGGCGTCGGCGCCCAGACGCATTCCTCTGGGCGCTGGGGCGACTACAGCCACATGAGCATCGATCCCGCTGACGACTGCACCTTCTGGTACACCAACGAGTATTACTCAAGCACGTCATCTACGAGTTGGCGCACCAGGATCGGAAAGTTTTCGATCCCGGGTTGCTCGACTTCGGCACCTCCCGCGCCATCGGGTGTGACAGCGAGAGCTGATGATCAGCAAGTCAGTCTCTTCTGGACTAATCCCGTTGCGACCGGTTTCACCGGAGTGCGCGTCGTTCGCAAGGTCGGAGCGAGCCCGCCCGCATCGGTATCAGACGGCGTCACGGTCTTTGATGGGTATGCAAGCACCTATACCGACGTGGGTCTAACCAACGGGACTCAGTACTCCTACGGACTCTTTTCTCACAACGGCCTCCCCGCCTATTCGGCTCCGTCAACCGCGACAGAGACACCTGCAACCCACGCCGGGTTGCCGTACAACGCGTATCTGGCCGAGGGATACACGGGTAACTCGGGTTTTGCATCGTCGGAGTACTTAACGCTTGGCAATGTCGATCCGGGGGTCGCTTCGACCGTAATCGCGACCTACTACATAGAGGGCAGAGCGCCGCAGTACCGCACATACACGGTCAATCCACAATCGCGGCGGACGGTTCACGTCAACGCCGAACTCGGTGGGGGCGTCGCAAGCGGTGTAAGAATCGCGACCCAAGTGGGACCCGGAGTGATCGTCGAACGCCCCATGTATTTCGCCGGTAACCCAGGTGTCACGCCGCTTGATGGCGGTCACGATTCAGTCGCTGCTCCCAAGCCCTCAAATGAGTGGTACTTCGCCGAGGGTTACACCGGCACGGGGTTTGTCGAGTACCTGACGATCCTAAATCCGTCTGGCGAAGCGCCCTCGACCGTCCAGGCAACCTATGCATTCACGTCGGGCGCGCCGCTCGTCAAGAACTACGTTGTTCAACCGGGTCAGCGGATGACGATCAACGCTGCATCGGAAGTGGGATCCGGCCGTGATGTTTCAACGAAATTCGCGGTTATCTCCGGGCCTCCCGTGGTTGCCGAGCGCCCGATGTACTTCGGCGCGGATCCGGTACTTGGCACTGCAGCCTTTGGTGGTCACGTGACTCTAGGCGCCACATCCCCCGCGAATACATGGCTCTTTGCGGAGGGCTATACGGGGCCGGGGTTTGTTGAGTGGCTGACGCTGCAGAATCCAAACGGTTCGGCGAGTACCGCGACGATTACCTATGCGTTTTCCTCAGGCCCGCCGCTAGTGAAGGTATATCCGCTTCCGGCGAACTCGAGGACGACGCTTCGCGTCAACGATGAGATCGGTGCTCCCGGGCGAGATGTCTCGGTTCGGATTGATGTCACCGGACCTCCGATCGTCGCAGAGCGCCCGATGTACTTCAACGCGGATCCGGTGCTCGGAGCCGTCGCCAACGGCGGGCACGTAGTGGTGGGCGCGAGCACAACTGGAGCTAGTACCTATTTCGCCGAGGGTTACACGGGTACTGGGTTTGTTGAGTGGATGACGCTGCAAAATCCTGATTCGGTGGCCTCGACGGTCAATATCACCTACTACTTCGACGTTGGGGCACCGTCAGGTCCGAATCCCCTTACCCTGCCTCCTCAGTCGCGTACGACTATTCGCGTTAACTCTGTGGTGCCGTCTGGGCGGGAGGTCTCAGTGAAGATAGAGACGACATCTGGGCCGAATCCTCTCGTCGAGCGGCCCATGTACTTCAACGCGAATCCGGGCGTGGGCACCGGGGTCAGCGGCGGCCACGACGTGGTGGGCTTCAACTAGCGGAGTCTCTGGGCCGCAGCATCGAGAATCCGATGTTGCGGATCTTCTGGTTGATGGCGGCCTGAACCGTCAGCATCGCAAAGGGCTCGATCAGCCGGGCGCTCTTGAGTGCCCCCACGTCTACCGGTTCGAATCCGGCGTCTTGAATCAGTTGTCTGGCAGTGGCCTTGGCGCCCGGGTCGTCACCGCAGTAGAAGACGGCGGCCTTGGTCTCACCGAAGACGTCCTCGGGCTGCGCGAGCAGAGTCGCTGGAATCGAGTTGAATGCCGGCACCACCAGCGCACCCTCTGCCATGTGGGAAATCTCTTCTGCGACCGAAGTCGAGTGACCTATCGCGATCGTCCCGTCGTCTTGAAACGTGTTCACAGTCTCGATGAGCGTCTTTCCCGCGAGATCGCCCATCGCGTCTACAGCTTCTTGCGTCTGTTCCCATTTGCAGCAAAGAACCGTAGCTTCGCCGAACTCCACGGCATCTCGTGGCGTGCCCCAGTGCCCAAGCTCTCCGTATTCAGCCGCGTAGCCTCGAAGCTTCTCCTCGCTTCTCGAGAAGCTGAAGAGGATTTCATGTCCCCGCTTGACCCACCTGTCAGCGAGGCCCTTTCCAACCTTTCCCGGCCCTACCAGTCCTATTCGCATGGAACTGAGTCTATTGGCCGAAGAAACGATCGTTGCGACCAATAGTTTGACAGTTATCGAACTATCGAAGTATAGTCAGCCTGAAGCGCTCATCCTCATTGGGTGTGCGAATCCTTCGAGGGGTAGTGGCAGATGACCGAATTGGCGCAACTGGCAAGGATCTTCAAGGCACTTGGCGACGAGAGCCGACTGGCGATACTCGCCGGAATTCACGGGCGCGAGATCGAGTGCACTTGCGGAGACGCATGTTGCGCTTCGGTGGCAACTGTCTCAGATGTCGCGGCCGAGGTCGATGTCTCGCTGCCGACGATTTCGTACCACTTGAAGGAACTTGTGGCGGCGGGCCTCGTTGAGACCCGGCGCAACGGCAGGCGTGTCTTCTGCCGAATTGACCAGGCCGGGCTCAAGAGTGCGGCCGAATTGATAAAGGAGCTGACGAAATGAGCAATTCGAATTGCGGATGTGGCGCCGGCGCTACAGCGGTCGCAGCGCCCCGGGTAGATGAGGCGGATCAGACCAAGTCACGCCTCCGTGACACCTATGCGGCCTCCGCCAATGGCGAACGGGGATTCGCTGGTGATCGGGAGCTCGCGGATTCCCACAGTGAACAGCTGGGGTATGAGCGGAGCGATCTCGAAGATCTTCCCGAAGGTGCGAACCTTGGGCTGGGGTGTGGTAACCCGACAGCGCTTGCGTCGATTCGTCCGGGCGAGGTGATCCTGGATCTCGGTTCCGGCGCGGGAATTGATTGTCTAATCGCGGCGAAGAAGGCGGGGCCAGGCGGACAAGTCATTGGGGTTGACATGACCCCTGAGATGGTCGAGAAGGCACGCGCCAACGCGGCGGAGGCCGGGGTCGAGAACGTCGAGTTTCGACTTGGTGAAATTGAGCACCTTCCGGTCGCTGACTCCTCGGTCGATCTTGTGATCAGCAACTGCGTGATAAACCTCGCGGCCGACAAGGGCCAGGTCTTCAAGGAGATTCACCGAGTTCTCAAGCCCGGCGGGAGAGTCGCAATCTCAGATACGGCAACGCGCTCGCCACTTCCGCCGGAGATGCTTGACTTCGTCTCGACCTTCATCGGATGCGGGGACAACACACTTCTGGTGGATGAGTACCGATCGGTGCTTCAGAGCGCTGGGCTTAGGGATGTGAGCGTCGTTGACGCAGGATCCTCGTGGGTTTCGGGGAGTGACACGACCTCATGTTGCGCGTCATCTGGGGGCAATGAGGGCATCGGCATTGACGATGTCCGGCACTACCTCACGTCGGTCTCGGTGACGGCGGTGAAATAGGCGGAGGGAGGGGGATTCGAACCCCCGGTGGGTTGCCCCACAATGGTTTTCAAGACCATCGCCTTAGTCCGCTCGGCCATCCCTCCACGGGCGATTCTATGGTGGAAAGAGTCAGTTCGGACATCCCGTAGGTGGCCGTGTCTCCTCGGCTAGGCTTGTCAGCTCGTGGGCCGTCACATCTTGCGGTCCACGAGCCCGGCGAGCTGAGCGATCACAATCGGGTTGGTCCGGCTTGCGGTCTGGATCTAATTCTCAGGACGATGTCGGCTCGGCCAATCTTCAGGAGGCATCAGTGGCCACCACGGCAGGAAACGACAACACGCTGGTGATCAAGGGGTCGCACTACTGGTGGTTCCCCGCGCTCGCGGGCGGGGCACTGGTCGCGGGCGGCATAGCCGTCGCAGCTTGGCCCGGCCGCAGCGTGAAGCTAGTGACGTTCATCGCGGGTGTCGTATTGATCGCCAATGGTCTTCTTGAGGTGATCACTGCGTTGACTCTCAGGCGAGAGCTCGATGGTTGGGGGTATTACCTCGCATCGGGGATTTGGTCTTTCGCCTTTGGTGTGCCGCTTGCACTTGTGCCCGATGTTTCAGCCCGCGCACTCGCGATCCTGCTGGGGATTTTTCTGATCATGGGCGGAGTCATCGGCATCGCCGCAGGCGCAGTCGTTAGACGCCAGGGCGGGCGAAGCGGACACTACGTAGTGCGAGGCGTGCTCACGGCAGCTGTTGGATCCGCTGCGATCGCATGGCCGTCGGTGACACTTGGGGTAATAGCAGTCATCGTCGCGCTATGGATGGTCATCATCGGCATGATGCTGATCACTGCAGCGGTCGGGATATCTGGCAAGACCGTCGTAGTCACCGAGGGGTAGTCGCAGCGAACCCCTGCGGGCTTGGCTTGTCTGGCTTGGTTTCTTGCACCGGCATCTGCCAATCTCCTGGATGGCCGAATGCGGGGCTCTGGTAGCCTGTGGCATTGGGAGGGGTCGCCTAGTCCGGCCTATGGCGCCCGCCTGCTAAGCGGGTTGGTGGTTTATCCCGCCTCGAGGGTTCAAATCCCTCCCCCTCCGCCGGCTCTTCGGCCGCTTGGGCGGCCGATGGTGCCTGCGCTCGTAGCTCAACCTGGACAGAGCGTCTGACTACGGATCAGAAGGTTGGGGGTTCGAATCCCTCCGAGCGCGCTGATGGCTGTGGGGGTGTTTGGGCTGGTCAAAGACATATTTCTCTATCCGGGATGCGCGGCGCCCGTTCGCATTTGGATGTCGGCCTGGCTCTCATGTCAAACGAACGTTCCGCCACCAACGCCCATGAAGGCCAACGTCGCGAGCGCAGCGAGCGAGTGCGGCAGCCGGTAATGCGTGACGGCTTCGCGGGTGCTGGTGCGTCGCGCACGCGAGCGCGCAAAGACGTGATCGGCCTGGGCTTCGCCGGTAGCGTGTTCCTCAGAGCCTGAGGACAAGCAACGATGATCACGACCAACGAACTCGAGGAGATTCTCGCGTTCGACCGCGAGCAGCGCCGTGTCGAATTCAAGGGTCCCGGGTCCTTGGACGACAATCGATTCTTTGCAAAGGTCACCCGAGCGGTATTGGCAATGGCCAACCGCCGCGACGGCGGCCTGGTCATCATTGGCGTCGACGACTCGGCGCCTGCTAACTCGACCGGTATGACGCCCGATCAGCTCAGCCGTTGGGTCGACTTAGACGTCATTGCAGATCGGGTTGCCCAGTATGCGGACCCTGGTGTGGAAATCGAAGTCGCCGCCGTTTCAGTGAACGAGTGTGATTTCGTCGTGATTCAGGTGGCCGAGTTCGCCGAGGTGCCAGTCCTGTGCAAGAAGGACTACGCACCTTCGTCACCAGGCGGGGCGCATATCCTCCGTAGGGGAGCGTGCTACGTGCGAAGCTCCACTGGGAAGATCGAGTCGCGGGAAATCGGAACTCAGTCAGAAATGCGCGAGCTCCTTGATCTCGCGACCGAGAAGCGCTTGCGGTCGTTTGTCGAGACCGCCGACCGAGCCGGAGTAGCGATTCATCCTGGAGGCAGTTCATTCGACGACGAGGCGGCATTTGACCGTGAACTTGGAGACCTCGCGTGGACAGTCTGAGCCAAGTGGACGACCTTGCCGAGCGGATCCGCAGCCGCGGCCATTGGCATGTCGTCATCCGCCCGACGAAGTTCGACAAAGAGCGCGTTCGCTATGCCGATCTTGAGAGGGTGATCGGCGAAACTCGAGTGTCCGTTAGGGGGTGGGATCTTCCTCATGTCGACGATCCGAGTCCGATCGAGCGCGGTGAGAATTGGGTTGGCCGCCACGTTGAATTCGACTATCACCTAGAGGTTTGGCGTCTCTATCAGAGCGGTCAATTTGTCCATCTCAATTGCCTGCGCGAAGACTGGCGCGACGAGTCGTCGCTGTACCCCGCAGACGCTGATTGGCAGCTGGGTGGGCGGCTCGGGGTAGGCGACGCCTTATACACGCTCGGCGAGTATTTCGAGTTCGCAGCGCGGCTTGCACTTAGCGACGCGGGCGATAGCCTGATGGCAGTGAGAATCCGCCTACACAACCTGCAGGACAGACAGCTATGGGTCGAGGACCCAATGCGAAGCGGCTTCCTCAAGCCTCAGGTCACCAAGATGGACGAGTTCGCCTTGAGCCGCGATTTGCCTCGCGAAGAGCTTGTCGCAAAGCCAAGGGAGCTTGCGACCGAGGCGGCGCGAGAGCTATTTGCCCGATTTGGATGGGATGCACCGCTCGATACATTGCGGGACCACCTCGAATCACTTTGGAACTGGCGACGGTAGCGCGCAACCGCGTGGCGCAACCCACTCCTCATTGAATGGACTGCTGAGCACGATCGCGTATTCGTGTCATTGCCTTCGTGAGCCGCCCGCCGTCAGCACCGCCAATTGCGCCCTTCAAGCCCCAGCGCCCTTCGAGGAGATGGAAAAGGCCAGGGTTGTGACTGGGTCGACCATGCCAGTTGATTCTGGGCGCACCCAGGTCGAATTCCGGTGCGGAGTTCCATCACCCCTCGAACTCGTGTGCGTCGAACTTCAAGGTCTCAGCGTTCTCGGTCACCGTCCGGCGCACATCGTCCGGAAATCCACCCGAAGACTCAGCCCGAACCTCGATCGTCATCTCAACTGACGCATCGCCAACCTTCGCCAAGTGCTGAACGATCGCGTCAGCGACCTCTTGCAGGTCCCGGGCCGCGCGCATGCCGTCCGACGACACGCGGCCGTAGAACCGCCGAAACGCGACTTCAGCCGGCTCGCCCTCCGTAGCCTCAGCCGCCGCCACCGAAGCCAACCCCTCCGGCGCTCCCGATCCCGCCCCCTCCGACGTCACAACAGCCGCCTCTTCAGCCAGCTGTCGCGCAGCAACCTCAGACTTGACCAGAACACTCGCGTCGTCAACCACGACCCGGGCGTTCGCGCCAGCCACAAGCCCCACGTAGCGCCCTGAAGCCTCATCGAACGCGTCCGCACACCCAAACGTGTCCTGTTCCCACGTCAGCTTCGAGACGCCATCCTCAATGGCGCCAACCAAGACGCCCGAGTCAGCCAGTCGGGGCAGATACAGATACTGCGCGTAGTCGCTCCAGAGCTGGCGCAGACCCACATGGTCTCCACGCCAAAGCGGCACTCGATCTAAGTCCATCCGCAGGCGCGCCCCCGAATACCCGACGATCAGCGATTCGTCACTCTTCAGCTTCTTAGACACCCTGACCGCCAGTGGATCTGATCCAGTGACGCGCATCTCCTCCCATGCGATCGCGCCACCCGCTGAGGCCGAAAGGTCACCCTCGGCCCCTCCCGAAGAAGCCTCACCAGAGCCCGCCAAGCTCTGAAACGGCACCAGGGCCCACACGAACGTCTCACCGATTCGCTGCGTCACGGCATCATCGAACTGATCGCGTTTCGACTCGGCCTGGGTTGACTGGAAGTTGTCGAGGTTGAGGGAACCCTTCTTGCCATCGTCGACGATCGACGACCACGCCAAGTATTGACGAACGGCTTGTTGAAGATCGCCCAACCGCGACTTGTCTGGAGCTAGAAAGACAAGCATGTTCCGATAGAGCCGAGCACCCGCAGATCGCTCCTCCAATATCTTCGCCGCGGCCGAACGCGCCTCGCTGTCATCGGTTTTTGAGGTGTGCGGATACTCCGGTCCGAGAATCACGAGCCGGGCTTCAGGCTCATCTGGCACATCACCTGGGGCCCGCGGCGCTACGTGTACCTTCGCAAAATCACCACGAGGAGACGCTGCCGTGCCAATTCGAGCCCTGATCTCCTCATCAACGTCTGCATCGCTGAAATGAGATGCCGCTCGGTCAAGGGCGAGGCGAGTGACCGAAGGCTGTAGCGAGTACCAGTAGCGCTTGCCATCGACATAGATGTAGGTCGCCTGATCGGTCAGGTGGCGGAGCGCATCGCCGAATGTCGCCGGGGTCTCGCCGGGCTGTACGCAACCGAGCTTGACCGAACGGTCATCAATTCCTCGGGTCTGAGCCGCCTGCTGTGGAGCAGAGCCAAGATAGATCGTCCTGGCTACCCGCCTAGTCGCCGAATACCGGCCAAGCGACGGGTTCTCAGCGTCTATGCGAAGCGGCAAGGCATTTGGCCCGTCGACATCAGTTGCGATCACCGGCTCCCAGCCATCTTCCAGATAACGAGTCAGCTCATTCAGCACGTCGGCGTCATCGATAGGCACGGTCCCGGGCATAATCATCAGCGATGAGTCTTCACGTCTCCATAGCTCGTGAATCACAGCTGCCATCAGCCGAAGCACGCCCCTAGTGCGCTGAAACTTATCCAGCGTCGACCAATCTCCGTAGAGGCGGTCGAAGAGCTCGGGGTGAATTGGGTACGCGGCTGTCATGCGACTCGCATACGCGCTCTCGCCGCACTCCCTGTCGAACTCACCCTGATTTGACCGGTAGGTCTCGCTGAAGGCCTTGACAACTGCATCTCGCTCGGGCGCATTGGCTGCGGGCAAATCATCAAAGAGGCGCCTTCGAACAATCTCAAAGCCCTCTTCGGCTGAGGCCGGCCTCCATGATGACTCCACCCTCCCCACCACGTTTTTCAACCGCTCAAGCGCCTCACGCCCGCCTTCGCCCCCAACTTCAATATCTGATGCTGGGATCGAGACGACCAGTAGCGTGCCCTCAACAGACTTGGCGGCCTCAGCAAGGGCCTGGGCAAAACTGAATTGGGCGTCAAATGACCCAGCCGGGAGCCCGTCGACGCCATAGAGCTGGCGCGCATAGGCAACCCACTCATCTATCAAGATCAGACACGGGCCATATGCTTTGAACAGGTCGATGAGCGCCGACCCCGGGCTGGTCCCGGTGCGATCGGCATCAGCCACGAGCTCATAGCCAGCTGCCCCGCCCAACTGATAGGCGAGTTCCCCCCAGAGGGTGTGGACAACCACGCCGTCTTCTTTGGGATGTGTGGTGCCGGGCTGAATCATCTGCCCAACTAGCACCGCAGTTGTGACCGCTGGCGGATCGCCGACCTTCGCATCGGCAAGCATCGTCTCGACTCCTGGGAGCTCAGAGGGCTTGTATCCGTGCGCGAGGTGATAGAGGGCGATCATCGAGTGCGTCTTGCCCCCGCCGAAGTTGGTCTGAAGCTCTACGACAGGGTCGCCGCCCTCTTTGCGCCACCGCCTCACTGCGTTTAGCAGCAACTCGCGCAAGCCGTCGGTTATGAACGTGCGGCGGAAGAACTCGACCGGATTGCCGTATTCATCGGCTGCCTCGTCACGCCAGACTTGGTGTAAGTCGGCTGCGAACTCGGCCTGTTGGTATCGGCCAGATGCGACATCCGCGTGGGGCGTGATTACCTGGCGCCAGGGTTTGAGGCCACTTGCAGGCTTGCCTTCGACGGAAACAAGTGCCGCCTGGCGCTGCTTGGTCCGGGTCTGTTCGGCAAAGCGAGTCCGCAGAAGTTCTTGGCGGATGCGATCTACCTCGGCTGCCTCGTCACCGGCTGAGACCGCGAGCAGCAGGCGATGCGCGGTGTCAAGGGCGCGGTCCGCGTCATTGGTCGAGAAGGTCTCCTGGTGTGCCCAGCGGTTGCGGACATCGCGCAGCTCGCTCACATAGGTCCGCTCACTTCGACCCAGAACCTTGCCGAAGATCGAGTTCCACTCGTCCCACATCGCCTTGAGCAAGAAGTTGACGTCGGTCGCAGATTCCTTGCGGGATGCGCGCTGGCCCGGTGGGCCCGAGCCGGCGACAAGATTCACCCAATCGTCACCGAGCTTTGAGCGGCACTCGCTTTCGACAAAGGGCGCAAGGCCTTCTGAGAGAAGCGCGAGCGCCTTGCCGACTCTTTCGTGATTTGTGATTGCCACTGGTCAGATCTCCATTTGCTGCGCTTCGGGCGCTGCGGCCGGGGCAGATGAAGCGATGCGGGTGATCTCGGGCCAGGCGACAACTAGTGCGTTGTATGAGATCGCTTCTTGGGCCCACTTCTTCTTCTCACATATCTGATATAGGCGGTATGCGAGCTCACGGGCGGTCTCACCCAGGCCGCCGACCTTGCGAAGAAGATCTGCGGCGGCGGATTCTCCACCGCCTTCGAGTGCACGGATGAGATGCTGGGCGACCTCCCAAACTGTCCTACGCCCGTCGGTAATCGGGTCCCAGTCGTCGGCGAGTTCCTCGCGTCTGAGCAGTCTCACCTTGCCGGCCGCTGATTCGAGCACCCCTGCTTCAACAAGGCCAGAGACCGAGGTGTTCTTGGCTTTAGAAAGCGTCTCGGCGACTCCAAAGGGGCCTTCGTCGTGGCCGTACTGCTCGAACCAGGCAAGTGCCCAACGGGTGTCCTTATCGAAGTCGGCTTCTTGTTCGGCGAGCGTCTCATCGAGGACTTGGTTGATGAGGGCGAGCGCTGTGCGGACGGTCATGTTGCTGCCATCGGCTTCGACGACTCTGGAGTGGCGGGTGAAGACCGACATGCCGGGGCCGATCGCGGCTTGGGCCAGATCAACCGGGGCGATGTTGCCATGTTGGAGGAGCTTGAGAGCTTGGGGCAGTTCGGCCTTGAGCGCTGCGAGGAATTCCTTTCGCGTCGCAAGTGGCGCGTCGTCGGCGCGCGGCCGACAGACGAGGACGATCGAGGATGCCAATGCATTCGCATCACGAGCAATCATGCGGTGGTGTTGCTCGCTCCGCATCGGCCATGTTCCGTCGATGGAGAAGCCCGCTCGGATGAGGCCTTCGAGCATCGTCTCCCAGCCTGTCGACGCAGTTGACTCTCCCTCGGACTCAGACTGCTTGAACGCGTAGAAAACGGTGGTCGGGTAGCCCGGCGCGGATTCCTCGCGGATTCGCTTGAAGGCCTGGCCAAGACCCGTCTCGAAATGCTCCTCGGCCATTTCTCTATCGCCATCGAATCGATACGGCGTTGCGACTAGTTCCTGCGCTTTAGGCACGAGAAGGGTGGAGAACTCCTGAGGCCAGATGTCTTTGAGTGAGCGGCGGAGCCAGATGTAGAAGTAATCTGCGAGATCCGCGTAGCCGATGTTGTCGTAATAGGGCGGATCGGTTGAGACGGCGAAGGCGACTCCGGCTGATGTCACTCGAGCCGCGTCGAGCTGCGATGCAGCGCCCCCCGGCCCTTCGACGCACCGTCCAAAGGCGTCCACAGTTGACAAATAAAGACTGTCCCAACCTCCGCTCGAATTGCTGAACGGATTCGCCTCCACGTAGTCCCATGTCATTGGTATCGCTTGCCGGGCGAAGGTGCATCGAACCTGCTGATTGCTCGCGTGCCATGTCGCGATCGATCCCCAATAATCCGCGCAACGGTCGACGGCGAAGGCGAGGTAGGTGGCGAGGGCGTCGGCGTAGGCGGTGGCGCCCGAGCCGCCCTCGTGGAGCGGCACGTTGTCGTCAGCCATGCCGGCCGCAATCGCATCTGCGAGGACGCGCTCTCGTGCCTCTCCGACCAGATCCGAGAAGGTCGTCAGCGCGACGAGCTGCCTATCGGTAAAGAGATCGCGGAACTTGCGCCTCCCATAGTTCGGAGTCTTGAAGTCACGGGGATTGTGCGGAAGGTCGGCGTCCGGTACATCGTCGGGCGGGGTCGTGCGAGTGGCGATCTCTTCGTGAACTTCGTCGGGACTGAGATAGACACGCTGGCGATTCCCCTCGGCCACGATTGCCATCAGACGTGCACCCATCCGCCCGGCACGACCTTCTGATCTCACGTGGTCGAAGGGGACCGGTGAATCACAGATGACGCAGCGAGCACCGCGCCGGTCAACCGTCCCGTCAGGTGCTGTACCCGATCCGGTGTGAACTTCGAAAGCAACCGACTTGGTCGCCCGGTCAACCTGCGGCTCGACCCAGGCTTTCTTGCCCTTCTTGGTTGAAAGCCACCACTTGTTCGTGAGCGGCATCTCGGCACCGCAAGCCGGGTTAGGACAGGTAACAGTCCTTGCCCAGATCCATGCGATGACCGTTGCCTCGCCACCGCCGTGTTCCTTTGGAAGCTTGGCCTTCGGATATAGATCGCCTATCCGCTCCTCGGCCTGGTCGCGCATCCAAGCCCCGTAGTAGCGGATGTCTTCGGCTAGACCCTCTGCCCCTTTCCACGCCTCAACCGCGTGCCCCTGACCTTCAGCGGGGTGGACGGGTGCGCATCCGGCAAAACGGGGCGGAATCTCGATCAGCGCCTTGGTGATCAAGACAGCCACCGGGTTGAGATCTGAACCGTGAGCTTCGAGGCCGAGGCGCTGTGCTTCGAGGGGAATCGATCCGCCGCCACAGAACGGGTCGAGGACCGGGGGCGGGTTGCCGTCGGTTGAGCGCTCGATCTCGGCTCGTGCAGCCTTTAGCACCTCGTCGTTGTTGGAGTTCTCCCACTTGACGAGCTCTTCGATGATGCCAAAGAGCCGCTTCCGCTCGGTCTCTTGTGCCTCTTCGGTTGGGAACTCATCCGGGCGCGACGACGGGTCGTCAACCAGTGATGCGAAGAGCACGGCGCGACAGGTGGCGAGCGGCTTGCGTGACCACCAGAGGTGGAGAGTAGATGGGTGGCCGTGGCGGATCGACTTCTCCCGCGCGGATTCCCGGTTGATCGCCTCCAGCGGCAGCGCGACCTCAATCAGTTTCTTCTTGTATCCGTCCCGACCCTGTCGAGTGTCTGCACTCACCCCTCACCTTCCTACCCTTCGGGACCCCCCGATCTGCCCAACGATATGGCGAGAGCGCCCCTACTTGCTCACAGGGCGGCGCTGTCGCGGCTCGCGGCCGACTCGCATGGCGCTTGCGAGCTGAGACTGCGAGCGAGCGAGGTCGAGAAGCACTAGGGCGCTCGTACTCGAGAGAGAGACCTGCGCGTCCACCGTTACAGTCTCGTTCCCGACCCGGAAGGGCACCTTTGTTCTCGTATCGCGGGTCGTCCGTTGAAAGATCGCGTGCAGGGAGTCATTGGTCTCGGGGGCGCTCCTGACCTGTCCATGAAGCCAGAATGGCAACGCTGCACCTGCCATGAATCGCCACCGGCCACCCTCCAGTCGCCAGCGGAGCAAAGCCACCCGCCAGCCAAGTACTTCAGTTAGGCGGACAGCTGAGGCGCTCAGCGAAGTTCCTGTCTGGTGAGCCAGATGTCGGATGGTGGAGAGGTTCTGCGGTCGGTGCGCGAAACACGAAGACACCCATTCGAACGGCATGAGGATCGCCGCGGCAAAGTCGTCGCACATTCTTTCCACGTCATCGACTGGCGGACCGAGGCGCTGGGCTACAGCTTCCGATCCGCTCTCGATGAGCACCAGATGCCCGAGCTCGTGCGCGATCGTGAATCGTCGCCGCGCTTTGCTGGCATCTTTCCGAACCACAATTCCGCGTTGTCGCCCCTCCGATACTAGTCGACCGTCCTCAACGAGATGCTCGTCCGACGCGATCGACGAGATGCCTAACCTGTACGCTAGCTTCTCGATGTCAATGGCGGGAAATGGCTCAATTCCAGCCCGTGCCAGTGCCTCGCTGGCGAGTTGATCGAGAGACCTATCCACCGCGTCGAGCTTTGCGGAACTGGGCCCAGTCTTGCATGGTCTCGAGTCGCATTCGTCGGGTACCTTCGCTGGCAAGCTCCGTCCTTGCTTCGCGATAGAGGTCCAGAGTCTCCGCGGCGGACCAGTCGAACTCTTCGGCCGCCATCTGAAGCCCCGCCAATTGTCGGCTTTCTAGTTCGGGGGTCTGTCCCGAGAACCACCGCCATGGATCAATCCCGAGAGCGCCGGTCAGTGCCAATATCTCGCTGAGGGAGGCATGGGCAAGATTGAGCGGGTGCGCAACCAACTCCTGAGCGCGGCGTGGGTGAAGACGCGCATTGCCGCCAACGCCTTGGCGGTCATCGACCGACAGCCCACCCCAAGCCTGCTCTACGGCGTCGAACAGTGGCGAAAACACGATTTCGCGATCACGGAGCCTTCTCGGGTGATCTTCGATCGGGTGTCTGCGCGCTTGTACAAATCGAACGACTGCACTACTTAGCTCATCGTCTGTGTCGAACTCGACGAACACGATGTCCGCAGGGGTCCCCTCGATCTGGCGGCTGAGAGGGTCGTCAATTGGGCGAAGGTAGAGGGTGGGGACGCGCGCGGCGGTCGCCCACGCCAGTTCTTGGCCAGCGCCCAAACTGCCTCCGTGATATCCGAGCACTATGAGGGCCGCCGCCCCCCGCACCTTCTCCATGTTGGCCCTGTATACCTCTGCTGGGGTCTTGCCGTCGCCAGTCCACGGCGCGGACCACTCGAACGGCACGTGTGTGCGAACTTCCCAGCGCGGCGTGTCCTGAAGTGCCGCGTTTACTGCTGCCTCAGACACGGCGTCGCACCACGGCTTCAGCTTGCTCCGATCCGATTCCGTGAGGTGCGAGAGGGCGGAGGCGACGTATATGAGCGGTAGCTCCTCGCGCGGCTGCTCCTCTATCGCCAGCCTCAACTGGTCGTTATTAGGTGGCATCCGCCTTCTCCAGATGATCGCGCATCCACCGAGCGAGCATCTCCTCATCGACGGACCCGGAGGCGACACCCTTCATCGTCTCAACCGTCTCCGACCCTTCTGGGTCGCCCGGGGGCGGTTTCCACAGGTATCCGTTTCGCTCCGCGAACTCAACGGCACACATGTAGCCGACGCGCTTGTTGCCGTCGGGCAGCGAGTGGTTCTTGATAAGACGGGCACAGAGCACCGCTACCTTCTCAACGAAATCGGGATAGAACTCCACCCCGCCGAATTCAGCGGCCGGCGCGTTCAACGCTGATTCGGCGAGGGGGAGGTTAGCCATCTTCTGGAGGATATCGGCCTCGATTCCGAGTACCTCTTCCGCAACAAGGAGGAAGTCGACCAGGTCGAGATACCGAATCGCCACGTGATCACGTCTCGGCGAGTTTCTCAAGGATCTTCTTGTTGCGCTCGATGGACGCGCGCAGTCGCTCCCGAAAGGCCTGATCCTTACGACGGGCTTCGATGTGAGCCGCGATTGCGGTTCGTACTTCTTCGGCTACCGGCACGCCGTCAACGTCGGCTACTTGCTCAAGTTCCTCCGCCTGCTCCGCGGGAACCCTCACGGTGAGCATCTTGCTGTCCACGAGTGCACCTCCTCATCGCTCGTCACATTCGTAAAGTAGCATCTACGCGTCGATCTTTCAAGATAGGAATATTCGCGCTAGTGCGATAGATCCCATACGCGATGGCGCGACCGTGTGCTGGGGTAGGCGTCGGCACGCGCATTCGGCGGAACGTCGGACTCTCTGGCTAGGGGCGGCATGTCGCGCAGTAGCTCTTCCCAGTATACTTCCCGTCTGCTAGAATGGGAAGTACGGAGGGAAGCATGCCAAAGACCCAGTTCGGGGCACCGGTGGAGACACCGTTCGGCCCGCCCGTCGAAGAGATCTTGCTCAGCGACCCGCCGTTGGAGCTTGTGATTGCTCAGCTGAGATTTCCGCGAATTCTGTCGATCGACGACGAAACCTTTGTTGCACCATTTCAGGAACGGATCCGGCCTGCATATCCGGTTCTCAGTCGAGAAGACCAAGCGGAAGTACTGATCGGGCCTCAGGGTGCGGCCACAGGACCTCGCGGTGTGATTTGGAGATTCGCCACAGAGCCGCTGGCGTGGGAGGTGTCGCTCTCCAAAGACTTCGTGGCTCTCTCAACCAAGAGGCACTACGTAGATCGCGATGCCTTCATTGAGCGGCTGATCGAGATCGTGGGAGCAGTTTCCACGACTATTCAGCCAAAGGTCTGCAATCGCGTAGGTGTTCGCTACGTCGACAGAATCAACGAGATCACGAAGATCAAGAGACTGGTCAGGAAAGAGGTCTTGGGCGTATCGGAAATGGCGCTTGGCAGCGACGACGTTGAGCGCGCCTACGCTATTTCGGACCTCCTCTACGAGGTTTCTTCCGACTCGGCGCTGCACGCTCGCTGGGGGAGGATTCCGTCGGGACTTACGTTCGATCCGGCAATTGAACCGGTCGAGAACGACAGCTGGGTTCTCGACCTCGACCAGTTCACACGATCTCCGCTCGAATGGCACGCAGATCTGATCGCTGCTCGCGCCCGCAACTTCTGCGATGTCATTTACCGGTATTTCCGGTGGATTGTGACCGACAGCTTTCTGAAGAACTACGGAGCCACACCATGAGTGTTCTTGAGGTTCCTAGCTCGGAACTGGAACTCAGACTGCGGCGAACGCCGCGTGTGGTGGAGATTGCGATTCCGTTCATGTTGCAGGAAGCATTCGGCAGTTCAGCCAGCGCGGACATCCCGCTTGGATGGGGCGTCCACTCATATGTAGAGACAACAAGCGCGCCGCTCGGGAGGCCGGCGTCAGCACGCGAGGAAGTGCGACAGCTGCGAGAGACGGCTCGCCGCCTAGGTCGTCTTACCAATCAGCAGATCGCGCGCGGTCTCGGTGTCGACAGGCGATCACTATCCGGGTGGATCAGCGGTGAGATTCGTCCTGCACCAGAGAGGCTGGAAGCACTTCGTTTTCTCGCGGGACTGATTCGCGATCTGCATCGCTCGCTGGATCCGGCGCAAGTGCGTGATGCGCTGCTGGCAAGACACGATGATCGCGACGCGCTGACCGCGCTCGCTGAAGGCCAATTCGACGAGGCCGCGAAGCTCGTACGAACGACAGACGGGGATTCCAGGGCGGCAGTTGTCGTAACGAGGCGTCAGCGCCACCGGGACGGACCGCCTCTGTATGCCGCCGCGCTTGAGGCTCACTTGGCAGGCAAGCTTGATCGGCCATCGAGGCCACGGACGTTGCACCCGTCGTCAGAGTTCGAGTCTGTGTATGAGATTGACCCCGCAGACGCAAGGCTGTTCGCGGAACCCAAACGTCAAGGGCCTCGCAGGAGACTGCCCAGGTGATTCCACCCGAGGACTTCTACGTGAAGACAGGCAATGCATTCAGACAGGGCGACATCCTTCTTTCAGGCGTGTCGCGGCTGACGACTCAAGATCCGCACTATCCACCGGAATGGGATGAATTTGACGAGCACCACGTGGACATCGAAGGTCGTCTGTATGTGCTGGCGGGACCAGCACTTGTAATGGTCACATCTCACGATTGCGCAATGGAGAAGGAATTCCAGCGACGCCGCAAAGCACTTATCGCAGGCGGGTACTCAGAAGATGATGCGGAGCGGATCGCTGACAACGACCCGACCCTAGACCGAACGATTCACGTTAGCCCCCTTGTCGACCCCGCCGATCTGAAGATCGACCCTGGAAATCTCAGGGCTGGAAGGGTTGTTGGGTATTTCCCGGTTCCGGCATCTGCGGATGGGCTTGTGCCAGAAGCGCTTGTCGACCTCACATACCGTTGCACCGTCGACGTTTTCGGCGTGACGAGGGTTGCCAGCATTTCGGAAACGGCTAGATCGCAACTCCGATTTCACATCGCCCGCCTCGATGCGCTCAGGTCTCCCGAACTCGGTTTTGGGATTGAGGAGGTCGTGGGGAAGCAGATCCTCGATGTCGAGATCCCGCAGTCAAACCCGCTCCTCGTACGCCTGCGCCTCGATGATGAGAGCGTCGTCGAGCTCATGCAGCGACCTGGTGAGCCGCGTGATGATGGTCCAGCTAGGCGGGGGAAGCGGAAGGCGCCTGCAAGCTAGTCGGACTCCACTTTTCGCCGGGTCGCGGTGGCGTCGCCCATATGCGGCTGCCGCCTAGTCACTAGTTGAGTCGGCCTCTGCGGCGTACGTCGGGCGGCGACCCTGCTCCCATTGATTCGTCCAATCGAAATTGACGCTGGTGACACCGAAGTAGGTCTCGTCCTCGCCGCGAAAGGGCTTTCGCACGTAGCGGATATCGGGCTGGTCCCCGTCAATGCTGACCAGGGCGAGCACGAACTGGTCCGGCTTGTTCAGCGCCGTGAGGATCTCGTTTCGAGTAACGGTCACCGTGCGTGCTCCGAGGACGCGCCCTTTCACTTCGATGAAGTAGATGGTGCCAGTTGCCGGGTCTTTCGAGCGGATGTCGTAGCCGGGATTGTTGTGGGGCATCTCGACTGGGTCGCGCCCCAACGACCGCTCAGCTTCGAGGACCGCATCCACCGCCAGCCGTTCGATGCGCGTGGTTTCCTTCGCGAAGGTCGCGGGGGTCTCGGACCGCTCGCCCCGAAGACGTTCCATGAGGCCGCCGGGGAGGACGATCGCGCCTCCGACGATTACTGGCGGCAGGGCAGATAACGAATTCTCTTGTTCGAGCTCTTCCAACCTCTTCTTCAGTCGGCCTTCGAGCTCATCGGCCCGCTGGCGCGCCTTGGCCGAGTTGAGGCGCGGCTTCTTGCCCGCTAGCTCCTGATCTTTCAGCTCCTTGGCCCGGTGATCCCAATAGCTGATCTCTGAGAGAAGGCGTTCTTTAACGGCAGCGATGGTTTTCTCTACCCGGCCAGTGGTGCGCTCACGAACCTCTGCCAGATGCTCGGGCACGGCCACGCGCACAGCAAAGTCAACCCCGGTCTTCTCGAAGTCGCTCGTAAGCCAGGGAGCCCCAAGTGCCTCCCGTACGAGCGCGAGGTCTTCAGGGCCAGCCGGTTCGTAGTCGAGATACGGTGCGTAGCCGGCTTGGCGCGCGTCTCCTGATTCATCGATCTCGATGAACTGCAGCCGCTTCGAGACTACGCGCCGATCACCGCTTCGCGTGGTCCGCGCATCCTGTATAGCGTGCTCCAGATAGAGAAGAACCCGAGGTGCCTCTGTCACATCGCCCGGCGCAATCAGCACTGCTCCTTGCTTGAGAAGTGACCGATTCCTCTCAAGCGTTAGATCGACTACCGAGTCGAGCAGGGGCGTACCCGGTGCGACGAGTTCGCCAAGCGGCTGCCCTTCAACTGCGACCAAGTCCTTCTCGAACGTCACTCGCTCGTATTGGCGGAGAAGCGGGGCGCCAGCTCCGATCGACCGGTCCCGATTTCGCACATCTGCGGGAACATGAGTGATCTGGTAGCTACCCTCCTCACGCTTGACGGCTCTGCCGCCCAGGCGCTCAAAGGCCTCAAGGAAGAACGAGCGGATGAAGTGCGGCTGGAGACGGCGCGCCTCGGCCTCTTCCATCTGGTCGCGAATCCGCTCGATATCGGTCGGTGCCATCACGTCGGCAATGAGACGCCGCTCTTCGAGTGCCCGGTCAAGACCCCTTATCACCGTCTCGTCCACAACTTGGTCGAGGCGGGCCCGCACCTTCGGGTCGTCGCCGTAGCGAACTGCCTCGATCAACAGATCCCGCAACGGCTGGTCGTCAAACGCGGCCCCCAGCACATCGAACACCTGTCCGCCAAGGGACTTCGCGCTCTGCTCTAGCTTCTCTAGCAGGCGGAGGTAGACATCGCCTTCTCTGGTCTCGGCCGCAACGAGGTTCCACATGTGGCAGACCTCGGTCTGGCCGATGCGATGAATGCGCCCGAAGCGCTGCTCGATTCGATTCGGATTCCAGGGTAGGTCGTAGTTGACGAGCAAGTGCGCCCGCTGCAAGTTGATGCCTTCGCCCGCAGCATCGGTTGCAACAAGCACGTGAACGTCGGGGTCTTGCGTGAACGCTTCTTGGATCTTGCGACGCTCGTCGCGCCCGACACCTCCGTGGATACGGACTACAGATTCCGGTGCACCGATTAGCGAACGAATCCTCTCGGCTAGATATTCGAGGGTGTCTTTGTGTTCGGTGAAGACGATTAGCTTGCGCCACGAGCCGAACGAGTCGCGCATCTCTGCACGGTTCTGCAGGAGGCTCGATAGCTCTTCCCACTTCTTGTCGGTGCCCGACTCTTTGACACGCTCGGCAATCCTTTCGAGATACGCAAGCTTGTCAATCTCGATCTCAAGCTCGGCGATGGTGGCCGCTGCCGATGCCTCGTCGACAAGGGCCTCTTCGATCTCCTCTACCTCGGAATCGGGGCGATCCTCGAAGTCCTCGAACTCCTCAAGGTCTTCCTCTGTGATGAGCCGTTCTTGGTCACTCGCCTGGATTCTGGCCGAGTCAGCCCTGCTCTGCAGCTTCTCTTCTCGCAGTCGCTTCTCAAGCCGATTCCGCCGGCGGACGATTGATCGGTAGATGGCTGCGGGCGACGAGGCAAGCCTGCGCTGCAGCGTTGTAAGGGCGAACCCCACAATCGCACCGCGGCCACCTTCGCCTTCTTGCTTGAGCCGCTCGGCGCGGTTCATCTCTTCGCGCACGTACTGGGTCACTTCGCCATACAGGCGAGCCTCGAGCTCGGAGAGTGAGTAGGTAACCGTGTACGCGCGACGTTCCGGGAATAGCGGCTTGCCGTCGAACTTGACGAGGTCTTCTTTGACCAACCGGCGCATCAGGCCCGAGGTGTCAATGGTGTGTGCAGTGTCGGACTTGCGGCCGCGGGGCTTGCCCTCGAATCTGTCGGAATCGAGCAGAGCCATGAATAGCTGGAAGTCTTCTTCTTTGCCGCTATGAGGGGTGGCTGTCATGAGCAGCAGATGGCGAGTCAGGCGGCCAAGCCGGCGCCCGAGGCGATATCGCTTGGTCTCTTTGACTTCGTTGCCGTAGTAGTGGGCGGACATCTTGTGCGCCTCGTCGACGACGATGAGGTCCCAATCGGTCTGATCGAGCTTGGCTTGGAGTTCGTCGTTCCTAGACAGGTGATCGAGCCGACTGATGATGAAGTTCTTCTCCACGTAGGGGTTGCCGGATTTCGATGCGTTGATCGCCTCGCGGGTGATGATCTCGAATTCAACGTGGAGCTTCTGCCACAGCTCGTCTTGCCACTGCTCAACGAGTCCGCCTGGGGCAACTATCAGGCAGCGCTGGGCATCGCCGCGGATGATCAGCTCCTTGATGAGGAGGCCGGCCATGATCGTCTTACCAGCGCCGGGGTCATCAGCCAGCAAAAACCTCAGTGGCTGGCGCGGCAACATCTCGCCATAGACGGCCTCTATTTGATGGGGGAGTGGATCGAGACTTGAGGTGTGAACGGCAAGCAAAGGGTCGAAGAGGTAGGCGAGGCTGATGCGCTTCGCCTCTGACGCCAGGCGAAATGCTGCTCCGTCGGCATCGAATGACCACGCCTTGCCGCGTTCTCTGATCTCGATTGTGGCTTCGACGTCGCGATAGACGAGCTTGTCTTCGACTCGGCCCGACGCGTCGCGGTAGGTGAGCGTCAGGACTTCGGTGCCGTGCCATTCGACTTGTACGACGGTCACCGATTCGGCGCCGGCGATGCCCGCGACAAGAGCCCCTGGGGTGAGATCTTCGAGTCTTGCCACCGATCCTGTCTCTGTTCCGGTTTGATTGTGCTGCTGAGCGCGAGCAGCGGTCTTGATTCTAGGGCTCGACCGTGACAACCCGTCGGGTGTGCCGTTGGCGTGGTCGTCGCGGCCCGCATGCCGTTGCCCGCTACTCAGACTCCGAAATGAGATAGGCGGGCGGGACATCGATGGCTATGCTGATGCCAATGTTCCCCGCCTTTCGGACAGCGTCTGGAATGGCGGGGTTTATCGCGCACGGGCTCGGGGTACGGCCGATAACGGATTACTGACGAGAGCCAAGCCCTGATTGGGCCGTATTGGTCAGGCGCGAAAGGCGTGCCCATGTTCTTGTGATGTGTGGATCCTGTTCCGATCGCCCCAGTCATCGAGAGTGCTTTCGACCGACTTCAGAAGCTGGTTCCGACTCTCGTCGCTCACGAGTGTTGCGTGCATGAAGTCGCGGATCGCTTCGAGAGCCTCCCCAATCATGATTCCGATCTCCCAGGCGTGTTCGCGCGGTCTGATGTAAGTGAGATGGGACAGACGTACGTTGATGTTCTTGCGAGTCTCAGATCTAAGCGTTGGTCGTGATTCCCATCTGTTGGCCATATCGCTCGCTATGGCGTCGGTCTTCTCGACCCGCTTCCCGCAAGGATCGAAGAAGGCGTCGAAGGCGCGAAGGCGATTGAGAATGGAGTCGAGCAGCGCATCGGCAACAACTTGTTTGCCTTCACTGCGGTCATCGGCGATTTCGCGCCCGTGATCCAGGTACAACAATCCCTGGCTCAGGAGCATTTCGGTTTCGTAGTGGAAGGCTTGAACAAATGTGTCGAGATCTTCCTTGGTTCGCGCAGGTTCCTGCGCGTCATCGCGTGACAACTGGCTGCTTCTCCCTCCAAATGCTCCGCCGCTCAGAAAGGCTGCGTTGCCCGAGCCGCGCCGGGATCGATCATGGGCATCGGGCGACAGTCTTCGAAGCGCAACCCTGATTGTATGGCTCGTCCCCGAAGGTAGAACGCCGGCTGCTGGTGCCCTGGGGAGGACACCGGCAGCACCGTTCGACGGCCTCAGGGCTGGAGGTGGTCGCGCGCCTCGCCGAAGACCGCGTCGGCCACTTGGCACGCGGCAGTTGCTTGCATTCCCGGCATCACATGCGCGTACTGCTTGAGCGTGAACGCTGGCGACTCGTGACCGAGGCGTTCGCTGATCACCTTCACCGGCACTCCGGCCTGAAGTGCGATCGATGCATGCGAGTGCCGAAGATCGTGCAGCCGAATCCTAGGCAGGCCGGAGCGCTCGACCTCCTTGTCGAAGACCTTTGTCAGTCTGTCCGGGTGGATTGGGCTCCCGTCCTCCCGGGCGAACACGAGCCCCTGATCTTCATAGCCATCGCCCCAGGAGTCGCGATCTGATTCGCGGCGAGTCCGCTCCTCGCGCAGAATCGCAACCGTACCGGCGTCGAGATCGATCACGCGTGGCTTCCCTGTCTTTGGCGTGGATACGTGCATTTCGTATGCGATCGAGACGATAGTGCGTCGCACTGACAACCTCGCTTGATCGAGGTCGACATCGCTCCATTGGAGTCCGAGGACCTCGCCCCGGCGCATCCCGGTCATGGCTGCGAGCACCCAGGCTCCGTGAAGGCGTGTGCCCCGTGTCGTCTCGAGGAACTCACGAAGTTGATCCGGGGTCCAGAACCGGAGGTGATCGACGCCGGCTTTGTTGGTCTTCGGCGGCTTGGCCCGACTCGCCGGGTTCTGTGGCAGCAGCTGCGCGTCAACCGCGTCGGCGAGCGCCTTGTGCAAGATGCGATGTACATATCGAACCGACCGTTCGCTGAGGCCGCCGCGGCCGTTGCAGCGGCCATCCCGAAGGAGCTCGCCATAGAGGGCATTGAGCAACGTCGCTGATACACGCTGGAGCGGCGTCGTACCCAGGCGGGGCAGGACGTGGAGTTCGATCGTGCGCCGGTATGAGTCCCAGGTCGTTGGTTTGAGGCGGGCTTGAACGCCGGGGAGCCATTCGCCTACCAGGTAGGTCTCCAGGGTGAGCCCGCTCGGTGAGACGTAGGTACCCGAGTTGATTTCGGTGACGATCTTGGCCCGGGTGGCTTCGGCCTCCTTGCGGGTGCGGAACCCGCCGTGCCACTTCTGGCGGCGTCGGCCGTTTCGGTCACGGCCCTTGTCGACAACGACATACCACGTCGTCGTGGTGCGGCCGTCGGCCATCGTGTGGACGCGCTTGTGAATGTGACCCTGCATTGCTCGACCTCCCGCGTTCAGGCCGAGCGAGTGGCGCCGAGCCACTCGAGAAGGGCGGGAACGGGTACGAGCACACGCCGGCCGAGTCGGCGGGTGGGGAGTTCGCCTCTGCGCGCCGCCTCGTAGGCGGCGGTGCGGCCGATGCCGAGGACCTTGGCTGTTTCCTCGACGCTGATGGTCGCCCGGCCGTGCAACTTCGCTAGATCGGGCCTCGCTGCGAGAGCGGTAACATCGCTCATGTCGGGACCTCCTTGTTAGGTCTCGTCCGGGCCCCGGGGTGTTTGCGCACCGCCGGGGCCACTTCTTCTTCGTGCTGCATAGTTATCTATGCAGTAGGGCTATTGTCTCAGTTGGGTGTGACAATTTCGGGAGGTGATGTGATGGGCCGAAGGCTCGATATAGATCTAGTCGTGGGAAGTTCTGAGATCGCCCGGCGCCTTGGGGTTAGTCGGCTTCAGGTAGTCCATGACTGGCGGCGTCGTCATGGCGACTTCCCGAAGCCGGTTGCGCAGTTCGAGAACGTCTACGTCTGGTACTGGCCAGAAGTCGAGCGCTGGGCACGGAAGACCGGCCGCCTCCCGTGACCGAGCCCTCTTCGCTGCCGCCCTCGCTCGCTCCGCTCGCGAGGTTGGCCTCATTTGCGTGAAGGCCGAGTCCCTCGTTCATGGCCCCCTAAGCTAAGAGGCTCACACCATTGGATCGAGCGTCATCGACTAGTACGCAGCAGGGCCGCGGTTTCCGTGTTTGTTCGATCCCGGCTGGCATTCCCAGCGCTGTCAGGAGGCGTCGTCGGACTCGAAAGTGCCGTCGAGTTCAATCTCGATGACTGGGCCATTGCCTCCGTACGGTCTCTCCGCTTCCTCCCATTCAGCAGTTGCGGCGTTGATTTCGTCCACGGGTATGACGGGCAACTCTTGGTTGGTGGCCTCGCGAAAAAGCCGCTCTGACTCGGATTCGGCGTCGATTGCGTCACTTCGAAGGTCCTTGAGCGCGTTGGACCGATCTCGCAACTCGCGCAAGGCAGCACGTTTCGCAGCCGCGCGCCGCTTCAGGCGTTCCCCGCTGTCCGACATCCCGCGGCTTGCGATGTCCTCGTTGATCGATTCAAGCTCCTCATTCAGCTCCTCGGATCTCCGATCAACGAAGTTGAACAATTCACGAATCCCGCGATTAACAGCCTTGTCGTGTTCGCGGATCAGCCGCATGTCCGGCTGGTCGGGTTCGCCTTCGCGGTCGGGTTCGTCGCCCCGCGCGTACATGACAATAGCCACGGCGATGAGGCAAAGGCCGAGCAACACAGAGCCGATTGCCGCGATGATCCAAGCGTTCTGCCATGGTCCTTGGTTGTGGCTCGGATCCAGCTGCGGAGCACCGATCGCGGCGAATACTGCCGCCACGAGGAGCGGAACCGTGCCTGCAATCAAGGCGAAGCCGGCGTGTTTTCGACGCATGCACCTGATGCTAGCGTCGGACGAGCTATTGAGGATCTACATCCTGCTACCCCGGTCCGACGATCCGATACCTCCGACCGCCTTGTCGTCCGAGTCGTCCATCGAGCTGGAGAACACCTGAGTTCGCGAGCCAGCGTGGGCCTTGCCGGATTGCTTGCAGCAGCGCCTTTTTCGGTCGTGTCAAACCTGTGTCAAACGAACGGCGCCGAATCGACCGACATCCACGGTCATGAGCCAACACCGTCGATGGCGAAAGCCCTTGATACAAGCGGTATCGCGCACCGACGCGCATCCGACAACACACCCGAATCTGACTACGGATCAGAAGGTTGGGGGTTCGAATCCCTCCGAGCGCGCAGTGTGATGTCGCGGGCAGAGCGGACACCCGTCGAGTGCTACTTGACCAGGTCCCCGCGCGTCCTTGCGTTGGCATTCTCGATCAGCCCAAGCCAATCAAGCTTGCAACGGATCTGCTTTGACCCGCTGATGCGGGGCATCGTGATATCATGATGACATGACAAAACAAACTACCGTTCGGCTACCGGAGGAACTGGCAGATCAGGCGGAAGCAGTTGCGCGCGTAAAGGGTACGAGCCTGAACGCGGTGATTGTCGAGTCACTGGCCGCGGAAATCGAACGCGTCCGGTCCGATGCAGACTTCACAAGCAGGGCGCGCAAACTTCTCGAACGCGACAAGGAACTGATCAACCGACTCGCCGAGTGACGAGATATCTCAAGCTGGCCGAGTATTTCTGGCTCGCCGAGCAGGTAACCGGAATCGATGGAGCCGTTCTCGCCAAGGCATCTCGAGTCGACCTCGCGGACTCTGCCCTCCACGCACCCGCAGCAGAATTCGGGGACCAGGAGTTTTACCCAGACTTGTTTGGCAAGGCGGCAGTCCTTTGTTGCCGACTTACATGGAATCATCCGCTACCCGACGGCAACAAGCGCGCAGCTTGGGCTGCGCTCATTCTGTTCATTGACCTCAATGGTGGCCGCTGGGAACCGGACCCGCCCGCTACAGATGATGCAGAAGCCATGATGATCGCGGTTGCCTCCAATGAGGTCGACGAGACCCGATTCGTCGAATGGCTCCGCGAACGCGTCGTCTTCGAATAGGACTGCGCATTGGCCGTGCCCGCACAGGGCCGTGATGCCGGCAAGTGAGGTGCCTGAATCGCGCGCATCAGAACGCGGGCATTCGAGGTTACAGGAGCACCACTTTCAGGTGACCTCTGCAACATCGCCGGAGGTGTGTTCCACAAGGAACGTGCCCTCATCGGGCCACACGACTGATATCTCTGCAAACTTGAGCAGCTCGCGCAAATCCGACTTGGGGCGGATTGGAAGGAGCACGGATTTCTCCGTGTCCATCGATTCAAGTCTCGCGTAGTCGTAAAGCTGGCCAACGGCCATGCGGATCGCTACGCGTCTCACATGACCCTTCGCTTCGTACAGAGTCTGGGACGTCTCATCGAAGAGGTCGCAGAACAGGCGGGCGCGGCCCCGCGCATACATATGGCGTTCGATTGTGTGACCAAGGTGTAGAAGATGGGTCGCGAACGATTCAACAAGGTCAGACTCGCGACGCTTGGCGATTCGCTCGATTCGCTTCGGCAAATACCTGAATTCCTCGGCCACTCGTCTTTCGATCTCGATGATCGTTTTGGTGAATTCCGGTGGTTCCAAGTCATCAGCTCGCACCTCGACGGGCAGCAGTTCGCCATGCGCGATCGCGTCCGCTGCCAAGTCGAGGTTGTCCGGATCGGCCGCGTACTCGTCCCAAACTTCTCTGTCGCCATGACTTCCGCGAACAAGGCCTTTACCGGCATACAACGGGTCGAGGGCGGCGAAGTTCGCGAGCTTCTTTGCGACCGCGCTCGGGCTACGGAATGAGTCGGGATTCGCCACGTTCTCTACGTCAGCCATGCCGCGCAGGGTGGCCGAGAGGTCCTTGACCAGATCTGAGTCGCGTCTCAACTGCCCCTCGTCGAGATACAAACGGAGGCCGAGGATCAATTCGTCTCTTGTCCACGCGGGGTTGTTCGCCATTGTCCTGGGACTAGCTGCCTTTCGAGATCACCGGGTCGGAATTGGACTCGCTTGCGTCAAGCTCAAATGTTGCCAGACGCGTGAGGGCCATGCGTCTCCAATCGGGTCCGATACCTTCCTCGGTGGCGGCTTCCAAATCGCGAAGGACAGATGCGTAGTGGTGGTAGTTCCACGATTCAACGTCAACGAATCGCCCAGGCTCCCAACCCGGGCGGCGGTAGGAAAGGGCGATCTCGTCAGCGACCTTCTCAACCATGCAGAGACCAACTGCCGCACAGAAGACGCTCAGGGCGTAGGTGATAGGTACGTCTAAGGGGATGATCGGCTGACCGTTGCGTCGGACTGTGTACTCGGATTCCACCCCTTGCTTCTCCTCTCGAATGTCCGCCGAGCGTCATGACGTTTCCGAAACGAGGCCGGCTCGCAGGGTTCCCCCGCGGTTCTACGGAGTCTGCCGGCTAAGGCACCCGGGGCGCTCGATTTCGCGTGGGGCACCGGACCACAAGGTCTAAGGCTCGAATCCCTCAGAGCGCGCAAACTGCCGTATGGGGTGTTTGGGCTGGTCAGGGTGCTAACGGGTATCGGGACTAGGTAGGACACGGCATGATCGAGCGCTGATCCGGACTTCTGTCTGTTAGCTGTCTAGGTTAACTCGCACAAATCACGTGATTACCTAGTGCATTGACATAGTAATCCGGATCTGCCAGCATCGCGGCATGGCTGAGTACACCCGAATCAAGCCGCACCGGCTCCCCGACCTGCTATTGGCCGAGGGAGTATCAAGCTTCGACACGGCGGAGGCAGCTCGTCGGACGGGACTGGCTCGCGCGCGAATCTACGACGCGCTTCGACGGCTGGTCTCTGCCGGGGAGATCTTCAGCCCAGCTCGGGGCTTCTACGTCATCATCCCACCGCAGTACCGTTCGTGGAGCGCGGTACCGGCCGCGTGGTTCGTCGACCCCATGATGGCCCACCTCAACCGCAGTTACTATGTCGGCTTACTATCGGCCGCTGAAGCCTTTGGGGCTGCACACCAGCGATCCCAGGCGTTCCAGGTCGTCGTCGACAAGTACCTACCGAACCGGGCGTTTGGGCGGGTGCGCATCCAGTTCGTCGTCAATCAGCACGCGGCACTGCTCCCCGCGAAGAAGTTGAACACGCCGACGGGCACGATGCGAGTCTCGACGCCGGCTGTGACGGCGCTCGATCTGGTCAGTCGGCCGCTTCACGCCGGAGGACTGGACAACGTCGCCACGGTGCTGATTGAACTCAACGAAGAACATCGACTGGCCGAGCGAGATCTCGTCGAGCTTGCAGTCGCTTACCCCAGTGGGTCGGTACGCCGCCTCGGCTATCTACTCGAGCGCTACTGCGACCTCCAGCTCGCCGGTCTCCGTGCAAAGACCGAGCCCGAAGGGCGGGAGCCAGCACCGCTCGACCCCAGTGGCCCACGGCGCGGCCATGTCGACCCGAGGTGGAACCTGCGACTGAACGCTGATATCGAGCCAGAATTGTGATTCCGGCCGCGCATGTCACGGCCTGGAGTCGTGTCGCTCCCTGGCCCACCGACGAACAGGTCGAACAAGACCTAGTGCTGGCACGGCTGATTATCGAGATCGCGAACCATTCAGTACTCGGGGACGAACTGGTTTTCCGAGGAGGGACGTGTCTCCACAAGCTCGTCCTCCCGGAACCGTTCCGCTACAGCGAGGATCTCGACTACGTCCGCGCCTCGCATGGGCCGATCGGTCCGATCCTTGACGCGATCCGAGAAATCGCCAATGGGCTCGGCTGCCGCGTCAAAACCGATGTCGGAGCGTTTCCCAAGGCGAGTCTTCGCGGCGCGTACGAATCAGGCGCTGGGCCGATGCGGATCAAGATCGAGATCAACACCTACGAGACCTCACCGGCACGACAGCATCGCCGCGTAAGCTACGAGGTCGACTCGCCGTGGTGGTGCGGCAATGCCGAGGTGCTGACTTTCCAACCCGAGGAACTGGTAGCTACCAAGCTGCGCGCCTTGTATCAGCGGAAGAAGGGGAGAGATCTGTTCGATCTCTGGCTGGCACTCACCGTCCTCGACCTGGCCCCGGCCGAGATCGTGAGCTGCTTCGACCCGTACCGACCCGACGGGTACACCGCCAGGGGCGCGCGGAAGATACTAAACGGGCACTTGGCGGACCGGGGCTTCCGCAATGACCTTGGCCCACTCCTTCGCGAGGTGCCCGAGGGCTACGACATCGACGCGGCTGGCGCGCTCGTACGCGACTCGTTGCTTGGCCTCACATAGCCGGTCGGTGGCGACCCGGGCCGGAAGTGGCTGTCGCGCGCGCTACACGCACAATCGACTCGAGCGCCGACAATTTGCGATCAAGCTCGACATGGGAACACCGAGAACCAGAACATGACAACTACCGACGACGAAATCGATGCAACCGAGGTCAAAGAATCACCGATTGAGGGCCTAGGCCTTTTCGCCACACGCGAATTCGTAGAAGGCGAGACCATTCGCCGCGTAAACATCGTTCGCGAAATCACAGACGCCGATCCGATTCGCCCCGAGGCGGGTGAACGCATTGAGCACTGCGCATATCCAGATGGCAAGGTGGTGCTCTGGGGCTACCCGGATCGCCACCTGAATCACTCATGTGACCCAAACGCCTACGAGAGGTACGTCGACGAACATGTGGAGATAGTCGCCCGACGGTCGATAGCAATGGGCGAGGAGATCACCGTCGATTACCTTGTCAACAATGCTGGTGGCGACTCGTGGCCATGCCAATGCGGGGCCACCCGATGTCGGAAAATCACCGCCGGCAGCTTCTTCGACTTGCCTATCGAAATTCAGTGTGAATACCGGCCACTTCTAGCCGAGTGGTTTGTTTCCAACCACGGCGATCGTCTCGCGCGCATCCCCATTTGGCCCTGACTCGCGGCGGAGTGCAGATCACGAGGCTGGGAGCATCTCGGATACCTCCGAGCGCGCTAGGTCAATTGTGAATCCATCGCCGGCGATCGCATCCTGAACAAGCAACGACGGCGGTTGCCATACGGAAGTGCGATTAGCGGACGCACGAGCAACCCATAGAGGACGAATTAGCAGCATCATGCGGACGATATCGCATCGCAGCACCACCTTTACCCACGCTTCATCAGCGAACACTTGCTAGCCGCGCTCACTGATACGCTCGTTGTGGTGGTGAGTGGTGCACGGCAGGTAGGCAAGAGCACCCTCGTGGCCGACTTGCTCAAGAAACCGGGTAACGCCCAGATCGTGACCCTTGATGACCGCACTGAGGGTTCCCGGAAATCCCTGGTGCAAGCGGTGCTTGGTCACCGCGCGCATCCGACATGGAGCCCGCTTCTGGCTACGGATCACAAGGCTGGGAGCATCTCGAATCCCTCCGAGCGCGCTATTGGCTTGCCGTGCGCGGGCCCCGACTCAGCCCGTAGAGCCTGATGCCAACGATCAGGTACCAGATAGTCACAATCAGAGCGTTGACGACACGGAGCGAAGGCAGCGTTTCGAATACATAGGTGAGCATGAACGCGAAAGCAGTGACGCCCGCAGCCATTGCCAGGTAGACGGCGGTCTTGCCGAAGACCCCTCTCAACATGGCGATCCCTGCAAGGAAGATCCCGAGTGACGGCACAAGAATCGCCCCGAAACCAGCTAGCGGTGATTCGAGGATTGCAGAAGGGAATGCGGCGCTAGCCACCAACGTCGACCTGGCCGCGTCGGACGCGGCGTCCACATATTGAGTCCCGCTCGCGATCATCACCGAATGGGCAGCCCAAGTGATGACGATGTCGAAAACAACAAACAACCCGATGCAGCCAACCGCCATCATCATAAGCAGGTCTCGCCCCAGCCCCTTTAGGGCTCGGTAAAGGCCAAGGAAGAGAGGCAAGAGCAGAAGATCCGTACCGATCATGAGGCAGGCAATTGCCCACCACCCAGTCGCGTGAGAGCCGAAGTAGTCAAGTTGAGCGTTGATATCAGATGACGGTGGAATTCCAACCGACGCGTACAAAAGGAAGGTTTTGAAGTATACGGCGACCACCGAGAAAGCGGATACTGCGCTGATCCGAAAAGTCGATCAGATGTCGCCGATCCGACACTCAATGACTCCAAGTCCGTAGGCTTTACCTAGCAGTCGCCGAGAGGACATATCAACAAAGGGGCGCAAGGTGGCCGAGACTGACGGAAAGCTGGGTCCAATACCGGCGGAAACAAAGATGATGTTCGCCGCAGGATTGTCGATATTCGTAGTAACTGCGGTGATCGGGATTCTAAATGGCCTTGACGTGGTCACCTTCAGCCGGGCGTGGGTGGTCACGCACGTTCACGCGGGAACCCTGGGCTGGATCACGCTGGCGATGATGGGGGCGGCAATATGGATGTTTGCTCAACGATTTGACCCCGACGACGAGGCGCTCTCGTCGGAGACCGTTGGCGACTTGCGAGTGAGAGGGCTCGCAATCTTTTCGATCGTTGCGATTGCACTTTACGTCGCGGCGTTCGCTTCAGGAATCACTTGGCTCCGCCCGATCGTCGGCTTGCTCACAATTGTCGCGTCGGTCTTGTTCTTGCTGTGGATGATCCGAAGAGCTCGTCTAGTCGGACTTGACGTGGCTCGGCTCGGAATGATCATGACAGTGACATTTCTGATCCTCGGGGGCCTGCTGGGCATTCTTCTCGGCCTCGCCATGGCGGAGAAGTTTGGCCTTACCACGGAGCGGTTCGCGGGCTCGCATCCAGCTTCGATGGTGGCGGGGTTCCTGGTCCTCGGTGGCGCCACTCTCGCCGAATGGCTGCTCGAGCCCGAAGGGCGCCGCATCGCAGATTCGAGGGCGGGCGTGGTTCAGGTCATCCTGCTCTTCGTAGCCGGCACATTCCTTGCACTCGGCGAACTCCTCAAGGTGCAGGCATTGCTCATGCTGAATCTGCCGTGCCTGATTGCGGGCATAGTCATCGTCCTGGTTCGACTCCGCAAGCATTTCCGCGGCATGCGCTGGTTAGAAGCGACCGCTGGCCGTCACATCGGACTGGCATTAGCATTTCTCGTGGTCAATGTCGGCCTGGTCGTCTATGCAATCGCGCTGTACGCCGAGGATTTCTCCAAGGTGCCGACCTGGCTGATCTTCGCCCTCGATCACCTGCAGTTTGTCGGGGTTGTGACCAACGTCCTTCTCGCGACGTTGCTGATAGCCATGGCGCGCACTACCGCAGGGAGACCTCTCGTTGACCACATCGCATTCTGGTTCATGAATGCAGGAATGGTCGGTTTCGTGATTGGGATCATGCTCGACTCCGCCCCGCTCAAGCGCATATTTGCACCCGTGATGGGACTTGCGATCTTGGTCGCCGTTGGAGCCAATCTGATTCGCATGAGGGAAGCGACCCAAGTCGCCGATACTGCCGTGACCGACGGCTAGCAGACTCGAACTCGCGCCCATCATTGGCCAGTCCATAAACCTGCCCGAGCGAGGCGCAAACGAACGAGGAAGGTGACGGCGCTCCACTGCCTCGTCGCCGGCTACTCCGACGATACGATCGATCGATTGACCACGGCCTCGTTGCCGCTGCCGATGCTGGGCAGGTCGCGAGGCAGAGATTCGGAGGAACTCATGACACGGGCAGAGTCTCGCATCGCATTTTTCGTCGCCTTGGCGCTCGTTCTCGGTCTGATCGCGGTCGGACCAGAAACTCAGTTTGCCGAGGCCCTGACGGCCACCGACCGTGTGCCAGTGGGCACGAACCCCTACGCGATCGCCGTCAATCCGGTGACTAATCAGATCTACGTGGCAAACCGAAACTCGGCGAATATCCACAGGATCGACGGTAACGACGGCTCAAAGAGTCCGATCAACACTGGAATCACACCAACTGCGATCGCGGTGAACTCGACGACCAACAAGGTATATGTGGCCAACGACGGTTCGAATTCGGTGACCGTCTATGACGCCACGGGCAATTTCACCAAGCACATCCCCGTCGGAAATTCGCCAAGAGCCGTGGCAGTCGACTCCAGAGAGAACAAGGTCTATGTCGCGAACTCGTTCTCGAGCAACGTGACTATCATCGACGCGGCAAACGGCGATTCGACTAGCACGATGGGGGTCGGTGTCAGCCCCGTCGCGATCGCCATTAATACCAGCATCGTTCCGAGTCGGATTTACGTGGCAAACAGTGGTTCGAACACTGTCACGGTGTTTACTAGCGGCTCGCCCGGTTGGGCTACCGTGCCGGTCGGATCATCCCCTGCGGCAATCGCCATCAATCCACTCACCGACAAGATCTATGTAGCGAACTCGAGTTCCAGCAACGTCACGGTGATCAATGGATCCAACCTCACGTTTACAAACGTCGCTGTCGGCTTGTCGCCCAACGATGTCGCCATCAATCAGGCAACAAACAAGATCTACGTGCCAAACGCCAGCTCGAACAGCGTCACCGTGATAGATGGGCTCAACAACTCGACGTCGGCTGTGGCCACGGGCACCCAGCCGTTTCGAGTTGCCATCAACCAGGCGACGAACATGATCTACGCGCCGAACTATGGGTCGGGCAACGTAACCGTCATCAATGGCGGTAATAACTCCACAACAACCAGTCCCTCGAGCAATTCGCCGTGGGCGGTCGCGGTCAATCAGTTGACGAACAAGGTCTATGTGACCAATCGGGGCGACAACAACGTCACCGTGATCGAGGACTCGACCATCGACGATCTTGCAGACGACATCGGAGACCCGTCTCGCCGTGCCGTTTGCGCGGAGGGCACTGCCCGCCCGGGATTCCAGATGTACATCACGATCGCGTCCGACTTGAACCAGACGATCCGAATCGAGTACCTGACCAACTACGGCAAGGTCTCGAAGACCCAGTCGCTCTCAGCGGGTGTTCGTTACACCGAAGATGCGCGTGGCAATGTGCTAGCGCTTCTGGCGGGCTCGGGTTTGCCGTATGACCCGAACGGTGTGGACATGTCGATCAAGATCCTCGGCACAGAACGCGTCTATGTGGCCTGCCCGTTGTACTTCAACAGTTCTATTGGCGCAGCCGGTTCGGTCAATGGCGGGCACGTGCAAGATTCGACAAGGGGGTAGGCGCGGCGAGTAGCTGAGCCGAAGTTTGGGTTCAGCCGGAGGCGATTGCTCCGATTCCTGCCAGAGCGACTATCCGATAACCGACGACCGATCCGGCATCGCATGCGATCTGCATTCCGATGTGGAGCCATGCGGTGCCCGGTCGCCGAGAATCTTCGACGAAGGTGGCCTCGTAGCCTGACGTGAACGTATATCCGCGTGTGTTCACAGTCCAGAGATCGATCGTGACGACAGCCTCGCCTGTTTCCTCAGATCGGTACGAAAAGCTGTCTGGCAGCGGGATGAGCCCGTTGAACTCACTCACCATCGTCGACCGCGGCCCCTGGCTCGTGTCGCCGAAGTGAAGCCGCCCGCTATAGGTTGTCTGGCGCATTTCGCGGGTAGCGTTGCCGTCTGCCGCGTTGACCTTGAGATCGATTCGGGGATTCGGTTGAACGGTGGGCATCTCGGACATTTGAGTCACCTGATCTCGACGCGACGAGGGGTGCCGATTCTCGCGCCGATCTCGACGTAGCCGATCATTTCCCCGGGGCTACGACACCGGATTCATACGCGATAACGACAAGTTGGGCCCGATCTCTTGAATCGAGCTTGGTGAGCAGCCTGCTGACGTGGGTCTTTGCCGTTGCGGGTGACATATAAAGCACCTCGGCAATCTCGGCATTTGATAGGCCCCTTGCGACCTGGTCGAGGACCTCGGTTTCCCGTTCTGTTAGCTGGTCTAGGCCAGGGTGCGGCTCCGGCATCTCGGCCTCTGCCGGCCTGCGCACGAACTCTTCGATCAACCGCGTGGTGACTTGGGGCGACAAGAGTGATTCTCCGGAGGCGACCACCCTCACTGCAGCCAATAGGTCATCGGGAATCGTGTCCTTGAGTAGGAAGCCGCTTGCGCCTGACCGGAGTGCCTCGAAGACGTATTCATCGGCGTTGAACGTGGTGAGAATCAGCACGCGGCTCTGACCAGTTCCCGAAATGATCTTGCGGGTCGCTTCAAGTCCGTCCATTTCCGGCATTCGGATGTCCATCAACACCACATCAGGACGCTCCCGCTCAACCGTCTCGACGGCCTCAACGCCGTTCGCGGCCTCTCCAACCACCTCAATGTCATCTGCCGAGTTCAGCAAGACGATGAAGCCACTCCTCACCAAGGCCTGATCGTCTGCAACTGCTACTCGAATCACGCTCGACCACCCCCGCGGTCCTCTCCCCACGGAATCCGAGCCTTGACGCAGAATCCTCCGCCGTCAGTCGGTTCTGCGATGAGCGTTCCGCCGTAGATTGCAACCCGTTCGCGCATCCCGATTAGGCCGTGGCCAGAGCCGTCGGACCGCCCATTGACTCCCCGTCCGTCATCGCTTACTTCGATTTCAAGCGCTCCGTTGCCGCCCGTCACGCTGACCGTTGCCTTGGCCGGGCCGGCATGCTTTAGCACGTTGGTAAGAGCTTCCTGAACTATCCGGTAGGCGGTGAGGTCGACTCCGCCCGGCACATCGAGATCCTCGGCGACATGTAGCTCTACTTCGACCCCCGCATCATTCATCTCTCGAATGAGCCGCCCAATGTCACTGATTCCTGGGGCCGGAGCGAATTCGGCGCCGGCGGTTTCATCCCTCAGCACGCGAAGAAGGCGTCGCAACTCAGTCAGGGTCGACCTGCTCGTGAATGAGATGTTTTCGAGCGCGCGCTTGGCTTCCGCAGGATCGCGGTCGATCACGTGCATCCCGGCACCGGCCTGAACAGCAATGACACCCATTGAGTGGGCCATTACGTCATGAAGCTCCTGAGCGATTCGCAGCCTTTCGCCCTCTACGGCACGGAGGGCCTCCTCTTCCTGCTCCCGCTCGAGAGCCTCCGCACGTGCCTCCAACGCTTCGAGGCGTTCGCGGCGGGAGCGAAGTGTCCAGCCGAACATGAGCGCGGCCGCGAAGAAGGCGAGATTGGAGACAACGTTTCCGAAGTCGAGCGGATCAGTCGGATCGAGATATAGCACGACCATGCCTGAGGCCAAGATGACCAAGGCAGCCGCCATTTGGCCCGGCGGACACCTGCTGCCAACCGTGTACATGCCGACGAGAACCATCATGGGCAGCGCGCCCTCGGTGTAGCCGAGGAACGAGTACAAGACGAGTGCCATCGACGTGACGAGAAAGACGCTTAAGGGAAAGCGCCGTCGCACCAGAAACGGCAGAACAATAAGGGCAAGAAGGGTATAGAACACCAGGTCGTGGCCCTTGGCGACGCCGGAAGACAGGTCGGTGCCGAAGGCGCTCGGAACTGCAATGCCGCCTCCAATAACGACAATCGCGACGTCGAAGATCCAGCCGGGAAGGCCCCGGATCCGGTCCCACTTGCTTTGGATTCCATTGCTGACCTGCATATCTCAACGGTACAGGTCGCCCGACCGACGCGCATCCCCCCAAAGGCGGATTGCTCGTACAACCAGAGGCGTACGCGCTCGCCTCGCGAGTTCTGAAATTGAGGGCTTGAGGGCCGACTGCAAAACAACTCCAGGCCGATTCGCTCGTGGCCGCATTCGCCGAAGCTGACACCAGGCTCGATCAAAGCCATTGGCCCTCGAAAGGAGAACTGCCATGACCATGACACTTGATGCACTGAGAACGGAGGTGTTTGGAACACCGGCACGCAAACCAGTTGCCGGTGCGCTTGACGCGGTCAAGACCTACGGCCGGGGCGAAGCCGAGGTGCGGGCTCTCGATGGCGTATCCGTTGACTTCTATGCCGGTGATTTCACGGCAATCATGGGTCCGTCCGGATCCGGAAAGTCGACATTAATGCACGTGCTTGCGGGACTCGACGATCTGACAAGCGGATCCGTCTATGTCGGCGGCACCGACCTGTCAACCCTCAACGACAAGGCGCTGACGAAGTTGAGGCGAGACCGGATCGGATTCATTTTTCAGGCCTTCAACCTGGTTCCAACTCTGAATGTCTACGAGAACATCGTGCTTCCGATGACGCTCGCAGGTCGCAAGGCGGATCGCCAATGGGTCGAGGCCGTCATCGACATAGTCGGGCTCGATCATCGGCTCAAGCACCGTCCATCTGAGCTCTCGGGCGGTCAGCAGCAGCGAGTCGCGGTGGCGCGAGCACTCGCAAGCCGGCCCGCGATCGTCTTTGCTGACGAGCCAACGGGGAACTTGGACAGCGTGACTGGAGCCGAGGTCTTGGCATTCATGCGCCAAGCCGTTCGCGAATACGGACAGACGATCGTGATGGTCACTCACGATCCGGTCGCTGCCGGGTACGCAGACCGGGCGATCTGTCTCGTCGATGGCCAGATCGTCGACGAGCTCCATGACCCCAACACCGATTCGGTCATCGACCGCATGAAGACACTCGGGAGGAAATGACATGTTCAAGCTGACACTTAAGAATCTGTGGGCGTACAGAACGCGCCTTGCCTTGACCGGGGTTGCAGTGGTCCTCGGGGTTGCCTTCATGGCCGGCACGATGGTCCTCACTGACACGATGAAACGGTCCTTCGATGCAGTCTTTGAAACGACGAACGCCGGAGTCGATCTCGTTGTGCAGCGCCCTCAGCCAGTTGGCGCCAACGGCTTCAGCGATCGGCAGCGCGTGGACTCGGCCTCGGTTGACGAGGTGCGGGCGATCAAAGGCGTCGACAACGCGTCCGGATCGATTCTCGGCATGACTCAGCTGGTGAACAAGGACGGAACCGTCAACCCTCCGGGCGACATTGGCGGAACGGTCGGCGTCAACTGGATCGACGACGAGCGTCTCAATCCGTTGCGGGTGGAATCAGGGCGTGCACCGGTCGCCGACAACGAGGTTCTTATCGACAAGGCAACCATGGTCAGTCACGGTTACCAAGTCGGCGAGAAGGTCACTCTCCTGGCAAAGGGACGCCCTGTCACACTTGATCTGGTCGGTGTAGCCACCTTCGGTGAGCTCGACGGTCCACCTGGGACCGTGCTCGCGGCGGTCAACGATCAGACGGCTCAGGCGCTCTTTGCTCAGCCCGGTCAGTACGACTCGATAGTGGTTGCGGCCGAGAAGGGGACTGACATCGACGTCTTAGTTGCCGATGTCGAAAACGCTTTGGGTGCCGGGAACTTCGAGGTAATGACAGGTGCGCAAGACACCGCTAGGAGGCAGGACGACCTCCACCAGGAACTGGGCTTTTTCAATACCTTCCTAATGGCGTTTGCCATCGTCTCGCTCTTCGTCGGAACCTTCATCATCTACAACACCTTTTCGATTCTCGTAGCGCAGCGAACCAAGGAGAGCGCGATGCTTCGAGCCATCGGGGCGAACAAGCGCCAGCTCCTTTGGTCGACTGCGTCAGAATCTGCAGCCGTTGGAGTTGTTGCGGGCGCGATTGGGCTCGGGTTGGGAATTGCGATGTCCTTCGGCCTCAAAGCAATGGTCGGGGCTGCAGGTTTCGACGTGCCAGACGGAGGGGCAGTCATTGCTGCTCGCACGGTCATCGCGGCACTTTCGGTTGGTGTAGGTGTGACGGTGATCTCAGCTGTGGGTCCGGCCATGCGCGCCGGCCGGGTTCGCCCGATGGCCGCTCTGCGAGATGTCGCGATTGAACGGACCGGAGCCTCTGTCGTTCGCACAGTAGTAGGAATAGTGATGACAGTCGGCGGAGTCGCCGCATTCGCCGGCGGAATCATTGCCACTGGTGAAGGATCGCTTTCTCTGATAGCAATCGGCTTTCTGGTCACCGTACTTGGATTCTTCGTCTTGGGACCGGTCATCGCGCGACCAGTGATTCGGGTCTTGGCTATGCCGATCTCGCTTTGGGGCGGGACAACAGGCGAACTGGCCCGCGAAAACGCCACTCGCAGCCCCAAACGAACGGCGGCAACGGCCTCGGCCCTCATGGTCGGTGTGGCTCTTGTCGGGTTCATCACGATTCTGGCGGCATCAACCAAAGTCTCGGTCGACGAGGCAATTGGGAATTCGATGCGTGCCGATTTCGTAGTAGAGACAGGTGCTCGAGGCGAGGGCGGGTTCAGCCCTGACCTCGCCGAGCGGCTCGAGGCGCTTCCCGAGGTGGCTACCGTCTCGTCTTATCGCTTTGCTCCAGCTGAGATTGAGGGCAATGCAGCTCTTCTAGACGCGGCGCGGACTGAGACAATCGGTGACGTCTTCGATCTGAACGTCAAAGAAGGCGCGATCGAGGATGTGCGTGACGGCTCGATTGCCGTTGTCAAGAGCAAGGCGGACAAGCAGGGTCTGCGCATGGGCGACACGGTCCACGTGCGTTTTGCCGCTGATGAAGTCGATCTCAAGATTGCCGCGATATATGACGCCAACTTTCCCGAAGGTGGGTACTTGGTCGATATCGCGACAATGGAGGCGCACGTGGCCGATCAGTACGACTCGAAGATATTCATGGCGATCGCCGGTGGTGAGAGCGCCGACCAAGTTCGGCCAATTGTCGAGGAGACCATTCGCGAGTATCCCAATGCCAAGCTCGCCGACAAGGCCGCGTTCACTCGTCGAATAACCGAGGGCATCGACGCAATCCTCAACATGGTCTATGGCCTGCTGACCCTTGCGGTGATGATCGCGCTGATTGGGATCGCAAATACCCTGGCTCTCTCGGTCCACGAGCGCACGCGCGAGATCGGATTGCTGAGGGCCGTCGGCATGACCAAGCGCCAGGTTCGCTTGACGGTGCGATTGGAGTCGATGCTGATCGCACTCCTTGGCGTGGCGCTCGGTACCTGCCTTGCGCTGGGCCTCGCTTGGGGAATCGTCAAGGCGCTCGAGCCGAACGTGAACCACTTCGTGGTGCCGCCAATCGAGATGCTGGCCATTGCAGCGGTTGCAGCAGCCGCTGGTGTGTTCGCCGGCCTAGGTCCTGCGCGCCGTGCATCGAAACTCAATGTGCTCGATGCAATAGGCACCAACTAGCTAGCAAGTCGCCCTCGTCCTCAGCCCCAGTCATGGGGCTGAGTACGAGGGTGGTGGCTCGCGTCAGCCCGGATTGCTGCCACTCGATGCTCGTAGGTGTAACTATGGAATAGGCGCTGGAATAGGTGCTCGATAGAGCGCACGGGCCCACGACTGATCGTGTAGCGAGTCGTCTTGGCGAAAGTCACGTCGATCGTTCGGCAAAGGTGATGTTGACTATCAATTGACCGATGACAACCCCGCAATTCGCGCGTTGCCGGTGGCGATCACGCCGCGCCTCAAACGAAAGGTCAAGCTCGCAAGAGCCGCAGCGAATCTGAGCTATTGGATGTCAGCTAGGGGAGTGCGCGATGTGCGACCTGGGCGCGTGCTCTGTGAGTCAATCGACCGGTCCGTTGCTCGCCGCATGTCGTACGGGGATTTCGTCCTTACCGACGCCCACGGGATCCCCTTCTTCGTTCGCAAGGGCACTTTTGAGACCGGTGCCTACCTGCATCGTCCATTTGAACCCGCGACCACTCGCGTCTTTGAGCAGGCCGTCAAGCCCGGAGCGGTCGTACTCGACGTCGGTGCTCAGTTCGGCTACTTCAGCCTCTTGGCGGGCAAACTTGCCGGGCCGCGAGGTCACGTGATTGCCGTGGAACCGGTGGAAGACAATCTCGAACTCCTCAGCTGGAATGTGAAATTCAATTCCCTCGAGGATCGAATTGCGATCGATGGCCGCGGACTGAGTGACCGGCGAGAGACCCTCTCGATGTTCATCTATCAAGAGTCGGATTCACATGCCTTGTATCGCAGTCCCGACGCCAAGGTCCGTGACGAGGTGCAGGTTGACTTGATTCCGGGTGATGAGCTGACTGGAGGGAAGCCTGTTGACGTGATCAAGATCGACGTCGAGGGGCATGAACAACGAGTTCTCAGCGGTCTGAAGGAAACGATTGCAGCCAGTCGAGGTTTGGTTCTGATAGCTGAGTACGCACCGGCCTATCTCGAGCGAGGTGGCACGGATCCCGCTGAGTACCTTGATAACATCAGAAGCCTCGGATTCAAGGTCCAAGTCATTTACGAGGAGACTGGACTAACAGGTCCGTTTACCGACAAGGTCCTAGAGGGGCTGGGACCTCGCCCAAACGTCAACTTGCTCTGTGTGAAGTAGGCAAGCGGCCAAAGTTCGGTAATCCGCGGCGGGGTCAGACCCGTAGTGAATTGATGGGTCGGCGCATTAACAACCAAAGGTATGCGAAATGCATGGAAATAGCTGGGGTCGCGGTCCCCGGCAGCGCGGCGTCGGGCCAAGTCGGTCACTTCGAGCACTTCAACTAGTAGCGCCAAACCGGCCGCTGGTTGCCCTTGTCATGATGGTCATCTTCGTGGCAGGCCTGGCTCTCGCTCCAGCCACGCCGGCGTTGGCGGTTGACTGTGCTGCTGCGAACATTGGTGTCACCCCGCTACACGGCGCCACGTTTTATACCGACGATTCGCCAAGCCCGTCGTCGAATCCCAAGCTGCAGGGGCAATACGAGGGATACAAGATCACCAACAATACGGGCGCATCGCTCAGCGGGCTATGGACCAAGATAGATACTTTCAGTCCCGGGTCAGCCACGAGCATCATTGGTTTGGCACCTGGTGAGGACGGGCTGGACCAGCTGAAGAACCTTTCGGTTGGTGGGTCCGACATATCGTATTTCTTTGTTGCCGCGATTCCGTCGGCTAGCGATTCGAACTCGCAGTCCCACTACGTGCGGGTCTACGATAGGCGCCCCGACCTGCCGGGAGCGGTCGAGCTGTGCAACACGACCTTCACCTACACTCAGGTAATAAGTGCGATTCAAGCTGCTGCAAACAAGGTCAACATTTCGACTGTGACCTCAAACCCTCCCGGGCTTGGCGCCGTGATGACCATGACCGTGAGCGGAGATACGGGGACTATCGGGTCAGGCGAGGTGCTCGATCCTGACTCGCCTTTCATTCAAATGGGGCCGTCAGTCGTGGTCAATGGCGCTGCCGGCATCTCAGGCTGGCGACCTGACGTCTTCGAACTGATGACAGCGAAGATTCTGGTTGACCTCAACGACGGTGCTGGGCTAATTGAGCACTACGACTACCTCAAGTGGCAGTTCACCGGTACCCCAGCAGACCGCCCATATGTCATCACGTACACCTTTCGAGTGACGGGCACGACGACGAGCAGCGTCACACCATCACCCGTTCAGAACATTTCGTCAGGCACGCAAACCAAGCACACGAGCCTTTCGAATTTCGGGACCGCAATTCAGCCGATACAGCCACCTGCAAATACAACCACGCTCACAAAGACTGCCACTCCAGCCACGATAGAGAGGTCAGCTGGAGGAACGGTCACCTACGAAGTACCGATCACAAATTCGGGCTCAACTGCGCGCGTCGTCACTGATGGCGTCACGACCAACAACAGCACGACGGTGACCTCTGCTACAGCGAATTTCAGCGCGGCAGATGTTGGAAAGGCCCTGGTAGGGGCAAATCTGCCTGCAGGCACCGCAATTGTAAGTGTCACGAACTCAACAACAGTTGAGGTGACGAACCCCGCCACCGCAAGCGGGACCGGGATCACGCTGACGATCGGCGCCGACCAAGATGTCGCGCTCGACTACCTGACAGATACCCTCCCCCCAGGTGTCTCGTACGTCCTGGGCTCGGCCGAATTCAACGGTTCTTCAATCCCAGATCCGATCATCTCAGGATCGACGCTGATGTTCATGGGGCCAATTTCAGTTCCAGCCCAGACGACGCGGACGCTCAGCTATGAGGTCGATTTCCCTCCGGGGCTAGCTGTCGGGGCATACACAAACAAAGTTGCCGGTTACATAGGTACCGCTCAGATCGACACTACTACTGACACTTCCGACAACTCTCCTGCCACCTCAACGGTGACCGTCTACGAGGCCGCAGATCTCGCCGTCACCAAGACAGAGAGCGAGGACCCGATCCCAATCAACGGGATCCTCACCTACACGCTTCAAATAGACAACAACGGTCCATCTCCAGCGACGTCTGCCTACGTGACTGACACGCTCCCGCCGGGCACGACCTTCCAGTCAGCCTCAGGCACCGGATGGTCATGCTCCAATGCGGGTCAGGTCGTGTCGTGCAGTGCTGCGAGCTTGCCGGTCGGCTCGGCGCAGCCGATTTCAATAGCGGTTGTCGTCGACGCGACTAGCGGTGTACTCACCAACACAGCGACGGTCGGGTCGTCAACGTTCGATCCTGACCCGAATAACAACACCGACACCATCACCACAACCGTCAATTCGTCGCTGGCCGCCGTCAGGGGCCGATATACCAATGGGATCTGGGGATCCATGGACATCTTCTCGTCAGACGGACAGACCATGGTTGCCTACCACTGCTGCCTCGTGACTGATACCTGGGAATTGCGCTTGCCGCCGTCATCGTGCCCGGTCGGCGGTTACAAGATCATTTACAACCCGCCTACAGGTGATCTCCAGTCGCGTTGGCTCAATGACAAAGACAATTTCACCGAAGCCGATTGCATTTCAGCGCCTTCTAATGGCAATGACATGGTCATTCCCGCGAGCGTTTCGATATCGGGCTACGTGAAGGATTTCGCGACGGCGGCTGACATAGACGGAGCGGTCATCTACGCGTTTCGCGAATCTGACGGCCGGTACATGGGCTGGAGTCCGATGATCGAGTCAGGCACCGCGGGAGGCCCGGGTCGCTACCAGGTGAACCTTCCGGCCGGGAGCTACAAGCTGCTTGCCTATGCGCCATCTGGGTACATAACCGAGTGGTATAGCGGCGCTCGGACCTTCAGCGATGCCACAGCCGTCGCCGCACCTGCGACCGAGGTCAACTTCTCGTTGCTCCCCTCGGCCTATATAGAGGGATACGTCAAGGACTTCACATCCGCAGCCGACCTCGACGGCTATCCCCTCTATGCATATACCTCTGCGGGCGAGTTTTATTCATATGGAGTGAGCGGCATGGGCTTCGGGCCAGGCAGGTATCGAATCCCTGTCATGCCGGGCGAGGCCTACAAAGTCCTGGCTGGCGGCGGAAACGGCTATTCGGACCAGTGGTTCTCTGGCGCATCCAACTTCTCGGAAGCTACTGCGACGGCCGCCCCATTCACGGCCAACTTCTCGATGAGCTGACGTCTGGCATATGCCGCTGACAAGCGCTCGGGGAATCGTGTTGGATTGCCTGCATGAACCAAGGTCGGCGACCGACTAACTCGCATCATGCTCTGCCGGCCCATGAGGTCGTACTCATGCTCGGCACGGACAGATTGACTGGTCTCACCGAAGACGAGGCGGCGGCGCGTCTCGAGAAGTTCGGGCCAAACGAACTCACCACTGCCAACGCTATAGGACCGATACGCCGCTTCATTTCCCAGTTTCATCACCCGCTGATTTATGTGCTGCTCGCGTCCGGCACCATCACCCTGCTCCTCAACGAGAAGCCGGACTCGGCGGTGATATTCGGCGTCGTCGTGGTCAACGCCGTGATCGGATTCGTTCAGGAGTCAAGGGCAGAAGCGGCTCTCGACGCGCTCAAGTCGATGATTCACACGGATGCGCGCGTCTGGCGCGACGGGCAAGAGCGCCGCATCCGCTCGGCGGAGCTTGTTCCAGGTGATCTGGTCGTCCTCGGCGCCGGCGATATGGTCCCGGCTGATCTACGCCTTGTCGAAGAGGCCGAGCTCGAGGCCGATGAGTCGACTCTCACCGGTGAATCGATTCCCGTAGCCAAAGATGAAATCGTGCTCGGTGATTCCACACCGGTTTCTGATCGGCGCAACATGGTGTATTCGGGGACACTAATCACCAATGGCACGGGGACCGGCGTCGTCGTCGCGACTGGTGCCGAGACCGAGTTGGGCGAGATCCACCGGCTGGTGGGCAGTGCTGCGAAGTTGGCAACACCACTGACTCGCAAGCTCGCACGCTTCAGCACGGTGCTCACAGTCGCAGTCCTTGGGCTTGCGGGAGTCACATTCATCGTCGGTCTCACGCGTGGTGAGCGCGTTGGCGGCATGCTCACCGCGGCCGTTGCTCTCGCAGTCGGCGCAATACCTGAAGGTCTGCCTGCTGCCGTGACCATCACGCTGGCGATTGGCGTGAATCGCATGGCGCGGCGCCGGGCCGTGATTCGCAGGATGCCCGCGGTTGAGACTCTCGGAAGCATCACCGTGATTTGCGCCGACAAGACTGGCACCCTCACCGAGAACCAGATGACCGTGGTCGCGATCTGGATCGTCGAGGGCATGTACAAAGTGACAGGCGCGGGCTACCGCCGCGAAGGAGAGATCACTGATGAGTCCGGTAATCCAGTGCAGCTCGCCGCGAACGCAGCCTTGCGCTGGACCCTGACTGGTGGTGTCGTGTGCAGCGAGGCGCATCTCCAAGATCAAATTGACGAGTGGGGCATTGCAGGTGACCCGACCGAGGCTGCAATGCTCGTGGCGGCATCCAAGGTAGGCATTGACCCGCGTCAGCTCCGTAAGAGGCTCCCGCGCACCGAGACGATCCCGTTCAACTCAGTACAGAAGTTCATGGCAACTCGCCATAGCGATGAGGCAGGAGGCTCGGTCGTGGTAGCTAAGGGCGCGGCTGAGGAAGTGGTAGCACTTTGCTCGGACCGCATCGCAACCGGCGGTATGCACGCGTACTTGGACCGAGTCCGCGTGCGCGAAGCAATTGACGAGCTTGCCGCCGAGGGGTTGCGGGTCCTAGCCGTCGCCGTGTCACATGATGTGAGCAGCGCAGAATTTGTCGCGGATTCGCTGGTGGGGAAGCTCTCGTTCGCCGGACTAATGGCCATGCAGGATCCTCCGCGGCCAGAGGCCATTGACGCTGTCGAGACATGTCACATCGCAGGTATCGAAGTAAAGATGATCACCGGCGATCATGCCGCCACGGCAGCCTCAATTGCGCAGCAAATGGGGATTCTCGACTCTTCGATCGATGTCGGCGAAGCCATCGGCAGCCGAATTCTTACTGGCAACGACTTGACCACCCTTGACACCGCTGATTTCCCGGTCGCGGTGGAGCGCGCCTCGGTGTTTGCCCGGGTGTCTCCTGAGCAGAAGTTGCGACTCGTCGAGGGGCTGCAGGCGCGCGGGCATGTTGTCGCCATGACCGGTGACGGTGTGAACGACGCGCCCGCTTTGCAACAGGCTGACATCGGTGTGGCAATGGGGAGCGGTGGTACCGAGGTGGCCAAGGAGGCGGCCGACATGGTTCTTCTTGACGATGACTTCGCAACGATTGAGGCCGCGATCGAAGAGGGCCGTGGAGTGTTCGACAACCTGACCAAGTTCATCGTTTGGACGCTGCCGACAAACATGGGGGAGGGGCTCGTGATCCTCGCCGCCATCTTGTTCGGCGCGGTGCTGCCAATCACGCCAGTTCAGATTCTTTGGATCAACATGACGACTGCCGTCGCATTGGGGCTCATGCTCGCGTTTGAGCCCAAGGAGCCGAAGATTATGGAACGGCCCCCGCGGGATCCGGCGAAGCCGCTCCTAACTGGCGAACTTGTGGCGCGCATCCTGCTCGTTTCCGCGATCTTGTTAGCGGGCTCATGGTGGATCTTCGATTGGGAGTTGCGGAGTGCTGCCAGTGTCGAGGCAGCTCGCACCGCGGCCCTGAATCTCTTTGTAGTAGTCGAGGCCGTTTATCTCTTCAGCTGCAGGTCGCTCACACGCTCGTCGTTTCATGTGGGTGTCTTCACCAACCGCTGGGTTGTCGGCGGCTTAGCTGCTCAGGCTGTCGCCCAATCGGCGATCACCTACCTGCCCTTCATGAATTCGGTCTTTGGCACGGCACCGCTAGACGGAACTGTCTGGTTGCGTATCTTCTTGATCGCATTGGCAGCGGCCGTGATTGTCGGTTTGGACAAAGCAATTCGCGCCAGGAGTCGCAGGCTGGCGTGAGCTAATTATCATGGCCCACCCGCGAGACAGGAAGCACGATGCTGTACGAGGCCAGCTCCGGACGCAGTGACGAAGCGCTCGAGATCAATCCCCTCTATGCGCGAGACGCCACCAATGAAATACCCAAGTGGAAGTTGGCAGAATCCGAAGTGCTCCCGTCCACAGCTGCGCAAATCATCAGAGACGAACTCGCTCTCGACGGCAGCGCGCGCCTCAACTTGGCCACGTTCGTATCTACATGGATGGAGCCGGAGGCAAGAGCCCTAATGGCCGACACCTTCGACAAGAACATGATCGACAAGGATGAATACCCCCAGACCGCAGAGATCGAAATGCGTTGCGTGAACATCATTTCGAATCTTTGGCACGGCTCGGTGCGTGAGGGCGAGCACGCCACGGGCTGCTCGACGACTGGTTCAAGTGAGGCGAGCATGTTGGCCGGAATGGCGCTGAAGTGGCGCTGGAGAGCCAAGATGCGCAAGGCCTCCAAGCCAGCCGACAGACCCAACATGGTCATGGGGATCAACGTCCAGGTCTGCTGGGAGAAGTTCTGCCGGTACTGGGAGGTCGAGCCCCGGTTTGTGCCCATGGAGGGGGATCGGTTTCACATCGATCCGGAAGCCGCCGCCAAGCTCTGTGACGAGAACACGATTGGGGTGGTAGGAGTCCTCGGCTCAACCTTCGACGGCAGCTACGAGCCAATTGAGGAACTCGCTGAAGTCCTCGACCGTTTGGAGTCAAAGACGGGGCTGGACATCCCAATTCACGTGGACGCCGCCTCAGGGGGGTTCGTCGCACCTTTTATTCAACCCGAGCTCAAGTGGGACTTCCGACTCAAGAGGGTGTGTTCGATTAATGCGTCAGGGCACAAGTACGGACTCGTGTATCCCGGAATTGGATGGGTCGTGTGGCGCAACTCGCGGTTCCTCCCGGCCGACCTTGTATTCAAGGTCAACTATCTCGGTGGCGAGATGCCAACCTTCGCGCTTAACTTCTCGCGACCGGGGAACCAGGTAGTCGGCCAGTACTACAACTTCATTCGGCTGGGCTTTTCGGGGTATCGCAGCGTTCAGCAGGAATGCCAGAACGTCGCCATGCGCCTCTCAAGCGAGATTGCGAATCTCGGACCCTTTACAGTCCTTACGGACGGCTCCGATCTACCCGTATTCATCTTCGCTCTCACAAATACGGGCGGGAACTTCACCGTCTTTGACCTCTCGGAACGCCTGCGGGACAGGGGCTGGCTCGTTCCGGCCTACACAATGCCCAAGCATCGAGAGGATTTGGCGGTGCTTCGAGTTGTCGTGAGGAATGGGTTCAGTCATGACATGGCGGACATGCTGTTGGCAGATCTGAAGCGGCATCTCGATCACTTCGCGAAGCTCTCGGCGCCCTTGCCATCAGGCAACAGGGGCGGCTTTCACCATTGAGCAAGCAGGCGCCGCAACGCATGCACCCGGCGCCCGTCAGATTCTGAAGGCCTCGCCTACCCCATGTTCAGCTAAGCCAGATGATCGGGTCCACGCCACAAATCCTTCCCTGTCGTTGCCCGTCAGGTCCGGGTAGGCCGCTTGGACGTCGGGGCGCAGGCGGTAGACGCGCTCCCAAAGATTGGTGATAGCCGGGCACACGCGCGCCTCATCGATTAGCGCGGGCGCGTTGAGCCAGTTGGCAAATGAACTTGGATGCGTGTCATCGAACGGGTTGTTGAAACGGGCGGCTTCTTCTCCGAGTTCCCTGTAAATCAGTCTGGCGACATCGGGGATCGGTTCACCGCTCTTGAAGACGCCGTATCCGTACTCATCAGTGCTGCCGAGTTGTCTATCCACCTCCTGAACCATGGCTGCATACTCCTTGAAAACGCGCTTGGCCTCTGGCCCAAGGGAATCAGCCGAGACACCTCCAAAATGCACTGATGCCTGCTCTGGGCACCTCAGGTCGAAACCACTGAAGTGAAGGATCTTCACCGGTGCGGTCCCGGCTACCAGGTTCCCTTCGCGGCGATCAAGTTCACGTTCGGCCATGTTCCAGTAGGCGACATTGACCCCGCGGTCTCGCAAGACCATGACCCCCTCGAACATAGACGGCGCGAGGTCGAGCCAGCGTTGGTCGTAATACACGCAGTTCTCAACGTCATTTTCCGGATTCACAAGTGTGCGATCTAGCCACCAATCGACGAATCCTCGACCCTTCGAACTAACACCTACGAATCCGGCGTTGTACACGCCCGAGAGGAGTATCGCGATCTCCGATTCAAGGGAAGTCTCGTCGAGCAGGTGGGGCGTGAGTGTGACCGCGCTCTCCGAGACAATCTCGATTACCGAGTCGAGTTTGGAGCAGACAAGCATGTCCGGATCCAAGTAGACGACGGTCTCGAAGCCGACATCTAGGAGATGAGCTATCAAAGCGGGCTTCGCAACTACCGCTAGCTGCTCGCGTCTCAGGCCAAATGTGAGTTCGTTGAGTGCCAAGCCAATGTCTTCAAGTGAAATGACCGAAAGGGGCTCGCGATCGAGCTGTGACGGGCGCTGCCCTTTGTCGGTAATCCCAACAAATGGAACCAAATCAGGGTGGATGTCGACTAGCGACCGAGCCATAACACAAGCTCTGCCGAGGTAGTTGTTCGCCGTGACTGTGCAGAGCGCGACTTGCCCTCCCCGGAGCTCTCGTGCCCCGACGCTTGAGCCGGTCATGCTAGTGCCGGATCGATATCGTGCTCATGGATTCCAGACGAGACGATCCATGCGGCGAACGCTTCACGGTCCGAGCCGAGGTGGTCCCTGAACGCGCCGCGAAGATCGGTCCTTATCTGGTGAACGTGGTGCCAGAGATTTGTGATCGCCGGGGTGCCATCGTCAACGGGTTGCTTGAGCCACTCGAAGAACGATTCTGGGCCCTCGGAGTCGAACGGATCACCGAAGTCTTGCTTTGACACCTCGAGGTAAAGATCTCTGGCGGCATCTGGTATCGGTACGCCATTTGTGAAGCATGCGACAGGAGCCGAGGCTGTGTCTTCTATGACCGACCGAGCTAGTTTTGCGGCAGATCGGTAACGCTCAAAGACGATTGCAGCATCGCCTAGCGCCGCGGTAGCGACGCGATCAGAGTGGATTGTTGGGAATTCGGGCGCATCGGGGTCATAGCCGCTGAATCTGAAGATCCGAGCCGGAGAGGCATCTGCGAGAACTCGTTGGCCTTCAACCGAGATCGGCCGCTCGGGCAAGCACCAGTGCCCAATGTTGAATCCCGGGTCACGGGAAATTACCACCGATCCAAACAGCCCCGGTACTAGGTCCAGCCAGCGCTGCTCAAAGTGCATGCCGGCACCAACTTTGTGGCGGCAATTGGTGGCAAGACGCGCATCCCACCAATTGAGGAATCTAGTTGACTCCTCGCCCTGAGTCACGCCAAGCACTCCGCCGTTGTAGGCGCCCGAATGCAAGATGTTCAGCTCCCGATCGCGACCTTCTCCGAGGGGTGCGAGCAGGTGGGGTGTCAGGAGAATCTCCCCCTCCTCGAGTTCGTCGAAGATCGGTGCAAGGTCGCCGACCACCATGCTCTCCTGCTTGACGAACAATAGGCTTGTCGCGTATCCGGAATTGAGGAGCAGGCGCATGAAGGCAGCAGTGAGCGCATATGTCAGCACAGTTTCCGGATAGGCGAACTCGCGCGAGCGAAGGTCTGGCAGGTTCAGATCTTCTGGACCAAAGCAATCGATCTCTTCATGTTCGGTCTTCTCGGGAATGACCAGCATCGCGATGAACAGATCGGGATTGAACTCGCGAACTGACTCGGCGATGACCACGCTGCGCTCCAGCGCGGACTCCGAGGCGATAGTGCAGACTGCCCTTCGCGACCCCGGCGCTACTTGGCTGCCACTACTACTGCGGCTATCTAGTCGAGCCAGTTGACCATGCCCTCCTGGATCGCAATATGGGTGCAGTCATGCCCCTCGGCCGCTCCGTGACGGTGGACAACTTCGGCCTCAGTTCGAACCACCTCGCCCTCGCCGGCCTCTATCCGATCACCAGCTTGCTCTTCGACGATCCCCCGGCCGTTTACGAAGATCAGCAATTGGCGAGATGGATGGGTATGCCAGTGGTTAGTTGCGCCCTCTTTGAACTTGACCAGGTAGATCATGTCGGAGTCCGTTAGCGCGAAGTCCGGATCGCCCGCACCGAGGATTGCGAGAGCCGCTTCGCCGTCGAAATGCGGGATCTCGGTGGGATTCAGGGGTGTGGCCGGTTTGAAGACTTTCATGTCTGCTCCATTCGTAAATGTCAACATCGAGAATCATTGCAGGCCGGACGGGGACCGTTCCCGCAAGGTATCGTCTTAGGTGCTCTTGGCAGGGAGGCCACGATGACAGAGCCACTAGATCCTCCGAATCATGAAATCCAGGCTACCCAGGGAGCTGACGGGTTGCCGCTTCCGGGTGGTCCCGATGAACCGCTGCCGCCTGGCCCTCCTTTGCCACCCGGTCCACCTGAGGAGAAAGCAAGCCGTCTTGGGATCGTCGGTCTCATCGTGGGTATCGCCGGCGTACTCGCTGCGATCGTCATGGCAGCTCTGCTTGTGACCTCGGAGCCGACTCCCACAACGGCGCCGACCACAACGGCTCCGACCTATGACTACTTGGCTGATGCTGACGGTTTTGTCATTGAACCTGCCGACTCGATCGGACCCGACGCCTTCACGGTTTCAGTCGTCGACAACCAGGGATGCGACAAAGAGAAGCTGATCACTGAACTCAACACGGACTCCGACGCCAAGCGCGAGTGGGCAAGGGTCATGGGAATCCCCGATGCCGAGGTCGAGAAGTTCATCAGGTCGCTCAAGTCGAAGATCTTGACGGAAGACACCAAGGTCACCAATCACGGACTCCACAACGGCAAGGCCTACAGCCGTCAATCACTTCTACCGGCAGGTACAGCGGTCCTTGTCGGTGCGCCCAATCCGGAGGGCGGATGGATAGTCCCGCCGGGAACCGAGACACCAAAGGCACCGGATACCCCAACTGCCACCGGGACGTCCGGCAGTGGCGATCAGCCGGCGACTAGGTGCCGCTGCGGAAATCCATTGCTTCAGCCCTACGCACCCTCGAGTCAGCCGACGCCATCGCTCAGCCCATCTCCCAGCCCATCGGCATCGCCGAGGTCGCGTCAGTCGAGCAGAACTCCGACCCCTAGCCGCTCGCCGTCGCCAAGTCGTACGTCGTCACCGTCACCGTCGCAGACCTGAGGCTTGGGTTCTGACAACTAGCCGCCGAATCACCGGTTGCTGCCAAAGAGCGCCAATATCCGAATAAAGATGTTGATGAAGTTGATGTAGAGCGCGAGTGCGCCCATGATCGCAGCCTTCTGTTCGAACTCGCCGCCCGCAGCAATTGCGCCTTCCGCACCTCGCTTGAGGGCCCACACTTCGTAGATGGTCAAGCCGAGAAAGATAAATAGGCCGACATACATGACGATGAATGTGCGTCCCGGGAAGTTCCAGAAGATCCCGACGATTGAGGCGATCACGAGCCCGATCAGAGCCATCATCAAGAATCCGCCGAAGCCGGTTAGATCGCGTTTGGTAACCCATCCAATCAAGGCCATTGCGAAAAACGTGCCGCCGGTTACAAAAAACGCGGCAGTAATGGTCCCAAGCGAGTAGTAGACGAAGACATAGCTCAACCAAATCCCCATGAGCGCCGAGTAGGCGATGAACAGTCCGGTTGCCACGGTTGCGGAGATCCGATTGATGCCAAAGGAGATCCCCAGAACCATGCCTAGCTGGGCAAAGGTCAAGATCATGAGTAGTCCGTTGCTTGGCCTTATCCCTGCGTTGGCAACCACAAAGGCAAGAACACCCGTAATACCCAGACCAATTGCCATCCACGAAAAGACCTTGGTGAAGAAGATGGATTGGGCTCGGGTCCTGGTTTCCGTCGTTGGAATCGCGTACGGCTGCGCCATTGGCTGTCTCCTTGGTTGACGCCGGCCCCGAAGGTCCGGCGCAATCGTCAGGGCTGCAAATCGTTTACTGAATCACCGATATCTTAAGGAACTACTACTTGAATTACGGAAGGCAGCCGTTGAAAGTTCGCCAGAGGACATGGAATTGGCGATGGTCGGTTCCACTTGTCGCGCTGGTGGCCGCCGTCTTGGTGGCAGCCGCAGCGTCGAGCGCGACTTTCTCGACCGGCGTCGATGCCGTCACGGCTCAGGGGTACTTAGCAGAAGTTCCCGGAGAGCACCGGTCTGAGCCCGAATCAGGGGGCGATCCCGTTGGCGACGCAAGGGAGCATTCGCCATTTGCCGGCGATAATCCCGTCACTCGCCTGGGTGACGATCTTGCGGCCGGTGAAATTGGGACCGATGAGTGGGCGGTCACTGCCGCTCGGCTATTGACCGGATCGAGTGAAGTGCCGGAGCGATACCGGGGCGGCGCATGGGACCCCACATTTCTCATGTCTGCGCTGCGAGAGACGTGGCCCTCGGTCGGCTCGACCGCCCGGGACGAGATCTTGGGGCTCGGCTTCTACGTTGAGGGCGATGACGTGCTGTTTCCACCAGCTCTATATCCGGCAATTGGATGCGTGTACTCAACGGCCAGGTTCGACGTGCATTTCGATTCGGGAACCGCTGGCTGGGCTGGGTCATGCGCCTCGACGCCGGCCTATGCCATCTCAACTGGGACCTACTTCGAAAACGCGTGGCAGAAGTTCGTCACCCAGCTCGGATGGACAGCCCCTCCGACCGATGCCGGACCGACCTCGCCAGGCTGCGTGAACACCGGGGGCTCCGGGAGATATGACGTATTTGTCTCGACCCCGTCAGCAGGCGACCCGATCAACACGGCTGGAGCTTGGGGGTATACCCAGACGACATGCGCGGCGCAGTCGGGGACTGGCTCCTTGAGAGACAACGAAAACAGCGTTGCCCGCGTAGAGCAGTGGGCTTATTCGTCATACGTGCAAATGCACCCAAATCCTGCTGCACTCCCCAATATGCCGTCAGACGCGATTACCTTCTTTCTCAATCAAATTGCAGCTCACGAGTTCCATCATTCGATTCAGTTCGGTTACAGCATTTTGGGTGGCGCCTGGATTCAAGAGTCCACTGCTCATTGGTCAGCGACGCAGGTTGACGCTGACGCCTACAACTGGCTCTTCAATGGCGATTTCCTCAGTGCCCCAGACTTCACTCTGACGTCACTGGCCGGACCATCCCTGCGCCCATATGCCTCCTGGCTATTCCACCAGTACTACATGGAGCACTACGGAGGAGCACAGCGAATTCGCGAGATTTGGGAGCAGCTGGTTGCGACCAACGACACGGGAAGCGCGTTGCGAAATGCGATGCTCGCCGCCGGAACCTCGCTCGACGCCGTCTATAAGAACTTCGCAATTGCCCTCAAGGTCATGTCTGACAATCCGGCGAACGCTCCGTACACATTCCTGACCTCGGATTACTGGCCGGGCGGATATGCCGCCCAGTACCGCGAGGTCTCGATCGAGGCAACGATCCCTTTCACGGGCTCACCCGCGATTCCCTACGACAGCCGCTTCGCCGGAAACCACCGGCTAGAGCCGTGGGGAACGGACTTCATCGCAATTGGCAATTCGGGCGGTCTGCCGTTCAAGGCATGCGTCTCGCAGGTAGAGCTATCTCCGGTCATGGCCGTCTCGCTTGTCAAACAGCGCACCGGTGACGAAGTGGCTGCGGTGCAGGCTCCGGTTGGCTCGCCCCCCTGCTTCGTAGTCGACGACGCTCCGGCATGGAACAACTTCACCTTGGTAATCAGTTACGACTCAGTCGGGCCAGTACCGAATCTCAACTACTACATAGAGGTTGCGCTGATTTCTTATCCGGGCGCAGCAACGGACTGGTACTTCGCTGAGGGATATACCGGATCGGGATTCCAGCAATATCTGGATATTCAAAATCCGGGCGAGGTCTCCGCGCATGTGGACATCAAGTATCAGCTAAATGGTGGCGGGGAAGTTCTCAAGAGTCTCGACGTAGCTCCCAAACAACGATCAACCGTGGATGTCAACGGAACCTCTTTTGGGGTCGGACCGGGTAAGGAGGTCTCGACTCACATCACATCCAACCAGCCTGTCGTAGCCGAGCGCCCAATGTTCTTCCTCTACAACGGCTCTGTCGGAGGCCACCACAATGCGTTGGGTGCGCGTTCTCCCGCCACGAGCTGGTACTTCGCCGAGGGCTATACGGCCCCCGGGTTCGATCAGTACCTGACCCTTCAGAACCCCAATGCCTCAACCGTCACGGCGGTAATCAGTTATCAGCGAAGTGCCGGCCCCCTCCCGGACATCACCGTCACCTTGCCCCCGAAGAGCAGGACCACCCGCACGGTTCATGGTCCCTCAGATGTTGGGAGGGGGCACGAGGTGTCAACCAAGGTCACATCAAGCCAGCCGATCGTCGCCGAACGCCCGATGTACTTCCTCTATGGCGGCTCGTGGGATGGCGGGCATGCGGTAGTCGGGGCAAATTCGCCATCGACGCAGTGGAGTTTTGCGGAGGGTTACACCGGAGGAGGCTTTGATGAATACATCACGGTCCAGAACCCCGGATTGCTAACGACAACCGTGACCACTACCTACCAGCTCGGTGGCGGTGGCACAAAGGTGACCGGGCTCTCCGTGCCTTCGCGTAGCCGCAGGACGATCCACGTTCACTCCGCTGCGGAGGCAGGGCGCAACGTAGAGGTCTCAGCCCGCCTCAGCTCAGATCAGCCGATCGTCGCCGAACGCCCGATGTATTTCGGATACAACCTGGCCTTCGATGGCTCGTTTGTGAGCGGCGGCCACGATGCTGTGGGAATCACAACAACGGCCCGGGCCTACTACTTCGCATCAGGCGAGACGACAAATAGCTATGACGAGTTCCTGACCATCCAGAACGCGAACCCTTTCACCGCCTACGCATCGGTCTTATATATGCATGCCAACGGCTTGACAGAGTCACGGCGCTACGCGCTCCCCCCGAATTCGCGTTCAACGATTACGGTCTTTGCCGACATCGGCCGGAACAAGTACGCGGCTGCGGCAGTCTTCTCCAATTCACAGATCGTGGTCGAGCGCCCGACTTACATGCGATATGGATCTTCTTCGATTGGCGGGGTTGTGACCGGTGGCGCGGCGGTGATAGGGGCTGCCGGCTAGCACATCCCATATGGCAAACATCTGCGTCGCGGGAATACCCTTGCCTCTTCTGCTTGGCGGGCATGGCGACGAGCTGCCCATGGGCAAAGTCAGTTCACATCAACTGGAGGCGCAATGAAAATCGACGGCGTAGCCGCACTCGTAACCGGCGGCGCATCGGGACTTGGCGAGGCAGTGGTCCGCAAGCTCACCGGCGCCGGCGCCAAGGCTGTGATTGTTGACCGCGATCAGTCAAAGGGTGACGCGCTTGCAGGCGAACTTGGAGATGTCGCCGCTTTCGTACATACCGACGTGACCGATCCCGCTCAGGTCGAGGTGGCCGTGGACACAGCGGCATCTATGGGGCCACTTCGCATTGTCGTGAACTGCGCAGGTATCGGATGGGCGAGCCGGGTCGTCGACAAGGCCGGCAATCCGCACGATTTCGACGTCTTCAAGAAGGTAACCGAGATCAATGTCTTTGGAACCTTCAATGTCATGCGCGTTGGCGCGGCCGCGATGGCCAAGACAGATCCAGTTGAAGATGGAGAGCGGGGACTGATCGTCAACACGGCCTCGGTGGCCGCCTTCGACGGGCAAATTGGCCAGATCGCCTACGCCGCGTCGAAAGGCGCGGTGGTTTCGATGACTTTGCCGGCGGCAAGGGACTTGGCGTCACTTGGCATCAGGGTCCTGACGATTGCGCCAGGAACTTTCGATACGCCGATGCTTGCACTGCTCCCACAGGATCGCCGCGATGCACTTGCGGCGAACATTCCATTTCCCAAACGCCTTGGAGCACCTGAGGACTTCGCCGCTCTCGTCGCTCACATGGCAGAGAACGACTACCTCAACGGTGAGACGATCCGCCTCGACGGCGCGATCCGCATGCCCCCCAAAGGTTGAGCGCGGGTAGCGGTACCAAGGCAGTAGTCGCCGCACTTCTGGCAAATGCCGGAATAGCAGCGGCGAAGTTCGCCGGTTTTGCCATCACGGGCTCAGCAGCAATGCTCGCCGAGGGGGCACATTCAATTGCTGATACGGGCAATCAGGGATTACTCCTCCTTGGCATGAAGCGGGGCGGCCGCGACCCTGACGCGCGCAGGCCATTTGGCTACGGGCCCGAGCGCTATTTCTGGGCATTTGTGGTCGCCATGATCCTGTTCTCCCTAGGTGCGCTCTTCTCCCTGTACGAGGGGATCGAGAAGCTCCGGCACCCTCACCCCCTTGAGTCGCCACTGGTCGCCGTTGGAATCCTGCTTGCGGCGATTCTCCTCGAGGGCTTCTCGTTTCGGACGGCGATCAAGGAATCGCGGCAAGTGAAGGGCAGTTTGAGCTGGTGGGGATTCATTCACACATCCCGCCACGCGGAGCTGCCCGTGGTTCTCCTTGAAGATGCCGGCGCCCTTATCGGTCTTGCTCTGGCACTCACAGGCGTTGCTCTGGCGATGATTACTCACAACGGAATCTTTGACGCCATCGGCACGCTCGCGATCGCCGCACTGCTCGGAGCAATAGCCGTCGTTCTTGCAGCTGAAATGAAGAGCTTGCTTATTGGGGAGAGGGCCAGCGAGACCGATGAGGAGAAGATCTCGGGCGCGATCGAATCCGTCGAGGCAATCGAGCACTTGATTCACCTTCGCACGCTGCACCTCGGCCCCGATGAGATCTTGGTGGCGGCGAAGATCGACCTTCGCGAGGAGCTGAGCTTCGTCGAGGTCGCTGAATCGATCAACTTGGCTGAGGAGCGCATCCGAGAGGCGCTTCCAGCGGCTGAGATCATCTACCTCGAGCCTGATCTGTATTCGCCGAAGAGCTAAGGGGCAGCTTCCCTTCACCGGCCAGCTGATCGTAGGTGCCGGTCTCGGTGATCCGTCCGTCGTGAAGAACCAGAACCTGCTCCGCGTTGCGAATTGTCGAAAGCCGGTGCGCGATCACTATCGCCGTACGCCAGGCGAGCACCTCGCCAAGTGCCTGCTGTATCAGGGCTTCGGTCTCAGTATCGAGGTGAGCAGTGGCCTCGTCGAGAATCACAACACCCGGATTCTCAAGGAATACGCGAGCTATTGCCAGGCGCTGTTTCTCCCCTCCAGACATACGGTAGCCCCGCTCGCCCACAACGGTTTCATACCCATCAGGGAGCGATACGACCAGGTCATGGATCCTTGCGGCCTTGCACGCACGGACTATTTCCTCGTCGCTTGCATTCGGCTTGGCGTAGCGGAGATTCGAGGCGATCGAGTCATGGAAGAGGTGCGGATCCTGGCTCACCACACCAACGTTGCGCCGCAGGCTCTCTAGCGTGACATCCCGGACATCTTGGCCGTCAATCGAGACTGAACCGCGCGTCACGTCATGAAGCCTCGGGATGAGTGACGCGAGCGACGTCTTGCCCGCACCCGACGGCCCTACCAGAGCAGTCGTCGTACCAGCTTTGGCGGTGAAGGTGATCCCCTTGAGGATCCATTCCGATGGATCGCCAGAGAGCTCTTGCTCTGTACCCGCCTCCAGGGACGGAATCGAGACATCGAGAGGTGCCGAATAACGGAACCAGACGTCGGCGAAGTTGATTTCGCCCGCGCCAAGAGCTAGTGGAACGGCGTCGGGGGAATCGACAATGGCCGGCGCCTTGTCGAGCACCTCAAAACATCTCTCAAATGAAACCAGCGCGGTCAGCAGATCTAGCCTGGCGCCGGCCATGGAAGTGAGCGGCGCGTAGAGCCGCTGAACGTAAAGGGCGAGAGCTACGAGCGATCCCACGCTGATCGCATCAGAGATCACAGCGCGACCTCCGAACCAATAGACGGCGGCGGTTCCGATGCCGGCGACAGTGGTGAGAACAGCGTTGTAGGTGCGATTGAGCATTGCTGAGGTGACGCCGGTGTCCCTCACGGCACGGGCCTTGGCTGTGAAGTCGCGGGACTCCTCGCTTGGACGGCCAAAGAGCTTGACGATCAGCGCGCCACTCACGCCGAAGCGCTCCGTGATGTTCGAGTTCATGTTGGCGTTGAGCGTCATGCGTTCGCGCGAGATCGCAATGATCTTTCGCCCGATCCGCCTGTCGAGCACTACGACGGCAGGAACCAGGAGCAGCGCGAGCAAGGTGGCCTGAGGGCTGATCGAGAACATCGCGATCAGCGTCGTGGCCAGGACCATGGTCTCCGATACCACGGTGGCCAGGGTCGTGACAGTTGACTGTGCGCCCACGACGTCGCTCTGCATGCGACTTACGAGGGCTCCCGTCTGAGTCCTTGTGAAAAAGGCCAATGGCATCTTCTGGATGTGATCGAAGAGCGCTACGCGCATGTCAAAGATCACTCCTTCGCCAATTGACGCGGAGAACCATCTGTTGATCAGGGTGAAGGCAAGCTCCAGCAGGACGATTCCAAGCGCGGCAGCAACCAATAGATTGATCGAGGCGAGGCTCCGGTCCGGAATTGCGTGGTCAATCAGGCGTCTGAAAACGAGTGGCGGCAAGACGCCAACAATCGCAGCTGCGACTATGGAAACGGAGTAGAGCGCGATGCGTTTGTGATACGGCCGCGCGAACTTCCAGGCGCGCCCAAGCAGAGCCCGGTCGATTCGAGCCGTTGCGAGGTCCTCGGGTGCGATGTTGGAACTGCGCCTAATGCCGTACCTCCCGGTCAACTGTCATGGATGGCAATCTCAGGCTAGCGTGTTAGGCGAAAAAGACCGGCCGGCCGCCAATCGCGGCGACCGGCTCGGTCAGTGTGACCGGCTGCACGTAGCGGGTGGGATCGCTGTGGTGTTCGCGCCGCTCCGTGGGGAAGAGAGCGGTGGGGCAGCCTCACACAAGAAATAAACGCCGTTGGCAGCTCGCGTATTCCAGCCCGGCGTGCCGGCTCATCGTGTTGCCCGCTACTCGAGGTCCGACGGAATGAGCGAGAAATGGACTTCGTCTACTCTCTCGCCACGAATTTCGCGCCAGTTTCGAAGCAGACCCTCGTACTTGAATCCGGCCTTTTCGGCTACTCGCTGCGAGGCGAAATTCTCTCGGTTGGTCCCCAGCTGAAGTCTCGCCAAGTTCATCGTCTGGATTGACCAGCGAGATACAAGCCTCACCGCTCGGCTGGCTATTCCCTGGCCGCGGGCATCTGCGGCTACCCAGTAACCAATCTCAGCTGTGCCGCTATTTGCCGTGCGAAAGACGCTGATCGTTCCTATCACCTCATTGGAATTCGAGACGATCACAAATGACGCCCCCATCCCTGAGTCCCAATCCGCGGCGGCTCGCTCTACGTACTCAATAGCGTGGACGCGTTCATAGGGGTGGGGGATGGTCGTGAATCGACTGATTGAGGGGTCTTGGCAGAGGCGGTACACGATCTCGACGTCAGACATCGAAGGCGGCCTAAGGAAAAAGCCTTCATCGCCCAGCGGTGGCTCTGGCAAAGTGAGCGGCGGATAGTCAATCTCGTCAGGCATGTATCCGATGGAATCACAAATCAACCAGCGGTGCACCGCAATTACCTTTGACTTCTGGAACACGCTTGCCGCGGAACGCCCCGGATACATGCGCCAGCTGCGCATAGAGCGCATGCTGGACCTCTTGGCCGAAGCCGGTCATGAGGTCAGCGTTGCTTCACTCAGCGCAGCGATCGATTCGGCGTTCGAGCAGCACTGGCACTCATGGCACGACAACACCCAGTTTCTCGCTGCCGACGGTCTCGATCACGCCCTGGCAGAGATCGGTGTCTCGCCCTCTCCGCCGCTGCGGTCCGAACTTCGGGCGGCGTTCGAGCTCGAAGGAGTCAATCTCGAACTCGACGCCGCTCCAGGGATCGTTGAGGCGCTTGAATCCCTTCGCTCCCAAGGGGTTGCGGTTGGAATCATCTGCGATGTGGGCTTCACCCCGTCGGTCAGGCTGCGCTCGTTTCTCGAGAGCTCAGACCTCCTTGACTACTTCGATTATTGGTCCTTTTCCGATGAGGTTGGGCATTACAAGCCTTCACCGGTCATATTCGAGCACGCGTTGACCGGACTCGGCGCAGCCCCGGCCAACGCTGCCCACGTCGGAGATCTCCGCCGTACCGACGTCGCGGGTGCCCGATCGTTTGGGATGCGCGCGATTCGCTATCGCGGAATGAATGACGATCGCTCGGAGAAGTATCCAGAGGCCGATGCCGTGATCTCGCATCACGGGGAACTAATGGAAGCGCTAGAAGACAGGTGAAGAGATGTTTGCACTAGCTACCGACGCAGGAATTCTCGTCGTCACGCAAGATGGCGAGACCGCTGAATCCGGACTTGAGAATTCCAAGGTTCGTTCGGTGGCCCCTGTTGGGGATCGAATCGCCGTCGCCGCTGACGGCGTCGGTGTGCTCATCGGCTCTGGAGACTCGTGGGAAGAGGCCGGACTTGACGGCCAGACCATTTGGACTCTGACTTCTTTGGGCAATCTCCTGTTCGCGGGTCTAGAGCCTGCGGCGATTTTGCGACGGGAGCCGAGTGGCACTTGGACCGAACTCACGGCGCTCTCCCTCGTCGATGGATACGGCGAGTGGCATTCGCCGTGGGGCCCACCCGATCTCTGCTCGATCGTCGCCGAGCCGGGTCGCTTGATCGTCGGAGTTGAGGTGGGTGGCGTCGCCGGCTCTCTCGACGATGGCCTGAACTGGAAAGCAGTCAACAACGGCCTCTTCGAAGACGTGCACGCTGTGGCGGCCGCCGGCGAGACTCTCTTTGCCGCTACGGGCGGAGGCCTTCACTGTTCACGCGACAGCGGTGAAAACTGGACATGGGAAGCCGACGGGATTGACCGGGGATACACCCAGGGTTTGGCTATCACCGAAGGCCATGTGCTGGTCTCGTCGGCTTCAGGGCCACCTCCGATGTGGGAGGCTGGCGGACCTGAGGCCGCAATCTTCAGGGCATCGCTTCGAAGCGAAGCGCTGGCGTTTGAGAAAGTTTCCGAGGGCTTCGAGGGCAATATAGGTCGCCAGGGCTTCGCGGCCTCCGGTGACCTGGTAGTCGCCGGAACATCTGCTGGCGAGTTCCTCGTCAGTACCGATTCCGGCAAGAGCTTTGCCACCGTTGCTTCAGCCCTCCCGGCGATAAACGCGGTGGCTATTCTCTGACGCCCTGCTGGCCCCAGATCGACGCAAGGTGCGCGTCGCCCCCAAAAACGAACTGCACGGCATAGGGAAATCCGTATACGAAAGCATCGACCGTCGGATCGAGGCGGGCGCATAGGCCGAGCAGAAGAGCCAACGTCCGCTCGACGTAGAACCAGTTTCGTGGGACCTCAAAGGCGCGGGTGAGCTCCCGAAATGACACCTGCATTTCGTCCATGTTCTTGACCAGATCGAAATCCGATATGTCGATCCGCGAGAAGTCAGCCGGCGCAAAGTGGAGAAGCTTGTCCATGTAGTGCCGTACCGCCTGCTCGAAGACGGCTTCGTCGCCGCCGGCAGATGCAAAGCCCATCTGGCGCATGCCGTCAATTACCTTGGAATCGTCACGGCTCATATATCCGTAAACGACTGTCCGCATACCCTCGCGGAATTCCGGGGGGAATCTGACTACCGAGCCGAAGTCGAGAAAGACGATGAGTGGCTTGCCATCTGGTGCCTTCTTGACGAAGAAGTTCCCGGGGTGGGGGTCAGCGTGATAGAGCGAGTCGATCAAGAGCTGCTTGAAGTAGCTCTGAACCAGCTTCTCGATCACATCCACCGGTTCGATCTCAGCTTCCCGAATCGCGGCAACATCAGTGATCTTGAGCCCTGTCTCCCGCTCCATGGTCAGAACTTTCGATGTGGTGTACTTCCAGATGATCGTTGGGAACTCGACGTGATTGTCACCGACGAAGTTGGCGGCAATTGCCTCAGCGTTGGCGCCTTCAGACAAGTAGTCGAGTTCACTTCGGATCGTCTCGGAGAGATCGTCGTAGACCCGCTCGTAATGCATTCCCCTGAGGAACCACGAGATCACATGTACGACAATCCTGATCATGGCGAGGTCGGTCGCCACTACTCGCTCGATCCCTGGATACTGAACCTTGACGGCCACCTGGGTCCCTTCGACGGTGGCGAAATGGACTTGCCCAAGTGAGGCTGAGGCAACCGGCTCGGGCGCGAAATCGGTGAAAGGGTTGAGTCCCAGTTCGCTTTCAACCCTTGCTCGGATGCTCCCGTATGGCCTGGGAGGGACCGAGTCCTGCATCCCCTCGAGCTCGTCGAGGTAGGCGTCAGGGAGGAACCCGGTCATCATGGAGATGAACTGGCCGACCTTGATATATACGCCTTCGAGCCTGAGAATTCCTCGGTGCAAGATGCGCGCGCCGCGCGAATGAGTTGCCCCCTCAATTCGGCGAGTTCGCTCCTTGCCAAGAACCTTGCGAGCCGCCAGCCAGAAGAGGTAGTTGACGAGAATCAAGCTGAACATCGCCCCGGCGTTGAGCGAGCGAATTGCCATGCGCGACGCGAGGCGAACGCGATTCGTCAAATTGCCTTCACGATCTTGAACCCCGTCCAAACCGCCGCAAGCCCTGCTATGAGTTGAATTGCGATGTTTGCCAGAGCGAGTCCGTACCGATCTTGTCTGGCAAGTTGAAATGACTCATAGCCAAAGGTCGAGAACGTCGTGAAGCCACCGAGGATTCCGATGAACAAGAAGACCCTGACTGATTCACTGAAGATGTCACGAATCTCGGCGATCCCACCCAGGATTCCAATGGCGAGGCAACCAACGATGTTTACAACAGTAGTTGCTAGGGGAAACGCGGGATAGGCTGCGAATCGAGTTACTGCATTGCCGATGAGGTAGCGAGCGGAGCTTCCGATGAATCCGCCGGCCCCGGCCAGGAGCGGTTTGATCACGGCCAGTTCTCTGGAGTTTGCTCGATGTTGGAGCTCTCCCTAGCGGCATCGACCGCTTCAATGCGAGCCGCGAACGCGGCTGCCTCTGACCGGCGGGCCATGCCCAGCTTCGAGAGCATGCTCGAAACATAGTTCTTGACCGTCTTCTCTGCGAGAAAGATCTCCTCGGCGATCTGGCGGTTCGTCTTGCCGTCGGCAATGAGAGCCAGGATCTTCCTCTCCTGCCCGGTAAGCATCTCAAGCAGTTTCTCGTCGTCGGACTTGTCCTCTCCCCTCAACCGCCGCATGATCCGGCTCGTCAGCGAAGGGTCAAGCAAAGATTCACCAGCGTCTATCTTGCGGATTGACCCCACCAGATCGCCGCCGCGGATTTGTTTCAGGACATAGCCGTCGGCCCCGGCCATGATCGAGGCAAACAGCGCATCGTCGTCCGCGTGGCTGGTGAGCATGAGCACTCGCGTCTCCGGCTGGTCAGCCCGAATCTGCCTGCACGCTTCGATCCCGCTCTTGTCGGGAAGCCGAACATCCATGATGACAACATTGGGGCGAAGCTTGGCTGCCTGCCTGATTGCTTCATCTGCCGTGCCCGCCTCACCCACTACTTCAAAGTCATCCTCAGTAGCGAGCATCGACGAGATCCCGCGGAGAACGACCTCGTGGTCGTCAACAAGCAGGATGCGAATCATGGGCCGGGTCCTTCTTTGGGGCACGGCGGCAATTCTACGACCGGCGGGGCCTTGGCTCAGCCTCCGTCGTGAGTCGGCGCTCCCGAGTCCCGCTGTCCGGCAAGGTAGTCGTACCAATCGATCCGAGCCTGAGCAGCTGATTCTTCGAGGGCCGCATATAGAAGATCCCTAAAAGAGATGATTGCGACCGTCTCGCCAGAGTCCTCCACCGGGAGGTGTCTGAAACCTCCCTCGACCATAATTCGAGCGGCTTCTCCGACGGACGCCGTCGGCTCGACGACCGTCGGCGCATCTGTCATGTGATCCCATACGAGAGACTCATCGGGGTCTGCTCCGTCCGCGACGGCGGCGAGGATGTCCCGCTCTGTAACCAGCCCTACGGCCCGGCGGGGACGGCTCTCGGCCCAAATCGCCAGACACCCAACCTCTTCTTCGCCCATTTCGGCAGCAGCTTCGCGAAGAGTCGCATTTGGATTGATGCCGACAGGAGGACGCTTGATGAGACTTCTAACAAGCACGCACGACCTCCGTACGTCGACGATCCTTTACTGCGAAGCCGCACTCGAAGGCGTCCAGCCGACTTCCACCTCATTGATCATTTGCCATTTGTCCGTGCCATGTTCAGGGCCGCGCGTCACGGTAATTTTGGGCCGAAAGTCACAGACTTGCTGTTAGCCGCATGATTCGAGGGCAATCGGGTGTTTACGGCGGTAGTCTTGGCACACGGCTCGAGGAGGTCTCTATGTTCAAGCGAGTAGTGGTCGGCAACGACGGCTCTGACAATGCGGTTCAGGCAATCGAGACTGCGGCCGAAATCGCCAAGGCCGACAACGCTGAGTTGATTGTGGCCCACGTTTGGCATTTGCCGGCGACCGCCTACATTGGCGCGCCGTACGCGCCGCTGGATCTATCGAGGCAGATGGACGAGACCAAGAAGAGTGCCAATGATCGTGCGGGGAGCGTGCTCGAGCGCATTGGAATCGAGGGCAGGTTGGTCGAGCTGGAGGGCAATCCTGCTGATGCGATCATCGGGTTGGCCGATGACGAGGAAGCCGATCTGATTGTCGTTGGTTCACGGGGCCTGGGAGCTGTCGAACGTTTCGTCCTTGGATCCACCTCTGAGCGCATTGTGCGTCACGCCGCGTGCCCGGTTCTCGTGGTCCGGTAAGTCAGCAGATTTTGTAGTTTGGGGTGTTTCGGGGGATGCTTACACCCCGAGGCCGCCATTGATGCGGTTTCACTCGTTCGAATTCTCACATGAATTGGAGAGTTGAGATATGGATTCAGCGACAAGCAGAGGGCGCGGCCGCCGACTGGCGATCGTCCTTGTCGCTCTAGCTTCCGCTGCGATGCTTCTACTCGGAGCCTGCGGCGGCGGCGACAAGAAGACCGATGACACAAAGGCCGCTTCGCCGGCATCGACCGCCAAGTCAGGTGGCTCTGGCGGCGAAGAAGTCAAGGTAAAGCTGACGGAATACAAGTTTGATACTCCGATGACCAGCTTTGCCTCTGGCAAGGCATACAAGATCGAAGCCACCAACGCAGGGGTCATGGAGCACAACCTCCATGTCTTCAAGAAGGGTGAACGCGACGAGTCAAAGGCTGTTGCGAAGATCCCAACGGCTGACCTCGGCGCGGGAAAGAGCGCATCCACCACGATGACGCTTCCCGCGGCAGGCGACTACGAGTTCGTCTGCACGGTCCCTGGCCATGAGCAGCTCGGCATGAAGCTCGACATCAAGGCGACCTGAATCCGAGCACACTCGGCGCTTGAAGCCGGGTTGAGTTCGAGGAAGAGCCGGCGTGCTAATGCGCCGGCTCTTTCGCGTTCTAGCTCCTATTGCGCGGCGGCGGATTCCTCGATCAGTGATTCGCCGTTCGCCTTGGGATTGTTGACTCGGGTCGACACCGGGATTGCTACCAGGTCGCAGGAACGCGGGCGCATCACCTCACTGAGGTCCGTGTTTGGATCGAGCCAGTCGGCCCATTCATCTTCCGAGATGACGACGGGCATTCTGTTGTGAATTGGCGCGACGACTGTATTTGGCTCTGTTGTCAGAATTGCGCAAGTACGGATATCCCCCCAGGTCCCCCAGATTCCGGCCATTGCAATGAGGTCTCCGTCTGACCGTCTTATGAAATATGGCTGCTTAGGGCCCCTGTCGCGCTTCTGCCATTCATAGAAGCCGTCTGCAGGAATCAGACAGCGTCGCTCCTGAACGGCTTCCTTGAACATCGGCTTGACTTCGGCGGTCTCGACCCTGGCGTTGATTGGCGCGGGGCCGGAGTCCAGGCTCTTGGCCCAGGCGGGGACAAATCCCCATCGCATTGCGTCGAGGACGCGTTCGGAGTCGCTCTGTCTGACGACGAAGACTTGTTGAGTTGGTGCGACATTCCAATTGGGCGGCAGATCGGTTCCAGATAGCTGTGTGGCTCCGAACTGAGCCGCCAACTGCCTGCCGCCCTGAGTCGATACAAACCTTCCGCACATGGATTGAGACTAGCGCCTGGACCGGCGGGGCGCTCCAGCGCGTATTCCACCTCGGTCGCCTCATCCCCGATACCGTATGTCGTGCCCTCTTTCGGACCCATCAAGGGGATGTGTCTTGACCAAGACAATCATCAAGAAGTCGATTGCGGTTCTTGTTCTTACGGCGATCGCATTTGGCGCAATGCTGATCTTCGCCGGCAAGAAGTCCGGCGGGGCAGCCGTCAATGTTGATGCCAGAGTTGCAATCAGAGCTGAAATCGACGAGGAACTGACAGTTCATTTCGCGGAGACCTACTCCATCAACAGCGACAAGGTGAAGAACGGCAACGGCAGGCGCTGGGTGTTCATGCCTCCCGGCAATACCTACCGGTTCGAGGGCGTGGATGACATCACGAGCGGCAAGCCGGAGAAGGTCGTCACCGCAACAAGCGTGCTCAAGGGCGAGAAGAATGAGATCCATTGGATGTACCCCCCGAAGACCGGGCGGCGCACTTTTGTCGTCAATTACACGGTCAAGGGCGCGGCGAGGCCTGCGAGCGATGGCTACGTCTTCAGCTGGTCCTTCTTTGACAAGTCGAATCCGCTAAACGTCGACGACTTCTCGGTGCAGGTAGTCACACCCGATGGCGGCACAATTGAGGACCCTGCCTTTTCGCGCACCGGTCCTACTTTCACCTCGCTGCCCGCCGGGGGTTCGTCGATCGAAATGAAGTCCGGAAAGCTGAGCGCTTTCACGGTAGCCGAGGCGACGTTCCCCTTCACCGCGCAGGCGTCGCCGTCAGGGATCCCTCCTGTCTCCGGCACCGCAGTCTCAGCCGTGGAGGCAATCAAGTCGAAGTGGGAGGCGAATGCTAAGAACGATCGCCTCAAGGCAACGCTCATGAAGGTGATGCCGGTCTCGCTCGCGGCCATAGTCATCGTGATCATCTGGCTTGTTTTCCAGCGCTTCGGCCGCGAGTACAAGGTCGAGAATCCACCGATCTACGAGCGTGAATTACCCACAGGAGAAACGCCAGCAGAGGTGGGATGGCTGACGCGCTTCGGCACGATCGACACTACTGACCTGACGGGAACGATTGTTGATCTCGCGCGCCGGCGGTACATGAGAATCCAAGAGCCTCCAAACAGAGACGAAGAAAACGTGATCCTCTTGGCCACTCCCGAGCGGGCCAAGTCGGGTGAGGTGCTGGCACCTCACGAAATGCGCACATTGGTGTGGCTCTTCCCGGCAGGCACGGGCACCGTTGACTTCAACGCGCGTAAGGAAGAGCTGAAGGCGAATCAGACCGTATGGACAGAGTTCTGGGGCGGCTTCCAGTCCGACGTGGATAACTTGGGCAACTCGAAGGGGCTGATCGAGCGCAAGGCAAGTGGCTGTCTAGTTGTGGGGCTCGGAATCTTGGGGATGTTGATGATCATCCTGAGCGTCATTGCCGGAATCGCATTTTCGTCGAAATGGTGGATAGCGACGGCTTTTGCCGGAGGAGTGACCACGGTCGCTTCGGGTGGGATGTCAAGGCGAACGAGACTCGGTGCAGAGACAAATGAGAAGTGGCAGGCGTTCAAGCGGTACATCCATGACTTCTCGACAATTCCGGATCACCCACCCGCATCGGTCATCGTCTGGGAGCACTACCTTGCATATGCGATACCGCTGGGCGAAGGTGACACGGTCGTCGAGTACATGAAGCTCCGGCCCCCGGTTGAAGGTCAGAACGACTGGTATCCGGCGAACACAGCTGCGCTTCTCTGGATGAGTTCAGGGGTTGGCGACTGGCAGACAGCGGGCACCCCCAGTTCATCGGGGAGCGGAGGTGGCTTCAGCGGCGGCGGAGGCGGAGGATTCGGCGGAGGCGGAGGCGCCAGCTTCGACTAGCCTCAAGCTCAGGCACATCGACTCGGCTCCCATTGCCGCCGGCTAGGACCCATTGCCGCCGGCTAGGACCCATTGCCAGCGACCGGCCCATTGCCGCCGGCCGGCCCATTGCCGCCCCCAATCCGACGCGCGCCAAGTCCCCCCAAGAAGGGGAATCATTGGCGTATCTAGGCCTTAGCTATCCGGCTTGTGCGAATACCAGTGGCCCGCACTCATAGCGTTTCCCATAGGGCGAGGTGAAGATGAGGCCCTCAGATGCAGAGCCGGAC
>QEUQ01000094.1 GCA_003577105.1 Acidobacteriota bacterium | reverse complement strand
CCGTCTGGGGAGATCGTGGCCGAGACCGTGCCGTCGGAGTTGGGAAAGAGCAGTGTCGTTCCACCACCTTGGGTCTGGATCGAGGTGAGTGCCCCTGAGGCGTTGTACTCATAGGACGTCGTCACACCCGTGGGATCTGTTGAGGACAGTGGTTGATGATCTGCTCTCCATGTGAAACTCGAGGTGTTGCCATTCGGGTCAACGCTAGACGTCGGATCTCCGCCTTCGTTGTAGCTGGTTCGGTAAGTCGACCCGCTGGCATCAGTCACCTTGGTTCGATCGCCTAAGGAGTTGTACTCAATTACTGTTGTTGCTCCGACCTCATCAACGCGAGAAGTCTCGAAGCCGAATTCGTTCCACGTCGATCGTATCGAAGCGCCCAAGGTGTCGGTGACAATTGCCGAGCCAGAACCTGGTACTTGACCTGAGCGATAGCCAAATCTGTAGCCGTTCCCTCTTCCGTCAGCCTGCTCGATGATCGATCCTCGGCTAAGGCTCTGGCGATAAATCACCCGGCCTGAAGAGTCCATGATTTCATGAAGTCTACCATCGGAGTCGTAGCTGTAGCTTTCGACGACTCCTCCAGGCTTCGTGACGGACGCGAGCAAATTGTTCGAGTATGAGTACGTTGCAACTCGCCCGTCGGAAGCACTCGCTGAAATGAGGCGACCCGCGTTGTCGTAGGTCATTGCGATGCTTGCGCCGAGGGAGTGCGTGATTGATTCAGCCCAGCCAAACGTGGAGTAAGCCAGGTCATAGCCAAGTCCAAAGCGGTCTCTGACTCTGACTAGCCTGCCTACTTCGTCGAAGTGGCGCACGACTCCTTCCAAGTCAGTAACTTGAGCGAGTCCCCCAACAACCTCGAGTTGTTCGTGTTGGCCTGGGGGAGGTACGTAGCCCGTCGGGGTCAGCCGGAAAAAAACAGTCGAGCCATCGGAACGAATCCAAGTCACTCCCTCCATCGATGTAGGCACGCCGGATCGAGAGAAAGCAACGTGTTCGGACAGATTTGTGCGCCACCCCTGTCCGAACTCTGTCGGTCTTGGGTCTCTCGTGTTGTATGTCCTAGTAAGGCGTACTTGGGGGCCAGCCGTAACTTGCGAAATATCGGTGCTTGAGTAGGAAATCGATTCCGAAGCGAGATTGACGGGATCTCCAGCATGTGGGCAGTGGCGGCACTGAATCCGATCGTTGAAATCCCATGGCATCTGGCGAGGCCCAACCGAGTACGGCACAAACCACCAGCCATCGACATTGATTTCTCGAACAACCGGTAAGATCGAGGAATCACATACATCGAGTATGTAAGTCTTTGCCCGCTCACCGCCTGATCCCGGTTTCACAAACGACACGACACAACCGTCTCCCGAGACAGTGTAGAAGTCAATGTTAGGGCTGGCGGCACCTAAGTTGATAACCTCGCTTACTTCGCCCCCGATCGCCGCGATCTGATAGATCGTCAAATTGCCGTCTTTAGTGGCAGCGAAAGTCACCGTCGTTCCGTCTGTGCTAACGGCCAGTGTGTCCTTGTCAATTTCAAGTCCTTGGGTGTCGCGGCCGAGGTCTGCTGGATCGGTGCCCTTGCCGTCTGCACCGACTGCAACAGTTCTCAGGTGGCCATCTTTCATGAACGCTACCCGCGAGTCAGCGTATGTGAGGCCTCCGGCTTCCATAGTCGGCGTCACTAGAGTTACACCGCCACTTGAGTGAACTGAGTAAACACCGGGCCCGTCTGGTCCACTACTCATGAAGACTATGACCACGCCCGGCCTGTCTGGCGAAAAGGCCGGCCTGATGTTGCACTCGAACACCGTGCTGAAGACCTGGATTTCAGTACCATCGCTTCGCATTTCGGCTAGCTTGCATTTGCCGCCACCCTGGAGCTGGGCGAAGTGAATCCGTGAGCCGTCGGCTGAGAACGTGGCCCCATTGACCATACCTGTCGCATTTAAATCGTAGGTGTGCACACACGTGCCATCTCTGTTTACTACACCAAGCGCGCCGTCAGGTCGACGGCCGAGGAGAAGGGGGCCACGCAGCTCGCAGGCCGGTGGGTGAGTTGCGTATGCCGAAGGAGACGGGCCGATTGCAACCACAACAAGGCCAGATAACATTGTTATTACGACAAGCGTTGTCGTCAACGCGCCCGGACCTGCCACGCGCGCAATATTGGTTCTGACGTCGCGGCCACATGTGGAACGCCAGCGTTTGTCGCCATGACTGGAGCGGCTCGCACTCACGGCGCCGCCCCGAGATCAGGGATCGCGACGGCCTGGCCTCTCCCGTAGCCCGAGAAGATAATTCGGACCGTCGTAGTCTGAGTCGGTGCCGTCGGCGAGCCCCAGCCACCGGGCCCGGGAAGTTCCGCGTAGTTGCCCGCAGAGGGAATCGCATAGCTCCAGCTGATTGCGCCCAGGAGCCCTGTTGTCTGATCGGAGTAGGCGGTTATGTGGGTTGTATTGCCGAGGTGGCCGGGTGAGATATCGACCTCATATCGACAGCCCTCACGCCCGGGTGCAAATGCCTCGTCACAGGCAATCGGTGTCGGCGATATCTCGGCTCCGGAAAGGACCATCAGCCCGAGCGCCGGATCGCCTATTACGAGATCTAGATCTTCTAGGGCAGCTAAGTCGCCGACGGGGACATGGGAACTCCCATCTGATGCAGGCGGGCCAGATGCGAACGTACGCCCAGACTGTCTTGTGATACCGGGCACGCCAAGGCCGTCATAGGGCCCTGACGAGAAGACCCAGCGGTCGCCAACTGCCCAGCTGCCGGTAGCGACAAAGCTCTTCGAGCTACTCAGGTCCCCGGCGAATCCGGGTGCTTCACGAACGACGTCCATCGCCAGCTCGGCCGTGGCGGTCTTAGGCAGAACTCTCAGCGGTATCTGAGGAGTGGAATAGGCATTGCAGGTTCCAATTGCTCCAATGGTCGCCTGGGTCTCGCCATCGGGTGGAATCTCAAGGCCATAGTCAAAGACCGACGGGCTAGCTGGGCATTGGAGTGCAGTGAGGCTGAGCGACGTCACCCCCGGAGGTAAGCGTGAGGCATCGATGTAGCCCAGTATC
>QEUQ01000047.1 GCA_003577105.1 Acidobacteriota bacterium | reverse complement strand
GTGCCCGCTTCAACAAGCTGTATCAGCGACGCAATGGTTACTCCGCCAGCAGTCTCGGTGAAGATGCCCTGAGTGCGCGCCAGCAATTCCACGGCCTCCACGATCTCGGCGTCGGTCACCTTGCCAAAACCACCGCCGGTTTTCGAAGCGGCGTCAATCGCGTAGTAGCCATCAGCTGGATTCCCGATCGCCAGCGACTTCGCAATCGTCTCAGGCTTGACTGGCTTGATCGCCGGTGCCTCCTCGACAAATGCAGTTGCGACGGGCGAGCACCCCTCCGCCTGGGCGCCACTCACTCGCACTGCAGGCTCCTCGTCGAGCAATCCGACTTTGTAGAGCTCGTCGAACCCTTTCTTGACCTTGGTCAGCAGTGATCCGCTGGCCACTGGTACAACAACATGGTCCGGCGTTTTCCAGCCGAGCTGTTCAGCAGTCTCATATGCAATTGTCTTTGACCCTTCTGCGTAGTACGGCCTGATGTTGACGTTCACGAAGGCCCACGGGAACTCCCCGGCCGCCTCTGCGCAGAGTCTGTTGACGTCGTCGTAGTTACCTTCGACTGCGACAACGGTTCCACCATATATGGCGGTTGTGACAATTTTTCCGGCCTCTAGATTGGAGGGGATAAATACGACGGAATCGATTCCAACAGCAGCCGAATGTGCCGCCACCGAGTTAGCAAGATTGCCGGTGGACGCGCATCCCACTGTGGAGTAGCCCAGCTCACGAGCTCGTGTCAGCGCAACTGAGACGACTCGGTCCTTGAAGGAATGCGTCGGGTTGGGGATTTCGTTCTTGATCCACAGGTTGGCCAGCCCGAGCTCTGCACCAAGCCGCTCGGCCCTGACTAGAGGCGTGAGGCCCGCACCGAGATCAACGTAGTCGTCACCTACGACCGGCAGTAGCTCGCGATAGCGCCAAAGCGACCGCGGTCCGTTTTCAACGGTCTCGCGAGTGATTGTCGAAGCTATTGCTTCATAGTCATATGCGACCTCGAGCGGGCCAAAGCAGAATTCGCACACGTGAATAGCCTCGGCCGGGTACTGACGACCGCATTCGCGGCATGTGAGGCCGGTCATGGCGGGCATTTGGACTCCTTCGGGTAGTTGGAGAGAGGGTCTTCCCGATGGTCCCAATCAAAAAGTCCCTGCGATCATGTGCACGCAGAGACTTCGAAGGGGTCCTCATCTTTCCCATCGGACACCTTCAGGGGTCCTGGGTCGGAATTGGCACCTGCCGCAACCGGATCTTCGGTCTTGGTGGTTGCCGAGGCTTCATCGGGCCTGTCCCTCTGCCTCTCTGGATGAGCTGTATTCAGTTACAGACAAGTAAAACAGCGGAGCGAGCGCGAGTCAATTGGAATATGTTGCAGAGCTGGTCAGGCTAGCTTTCCGAGACCGTGACAGCGATTGTGTGATATCCGGTTGCGCCGTCGGGTTCAGGAGGTGAGATTCGATCGGTCTGCGTCTCGCCGTACCCGTCTGTTGCCCGGACCCTGATGACATGCCGGCCAGGAGTTGCATCCCACTGATGCATCCACTGGCGCCAGGAATTGACCGAGAGTGACTCAGCGAGGTCAGCAGCTACCCACGGTCCGTCGTCGATTTGGATTTCTACTCGTGAGATCCCTCGCGAGGGTGCCCAGGCCACGCCGGCAATTGCCGTCTTGCCGGGAGCAATACGGGCAGATGCGCGGGGTACGTCAATGCGCGACTGAGTCTTAATAGGTGCCCTCTGTGCCCATCCCCTGGGAATCCAATAAGCGTCAAACGCGTCAAAGGTCGTCAGCTCGATTTCGGAAATCCACTTAGTCGCTGAGACATAGCCGTACAGGCCGGCTACAACAAGGCGTGCCGGAAATCCATGACCCGTCGGAAGTGGCTCGCCGTTCATGGCGACGGCCACAAGGGCAACTCGGCCATCAAGCGCAACATCCGTCGGGAATCCGACGGCGAAGTTGTCAGATGATCGCCCGACAATCTGGTCGGCACCGCTTTCGATACCCGCACGATCGATTATGCGGGCGAGGGGAACACCGCGCCATCGCGCGTTGCCGATGAGGTTGCCGCCCACTTCGTTTGAGACGCAGGCGAGCGTCACGAATTCCTCAACCATCTCCATTTCGAGCAGTTCATCGAAGCTGATCCTGTACGGGTTGCTGACCATGCCTGAGACCTTCAAGTCCCAGTCTCGCAAGTCGGTACGCGGTGTGAAGACAGAGGTGTCGACCGTGTAGAAGTCGGCGTTTGATGTGACAAGTGGCGTCACTCCACCGACATTGAGTGATGTCGATTCCGGGGGTGCCGGCAGCGGCGACTTCGGCGCGGGAAGGACCACTTGTGAACGGGCGGTTTCGGCGCTCGCACCTGAGGAGATCACTCTTGTAGCCAGTGCTATTGAGCTTGCTGTCGCGCCAATTACAGCCGCCGTCCAGAAGAACTTGCGTCGTGAGATTCCAGATGCTTCCACCTCACCGGAGATTGGCTCAGTCAACTCGCCCTGTTCCGTTGGTCGCGTTGAGCGCTCCACAAGCACTGCGTAGACGACAGCGGCAGCCCCTATCGAGATTGCCGCACCTGAGATTGCGCCGAGAAGCCGAGCTTTGGACTGCAATGACGCGACCACTCCGATCATGCCGAATATCGATGCGCCCAGCACGGCGAGACGAACAGCTCGCCTCGCAATTCGGCCAATCGCAGCACCGGCGCCGCACACAAGAGCGGAAGTCACGGCCACCAGGACCATCTTGTCGTAGGTGCCGAATACGCTGATCCCGAACTTCACAAGCGCCTTTGGGGCCAGGTCTATTACTGCGGAGGTGACCGAATCGATGAAAGAAGGAAAGAAGCCCGTTGTCGCAGCGAGAATCTCGCCTGTGCTTAGCGCAACAACTGCGGCGGCTCCACCTGCAACAGTTGATGCATAGGCAAGCCCTGAACCCGTCTCTGCATCGCGATCGGATGCGCGATCGCTAGAGGCGTCGGTGATTTCGGCCCCTGGATCTGACGGAGTTTGCACGTGGCTAGAATCGCACAGATTTCCCCGACCATCTGACGGCGGCGGCGCTGCCGAGGCTTGGTTCTAGCTCGCCACCAAGTCAGATGTTCCCGCCGGCCTGATCGCGTCGATCACGTTGCCCGCAATCTCGACCAGTCCGCGAGTGGCCGCCTTGTGCCGCTGGTGCACAACGATTCCAACGGCCGTTCCCGCAGCTGCAATAGCCAGCCCGCCGATTCCAACGGCTGCTTTGCGCCTCACCGAACGCCTATGCTTGCGATCTTCAATCACCGAGTCGAGGAGCGACTCAAGCAGATCAGCCGGGGGCTCAACATATTGGTCAGCCAACGTGCCCATTAGCCGCGCATGGCGCTTGTAACGCACAGCTTCGGCCTGGCAGTGAATGCACGTCTCAAGATGCGCCGCGACGTCTTCAGGTAGATCGCCTTCAACGCAGCCCGGGAGTGCCGTGGCCGCTTCTGCACACTCCATCTAGCTCACCTGTTCCTTTTCAGAGGCCCCATCCCCTTCGAGTACATCTCGCAGCCGCTGCCTAGCCCGGAAGAGCCGGACCTTGCAGGCTGAGACTCCAATTCCCAGCTCAGCTGCGATTTCCTCATGAGGAAACCCGTAAATGTCTTTCATGACCACGACAATGCGGTCATTTTCTGACAATTTCGAGAGTGCTGCGACCAACCGGTCACGCGCATCCGACGAAATTGCCCGAGCCTCAGGGCCCGGTGCCGTATCTGCCGGCGGCTCGAAGGTCTCGGTCAGTTCATCCAGGCTCTCAGCAGCACGCCTCTTGCGCTTGGCCATCAGCGTGTATGCCGAATTGGATGTAACCCGGTAGAGCCAAGTCGAGAAGGAAGAATCGCCGCGAAACTTCTTCAAGTTCCGGACCACCCTAATGAACGTCTCTTGCGTGACGTCTCGGGCATCTTCCTCATTGCCGGTCAGACGGTAGGCCAGCGTATAAACACTAGTCTGGGACCTTCTGATCAGCTCCTCGATCGCTCTCTCGTCGCCTGCTTTCGCAGATTCGACAAGTTCGACCGGTACCTCCACGAGTACCTCCCGCAGCGGTGAACCTTTTGACTCCGCTGCTATCCGTGATGTTACGTGTTCGCTTAGTGAAATCTTCTTGCTGTGGCTATGCCGCTACCGGATGCGCAGGTCAGGCCACTTGGATCACTCACGGTGACCCGGACATCAATTTGCTCTCCGGTGGCCTCAACGGCCTCTGCGGTCACAGTCGCCTGTACCCCAACATACAGCGGTGACTTGAAGCGCATCCTGAGGCTTTTGAGGTTCTGTGCGCCACCTACGACTTCGGCAGCAACGCTGGCGGCCCAGGCCATGATCAACATGCCATGGACCACGCAGTCCTCAAGACCCGCTTTGCGAGCTGCATCTGGGTCGAGATGTATCGGGTTGTGATCCCCGCTCGCTTCCGCATATTTGGCGAGGGCAGCGCCGTCGGCCGAGTATTCGCGGCTCTTTGCGACGCGCTCAGCGGTCATCTTGCGTGGCCGATCAAGCAACCGGTACTCACTCCGACCCACCGATCACCAGCGTGGAGACTGACGTTCCGACAGGGGCCCCACTCGAGTCACAGGTTTCGGACTCAACCGTGACAAACCATGCGCCGGATCTTTCGCGGACTCTAGATATCCGCCCCTTAGTCGTTAGCAACTCGCCGGCGGTAACCGGACGTTCCCAGGTCAGCTCCTGATCGGCATGGATCACTCGCGCAAGATGTGGGCTGACTTCCTCGAGGGCTAGGAGCGACCCGACGGCGCTCAGACCGTAGAGGGCTGCCATCGTGGGAGGCGCAACCTCGCCGCTTTCATATGACTGATCGCCAATGGCATCCGCGAATTGGCCGATCTTCTCCTTGGTGACCTCGAATTCGGTGGGCTGGAATTCGTGTCCTTCGAGGTGACTAAGGGAGCTACGCGAAGTCACTCGGCAGCTGACCTAATAGGCAGGCTAGCGGGTCTCTTTGTGGAGAGTGTGCGAGCCGCAATTCGGACAGAACTTCTTGAGCTCAAGGCGCTCGCGGTTGTTCTGCTTGTTCTTCTTCGTCGTGTAGTTGCGATGCTTGCAGTCTTCACATGCCATCGTGATGATCGGCCGTTTGTCGCTCGCCATCTGAGGTCTCCTGTGTGGCGTGGGGCGGAGATAGTATCACTCAGGCCGCAAGAACAGCGAAGGCCCCCGTAGCTGTCGCGATTAGCCGTCCGCTGGCGTCGGTGATCCTCGACTCGAGCTGCATGACTCGTTTGCCTCGCCCGACAACTTCGGTCACCGATGTCAGAGTTCCGTCTTTACAAGGCGCAAGAAATCGAATGTGAACCTCGATCGAAGCGCAGAGTTCAGCCTCATCTAGCAGCGACTTCACCGCCGCGCCCATTGCAGTGTCGGCCATGGAGAAGAGGACTCCGCCATGTAGGACGCCATGGGGATTGAGCAATTCCGGCTGGACTTCAAGGCGAGTAACAGCCACGCCGTCGTTCGCCTCAGTGACTTCAAGGCCAATGAGTTCCCCAAACGGATGTGGTTCGAGGGTGATCACGTAAGGATTCCCCTAGCTGCTGTCAGATCGTCAACATCAGTTGCAGTAGACAGTATGACAAGGCATGCTCGAAAAGTCCGTGGGAATCCGTTGAGTGCGTATCAACCTTGGTAGCGGTGGGAGGACTCGAACCTCCGACACAGCGATTATGAGCCGCTTGCTCTACCTCTGAGCTACACCGCCGCGAGCCCCCTTACGGACTTGAACCGTAGACCTTCTCCTTACCATGGAGACGCTCTGCCGACTGAGCTAAGGGGGCGGGTGGGGCGATTGTAGCGCCTGCCTCGGCAGGATCACCCTCAGTAATTGGTTGAGCAGCAACACGACCGAGTTCATTTCTATTGCATATGTAAAGAGCCCACAAAGTTCTCCGGCAACCTCAAATGTGCAGTAGCTGGTCGTCTAGATGAGGCCGGGGTATGCGCCGCCGTCGACTGGTATTGCCGCCCCGGTGAGGTAGCCCGCCTGTTCGGCGCAGAGCATCGTGACAATTGCGCCGAAGTCGCTCGGATCGCCGAGGCGCCTCATTGGGATGTGAGATTCAAGTCCTTCGCGCCCAAGGGCCTTGAGGCGCGCAGTCGCGTGATAGCCCGGTTGAATTGAGTTGACCGTGATTCCGTGTGGCGCCATATCGCGAGCGAGCAACTTCAAATATGCGGTCAGTCCCGCACGTGCCACTGATGATGCGGCAAGGTCGGCCGCCGGCTGGCGGGCTGCGATTGATGTGATCGCCACGACTCGCCCCCAACCGGCATCTTTCATCATTGGGACTGCGGCGTCACACATGGCGATGGCCGAGAGGCAATTGAGCTCGAATCCCTTGAGATACGCGGAGATTTCCGTACCTGTCGCTGATCCCGACGGGGGTCCGCCTGCGTTTGTAACCAATATGTCGATTCCGCCAAGGGCATCTGCGGCTTGGGCTACGAAGTTCATCGCTGCTGCCGAATCAGCAACATCGACGACGAATCCGACTATGCCATTTCCGATCTTCTCGGCAGCTTCGTGAATCGAATTGCTAGACGAACAAATGGCCACGCGCGCGCCTTCCTGCGTGAGCCGCTTTGCCGTTGCGTAGCCAAGCCCGCGTGATGCGCCGGCTACCAGCGCTCTGCGGCCCGAGAGGCCTAAGTCCACGATGGTTCTCCTCGCTCCGTAACGGAGCAGAGCGTAGCCTGATCGTTAATGCCGCACACTTCGCTCATGTCTTTCGGAGCCCGGCGGTAGCGAGAGCACGAGAGAGCCGCATGGAACGGCGGCGAATCCGATGTCTTGGCAATTTGCGCCTGCGGGAACTCATGGCGCCTAAATCGCGACATCTGTCTCCGATGTCTCGCGACATCACATTTGTGGGGGGAGGAGGATTCGAACCTCCGAAGGCTACGCCGACAGGTTTACAGCCTGCTCCCTTTGTCCGCTCGGGCATCCCCCCGGATGCGACCTTCGCCGAACAGAACAAAGACTGGTCAAGTACTGACCCAGCTGCCCGGCAGCGCCTGAGTAGGATACGGCCTTCAGCGCGCATCCCCAACTTGGTTCACCCGTTGGCGGGCGAGCGTGTAGTGAACACATTGCGCTGAATGATCTGATCCAAGCGGAGGAGAACAATGCCGGATCCTAGCTTTGACGTTGTTTCTGAACTCGACATGCAAGAGGTTCGCAATGCGGTGCAGCAGGCATCGAAGGAGATCCAGACGCGGTTCGATTTCAAGGGCACAGGCACTTCGATCGAGCTCAAGGACGAGGCGATAGAGGTTCGGTCCGGAACGGATCAGCGCCTCAATGCGGCCGTGCAGGTTCTCGAAGAGAAGCTCGTCAAGCGGAAGGTCTCCCTCAAGGCGCTCGACAAGGGCAAACTTGAGGATGCCGCAGGCGGGACCTATAGGCAGGAGATCAAGCTCAACCAGGGAGTGCCGACCGAGAAGGCCAAGGAGATGGTCAAGCTCATCAAGGGCATGAAGCTCAAGGTCCAGGCGGCGATCCAGGGTGATTCCCTGCGCGTCTCCGGCAAGAAGAAGGACGACTTGCAGGCAGTCATGGCGGCACTCAAAGAAAAGGATTTCGGGATTCCGCTCCAATTCACCAACTATCGCTGACATGCAGTCAGCGGCACTAGTCGGGGCCCTCGCACTGGCGATCGCTTGGGCTTCAGGCGTTGCAATCGTCATTGCTGCTCGCCATGTGAAGGAGATCGAAGTCGGGCAGGCGACCTCCGATCTGGGTAGCGAGGCACCCGCAGTGGCGGCCCTGCTGGCCAGCCGATTCAGACTGCCTAGCGAGGCAGCTCCCTCAACGATTCTCGACCTGGCAGCGCGGCGCGTAATCCGAATTGAGGACTACCAGCCCGGTCTCCCAATGGTTCGTCTCACTGGAGGGTCAACAGGGGGGCTCACTCCCTATGAGGAGCGAGTCATGGAGCTTCTTGAATCGAAGGCGTCGGGTGGTGTCGTGCCGGCCGAGGCCCTCTCGGCGGGTGAGGGCGAAGTGTCAACCCGGTGGCGACGTGCGTTTCGCAACGACGTTATCGACGAGGCTCAGCAACTTGGACTCTCCAAGGACATATGGGATGCGCAGCTCACGGCCATCTTTGGTGCACTAGCCCTGATACCGGCCGGGCTCGTGTTTCTTGCGACTAAATGGCAACCCGCCCTCGTCGTCTATGCCTTCGCGGCATTTGTTCTCCAGACTGTCAGGCACTATCGGCCTCAGCAGCCGACTGCTCTCGGGATTCAGCGAGCTTCTTATTGGCTCGGCGTTCGCGAGTACTTCTCCACTCATGGTGAGTTCGAAGATGTCGGACCTTCGGGAGTCGCGGTTTGGGGACGCAATCTCGCCTACGCGGCCGCGTTTGAGATCGCTGAATCCGCAGTCAGAGCATTGCCGATGGGGGACGAAGACGACAAGAACGCTTGGAGCCCTTGGGGAGGCAAATGGCATCCGGTCAAGGTGCGCTATCCGGTCAGGTACCCGCCCATGTGGGGCAAGCATCCCTTGGTCGCGGCGGGCCTGTCTGTGTTGATGGGCGGTGCCGGAGCGATGGTTCTCTTGGTCGGCAGCAAGGTCAATGCCGCGCGCGCAACCTCGAGTCTTCCCGGCATGGACGGCAGCGGCGGATCCGGAACTTCGGTTGGCGACGTGGCGCAACTAGTCGTCTCAGTACTGTTCATTGTCGGCCTCGTAGTATTTCTAGCCGGGCTCACCGGGTTTGTGAGGGCGATAGCAGACATGACTACCAGTAGGACAGTCGAGGGCTACCTTGTGCGAAAACGCCGCAGACGTGGCACGTTTGACTCGTCTCACACGCCCAAGTACCGCTGTTATCTGGCGGTTGACGACGGCTCGACCCCCGAAATAAAGGCGTGGCGTGTGAGCGATGAGATCTTCGATCAAGTTGAGCAGGGAGCTCACGTCACCGCCGAAGCGACCCGATTTCTCGGCTACGTGAAGTCAATAAGGCCCATATCAGTTGTCACGCACTCTTAGATTTGCGTCATTAGCTCTCGCTCTTGCGGTCGTCGGAATGACGGCGGTCGTGCTTGCCGGACCGTCCCACGCGCAGGCCACCCCCGAGGAGCAGTGCGCGGGACTGAAATCGAATACCGCCGCATATGAGAAGTGCGTCGAGACGGTAAGGCAGTCGCAGTCGAGGGTCGCAACGGCTCAGCCGTCACCAAACACCACAACTGACCCTGGGACTTCGGGCAATCCGGCTGTCGAGGAGAGTCGGAATGCTCAGCGGCGCCAGACGACGATTGCCGTTATTGCAGGCATTACCGTGGCGGTGCTGCTGGTTGGCTTCTCAATCCTTCGAACCGTCCGACGGACTCGCTCCTACCCGGTGGACGAGGTCACTCAGCTCATCCAGTCGATGATTCCCGACGAGGTTCGCGAGCGAGATCCAAGTACCCGCGCCGTGCCGATACCGGCTGGGGGAGGGCGCACAACTGGAAGGCTCATGGCCCTGTCAGTAGTCGTAGCGGTAGTGGCAATTGCCGGGGGTTTGGCAATTGCGCTCACTGGCAACAGTGACAAGATTTGGATTGTCCCGATCGTGCTGCTCCCCTTTGGCGCACTGTACGCGTGGTGGGTTGTGCGCGTCGGTACGAAGAGCTCTGACGATTGGCTCGCTCCGCTTGGACTTCGAGTGACCAAGACGCCTGGCGCCGTTATCGGCCCGAATCCAACAGGCTTCGTTGGGGGGAATCTGATGCGGCCATATGTCGTCGGACCGACTGTCATCGAAGGCACCCGATTTGGGAGAGATGTAAGCATCACCCAGGAATCGGCCGGCGTCGGCCCGGTGTCAATAAGGGTGGTGATCGGCGGAGCCGGTCCGCGACTCAGCTGCCGGGGTGAAGGCGGCCAATGGTCGGGGGAGATCCCCGAGGGCGCGACAGGCGAGATCATACGCGGATCCGCGACGGGGCCCGGATCGGTGACTATTGCCGGCGGGGGTGATGGCCTGGTCGTGATTAGGCAGGTCTCGGCGCGCGATCTGCTTTCAGCACAGGGATACGGACTAATGATCCGGGACCTCAAATTGGCGGAATCGGTTGTGCAAGCCAACGGGTGACGCTCACCCAGCAGCTGGTTAGTTCAGGGCAAAGGCCGCGCCAGGATGTGCCGATACCACGGTTAGACTCATCCGGTAACTTGGGATTCCGGATTGGTCGCTCGCCATGCGACTGAGGAGGCATTGGTGCCCCAGGGCGTTGACTACACGCTTGCCAAGCGAGCCGCTATTGCGCAGTGGCGAGCCGGGCGCGTGCCCGTCACAGATATTTGCGATGCCCAGCCCGCTCTGATTCGCGCTGCTGAGGCAATGGGGGAGCCCCTCGACGAAAAGTGCCCCGTTTGTGAGAAGCGTTCACTAGTAGCAGTCTCGTTTACCTACGGCAGCTCGCTCAGGCGCTACAACGGAAGGATTTGCACCCCGGAGCGCTTCGAATTGCTCCAAGCATCTCACGATGAGTTCGTATGCTATGTAGTGGAAGTCTGCACCGCCTGCACCTGGAACCATCTAGCGCGACGTTTCCTCGCCGGGCGAGCGCATGCGTCCTGAGCTGGACAGTTAGGCCAGCGGAACCACGACACGGGGTACCGGAGTAACTATCCCGGCGACCCTTGAGTACGAAGTGAGTGGGGGGCAATTGCTCGGTCGGGATCGGCTCATCCTCCTGAAATGAACAAATCCCCAGAAGACGACAGACCAAATGGTGGTGTCAGGCGCCCGTCGGACAGACGCGCGGCATCAAGCGCTGAGAGGCAGACGTCGGGCAATTCTGCCGACCATGGCGCCGTCGAGCAGGCAACGACCGCGAAGGTAGGTACATCAGCGAAGTTGTCTCGAAGCCAGCGAAAGCCCGACTCGACCAGCGCGACCGGCACGACTAGCAAGGCGGGCAAGGCACCAAAGGGCAAGGCGGGCGGCAAGCCAAAGCGCAAGAAGCGAATCCCGTTTCTTCCACGCTTCAGGTGGATACTGCTGACTTTCATCTTGCTTGCGGCCGTGGCTGCGATCGGGCTGTCCTACATATTCTCCAAGATTGAGCTTCCACCCGACGTCGACACCCCCCCGCAGACATCGTTTATCTACGACTCGAAAGGCTCGGAGCTCGTCCAGCTCCACGGTGAGCAGAACCGGACGATCATTAGCCTCGATCAGATGTCCGAGCCCCTTAAGCAGGCCGTACTCGCGACGGAAGACCGAACCTTCTTTGATCACAAGGGGGTTGATTTCAAGGCATGGATCCGTGCCGGGTGGGAGGCACTCACCAGTGGCGACCCGGCGCGAGGTACGTCGACGCTGACCCAGCAGTACGTCAAGCTTGTCTACACGGGCGGCGAGAGGACCTACACCCGCAAGGTCAAGGAAGCTGTCATGGCGGTCAAGCTCGAGCAGCGCCATTCAAAGCAAGAGATCTTCGCTCTATATCTCAACAAGGTGTATTTCGGGAGAGGCGCCTACGGAGTTCAGGCGGCATCGAAGGCGTATTTTGGAAAGGATGCCAAGGACCTCGGCCCTGGGGAGGCCTCGCTCCTGGCCTCACTTCTGCGCTCGCCCGAGACAGCTGATCCCCTGCGCAGTCCGGAGAGAGCGAGAGCGCGTCGCGACGCTTCGTTGGAGGCGATGTTCGAAATGGGCGCGCTGACCAGGGAATCGGCTGACGCGCACAAGAAGCTCGACATGGTCGAGTGTCCGTCAAGTACGAGCGCGCCGCGATCTGGCGTTACATGCGTGCTGCCACAACGCCAGGAGGTGATCGCGGCCGCGGGAGTGAACGCGTATTTCGTCGACTATGTGCGCCAGTATCTGATCAACAAGTACACGGCCGAGCGAGTCTTCAAGGGCGGCTTGAAGGTTTATACGACAATCGACCCCGGTCTTCAGTCGGCCGCCCGTTCAGCGATCGACTCGACGCTTGGGGCCCCGGGGGATCCAGAGGTTGCGATCGTCACAGTCGATAGTGACGGTCAGGTCTTGGCAATGATTGGCGGGCGCGACTACAAGGCCAGCCAAGTCAACTTGGCAGTTGGCGAGGAAGGTGGCGGATCGGGGCGCCAGCCCGGCTCATCCTTTAAGCCATTCACTCTTGCATCTGCTGTTCACAGCGGAATCTCGCTCAAGTCGAAGTTCGCCGGCCCCGGGAAGATGAAACTGAAACTTCCCGGTGGCGGCACGTGGGACGTGAAGAACTACGGCGGTCAGTCCTTTGGAACAGTTGACCTAATGGCGGCAACGGCGAACTCGGTGAACACCGTGTACGCGCAGCTTGAGCTTGAAGATGGCGTCGACAAGACGGCCAAGATGGCCAAGGAGCTTGGGATCCGATCTGACATAAAGGAGGTTCCGTCAATTGTCCTCGGCTCGCAGGAGGTCTCGGTACTCGACATGTCGGTGGCCTATCTGACCTTTGCCAACCGTGGTAAGCGGACCGAGGCGATCGTGGTGACGAAAGTCGTTGACTCAAGCGGCAAGATCCTGGAGGAGGCGAGCCAGGGGGAGCGGCGCAGGGTTCTTGAGGAGAACGAAGCCGATCAGCTCAACATGGCACTCCAAGGGGTGGTCACCAATGGCACTGGCAAGGGGGCAGCGATCGGGCGCCCGGTCGCCGGCAAGACTGGGACGGCCGAGGAGTACGGCGACGCTTGGTTCGTCGGCTATACCCCCGAGCAGCTGTCCACTGCCGTATGGGTCGGTTACGCAGAGAGTTCTCAGAAGAAGATGACCAACGTGCATGGCAAGCAGGTCTCGGGGGGAACCTTCCCCGCGTCGATCTGGAGCAAGTACATGAAGGATGCGGTCAAGGGGCGGCCTGTCACCAAGTTCAAAGAGGTGAAGCTGACGGGAAAGATCATCGGTACGACTGAGGATCCCTGTGCCTCCCCCAGTCCGGGTGCCTCGCCTGTGGCGACTCCCGTGGATTGCCCGACACCGACACCGTCAGAGTCACCGTCACCCTCACCGAGTCCGGCTGGCACAAGATCGCCTCCGCCGAGTCCAAGTCCCAGCGGATCCCCAAGTCCGACCGCGTCACCCAGAATTGTTCGGGCCCGTCTGAAGCGCGAGATCTCGCCTGAGCAGGTAGAAGCGCGCTGAAGACCGGCGAGAGACAGGCCGCTCGATTCCCGCCCGGGGCTGTTGCCTTCGTCCTTCTCGTTGCGGCGCTCTTCAGTCTGGTAATGGGTTACGCGCTAAAGGCGCCGTGTCTCGACAACGACTGGGGTCCTCCGAACTACATCCAGTACAGAGCAGTCTGCTATTCAGATCTTCAGGCTCTCTACGGCGAGCGCAGTTTGGATGAACGCAAGTTCCCCTATGTGGTCGAGACCAGCTATGAGTACCCTGTCCTTACGGGCCTTGAGATGTGGGCGGCATCGAACTTCGCAAGTACGCACAAGCAGTTCTTCATCGCGAATCTGCCGTTCCTTGGCCTATCGGCAATTCTTGCCTTGGCGGGGCTAATCGGTGCGGTCGGGCCGCGGCCGAGGGTTCTTTGGTATGCACTTGGCTCCCCGCTCATCTTCTATGCGTTTCACAACTGGGATCTGCTTGCAGTTGCTCCTCTCGCCCTTGGCATGTGGGCCTGGGCAAGGCGCCGCGACGGATGGGCGGCCTTCTCGCTTGGAATCGGCGCGGCAGCCAAGCTGTTTCCGGGATATGCAGTCCCAGCGCTGCTGCTAGCCAGATGGCGTGAGCCGGACAAGGACAACCCCGAGCGAAGGTCTCGGTCTTCAAGTTCCATGCCAAGCGCACTCCCGACTTCGGTACTTATTGGTACTGGTTTTCCGATCGATTCACCGGTCCGGGGACTACGACAGGCGCCCGGCTGATTCCGGTGATCTTCATGCTCGGGCTCACCTTGATCTTCACGTGGTGCACTGCCTTCGCCGGCACACGAGGACTTGCGAAGCGGATTGACTCCATTGGCATCGCCGCCGTCGGGGGGGTTGTTTCGCTTATCCTCACCTTTCTCATGCTGGACAGCTCGATCGCTGCCGGTCCCGCATCTGCCCCTTACAAGGCAGTGATAGATCCGATCACCTTTGCTTTGTTCGCATTCGGATGCGCGGGGCTGCTGGTCTTCCAATGGAGACGGCGACGTGATCCGTGGTCGATCGCAGGAGCGATTGTGACCCTGTTCCTGCTGACTTCAAAGGTCCACTCACCTCAATACATGATTTGGCTGGTCGCATTCTTTGTTGTTGTAAATGTGCCGTGGTGGTTGATAGTTCCGTATCTCGCCGCAGACGCCGTCCTGCTCTACAGCGGTTTCTATTGGTTTGCGACGTCGCCGCAACTTGCGAGGAATTCCTGGCAAGACACCTTCGTCATATCCGTCTATTGGCGCACAGCGGCACTGCTAGCCCTGCTCTGGTGGTTCACTCTGGCTGGGCGCGACCTGATCACGGGTCCGGGTGCTGTGGTCGAGGCGGAGCGGGATAGAATTGAAGAACCGCCGGTAGCCGAAGTTGTCCGTTCAACCGGGCAGGCACTGGACGGAGAGGAGGAGTTCGATGAGCTCGTACCCAGCGGAGGAACCGCGCTCTGATGCAGTGCAGGCGCACGGCACCGAAAGCGCCAACACGCCTCGCAAACCGGTGACAGTCCCTGAGATTGCCGCGCACAAGGACTCTGCAAATCCGCTAGTGATGGTCACGGCCTACGACGCATCGAGTGCCCGCGCCGCCGAAGCTGGTGGGGCCGAGATCATTTTGGTCGGCGACTCACTCGGCATGGTCGTGCTGGGCTACGACTCGACGCTCGAGGTCACCGTGGACGACATGGTCCGCCACACGGCGGCCGTTACTCGGTCATGTTCCGTACCCTTGGTCGTAGCCGACATGCCTTACATGAGCTACCACACCGGCGTAAGCGATGCAGTACGCAATGCCGGTCGCCTCGTTGTCGAAGGCAAGGCGAAGGCGGTCAAGGTCGAAGGAGGCAGGAAGCGGGTACCGGTGATCGAAGCGATGCTTGACGCCGAGATCCCCGTTATGGGCCACATCGGACTCACGCCACAGTCGGTCAATGCCCTCGGCGGCTACAAGGTGCAGGGCAAGGCCCTCGATGCCGCTCAGGAACTCGTTGATGATGCCAAGGCATTAGCTTCCGCCGGGGTCTTTGCACTGGTACTTGAGTGTGTACCCGCGCCTTTGGCGAGGCTGGTGACGGAGGCAATCGACGTACCTACTATCGGGATCGGCGCTGGTCCTTTCTGCGACGGCCAAGTGCTCGTCTACCACGACTTGCTCGGCCTGTTTGAAGGGCACCGCCCCAAGTTCGTTCGTCGTTTTGCCGATCTGGGAAGTGCTGCGGCTGAGGGGATTCGCGCCTACGCAAGTGCGGTACGGTCACGGGAGTTTCCATCGGATACCGAGTCCTACACTCTCCCAGAGGATGTGGCGGGAGCGCTTGAGGCGAGGTTCAAGGGCTGAACGAGAAGCGCCCCCCCAACCCGAGGCTTCTATGGATCGGCGGGGCGCTCGTCTTCGTCGCGCTGGGGCTGTTGACGGCGCTTCTTCTTCTTGGCGGAGGAAGGGGCGAAGATGGTCACGGCCTTCCGAATCCCCCCCTTGGGATCCTCCTCGAGGGCGGAACCAGCCAGCTTTGCGTCGAGCTTGCTGACGATGCATCTGAGCGCGCGCTGGGGCTCTCTGGGCGGGATTCAATTGGCGACTATGACGGCATGGCCTTTGTCTTTTCCGGAGACGCCGCCGTGGCCCTGGCCGCAGTGGGCTCGGAGATCTCTCCGTCTTCGGCACCTGAGTCACTTCTCGTGTCGACACCTTTTTGGATGCGCGATACACGCATCCCTCTTGACCTGATGTTCGTTGGTGCAGACGGGCGCGTGCGAGGTGTGGTCACCATGAATCCGTGCCCTGATGGAAACTGCGCATCCTTTCCACCACCCGAGCCCTACCTTTACGCGGTCGAACTCCCGGCGGGTTGGGCGCGTGAGTTTGGGATCTCGACGGGCACCGTCTTGCGGTTGGCCGGCAATTGCCTGCCCTTTGACCGAGACTGATCAGTAGGTGCCCGGCGGGTGAGCGCGATTGCATCGGCTTGTATTGCATCGCCGTCGATGTCGCGCCTCGCGTAGTCCAATACGCATGTCCGCAGGACAAGGCCCGACTTGCGAGCCGGTCCAAAATCAGCGGCCCCCTCGAGCCACTTCTCAGCGTGCACACTCGAGAGTATGAGTGTGTCACCTGGCATGACCCCGGCAGCCACAAGCGATTCCTCAGGGTGAATTCGGTGCCGGCTTTCGCCAAGCAGTAGGTGATAGGCGGCGGGTGGGTCGTCGGTCGCCTCGGCGCTGAGCCCAAGTAGCTCGACGATCTCCTTCACCACTAGCCGGGCGGGTGCTTCGGCAGGGAGGTCGGCCGGGCCGAGCTCACCTGCCTCATCGCTCAAGTTCACCAGGATTCGCGACACGACCGGCTCACGCTCTCTGACGGGTGCTGACGAATTCAGCAACGATCATCGACGAGAACCACTTGCTGTTCCAATGATCTGCGCGGCGCATCCTCCTTATTGCCGCCCCCATCCGAGTGGTCGCGAAGCCGAGGTACGAACGCTCCTTCCACTCGAAGAGCTGCGGATTGAAGCCTCCGGCGTACTCAAGCGAGCGACATTCGAGGCCCGCATCGCGCCCAATGGCTTCGAGTCTTGGGGGGGAGAGGGTTTCGAGGTTATGCAGGGCAAGCCAGTCTGGGTCGAGGCGGTTCTGCAGCCAGCCATTGAATCCGCGCAAGTTGGGCACGGCAATGATCACGGTTCCTCCCGAGCGCACCAGTTGGGCATGGGAAGCAAAGATCGGGAGCGGGTTGTCAAAGTGCTCAACGACACCTATCGAGATCGCGACATCAAACGCATGGGCGAGGCCGTCCAGGTCAAGGTCGAGGGCGTCGGCTTCGAGTATTTCGGCGGATATGTTCTGCATTTCGAGGTTCTGCCGAGTCAGCGCGACGCCGCGGGGAGATGAGTCGATGCCGGCCACCTCGAATCCGCGGCGCGCGAAGTGAGCGAGCCAGGCCCCGGGCGCGCATCCGATTTCAATCAGGGCTCGAGGCGCCGCGTCGCGGCTTGTGTCTCGTCGTCGGGACATCAAGAGAAGGTCAATTGCACTGGCCAGTGAGCGGGTCCCCGGGTCGGTCAGGTCCAAGCGTGCCGGGAGAGAAACCGAACCCCAGTATTCGTGCCAAAAGCCCGTGTCAGTTAGGGCGCCGGCAGGATCAGACGAAGAGCCAGCGGGCAACGTAATAGGCGGTCGGAAGCGCGAAGGCCGCAACGGCGAGGCCCTGCAGAGCAAACGCGTTACGGGTTAGATCGAATTCGATGATTTCTTCAGGGTCGGTGGGGCTCGCGGTAAGCATCGTTGCGATCGCCCTCGCAGCAGCGCACGCGCCCGCTACGGCAAGACCGAGTACTAGGAAGTTCAACCGGTTGACCGGAGGGTTTCTGATCGTTGACGCAACGATTGCGATGAACAGGGTCGCTAGCGTTCCCCAGAGATTCCCGCTCGATTTCCGCGCGCCTCCTACTTGCACAGTAGCTGCGGCAAAGACTGTGCTGGCAACTTGATTCGCAGCGATCAAGAGCAGAGTGATGATCACCAGTGAGATCGCCGAGCTGGGACCACCTCGGAACTCACCAGTGGCAAGTAGAGTTCCGTGAGCGAAGCCGAAGCCTGCGATTGACAGCGCGGCGGCGGACCCCGCGAGGGAATCGCCGAGTCCTGGTCTGCTGATCTTCGTCAACCCCCAAATGCAAATGACGATCAGCGCGCCACTCATAGCCAGGACTACAGCGCCAATGTCTCGCAGTGCCGCAATCGGAATTACGCCTGCCAGGATCGCGCCAGCGAGGCGAGGAATCGTCACTGCCCTCGCGTCTAGCAAGCGTGCCAAGTCCAAGGCTACGAGGACGGCAGCGATAGCCATGACCACGCCGAACGCGGATGGCGAGATCAAGATTGCGATGAAGCCGATGACACCGATTGCCGGGCCAGCCAATGCCATCGGGCTTCGAGTTGGAACCGGGACTACCGCCGGACCATCGGAGGCGGGAGTCAGGTCGCCACCGGGATTCACTACGAGGCAACCTCGACGATGCCGTCCTTGATGACCGCGGCGCCATCGGGGTTGAAGGTCTCGAACGCGTAGGTCGTCACTCCGTCACTCTCGCCGGTCTTCCAGAATTTGGATGTGATCTCCTGCCCTGGTAGCACCGGCTTGGAGAAGCGAACCTTGAGCCTGCGCAGACGGTTCGGGTCTCCACCGCAGAGATTGTCGATCGCCGCCTTGGAAGTGAAGGCCATCGTGCACAGTCCGTGGTTGATGATCCCAGGAAGTCCGGCTGCCTTGGCGACGTTCTCATCTTGATGGATTGGGTTGTGATCGCCTGATGCCTTGGCATACCGGAAGGTCTGATCTTCATCGACCTTCTGAGTGACGGTCACGTCGGGCTCGCCTCGGTCTGGCTCTGGCTCCTTTGGTGGGCGTGCGCCTCCGCCTCCCCCCCTAATAAAGATCGTCATGTCCTGGACGGTGGTCTTCTCTCCATCCTGGTTGGTCGTCGTGATGCGGGCAGTCGCCGTCTCACCGGTTGCCTTCTCTTCAACTGAGACGATCTCTGCAACCGAGGTGAGGGTGTCTCCCGGGCGCACTGGCGTGAAGTAGGTAATGTCCTGCTCTCCGTGGACCAGCCTAAGGAAATCAGGCGGTGGAACCACCGCAGACATCGCCGCCCCAGAGGCCGTCCAGGCTGGCACGACGGCAAAGACTGGAGGCGCGATCACGCCGCCGCCCTGGCCTTCATCGATGAAGGCGGGGTTGTCTTCATTTGTGGCCTTTGCGTATTCGATCGTCTTCTCGGCTTCGACCTCATAGGTGAATTCATCGGTCTTCGTGCCAAGGGCGTCCTTGTTGAGCGGCATCTTCTTGCTCCCGGTCGGTCTAGCTTTGCTTCGTCATCGCCCGCTCTGCGGGCGGTCTTGACTGAGTGGTCAAGCCTACCCTCGCTCGCAGTCTCCGTGCCCCATGCGGGTGCTGTTCGAGCGCGTGATCGCGGCGTGATCGCGAATGGATTCAGCCTATCTGTCACACCTGCGGCGTAGGCTGAAGCCATGGCTAAATCGAAGTGCGAACCCAGAGATCCAGAGGTCCTGACAGAGGACCCACCGGGAGTAGTAATTCATCGCAGCCCCCGTCGTCGAAAGACCATCCAGGCTCGTGTGGATCACGGACTGCTTCATGTTTTTCTGCCTGACAACCTCTCGCGCCGACGGGAACTCGAATGGGTCGAAAAGATGCGGGAGGCAATACGGCTCAAGCAAGAACACGACAAGGCCGCCGAGTCCGTCGATCTCGAGCGCCGAGCTCAATTGCTGAACAAGAGGTACTTCGCGGGTGCTCTAGCGTGGCAGAGCATCAGGTTTACTCCGGCTTCGAGAACTCGTTACGGCTCGTGCCGGCCTGGGAAGGGCCAGATTCTGATCTCGGCTGAGCTCGGTGATCACCCGACATGGGTCTTGGACTATGTGATCGTCCACGAGCTCGCACATCTGGTCTTTCCTGACCATAGCGAGCAGTTCTGGCAATTGGTCTCGGTCTATCCGAAAGCCGAAAGGGCCCGGGGCTACCTCGACGGCTTCGCCCGGGCAGGTGGGCGGCGCAAGGGCAGTTGTAGCGGAAGTCGCGGCGCGCGCGATGGTGGGCAGCTGGCCTTGAGCCTGTGAATGAGTTGGCATTCAAGCGATAGCTCGGGCTTTTGCCGATACCTGTTCCGCTATTTCGTACACGCGCTCGGCAGCGGCCTCTTCAGGTTCGCTTCCTCGACGACAGTCTCCGAAGACCCCGCTTAGATATCCGCGAAACGCGGCCGTGCCGATTCTGGGTGTGCGCCGCATGATGTTCGAAATCAGGGCGCGCGGTGCTCGCCAAGAAAGTGCACTGATGCCGTTGACCGTTGATTGCAGCCAAGATCCATGCCTTCTAGCGACCCAGCAGGCATTGCGGCATATGTAGTAGGTCGACGCTCGCCGGGCGCTGCGAGTACTCACCGAACCTTCGTGAATCACTCGAACGTCGCCCACGGTCACCGTCTCCCATCCGTGCTCTGCAGCTCGCATACACCAGTCGGGTTCTTCGGAGAACAAGAAGAGGCGCGGGTCGAACGGACCTACTTCGCGTATGGCTTCTGCTCGCAACAAGATGCACGCGCCACAAATAAACCCGACGGAAAACCGGCCTTCCCGGGGGGGATCGTCAGATCCGCTGGGACCATCGGGCGCCACCCGAGATGACCAGGGATTGAAGCGAGAGCCCCCATTTGCCCAGATGAGTTCTGAGTTCTCAAGGTTGAGCTGGATCGGACCGGTCGCACCTGTCTCAGCGTGATCAACAAGTTCCTTGACTAGCGGTTCGAGGAATCCGTGTTCGACTATGCAGTCTGGGTTGATCACAAGTACGGCGAATGCCCCCCTCTCAATCGCGTAGAGCATGCCGGCTGCGTTACCACCCGCATAACCGAGGTTCTCGCCTGTCTGAAGGAATTCGCAGTTGGGGAAGGTCGAATGCAAGACGCTATCGCTGCCATCGGTGGAGCCGTTGTCCACAATCAGCACGGTTAGCTCCGGATATCCGCAGTCTTGGAGGGCATTCACGCAGCTTGTCGTTCCATCGGCATCATGCCAATTGAGAACTACGGCCCAGACTGGTGGAAGTTGTTCGGCCTCGAGTTCTTCCACAGTGCTTGCGGCCTCTTCGACCTGTTGGACGCCGGAATCGCCCATCTCGATCGACAACGTGCCTAGGAGCGCACGGCCGTTACGACCACACGCGTGGCGGCGTCAAGCTTCGAAATCGGGTTTATCGCGCGATCAAAGGCCGTGACAGCAAGTTCAATTGGCAGGCCGGCCTTGCTATTGAGCATCCATTGTGCAGCGTTGCCGAGTGTCCGAACCCATTTCACCTCATCTCCGTAGGAAAGGTCTAGCCATCCGTAGGTCGACGGGTACTGGAACACCGTTGTATTGAGTTTCATGACGCGTTTGATTGTGAATCCCGCGTCTCTCAGCCGATCGAGCAATTTGGAGCCGGGCTCCAAGCCGATGTGCCCATCGTTGTCAATGAAGCCCTTCTCGTACTTCTCGGGATCGTGCCGTGCGTAGCGGGAAATCAAGTTGTCTCCAAGCGTGTCGCACTGGATTACCGTCGAGCCTCCCGGCCTCAGGATCCGCGCTGTCTCGGCGAGCAAGTTGCTCTTCGTCTCCGGAGTCAGATGCTCCCACAAGTAGCTGCTATATACGACATCTACAGATTCATCGCAGATGGGGAGCTCGGTGACATAGGCTTGCAGCGTCGCGGCATAGATCTGCGCGGCGAGTTTGAGGCTAGCAACCGAGAGTTCCACGCCGATGGCAGTACCGCGTTCGCCAAACCAGGTGATTCCGCCTGCGCATCCCAGATCGACAATTCTTCCACCGTCTGGCAAAACCCGCCGAACCTCTCCGATTACTCCGGACTGCGCCAAATTGAAGAAAGCCCAGCTCTTTAATTTGCCAGTGACGCCAGTCGCCGAGGATTCGGAGAAGTGTATCTGCCGGTCGTACGCGCCCTCGTAGAAATCATCGGTTTCATCGATGAATCGCACTACGCCCGATTCGATTGGGTACCGAGCAGAGCACGACGTGCATGCGGCAGCCCCAGGCGACCAGTCAAGCGAAGCGCGACATGTCGGACAGCGTAGAAGCGAGCGAGCTTCCTCGGTTTTCGATTGCATCTTTCAGGCGAGCCCTATCCAGCTGCTGGCTTGTTCTTCACCGCCTTGAGCTTGGGTGCTTTAGTGCCGCGGGCGATGGCGATCCTTCCGGTCCGGACAAGTTCTACCACGCCATAAGGGCGCAGCAGGTCCTCGAGGCCGTGAAGTTTCTCGGGTGTACCCGTACACTCGACGATCAACGTCTCCGTACCAACATCTATGACCTGGGCTCGGAAGACTCCTGCAATCTCGATGATTTGGGCGCGAACCGACGGGTCGGCCTTAACCTGTACGAGCATGAGTTCGCGCTGAACCGAGACCTCTGGATCTAGATCAGTGATCTTGATGACGTTGATCAGCTTGTTCAGCTGCTTTGTCATCTGCTCCACGGTCGCGTCATCGCCGGCAACGACGATTGTCATGCGACTTCGCTCGGGGTCGTCAGTTGGCGCGACCGCGAGCGAGTGAATATTGAAGCCTCTCCTCGCGAAGAGCCCGGAGACGCGGGCAAGTACCCTTGGCTTATTCTCGACGAGGACCGAAAGGATCCTGGTCTCGTTTTGTGTGGCGATCTCAAGCGAACTCAACGCGTGTCTCCTTCCGCCGGGACGTGGTCCTCAGTTGCATCCGGGTCCTCAGCCTTTGAGAGGATCACCTCGTCATTGGAGGCGCCAGCCGGGATCATTGGATAGACGTGTTCGGTCCAGTCGGTCCGGAAGTCGACGACAACCGGTTGGTCGTCAATCGCTTGCGCCTTTTCAATCGTCGGGATTACGTCATCTACGTCGTCGACTCGGAATGCTGCGCATCCCATTGACTCAGCCCATCCGACGTAGTCAGGGATGTCCTTGCCAAGTGCAACTTCGGAATATCGCTCGTCGTAGAAGAGCTCTTGCCACTGACGGACCATGCCAAGGTAGGCGTTATTGAGAATCGCGATCTTGACCGGGATCCGTGAAATAGAAGCCGTGATCAACTCCTGCCCCGTCATCTGGAAGCAGCCGTCGCCATCAATCGCCCAAACGGTTTCATCGGGCCGGCCAACCTTCGCTCCGATCGCTGCCGGGATCGCGAAGCCCATAGTTCCCAAACCGCCCGAGTTGATCCATGAATAAGGCGAGTTGAAGCGCCAGAACTGGCTTGCCCACATTTGGTGCTGGCCAACGCCGGAGACGAGGATCGCATCACCGCCGGTCACCTCGTGGAGCTTCTCAACGACGAACTGCGGCTTGAGGCCGTCACCATTGGGACCTTCATAGGCCAGCGGGTACTTCTTCTGCCACTCGCGCAGCTGTGCCCACCAGGGGCCCAAGTCAGGACTGGGCTTCTTCTCGCGTTCGGATTGGACCGCCCTGGAAAGAGCTGAAATCACATTTGTGAGGTCACCGACGATTGGTACATCCGCGCGCCGGATCTTGCTCAGCTCCGCCGGATCAATGTCCGCGTGGATGATCTTGGCTTCAGGCGCGAAGCCGTCGACTCGCCCGGTGACGCGGTCATCGAAGCGCGCTCCGAGGGTGATGAGAAGGTCGGAGCGCTGCATGGCTGTGATAGCGGTGTAGTTGCCGTGCATGCCGGGCATGCCGAGGCACAGCTCATGGTCATCAGGAATCGCGCCCCGTGCCATCAACGTGGTGACTACGGGCGCACCGGTCAGCTCGGCGAAGCTTCGCAGTTCATCTGCGGCGCGGCCCTTTATGACCCCACCGCCCGCATAGATCACCGGCTTCTTTGATTCGAGTATCAATTTGGCAGCGGCCTTGATCTGCCGGCTATGCCCCTTGGTGGTCGGGTTGTAGCCAGGCAGGTCAAGCGCGTCAGGCCAGTACCACTTCGTTTCGGCCTGTGAGACATCTTTGGGCAGGTCAATCAGGACCGGCCCGGGGCGCCCGGTTGACGCAATGTGAAACGCCTCGGCAACCGCCTCCGGTATCTCCTCGGGGTCGGTTAGGAGGTAGTTGTGCTTGGTGATGGGCATCGTGATGCCCGTCACGTCTGCTTCCTGAAATGCATCCGTGCCGATCACCGGAGTCCCGACCTGCCCAGTGATTACGACCATTGGAACAGAATCCATGTAGGCGTCGGCGACGGGCGTGACGATGTTTGTGGCTCCCGGCCCGCTGGTGACCATCGCAACTCCCGGCCTGCCGGTTGCATACGCGTATCCCTCGGCCGCATGCCCGGCGCCCTGCTCATGCCGCACAAGAATGTGACGAATGTGCGATTCGAGGATCGGATCATAGACAGGCAGGATTGCCCCGCCCGGCAACCCGAAGATGACCTCGACGCCGACCTCTTCGAGGGACTTGATTAGTGCCTGTGCTCCGGTGAGCTTCATTTTTCTTCCTTACTCGCTCGGTCGTCTTCGTCCAACAACTCGTTTTCGCCCAACAAAAAACCCCTCGCCTTGCGAAGGGTCGTGTGCGCATCAGCCACCGCGTCGGCGGTGATGCGCTAAGTAACTACTACGAGATCTGTCTTGGGCACTCGAATCTCCTGCGTGTACAGAACTTTTAGTGTTGCCTAGTATGGCGTCGTTGTCAAGAGAGTTTTGCTTTCAGCAGCCGTGAACTGTGCACGGGGCCTCTATGCTTGATGCTCGATCTTGTGATGGCAAGGGCCGCAGGCACAGGGAAGGATCTCGGTGGCAAAGACTGATTCGCGGGTGGACGAGTTCATTTCTCGCGCAAAGCGCTGGCAGCCGGAACTTGTGAAATTGAGGAGTCTGGTTCTCGAAAGCGGCCTGGTAGAAGAGCTCAAGTGGCGCCAGCCCTGCTACACATTCGATGGTGCAAATGTGGTCATCCTCGGTGGTTTCAAAGAATACGTAGCTCTCATGTTTTTCAAAGGTGTATTGATTAGCGATTCCTCAGCGCTACTTGTCGCAGCGGGGGAGAATTCGCAGTCCGCGAGGCAGATGCGTTTCACAAGTGTCGACGAAATTGAGGCGCGGAAGTCAGATATTGCCGCCTACCTAGCCGATGCGATTGAGGTAGAGCGCGCCGGTCTCAAGGTGAAGTTCAAGACCATTTCAGAACACAAGCGCCCCGATGAACTCGAGACGAGATTCAAGGAATCTCCTGAGCTCAAGAAGTCCTTTGAGAAGCTGACACCTGGGCGTCAGAGGGAATACTTGCTCCACTTCGCTCAGCCGAAACAGTCCAAGACCCGAATTTCGCGCATTGCAAAGTGTGAGCAGCGCATTCTCGACGGCAAGGGATTGAGGGACTAAGGGGCTGAGGGAGCGTGGGACCGTGGGACAGTGGGGCGCGGAACCGTGGGGCGCGAAACGTGGGGCCGAGACTAGGCAGGCGTAGGCGCATCGCCGAAAATCATCAGCCATAGGGCCCGCGCCAGCGCATCAGCAAATTCCGGGTCCGTCCGCGGATCGCCGGCCAACACTTGGCGAACGACATTTCGCTCGACCGTCCACGCGGCAATCGATGTTAGGAGATCGACGTCAACGTCTTGAGCGACATATCCAGCTTCCTTCGCTGCGGCGATTCTGGAGTGGATGTGCTCTGCTAGCACATCCACCTGGCTGACCCAGAGCGCCTCGACTTCTGCGTCGTAGGCCATTGTTTCAATCACTGCGGCGAGTATCTGCCGGCGAGCACGCGCGCCGGCGACGAAGCGACGAAGCACTTTCGCGAGTACTGCCGGGCCGTCGTCATCGTCGTCACCGAACCATTCGCCGGTAATTGCAAACAAGTCGCCGACCGCCTCTGCCACAAGGCGTGTGAGCAAAGCGGTCTTGTCAGCGAAATGCACATAAAAGGTGGAGCGCGCGATGCCTGATGCATCGGCAATTGCGCCCACTGACAGCTCGGTGTACGAAGCGCCACCGTCGAGAAGGCCGGTGGTGGCGTTGAGCACGCGACTCTCAACCGCGCGACGATCTGCGAGCGGTCGAACCCGACGTGTGACCGAGGGCATTGTGCAAACTGCCTTTCGCGCATATAGTTCTGCGAGCGATTGTCGGACACACTGTCCGACGAGATGTCCGAAGTGTATTACACTTTGGCGGCACGGGGTGGAATCGCCGGTAGCGAGAATTCGTGCCAGCTGAGAACGAAGCGTTCAACCGAGAGGTGTTCGATGACGGCCAAAGCGAGCAAGTCAGTTCGAGTAGGTGGATGTGACCTAGGCAAGTCCGCCGCGAAGTTCGTGATTGCTTCAGTCACTTCTGACGGCGAGCTTGAGATCGAGTCAACCGAAGAGATCGAACATGACGGAAGGCCGGTCGAGGCATTTGAGGACTGGTACCGGCGCAACGAGGTTCACACCTGTGGGGCACTAGGCGCCACGGGCGTCTACTCGGACCGGCTAAACGCTCCGGTCATGACGGGGCTGCCTGAAGATGCTTGCCTCGCGGCCGCGATTGACCACATCCCGGAAATCGATGGGGCGGTAAATGTCGTCAGCATCGGAGCCCGCGGCTATGGAGCGCTGGCAAGGAATCAGCACGGTGACGTCCAGTTCGTAGAGAACGACAAGTGTTCTTCGGGCACGGGCGAGACGATGGTGCGAATAGCGGGGCGTTTCGGCATGTCAATCGAGGAGGCTGACGCAGCCGCTCAGGCCAGTGGCGACTCGATCCCGATCACCGCTCGCTGCTCGGTCTTTGCCAAGAGCGAGATGACCCATTTTGGCAATCAGGGCAAGCCCGCCCCGGCGCTGTTCAAGGGATATTTCGGTTCGATTGCCAAGTACGTCGCAGCACTCCTCGCGAGGGCGCAGGTCGACGGTCCGGTCGTGGCAGTCGGCGGTTGTTCGCGAATTCAAACGATTGTCGATGCGCTCGGGGAGCACGCTGGTCAAGAAGTCGTCGTACCGCAACTCGCGCTATTTGCAGAGGCCCTCGGCGCCGCGTCGCTCGCCGGCGAGCAGGCTCGCGGCCAGCGCCTGGATTCTCTGCCGACCGAGACTGCCGGGCTCATCAAGGAGATGCGCACCCGATTCGTCACGCTTGACCCGTCCTCTGGTAGCCGGGTGAACGTGACTCGCCTAGAGGCGAAGCCGGTCTCTGAGGGCGCCGCGGAGAAGCCGTCAGTGCTCGGCATCGACCTTGGCTCGACCGGGAGCAAGATCGTCCTGACCGATCTCGAGACCGGTGAGGCAGTGCTCGATCTCTATGACCGCACAAGGGGCAATCCAGTTGATGCCGCCCAGCGGCTAATCGCATCCCTCCTCGACGAGATAACGCCGGATGTGAGGGCAATTGCCTTGACCGGTTCGGGGCGCGAGGCCGCGGCAACGGTCTTGCGGGCTGCTTACCCCGAGTTTGCCGACCGAGTACTCACTCTCAACGAGATCGTCGCCCACGCAACCGCGGCAATCCGCTGCGACGACCGCGGCGGCGAGAGTCTCTCAATTGTCGAAATCGGCGGTCAGGACGCCAAGTTCATCCAGGTCCTTGGCGGCAAGATCGTCGAGAGCGACATGAACAAGGCATGTTCGGCCGGAACGGGATCGTTTCTAGAGGAGCAGGCCCTCTTCTACGGGGTAGATGACATCTCCGACTTCACCAAGCTGGCCATGACGGCACAGCACCCGCCCGATCTCGGACAGATGTGCACGGTCTTCGTAGCCGAAGCCGCTGCTGAGGCCCGCAATGAGGGTTACGAGATCGCCGATCTCTTCTCGGGCTTCGAGCACTCGGTGATTCACAACTACATAAACCGGGTGATGGGCCAGCGCGCCTTCGGTCAGAGGATATTTTTCCAGGGAAAACCGGCAACGGCTGAATCGCTCGCGTGGACCCTCGCCTCGATCACGGGGCGAGAGGTCTTCGTACCCCCGAATCCTGGAGCCATGGGGGCATGGGGCATAGGCCTTTGCGCGATTGAAGAGCTTGGGTCGGATCGACTCAGTGAAGAGACAGCTTTTGAGCTGAGCCAGGCGCTCAGCGCAGAGGTGGTGGAGCGCAGCGAGTTCCAATGCAAAGACAAGCGCTGCGCGACTCTTTGCTCAATCGAGCGCACGAAGGTCTCTGTCAGAGGTGATGAGCAGACCGTACTCTCGGGCGGATCATGTCCGCGCTATGAAGTCGCGTCAGCTGCCAAGAACAAGCTTCCAATCGAGGCGCCGAGCCCCTTCGACGAGAGGGAGGCGCTCCTCGAAGAGATCATCGCCGAATTTGCCGGCGGGCAAGCTCCGGCCGACCAGGACCGTCCAGAGCTCGGAATTCCAGCAATCGGCGCCTGTGTTGGCTGGCTGCCTTGGCTTGCCACATTCACTTATTACCTCGGTTTCAAGCCAGTAATCCTCCAGCCAGACGCTAAGACGCTCTCGCGCGGCGAGGAACGCTGCTACTCATACGACGCGTGCGCGCCCGTCAAGGTAGGCCACGGTGCTCTTGACAGCGACGTGGACAAGGTCTTCTTCCCCAAGGTGCTCTCGGTCAATGACCGTGATGACTGCGCAGGCAAGACGTGTGCAATGGAGCAGGCACTTCCCGAAATGATCCGGGAAGCTCTGCACGCCAGGGGTCGTGAGATCGAAATCGTGAGCCCGCTTCTCTCACTTGAAGATGAGATCAACACGCTCAAGGTGCGAGACGAACTCTTCGAAGTTGCGCGCCGGCTCGGCAGCAAGCGAACTCGCCTTCACCACATAGCCGAGGCCCGTCGCAAGGCCAAGGAGGCGCAGCGGGCATATGAAGGCGGTCTGGCTGAAATTGGCGAACGAGCTCTTGACTGGGGACGCGACAACGATGTCCCGGTCGTGCCGGTTTGCGGTCCGCTGCATGTGATTCACGACCCCGCCGTGAATGCCGGAATTCCTCGTCTGCTGCGGGAAAACGGTGCGTTGCCCCTTCCAATGGAGTGCTACCCGATCGACAACGAGACCGTTCCCGATCTGGAGCGGGTGCCGTGGGGCGATGCATTGCGTGCTCTAAGGGTCGGTGTCGCATCTCGGATGCGCGGCGATGCCTATCCGCTCTTGCTCTCCTCGTTCGGATGTGGGCCAAACTCCTTTGTGGAGCAGCTCTTTGCGGCCGTACTCGAGGGGCATCCCCACACGACGCTCGAGAGCGATGGACATGGCGGGACCGCCGGATACACGACCCGGGTGCAGGCATTTCTTTACGCTGTGAGCCGTCACGACGGTGAGCCGAGCGAAGTTCCGCCGGAGCGCTTGAAGATCTTCAACGAGCTGCCGAATCCGCCGGCGATCAAGGACAGGGACGATTCGTCGAAGGAATACGTGATCTTCTCCTTCGCCGACTGGTTCTCACCGATGATCGCGGCTTCCTATCGATCTCAGGGAGTCAACGCCGTTGCGTCCGGTCCAAATAACTCGGACTCTCTCCATTACGGGCGTAGCGACTGCTCAGGCAAGGAGTGCTTGCCCTATCAGCTCATGTGGGGCTCATTCAGGCGCAAGATTGAGGAAGGTAAGGCAAACGGCAACGGCGTCAAGGACTCGGTCTTCGTACAAGTGACCGGTGAAGGCGCCTGCCGCAATTGCATGTTTTCGATCAAAGATCAGCTGAGCCTTGAGAGGCTTGGCGTGAGCGACAACGTGGTCATGCGCGACCTCCAGATGGAGACCTCATTTGGCATTCCCTTTGCCCACCGGCTCATGACGTCACTAACGGCGTGGGACATCTTGTTCTCGCTTGTTTCCTATCACCGAACACTCGAAAACGAACCGGGTGAAGTCGACGCTTTGTACACGGGCTTCTGCGAGGAGCTCGAGCGCATCACGGAAAAGCGAGGCGACGACAACTTCATTGGGGGGGTAGCGGGCGTGCTCGACAACTCGCGTGAGGTAATGGCTCTGCTCGACCGTGCGAGCGAGGCCTTTGCCGAGATTGGCCGGCGGGCCGAAGGCCGCGATGACCTGAGGACGGTCTTATTGAGCGGAGACATCTACTTGCGCCTTGACGAGTTCGCCGGTGACAACATCATTCGAAGACTCAACGAGCGAGGCGTTCTAGTGGCAGTCGAGCCGGCTCTGACTTTCTCGTCGTATATGGCTTACGAGCAGGTGCGTGAGTTGACACGCATCCCGCAAGGGGGGAAGGCCGGCGGCATGGTGAGCGACGCGATCACATTCCTGCGCGCCACCCTTTACAAGCGTGTGCGCAAGAACCATCCCTGGATGCCCACTGGCGACACGGCGCCTATCGCCGGTGAGTCCCTCCAGGTCTTGGAGCGCTACCCGGTCGGAGAGGCACCTATCACAATTGGAAGTGTGATGCTCCACTGGAAAGAGGGCATGTGTGACGGTGCCGTTCTAGTCAGTCCGTGGGGATGTGGTCCCGCGCTGGTAGCGGAATCAATGCTGAAGCACCAGAGGGAGATCCCGATTCTGTTCATCTACGGCGACGGTTCGCCCATCGATGAGCGGCGACTAAATGGCTTCGTCTTCAAACTGAAGCGGAGCGAGGCGCGCGTCGACCGGTCGGCTCTGGCCGGCGCCAAGATCTAGCCGGGGCGCGTGGCCCCTTGTGGGCCATGCACTGGTTCGCAGATCGTTGCTAGCTCCACGGTTCTAGTTGCGACAGAAACTCGACTAGCGCTTTGTTGAGCTTCTCTGGTTGCTCGATCTGGGTCCAGTGTCCACATTCCTCTATTAGGACCTTCGTGAGATTCGGTACCCGTTCCTCCATGCCTTCTGCCAGCGCGGGGCTCAGGACGAGATCATTCGCGGCCATTACCATCAGTGCCGGTTGCTCAACCTTGTTGCCTGCCACTTGCTCGGTCAGTTCCCAGTTCCGGTTCATGTTGCGGTAATAGTCCAGAGGTGGCGTGAGGGCTCCGTACGGCCTGAATTCATCCACGTACCTCTGGATGATCTCTTCAGTGAAGACCTCGCGCCGGTATGTAACCGGGCCGAGGAACATGAGGCGGAACCAAGCTTCGAGGTCTTCGTAGATGAAGTACTCGGCAGCTCCAGGTGTCTGGAATTGCACAATGTAGTAGGGCTGGTTGGGATTCATTTGGCGCATGAGATCGACCGGAGGGATTGGCGTGCGAGGGAGATCGGGGGTATTGACTCCAATTACGGCCGAAACCAGATCCGGGTAGAGCCTCACGAAGTGCCAGACAACCAGCCCTCCCCAGTCATGACCTGCAATGGCCATTTGTTCGTGGCCGAGGGCTTCTGGGATGCCGGCCAAACAAGCCGAGAGGAACTCGATGTCGTACACGACGTCTGGCTTGTCAGTTCTGCCGTAGCCCGGCATGTCCGGCGCAACCGCTCGAAAGCCGGCTTCTGCTAGTGCTGTTAGTTGGTCGTGCCACGAATACCAGAACTCCGGAAAGCCGTGACACAGGACGACGAGCGGACCGTCGCCCTCCTCGACTAGGTGCATGCGGATTCCGTTGGTGGTGATGTATCTATGCTTCATGGTCAGAAGGGTAATCGAGTGGCTCGCTCAGATCTCAACTCGCCAGCGACCGCCCTCGCGCCGGACTGAGACTCTGACCATGGTCTCCGTCTCGCCCTTTGTCAGCGTGACTTCAACCGAAGTGCGCCCTGGCTCCTTGCGAGTCGGTCCGATCTCATAGGCATCGGCGACCCCGGCTGCAAATGCTGCGCCGATCGCAGTCTGTTTCAGCCCGACGGGGCTACCCAGCGAGCGCTTAGCGTCTTCGGTGAGCTCGGTGTAGGCAGCCTCATAGTCACCGGCTTGCATTGCGGCCATGTAGGTAGTGACCGAGGACGCCGGCGACGGTCCGCGTATGACGAGATAGATCACGATCGCGAGGCCGGCCGCGACTACGAGGCCAAGGACGCCAAGAGCGTAGAGCCATTTTGGATCCCTGTCCGCCCCGCGCTCCCGTGCCACCGTCGGAACCTCCTTGCCCTCTAGCCCCCGCCTAAACACTGAGCCTAGGCGAGACCCAGGCCAGCCGCACGGCACGCGAGGGCCCCCAGAGGTATCGCATTCGGGTATGCCACGCAAATGCCCAGTTCACTAGCCCCTTGACGCAGGGGGGGGGTTCGCTACATTGCGGAGTCACCAGAGCCGCTCGTTAGCGGGCCGGGGATCTAGGGCGCAAGCAGCGTCACTATGGGGAGAGGCGGGGATTGGCGCTAGGGTGAGTACGACTCGATTCCGACGCAGTCTGGCCGCGCCCAGAGCCGCACTTATTGCCACAGCGGCCCTTGTACTTGCGCTGTTACCCATGCCCGCTCCGGCCAGTGGATCAGGTGTCTCGACACTCCCTGCCCAGCGTCACACCTGGGGGCCGCCCACCCCTCCCGATGCGACCGCCGGCCCTTCTGCACACTTTGTATTCCCGGCCGACGGCGCAATTCTCGCGGGCGATGTCGGAGTGGCCATAGAGGCGAGTGACACCGCGGGCGTAGTGGCCCCGGTCCGGCTCTATCTGGCCCGGTCCGACGCCGATCCGAGACATCTCGGGCACCCCATCGGTGAGCGGGGCCGGCACAGATCAAGAGACCACGGTCGATGGCAACACCACTTACCTGAGACAACCGAGACGATCTCGGCACCGGGTGAGAGCGTGCTCATCGAAGAGGAGTTCAACACGCTGGCCATTCCCGACGGGAACTACCGGCTTTCTGCGGTCATCGCCAACGTCTATTACCAGACAACTCATATCAGCGTGTCGGTCCGGATCGACAACACCGCTCCGAGAGTCCGGATAAGAAGGATCGTGCCCACCCACGGCTCGCCATCCCCAGGAGAGGAATCAGAAGACGATGGGCACAGCCAAGACGATGACGATGGTGAGGAAGATGCCGGCCCGGGCGGGCGAGACGACTACCGCCACGGCGGCCGAAGAGTCCTCGTTCGCGATTCAGCTGAGATCTTCGGCACGGTAAGGGATGCGAACCTGGCCTCATGGAGCCTAGAGGCCCTAATTGACGGAACGAGTGTCGCAGTCATCTCTGCTGGCACCGAGCAGGTCCTACGCGGCTATCTCGGCACCTATTCCGCCTCGATGGCTCCCCCTGGCTATTCAGGCCCGGTTGAGATCGTGCTAATGGCAACTGATACCGCGACACCCGTTTCCAACCGGGCGGCTACGACCAAGACGGTAATCTCCGACTACTACCTCGACGCCTACGGTTCCCTTCTCCTCGCGCCCCAATACGAGGTCTCGACAACGATTCCTGTCATGGCCTCCGTAACCGGTGAGCTCGGCCTTTGGCGCCTTGACATATTTCGCGAGTCCGAGACCGAGGTCCTCATCACGCGCACCGGCACTACGACCGGTGCAGCGCTCCACCTGGCCGACTTCGATGTGGCGAACACCTTCGGGGCCGGGACCTATGTCTTTGATCTCGCCGTCACCGATTCAGACGGAGATACGACCACAGACAGGCGAATTGTCACTTTCATCTGGCGCCCCGCGCATCTGGCCATCACCTATGTAGGCCCGCCGATTCCAGGCCCCGGTCCGACTACGCCACTGTCTGAATTCACCGATCCGACGATCAGCGGCATTGTCGAGGTCCGAGGCCAGGTCTCGGGGTCCAATATCTGGGCCTGGGCATTGGGGCGGCCGATCGCGATGGGCGAGCCTTCATTTGCGGGCGACAAGATCGTCTTTTCGTCCAACATCGACGATCCGGCCAACTTCGACATTTACCAGCTGGACTTAGCCGGCACAGATCTCGTACGCCTCACCAACCACCCGGGCTTTGACTACGCGCCCCGCTTCTCAGCTGACGCAGCAAGAATCGTCTTCTCCTCGACTCGCGATTATCCGGCCCCCCAAGCGGGCACCGACATCTACGTCATGGGTGCGGACGGGACCAACATCGCCCGGCTGACAGATGACGGGGTCTCGGCATCGCCGACCTTCTCACCGGGTGCTACCCATGTCGCGTTTGTCCGCCCGGGGGGCATCTTCGAACTCGAGCTTTCTACGGGCACAACCATCCAGCTGACCTCTGGCGAGGACGCGCTTCCCCACTACTCACCAGATGGCACCCGTCTGATCTTTGACCGGGGTATACGCGGCCACCAGCAGATATTTGCCGCTGATCTGACGGCCCCGGGATACCCGACTGCCCAGATTATCTCTGCCGGTAGTTTCTCGGGCTATCCCCAGTATTCGCCCGATGGGAGCCGGATCACCTATGTCACCGACTATGAGATATATGTCGCGAACGCCGACGGCACCAATATCCAAAGCCTCGGCGTGACCGGGGTCGACCCCACCTTCACACCCGATGGTGCGCGCATCGCCTATGCGCTCATTCCCGCAGCCGGTCCGGACAAGATCTACCTCATCGGCTCCGATCCGGCCAATCCGGGCACGCCGGAAGAGCTCGTGATCCCGGGATCATCTCGCGTACCCGATGCCTCCTCGCCCCAGCTGCCCTTCCCGCCCGCGCCTGCGGCAAATGAGGGGAGCTACGCCCCAATCGACATCGCAAGCTTTGTGAATTCCCCCGACCCCCTCACCTACTGGGGATATCTGCGAGCACCGCCTAACCAACTGCCAACAGGTGAGATGGCAACTGATTCGATTCTCGGATACATAGACGCTTCTCGCCTGCCCCCGGGGGTGACAGCCCTCAGTCTCACTGCGCTCCAATGTGAGCCAGACCCCCCGCCCTTTGACTACGGGCTCGAGATCCCGCCCGATACCGAGACCCAAGCCACGATCGACACAATCGCCACCTGCGACGCATACTCGACCCCTCAGATACCGCTTCGGGTACTGCCGAAGGGCGCGACAGTCGAGCTGGGCATCGACGTCTTGCGCTCAGCACCGGGATATGCGGGTCCGCTTGGCACACCGAAGAGCTTTGCTGCGACTGGTAGCTGGGAGGCCGGCGATCGCTGGGCGTTCTCTGCCGGCTCCTATGACGGTATCGATACACCCGAACTCACAAGACAATCCGGGCGCAAATTCGCGTCCGGGCCACCGGCTTCAGACGGCTCGAGTTACGCACCCGTCGGTGACCTCGCCGCCCTCGAAGACCTAGATCTACTCATAGGCGATCCCGCACTCGGGCTGAAGGTCCTATCTGGAGCCGAAGTATCGCCGACACCGGTTGCATGTGGAGAAGTCTTTGCACCGGGGCGGACGGGATGCAGATACGAGGTCGATGTGCTCCCCGGACATCTCGGCAACACCGCCCATGTCACGGCATATTCGGATGGGCAAACCGGGCTTCTGGGCGCGATCACCTGGAGCTATTCGACGACCGGTGCGGGGAGCTACACAGCTCTTCCAGGCCCGTCTGGCTGGGGACCGGCCGTCGGCCCTCTCCAGAGCATGACCGTGCGAATCGTCTTTTCAGGGTACGGACGTGACCAGGCAGTATCGGTGCCCGACTTAGGCGCGGGCCCGTGAGTGCAGTGGCCGCACTACTGCAAGCTATGGGTGCCTGGTTTCATCGGCGGCGGGCGCGATTGAGTTTTCTTTGCCGTTGGTCTGCCGGTCTGACCGGATGGCCTCTCTCGCGCCCTGAGCTCGATCCGGAACTCCTGGAGCGGGCCGTCGCTAGTGAGCAGATCGGGATCGACCGGATAGAAGATGAGAGCAAGCGGTCGCTGGCCACGCGCAAACGAGAACCCGATC
>QEUQ01000046.1 GCA_003577105.1 Acidobacteriota bacterium | reverse complement strand
CAAGAAATGCGCCTGTCTCCTTCCCGAGGCCGAGGGTGTCACCGAGGGCGGCGAGGGCGGCTGCCCATCCCAGTGCAAAGAGAATTCCCAATTCAGGAGGATGAGTGACCCACTCGGTGACTCTCGGCAGGACAAAGCGCATAGCAAGTCCGAGTACGAGGATGAGCCCCGCGCCCCGAGCAAGCACGTAGACGAGATCTCTGCCGGGTCCGCCGCCGCTTGCAATCGCATTTGTGACGATCATCGCAATGACGACGATGATGTCCTGGACTATGAGATATCCGATCGAGAGTCGCCCGTGCAGGGCATCGATCTCGCGTTTGTCGGAGAGCACCTTGACGATGACGATCGTGCTCGAGAATGCGAGCGCCACCCCGACGTAGAGGGCAGGAGTGAGATCCAGCCCGAGGGCGAGCGCGATGAGCGTTCCGGCGGTTCCGGTCATCAATACCTGCCCCGCGCCCGTTGCAAGAGAGGGCTTGCCGATTGACCTAAGTACGTTTACGTCGAGTCGCAGGCCGACTAGGAAGAGCAGAATCGCAATGCCCAACTGGGCCATTACGTCAATTGGCCCTTCGCTCGGGATGATCTTCAAGACGTTGGGCCCGGCCAAAACGCCAAGGATCAGGTAAGCGACGATCAGCGGCTGGCGAAGCCTCGCAAGTGCCAGACCCAAGACGGTCGCAAAGAAGAGTGCGGCGGCAATCTGGTGAAAGGGGTCTTTCAGCAATGTCCAATTCCGCCTCTGGCCGGTTGCGGAGACGATTTCAGAGCGGGTGAGGGGAGTCGAACCCCCGTCGCCAGCTTGGAAGGCTGGAGCTCTGCCATTGAGCTACACCCGCGCATCCCACAATCTACCGCTTCAATGTGGGCGCGGAGAAAGGGGTACCGGAGTACCCCTTTCCACTAATCCGGCTAGCCGACGATTGTCAGCTGCTTGTCACCGTGAAGTTGAATGCGCCGGTAGTGAGGCTCAGGACGATGCCGAGCACCCAGAGGGCAATAGCGATCCATCCGAGAATCACGGCTGCCTTGGCCTTGCCTTCGCCGCCGAGCATGCCACCGGAAGCAGCGATCTCCTTGTTGGCCGCGTTGCCCCAGATGATTGCAAAGATCCCGCCAATTGCACAGCAAAGGACCCCTACAAGTCCGGCTATGAGCGCCTTCTGGGCGCTTGGCGCTTCCTGCCCCGCTCCATATGCGGGGGGCGGTGGCGGTGGCGGTGCCATCGGGGGAGGTGGTGGTTGTTGCGTCAAGGCGCTCTCCTTGTGTGCGATCCCATACCGGGTTTGCCGGTCAGCCAGTTGAATGCGCGAATCCGGCCATCGCTACGCGCATACGGCGGCGGAGTCTAGTGCGCGCGCCTTTCTGCGCGTCGGACTTGTTGAACCAAGACCCGAAGAAGGCGACGCATTCGGCACCTGCGATTCCACTTGCGTCCAGAGTGGAGCCGCAGGGAGTTGATTCCTCGGTCGGGGTGGCCGGATTCGAACCGGCGGCCTCTTGCTCCCAAAGCAAGCGCGCTAGCCAAGCTGCGCCACACCCCGGAGCTCCCGATCTTACGTTGTCATGCGCCCTGGGTCGTATCAGTTACAGAGCTCGAGGGCCTCGACTACCTCTGCGATCTTTGGATTGACCAAGTACTTGCCGCACACATCCAAAGTTGGGACTGTCCGATATCCACCGGTAAGGGCCTCAAGCGTCGCGCCAGCTTCAGGTTCGGAATCGATATCGATCTCCGCGAAACCAATGCCCCTCTCGGTCATGGCCCGCTTGAGGGTCCTGCAATATGAGCACCACTCGGTGCTGTACATGGTGATCTTCGACACCCTAGGACTCCTTGGCTTCCTGACTTGCACACCTAAACGCCGACCGATTGCTGACAATTCCCGCCATCTTGGATGCGCAGGGCGGACTTGTCGTTGGGGGTCGCTACAATTCGCTCTCCCGATGACCCGGAAATCGAGATTGCACAGAAGCGAGCCATGAAGATATCGACAAAGCCACTAGAGAACTCACAGGTCTTGCTCCACGTCGAGGTGGAGCCCGAAGAGTTCGACAAGGCGCTCGAGCGCGCCGCTCACGAGATCGCCGGCTCGGTGAAGATTCCTGGATTCCGCAAGGGCAAGGTACCTCGCCAGGTGCTAGAGGCGCGGGTCGGAGCCGAGGCAATCACCGAAGAGGCCGTTCGCCAGTCATTGCCGGGCTATCTGGCCGAGGCTGTGACTACAGAAGACATAGATGTGATTGGTCGCCCATCAATCGACAACCTGGAGGCCGAGAGCGCTTCGGGGCTGTCGTTTGACGCAACCTGCGACGTCAGGCCTGAAATAGAGGTCGCAGACTGGGCCGGTGTGGAAGTTGAAGTTCCGTCGTTGGAAGTGACCGACGAGGATATCGATGAGCAGATCAACGCTTTTCGTCGCCAGAGTGCGCCGGTTGAAGAAGTGAGCCGACCCGCAACCGAAGGCGACTTCGTCCTAATTGATCTCAATGGGCACATCCACGATGAAGAAGTTCCGGGAGCCAATTTGGCTGACTTCCTCTACGAGGTTGGCTCAGCGATGGTCCTCGATGCTCTCGACGATGAGGTCACTGGAAAGCGGGCAGGGGACATCCTCAAGTTCAATGCCGCGTTGCCTGAGAGCTTCGGGGAGCTTGCCGGGCAGGAGGCATCTTTCTCGGTGATCGTCAAGGAAGTGAGGGAGCGTCGGATTCCAGAGCTTGACGACGATTGGGTTGATGACAACACAGAGTTCGACACTGTTGAGGAGTTTAGGAGCGACGTGCGCGACCGGCTCGAGCAGATGCGGCGCTCCTCCGTGGCAACCGCGGCACGCGAGGGCACGCTTAGTGCTATTGCGGACTTGATAACGGAGTCGGTGCCAGAGCCACTAGTCGAAGAAGAGTCCCACCACATTCTCGAAATGATGAACATTCGTCTTCAGATGCAAGGTCTCGATTTGGGCATGTATCTCAAGGCGACGGGGACCAGCCTCGAGGACCTGATCGCAGAGCAGCGGGAACCGGCGGAGCGCAATGTCAAAGCAGACCTCGCGCTGCGTGCGATTGCGCGCCAGGAGGCTCTAGAGGTTGCTGAGGAAGACCGCGCAAAGCACGTCAGCGCGATGGCCGAGAGGACTGATCGCAGCGCGGACGAGATCAGAGAATCGATTGACAAGACACGCGGTTGGAGTGCAATTGAGGCTGATATCATCAGGCACAAGGCACTCGATTTGGCGATCGAAAAGGCCGCACTCAAAGACGATCAAGGAAACTCGGTCGATTGGTCTGCGGTGATTCGCGAAGACGAAGAAAATGCCGAAGAACCGGAGGCATGACATTGAGCAACTTCACGACTTACAACCGCATCGTCCCCCAGATCATCGAGGAGACCCCTCGCGGTGTGGCCCATATGGACGTCTACACTAAGCTTCTCTCGGAGCGAATCATCTTCCTCACCGAAGATGTGAACGAGCTTTCAGCCAACCTCGTAATGGCGCACATGCTCTATCTCGAGAGCGACGATCCGGACAAAGACATCTACTTCTACATCAACTCGCCTGGCGGTGAGATCACGCACCTCTTCGCGATCTACGACACCATGCAGTACATCAAGCCAGATGTTCAGACCTTCTGCATGGGGCAGGCAGCCTCTGCCGCTGCGGTTCTACTCGCTGCCGGCGCGCCGGGAAAGCGTTTTGCGCTTCCGCACTCACGAGTCTTGATCCATCAGCCCCACGGTGGGGCAGGGGGCCAAGCTGTTGATATCGAGATCCAGGCGAGGGAAATAGTTCGCATGCGCAAGACCCTCGACGAAATACTCGCCAAGCACACCGGGCAGAAACCGGAAAAGGTCGCCAAAGACACCGACAGAGACTTCATAATGACAGCAGAAGAGGCTCGCGAATACGGAATCATCGACGAGGTGCTGACCGTCAGGGAGCTGCGCCCGGCTGACTAAGGCCGAGCCGGGAGATTTGGGAGCAACGCATTGGCGAAGTTCGGAGATGGCGGCGATCTGCTGAAATGCAGCTTCTGCGGCAAGTCGCAGAAGCAGGTCAAGAAGTTGATCGCTGGCCCTGGTGTCTACATCTGTGACGAGTGCATCGATCTCTGTAATGAGATCATCGAAGAAGAACTCTCCGAGACCGAATCGGTCAATCTCGAGGACCTCCCCAAGCCCAAAGAGATCTACGAATTCCTGAACGACTACGTGATCGGCCAGGATCAGGCCAAGAAGATCCTCTCGGTAGCTGTTTACAACCATTACAAGCGAGTTCAGTCCGGCGCCTACCAAGACGCAGGCGTTGAGCTCCAGAAGTCCAACATATTGTTGCTCGGCCCGACCGGCTGCGGAAAGACCTTGCTGGCACAGACCTTGGCCCGCATGCTCAACGTGCCATTTGCCATAGCCGACGCGACCGCTCTTACGGAAGCCGGCTATGTCGGTGAAGATGTCGAAAACATCCTCCTCAAGTTGATCCAGAACGCTGACTACGACGTCAAGAAGGCGGAAACCGGGATCATCTACATTGACGAGGTCGACAAGATTGCCCGCAAGTCGGAGAACCCTTCGATTACCAGAGACGTCTCAGGCGAGGGTGTTCAGCAGGCACTTCTGAAGATTCTCGAGGGTACAACGGCGTCCGTTCCGCCCCAGGGCGGCCGCAAGCACCCGCACCAAGAGTTCATTCAAATCGATACAACCAACATCCTCTTCATTTGCGGCGGGGCTTTTGCAGGCCTCGAGAAGATGATCGAGAACAGAATCGGTCGCAAGGGCCTTGGCTTTGGGGCCGACGTTCGCAAAGCCGAAGACAAGGACATCGGCGAAGTCCTGTGCCAGGTGCTGCCTGAGGACCTCTTGAAGTTTGGCCTCATCCCAGAATTTGTCGGACGCCTCCCGGTCGTTTGTTCGGTCCACAACCTCGACCGCGAATCCCTCGTGCAAATACTCCGCGAGCCCAAGAATGCGCTGGTCAAGCAGTACCGAAAGTTCTTCGAGCTAGACGATGTCGAGCTCGAATTCACCGACGATGCGCTTGAGGCAATTGCAGACCAGGCTCTCTTGAGGGGTACAGGCGCGCGGGGGTTGAGGGCAATCATGGAAGAGGTGCTCCTCTCGGTCATGTACGAGCTGCCGAGCCGAGATGACATCGGTCGCTGCGTCGTCGACGAAGAGGTTGTCCTCACTGGAGTCAATCCGACTCTCGTTCCCCGCGATTCGCGTCCTAAGCCGCAATCGACGGCGCGGCCAGCTGCTGGCGAGAGAAGCGCCTAGCAAGAAGCCACCGGACAGCTTGGGTGACAAGCAGATCAAGCTTCGCGGTAACCTTTAATGCATGAAACCTCGAACGAGCCGACGCGCTCGTCGGCTAATCCGTCTTGTCGCGATGTTGGCGGCCACACTGATTCCGCTTGGAGTCGCAGTGAAGGAGGCCGACGCGACTGCCACGCCGATCTTGGGATCGCCGCAGGCGAGCGCCTCGCAGGCCCAGGCGTGGGCTAAGCGGAACAACGCGTCGCAACTCTTTGTCGATCTTGCCCCGCTCTACTGGCAAATTGGACCGCAAAGAGGCGGAGTTCGGCCCGAGGTGGCGTATTCGCAGGCGGCTCTTGAGACAGGCTGGATGCGATTTACGGGCGGTGCAGTACCGGCGGACTTTCACAACCCGTGCGGGCTGAAGACCGCAAAGGGCGGTAGCAACAGCGATCCCAACGCCCATCAGCGATTCGCGTCGTGGGAAGAAGGAATTACTGCCTGCATCGATCATCTGGCTCTGTACGCAGCAGCCCCCGGATATCCAAGGCCGGCAGGGTCAACTCCCGATCCAAAGCACTGCAAGTGCCTCCTTGGTGCGTCCTCGACGGTAGAAGGGCTGGGAGGCAAGTGGGCGCCGAGCGCTGGGTACGGGGAGCGGATTGTCACGGGCCTGCTCAATCCACTCCTTGGAACTGACGCGCCGAGCACGGCGAGCGCGCCTGAAGCGCGCGCACCCGCCCCTCAAGGCGAGAAGCTGGTTCCGTTAGACGAGCTGACCGGCCTAGCCGACGAGCCGCCCGCCCCTGCCGCAATCAAGGTTGCATCACTACGCCTGGCTGGCCTGGGCATGGCGACAGCGGTCGAAAGCGCTTGATTTTCCGCTGGTAGAATCGCCAATCCGATACCCCCCTTTTGCTCCGCCATGGAGGCTCGTTGAGTTCGCCAGCTGACCCACCGCTGCCAAAGCCCGATGCCTTTCCCAAGGTCTATGACCCCGTGGGCCCTGAGTCACATTGGTACGACGTCTGGGAGGGCGCCGGATATTTCCGACCGGAGATCAATCCCGAAGGTGAGCCGTACTGCATTGTCATTCCGCCCCCCAATGTGACCGGCAGTCTTCACATGGGGCACGCGTTTGAGCACTCACTCATTGACGCGACCATCCGGCGAAAGCGAATGCAGGGATATGCCGCGCTTTGGCTTCCAGGAACCGATCACGCCGGCATTGCCACTCAAAACGTCGTAGAGCGTCAGCTCGCAGAGGAAGGCTTGAGTCGCCACGACCTTGGTCGCGCGTCATTTCTTGAGCGGGTCTGGGCCTGGAAGGAGAAGTCAGGCGGCGAGATTCTCACCCAGATGAGGCGAATGGGCGATTCATGCGACTGGTCCCGTGAGCGATTCACGATGGACGAGGATCTTTCGCTCGCAGTTCGCACTGTCTTCGTGCAGCTGTACGAAGAGGGGCTCATTTATCGCGGCGAGCGAATCATCAATTGGTGTCCGAGATGTCACACGGCCATTTCTGACATTGAAGTTGACTACGACGACGTCACTGGCGAGATGGTCGAGATCACATACCCCTGGGCCGATGGCTCGCCGGGTGGGGTCACGGTGGCGACAACTCGAGCTGAGACGATGCTCGGCGACTCGGCCGTGGCGGTGAATCCCTCAGATGAACGCTATGCGACGGCCGTGGGTCGCACGGTCACGTTGCCACTCCAAGATCGGGAGATCCCGATTGTCGCCGATCCGGCGATTGACCCTGAGTTCGGTACGGGCGCGGTGAAGGTGACCCCCGGGCATGATCCAACCGACTTCGAGATCGGTGAACGTCACGGGCTAGAGATCATCTCAATCTTCGACAATGACGCCGTTGTCAATGAAAACGGTGGAGCGTTCTGCGGACAGGGCAGGTTTGAAGCCAGAGAGGCCGTCAAGTCCGCCCTCGAGGAGGCGGGCCTGTTGGTGAGTGTCGAGCAATACGTGCACTCGGTCGGGCATTGCCAGAGGTGTTCTACCCAGGTCGAGCCAATCGTCTCGAAGCAATGGTTCGTCAAGGTCAGGCCGCTCTCGGACCCGGCGCTCGAGGCTGTGCTCGGTGGGCAGACGAAGTTTGTTCCCGAGCGATGGGTAAAGGTCTTCAAGGACTGGCTCGAGAACATCAGGGACTGGTGCGTTAGCAGGCAGCTTTGGTGGGGTCATCGGATTCCTGTCTGGTATTGCTCGGAGTGCCCCGAACATGTTGTTTCGATTGAGGCTCCAACCCAATGCGCGGCGTGCGGCGCTTCTGAGCTCGAGCAGGATCCTGACGTGCTTGACACGTGGTTTTCTTCAGCTCTCTGGCCCTTCTCAACCCTGGGGTGGCCGAAGCAGACAGAGGATCTGAATCGGTTCTATCCCAACGCGATGCTTCATACCGGCTTTGACATCATCTTCTTTTGGGTTGCCCGGATGATGCAGATGGGCATCCACTTCATGGGGGAGGTGCCATTTCATGACGTTGCCTATCACGGACTCGTCCGCGACGCCCACGGCAAGAAGATGTCCAAGTCCTTTGGGAACGTGGTCGATCCCTTGGAGCTTGCGGGCAAGTACAGCGCCGACGCTCTGCGCTTCGCGCTGGTGAGAGCGGCCTTTCCCGGCCAAGACGTGCCTCTGGCCGAGGAGTGGGTCGAAGGCGCTCGGAATTTCATCAACAAGCTTTGGAACGCAAGCCGGTTTGTGTCGATCAACCTCGATTCCATGTCGCTAGCCGAGGCGGCAGAAGGTGAACTGCCAGACGACATCGCAAGCAGATGGATCATGTCGCGACTGGGTTCAACGATTGATGCAGTCGACTCGGGATTCGACAAGTACAACTTCGCTGAGGCAATGAGAGAGCTGCACTCCTTCGCATGGGGCGACTTCTGCGACTGGTACATAGAGCTGTCCAAAGAGGCACTTGCCGACGAAACGAGGCGGCGAAGTGCACAGAGGGTCTTGGCGCGAGTGATGAGTGCGCTCCTCAGACTCCTGCATCCGGTCATTCCGTTTGTGACCGAAGAGATCTGGCACCGAATGGAAGGTGGAGGTCACGTGGCGGTGGCAGAGTGGCCCGAGGGAAGTGGTCTGATCCACGATGAAGACGCGGAATCAGCGATGTCGGTGCTCACTGGGATCGTCACCGAGATCAGGACATTTCGGGCCCTCGCGGGCATGCCTCCCTCTGCGGCCTTGGGCGCAGCCGTGAGAGTCAATTCCCCGCATGTGTCGCGCGAAATCAAGTCTCTCTCGAGTCAGTTGGTTGGGCTGGCACGCCTATCGTCATTGGATGTGCGAGGTGCGGAGCCGGCCGATGAAGATCTGGCCGGATCAAATGTACGTCTCGTCACGCCAGGAGCAGAGATCTACATCGCAGCGGGGGGCGGGCTCGACCTGGGCGACCTAGGCGCAAAGCTCGACAAGAAGATTGCGGAGCTGCGTGCCGACCTGACAAAGGTCGAAAGGAAGCTTGCCAACCCGGAATTCATCAACAAGGCGCCGGAAGAAGTGGTCGCGAAGGAGAGGGCCAAGCTGGCCGAGCACTCCGAGTCACTCGGTGCGCTCGAGCATCTCAGCGCTTCTCTAAGTTCCTGAGCCGAGGCTGTGAGCCGTGAGCTACAAAGACGCAATTGACTACCTGGAGCTACATACCAATCTCGGGGTGAAGCCAGGGCTTGAACGAATCGAGTGGCTCGTTGATGCAATGGGGCGCCCCGATCGATGCGCGCCGGCAATTCAAGTCACGGGTACCAATGGCAAGACAACGGTCGCTCGTACCGTTGCGCAAATTCTTCAGGAATGTGGATTTCGGACCGGTACGTACACGAGCCCTCATCTCGAACGCATTAACGAGCGGATCGCCCTTGACTGTGAGCCCATCTCAGACGACGCATTCTCGGGGGCATTCGAAGATGTACTCCCGTTTGCGGAACTCATGAAGAACAAGATCGGTGAATCTGCCACCTATTTCGAATTGGTGACAGCAATGGCATTTGCCGCGTTCGCGGACGCGCCGGTCTCGGTTCAGATACTCGAGGTCGGAATGGGTGGCGCGTGGGACGCTACAAACGTCGCAGAGGCACAAGTTGCCGCATTCACCAGTGTCAGTCTGGACCACACCGACTACCTCGGTGACACCGTGGAGGCGATCGCCGCCGAGAAGGCGGGGATCATCAGCCCCGGCTCGACGGTCGTGATCGGATATATGCCGCAGGGATCGGTAGCCGCAATCGAATCCAGAGCCACAGCGCGAGGCGCCGCCAGTGTTCTGAAAGCGGGAACTGATTTCGAAATCGTCGACAGAGCTGTTGCCCATGGGGGGCAGGTCATCAGCTTGCAGACTCCTTTGTCCCACTATTCAGATCTATACCTACCCCTCTACGGCGAGCACCAGGCCCTGAACGCCTCGGTTGCCGTTGCCGTTGCCGAAGCCGCGGTTGGCGGAGAACTCGAGAGCGAGTTGCTTTGTTTGGCGCTGGAGAAGGTCCAGTCGCCCGGCCGAATCGAGGTAGTAGGTCATAGTCCGCTAGTTGTACTCGACGGCGCCCACAACCCTTCCGGAGCAGCGTCCCTGATGAGCGCCATCAGGGAATCCTTCCTCTTTGACCGGCTCGTACTTGTGATTGGCATTCTCGAGGGCAAAGATGTCGACGGCATCGCCTCAGCGCTCGCGCCAGAGGCCGATATTGCCATCGCGACCCAAGCGGCCGAAGGTCACGTTGTGCCAGCCGACGTCATCGCACAAGCAATTGCAGCACACGGAAATGGCCTCGTAGAGGTGTGTGAAGATCTCTCGAGGGCCGTTGAATTGGCGTTCGAGGTGGCCTCGGCCGACGACCTCATTCTCGTTGCCGGATCGCTATATCTCGTAGGCGAGGCCAGGTCGCAGCTCGTCAGTGGCTAAGCGCAGAGGTTACGCTCCCGCACGGCCTTTGACCGCGTGATCGATGGAGCTCAAGTGGAAAAGACACTCATATTGGTAAAGCCCGACGGCGTCAGGCGAAACCTCATCGGCGAGATCATTTCCCGTTTCGAACGCCGCGGGTTTTCAATCGCCGACCTTCGAATGCTCACGGTCAATGAGGAGATGGCATCTCGTCATTACGCAGAACACGTTGACAAGCCCTTCTTCGGTGAGCTCGTCGAGTTCATCACGTCGGGACCAACCGTAGCCATGGTGGTCGAGGGGCCGGACGCGATTCGAGTCGCTCGAACCATGATGGGTGCGACAAATCCTGCTGACGCAGCACCGGGGACGATTCGAGGCGACCTTGCCAGCGCAATGCCGGACAACGTGATCCACGGTTCCGATTCACCCGAGTCCGCAACCCGCGAAATAGACATCTTCTTTGGCTAAGGCGGCGTAGATTCGAAGTGTCGTAGGGCACCCGTAAGATGCGAATGCTTCCCCGCGATACAGACGCGAAGGAGGCATTGAGGTGGTTTCATATTCTTCAGTTGCGGAGGTTGGGCGCGACGCGAATAGGGGGCAACTCCATTACGCAAGTCTTGCTGAATCCGCTTGCCCTGGCCGCGGAGGCTTGTTGGCTGAGAGCTTTCCGCGTCCGGCGCAGCTAGTTTCAGCGACGACAATCGAGCTCGAGAGAGCAGGTCTCGATCCAGCAGAGGCCGGACGCCTCGCCGCGGCGTTTGAACTGACCCGCGCCGCGCACCGAATCGACGCCCCTGAACAGGTTCTTTCGGTCGAATCAGCAGTCATGGCGATGATGCCCCACTTGCTTGATTCGATAAGTGAGCGTGTTGTCGCGCTGGGTCTTGACAGGCGTAGCGCGGTGATTGCGCCGATCCTCATAGCGGAAGGCGGCATTGACAGGGCACAAATAGACCCGAGGGTCCTGTTTGGAAAGCTGATCAGAATCGGCGCATCGTCCGTGATCCTCGGTCATTCGCACCCGTCGGGCGATCCCACGCCCAGCAGAGCCGATGTGAGAACCACTGTCCGCTTGATTGACGCCGGAGCCCTACTCGACATCGAAGTCCTTGATCACCTGGTCATCGCAGGTGACCGATGGTGCTCCATGAGAAGTGAGGGATTGATCTAGTGAGACGGTGGCAGCCAGATTCGGGGAGACCCCGCTGGACTAGCGGCCTGCGGTTGACCAATTGTCCAGTTGACGCCGTTTGACGTCGTAATGCGCCTTCGGTCAAGCTTAATGGCTCGTCTTACGGCACGGGACGATTGCCCGTGCACTTCCCCGGGTAAGGATTTCCACCGAAATGGCATTTGAAGGTGCGAGACTTCAGCGCGACAACACTCGAAATGGGCGTTTCAGCGGCTCTGAGACGAGGACGCCGACATCCTCTATGCTTGGTCGCAGGAGCAACTCGAGCGAGAGCCGCATTGGCACCTTTATGCGCCGCGGCGCCGATTCTGGCAGCGGCAAGGGAGGCTTCGTGACAACCGAACGGGCGGAAGGTTGGTTCGGGGTACTCGGTCGTGACATGGCCGTCGACTTGGGTACGGCCAACACGCTTGTTTATGTGCGTGGTCGCGGCGTTGTTCTCAACGAACCATCAGTTGTTGCTGTAAACACAACCGACGGGCGACCCCTCGCAGTCGGTGCCGAGGCCAAGCGCATGATCGGCCGCACTCCGAGTCACATTCAGGCGATTCGACCGTTGAAAGACGGAGTCATAGCCGACTTCGATGTGACCGAGAAGATGCTTCGCTACTTCATCCAGAAGGTCCATCAGCGGCGGTGGGCGAAACCGAGAATCGTGATTTGCGTTCCCTTTGGCATCACGGGCGTCGAGCAGCGCGCCGTGGAAGAGGCGGCAATCCATGCCGGAGCGCGTCGTGCATTCATCGTTGAGGAGCCGATGGCTGCCGCAATTGGCTCGGGACTGCCGGTTCATGAGCCGGCTGGCAACATGGTCGTTGATATCGGTGGTGGCACTACAGAGGTCGCAGTCATCTCCCTCGGGGGCATCGTGGTGAGCCAGTCGGTACGCATCGGCGGCGACGAAATCGACGAATCGATCATCAGCTACGTCAAGAAGGAATACAACTTGGCTCTCGGCGAGCGCACCGCTGAGGAAATCAAGCTCGCCATCGGCTCGGCATTCCCATTCAAAGATGAACCTCGCGCGGAAATTCGTGGTCGCGACTTAGTGACCGGTTTGCCCAAGACCGTCGTCGTCTCCGCTGAGGAGATTCGCATGGCAGTTGACGAACCGGTTTCTCAAATCGTCGACGCGGTGAAAGTCACGTTGGACAAGACGCCGCCAGAGCTGGCCGCAGACGTGATGCAAAGGGGGATCATGCTGACCGGTGGCGGGGCGCTTCTCCGCGGCATGGATGCTCGGCTGAACCACGAGACGGGAATGCCCATAGTCATATCTGACAACCCGCTCTACTCGGTTGTCATGGGCTCTGGTCAGTGTCTCGAAGAATTCGAAGCACTGCGAGCGGTTCTAGTCTCGTCGAACAACTAGTAGCCTAAGGGGGGTCGAGCCCCCTGGTAGGCGGGCTCGCAGAGGAAGAATCTTGCCGGACAGGCCCAAGCACCTAAGTTGCCTAGGGCCTGAAACTAGAGCACTGGCGCCACCACCCGCAGGAGGCAAAGAGAGTTGCAGCCACGCGGTTCACGCCCGCGAAAGAAGTTCACCTTTCCGGTCCTAGTCGTCTTCAGTCTGCTCTTGATGATGTTGCCTCAGAGCGCGACGAGTGCGGGCAGTACGGTCGTTGGAGAGGCTGTGTCGCCATTTCAGAACATGTTTGCGTCTGTCGCACGACCGGTTTCGGGATTCTTTGATGGACTGATTAACGCGGGTCGGTATCGCAGCGAAAACGACCGGCTGCGTGAGGAATTGAAACAGCTTCGCTCCGAAAGCGAGGGGAGTGCGGGAGCCAAGCGCAAAGTCGAAGAGCTTGAGCGCATGCTGAAGCTGCACGAGACCGACTCAATTCGCGGCGTCCCCGCAAGGGTAGTAGCAAGTCGCCAGTCCAACTTCGATCAGGCCGTCATCATCGATTCCGGGCGAGACCAAGGAATCGAAAAGGGCATGCCCGTTGTCGATCCAGACGGCTTCGTCGGCGTCGTCGAGGAGACATCTGCACGCAGCTCGAAGGTCCGTCTACTTATCGATAGCAGGTCAGGCGCGGGGGCAAGGCTCGCCGAAAGCCGTGACGTGGGCGTCGTCACCGGAGAAGGCGGCGGTCAACTTGTCTTGCGCCTGATTGACCCAAGGGTGCCGGTTCGTGAAAACGAAGCGATAGTCACCTCGGGCGATGCGGGGGGCTCGGTGCTGCCGCCAGACATCATGATTGGCCGGGTGAAGTCGATTGAGGGCGCGAAAAGCGAACTTGAGGCGCGAATCAAGATCGAGCCGGCGGTGGACTTCTCTCGAATTGAGTATGTGCGAGTCTTGATTTACACCGGCCCCGAGGCAGTTGGCCCCAAGTGAGAAAGGCCGCATTGATCGGGAGTCTGCTTTTCGGCGCGCTGATACTTCAGGTGTCGATATTTCCGTGGTTCCAGTTCTTCGGGTCGATACCCGAGGTAGTCATGGCCTGTGCAATTCTGATCGGCATATATGCCGGGCCGAACACGGGCGCAGGAGCCGGTTTCGCCGGCGGGCTCATTCAGGATCTCTTCTTGAAGTCGCCGCGAATCGGAGTTGCCGCGCTGGCCTTTACGATCGTCGGCTACGGAGCTGGTCTCGCCGAAAGGACGATGATTCGATCGGCGCCTTGGATGGTTCCGGCAATGGTCCTTGGATTCGCGCTAGCCGGTGGCGTAATCCAATTCCTAGCGGGTTGGATCACCGGGGCGCAGGTCTCCGCTGGAAGGGTGATACCCGCGGCCATTTACACAGCTGTCGTCTCGATTCCCCTGTCGCCACTTGTGAGGCGGGTTTGCGACCTATTTGACGAGGCGCTCGCATGACGATGGTGAGCGATGGGTGAACAGTCCCGATTTCGAATAGCGGTTCTGGGGATCATTGCTATCTCACTCTTCAGCTCGTTGATTGCCAGGCTCTGGTACCTCCAGGCGCTTTCAGCGCCGCGTTACGAGGCCCTTGCCGAAGGCAATCGATTGCGAAAGATCGCTCTGCCATCGTCGAGGGGACGGATCTTAGACAGAAACGGCAAGGTGCTTGTCGCCAATCGGTCGGCCCACTCAATTACCGTTGACCCCAAGGAGCTCGGATCGCGACGTGACGAAATCCTTGAGCGACTTGCTGCCTTGATCAGTAGTGACTTCCGCCCAGTTGACAAGAACATGCTCTCTGCCAGGCTCACCGATGCGGCCCTGTCGCCTTACGGAAACATCGTCGTGGTCGACGATGTCTCGAGAGACAAGGTCGTCTATCTCCTCGAGCATCAAGCGGACTTTCCCGGGGTGAATGCCGAGCTGAGGGCTGTGCGTGAGTACGCGCTTGGGCCGGGTGGAATGGGTGCTCTCGCGCCTCACGTGCTCGGATATCTCGGACAGGCCAGTCCCGAGATGATCGAAACGGATCCGGACTACAAGTACGGCGACAAGGTCGGCAGGGGGGGCGTTGAACAGACCTATGACAAGTTGTTGCGCGGAGAAGAGGGCGAGCGATCGTTTGAGGTCACTTCGAGGGGGAAGGTGATCAAGGAGACAGAAGGACGCCCGTCGATACAGGGCAACGACGTAGTCCTGACAATCGACAAAGAGGTTCAGTTTGCCGCTGAGGAGGCCTTGGCTATTGGGGTAAGTGCCTCCCGGGATCTCCTCGACCCGAGCAAACGAAAGAATGCAGCCCAGGGGGGAGCAGCGGCTGTCGTGATCGACCCCGCCGACGGTTCAATCCTCGCGTCAGCTTCGTACCCAAGCTACGACCTTCGAGCGTTCACGACCGGTATTGACCAGGGAACATGGGACTGGATGAACGACCCCGCCAACCAGTACCCGATTCAGAATCGAGTGACTCAGGGCCAGTACCCGCCGGCTTCGACGCTGAAACCGGTTGTCGCCGCGGCGGCGCTGAGGGAGGGCATGATCACCCGCGAGACGACGTTCGCCTGCCCGGGTAAGTACACGGTCCCGGGCGATGTTTCCGGTTACGTCTTCAAGGACTGGACCCCCCAGGGGCACGGCAGCCCTGATATGCAGAGGGCGCTGGCCCAGTCATGTGACGTCTACTTCTACAACCTCGGTTGGCAGTTCTACCTTCGCCACAACCGTGAGGGACGCGATGTGATTCAGGAGAATCTGAGAGCGTTTGGCTTCGGTACACGCACTGGAGTTGACGCGGCCGGCGAGCAGTCGGGCAGGGTCCCCGACCCCGAGTGGAAGATCCGAATCAACGACAACAATCCCGACTCGGAACTTGCGAAGTGGTATCCGGGTGACAACATCAATCTCGCGATCGGCCAGGGAGACATGCTCGCCACCCCGCTCCAGCTCGCCGCGTCATACGGTGCTTTTGCGAGAGGCGGCGTTATGTACGAACCCCACCTGATGTACAAGGTGCTCGCGCCCGATGGCACCACGGTCTCCATGCGCGAAGCGCGAGAGGCCAGAACGTATCCGCTCTCAAACGAGGACTTGGGCGCCATCAGGGAAGACCTCAAGAGCGTCGTTGTCGGTGGAGGCACCGGAGCCAAGGCATTCAAGGGTTGGCCCCAGGCCCAGATACCGATAGGAGGCAAGACCGGAACCGCAGAGGTTCAGGGCAAGCGTGACAATTCGCTCTTCGTCGGCATGGGCCCCATGGATGACCCGCGATGGATTGTTGCGGTGGTCGTCGAGGGCGGCGGTCACGGAAGCGAGTCTGCTGCACCGATCGCGAGGCGAATCATGGAAACGCTGGCGCGCATTCCCCCGACGGATCTGAAGGGGAATACGGGCGGCGGAGGCGACTGATGACGGTCACCTCTCTTGCGAGGAGCAAGCTGAGCGCACCGTGGCGCCACATCGATGCGGTCATGGTGGGCTCGGCCGTACTCCTGATGATTGCGGGAGCCATGATGATCTATTCCGCCAAGCCCTCCTATCTCGGGCGCCAGCTGATATGGATCGCGCTGGGATGTGCAGCTCTGCTTGGCGTGAGCACAACCGACTACCGTCGCTTCAAGGGCTACGCACCAGTCCTGTACTGGGGTTTGGTCGCACTACTGGTCGTGTTGCTGGTGGTTGGCGCGGCGACCAGAGGAAGCCGGGCCTGGTTCAATTTCGGGTACTTTGCGTTACAGCCGTCAGAATTTGGCAAGCCGATTTTCATCCTCTTTCTCGCCTCGATCATGAATGATGTAGCAGGTGTTAGCAGAGATCAGATTAAGCGCATGGCGCTGCGGGAGAGGTACAGCTTCGCGGATCTGCCGGAAGAGCTCACCAATGCTGCTCTGGAAAAACTCAAAGACGCCACTCTGGATGACGGCAAGAAAATGTTTGTAACTAGAGCCGTGACCTTGAGCACGACCGTTCAGGAGCAGGGCGGTGATGAGCTAGAAGGCGAAGAGGGTTTCGGCCACGCGGCTAACGGGAACGGCGGCGAGAGCGAGAATTTCGACGACGAAGGGGAGTCGGAGTATCGGTAAAATTCTCTTTGTTGCGTTTAACTTTGGTGCGATCATTCGAGGTGATCGCTAAATTGGTTTGACGAAATATCGCGGCTCGCAATGCTGAGACCGCTAATGGGGGTCTTTCTCAACTTCTTGTTAAGGGAGGAAGATCTTATGGCCGATCAACCGTCTATCTCTTCGGGCCAAGGTTCAGACAAGCATAGATCAGGCAAAAAGCATGGCGTTCCGAGTCTATCATCGGTCGGCATGCCTCCATCGACGGCCAAGCCGGAAGCGGAACTGAAGTCCACCGAGCGAATGGCAATTAAGCTAAGAAGAAACCACAGCCAGCTCGATGTCGGATCGCGCGAAGCTTTCAATCTATGGACTTTCGACGACCTTATCCGCCTGATGGATGCCAATACCCCTTCAAACGATCTGGTGGATGCGGTTAAATTCTTCGAAAAGCGGCGGCTTGAAGAGTTAAAGAAGCATCCGGATCGTCCCTTGCGTGAGCTGCCTCTGGTATTTCCTATCTTCCAAAGGGATCGTGAGGAAGCAATTATCGCCGCCCGCCTGCAGAAAATAGACGGCGATCGCTGGCACAGTCCTGAACTGGGGCATTTTTTGAGCGACATGCTGCTCGAGAGGCTTCGCACCATGCATCCGATAAAGAACGTTAGGTTCATGGTAATGGAGGCCGAGGAGTATGACCGGCTCAGCACCCTGGGGGACTCGGACAGCAGAGCGGTTGCCTTGGGAATGCGCCCTGCAGAGAAGACCGCAACAGAGCGCTTTTACTCAATTATCGAGTATGCCGTGGCGCGCGGCGCCAGCGACATACATCTCGAACCGAGGCGTGACGGACAATACCGGGTGCGCTTTAGAGTTGATGGGGTTCTAGAACAGCACCGCTTCCTGGTCGATAGAGATATCGCCCGCGAACTCGTAAATGTCTTCAAGATAAAGGCGCCACCAGTGAGGGTCGAAGAGAAGCGGCTCCCGCAAGACGGCGCAATCACCTTTAACGACGACACAATGCGCGAAGACGAAATCGGAGAGGAGCGAGCCCGAAAGCTCCGCAAACTGAATCTTCGAATATCGACTGTTCCTACTGCGCTGGGTGAGAAGATCAGTGCCAGGCTGCTCGAGGAGACCTCGACCACTAGATTCTCACTGCAGGCTCTCGATCTTCCGCCCAAAACACTGCGGCAGTTGATTAATCAGCTCGAAGCGCCACAGGGGCTCATTATCGTTACCGGCCCGACCGGATCCGGCAAGACAACCACCTTATATTCATGCCTGCAGCACTTGAATACGCCTGATGTAAATATCTCAACGGTAGAAGATCCGGTCGAAGTTCAGTTTGAGGATTTCAATCAAGTTGCCGTAAAGGATCAGATCGGGTTGTCTTTCTCCGGAGTGCTTAAAAGCCTGATGCGACAAGATCCCGATATCATACTGGTTGGAGAGACGCGCGACGCTGAAACCGCCATCGTTGCTCTGCAGGCTGCCAATACGGGACATCTAGTGCTGACAACTCTGCACACCAATGACTCGATCGGAGCTATCCCCCGGCTGGAGGGGTTTGGGTTGACTAAGGCCATGATATTGGAAACAGCCAAGTTGATTACTGCGCAGCGCTTGGTGCGCAAGCTCAATCCCGGCGTAGTCGAGTCGTTCGATGCCCGCCATGAATTGAACGAGCTCTTTGGCCGCGAGGTAGTCACCTTTCCCGTGACGATGTACCGGCCCAAACGCGGGCTCGAACGAAACTCAGATGGCTACTCAGGCCGCCTTGCCGTAATCGAGATGTTCGTGGTGACAAATGAGATTAGAGCCTTGGCATTCAAGCCCGATACCAGCCAGAAGGACCTGGCCGATGCCGCCATTGCTCAAGGCATGCAGCCCCTGGCAGTGACGGGCCTTTCAATGGCGCTGCGCGGCGATACCAGCTTGGACGAGCTTAAAAGGTGCGTGCTAGCCCCGGATGATTTCAAGCGCTGGGAGGAGCTGATTCTGAAGGTTTTGGTTGATGCCAAAGTTACCGAGGAGGGCAAAAAACAGGCGGCTGCGAATAGTTGAGAGATAGGAGGAAGTCCTTCGTGTTAAAAATCTTTTTGCCCATTTAGAGCGATTCGCAAAAGTAATGTCCGGAATCTCTGATCCCGGACATTACTTTTGGGGAGCTCTATCGCGCCGGAGGCGCGACCCCCAGAGGGACAAAAATAGAGCGGTCACCATAAAAGAGAATCGCTAACCTTTCGGATTGATAATATTTTTTGAGCGAATCGCTCTAGCTTGTTGCTTGCCATGCCCGCTTGCGCGGTCATGGTCGAGCGTCACCTGCAAGGAAAGTCCGTCATTTTCATTCCGGACATTCCTATCGGTGACCGCTCTAGACAGTTTTGTTACGGTCTCCCGAAAACTCTGGTCAGGCTAATCTTAATCCGATCTCCCTCTAATCTAAGCCGGCCGTTCGCCCAAAGACATCCTTGAAGACCCAAAGTTACATAAAGCTCTTCTGGCCGGCTGAATTCGAGCTCGCCTCCGGGCCTAAGGAAAAGAAGATCCTCCAGCGGCAGCTTGACGGCTCCTAATCCGATCTCGATTTCTATCTCCTTCTCGGAATTAGAGTCACTCATCGGCGTGAAGCCCTACAAAGCCGATTACAGAACCACCAAAAATGCGGTAGAAGGCCCTATATCGCGCAGCTCCACCGAATCTTATCTCATGAAAGCAGGCAGCTGTGCCGCCGAGAATCCATCGACCGATGCAGCTCATAGTCTCACGGTAGCTAAGCGGTTCAAGAGAAGCGGTGAAAAGCGAAAAGACCGAGAGCCTCTTGTCCTCCGTACCTCCCAGCTTTCCAGCTACTCCAATTGAGCCACTCTGCGGTACTGCTGCCAAATAGTCCAGCATGGCTGCCGCCTCTTGGCCCTCCATAACACTTACCAGCTCCGCCACTCTTTCCTCCAGTAAAATCAGGCTGTGAAAGCTCCCACAACCGCTCGATAGAAATTGAATACTGTTTCTCACCTGCAGCTCCGTCACCGCGCTTACTCTCCTGCGTGCTTACAACCGCACGAAATCACATGCTGGCAGATCTCAATTCTCCAGGAGTGCGGCAGCTGTCGAAGTACCTCAACTGCCTGCTCAAGACGGGACCCCAGCTCCAGTGAGATGTTTCGATAATTTATCTCCTCTCTGCCCATCGCCGCCAAAGCTGCAAGATGCTCCTCCCACAATTTCAGCTCAGCTCCTACTAGTTTACTTAGACCCGACCGCATCCACACACCTTAGCCTAAGCCAGCGCCGTCTCTTAAGTGCAAACCACGAAAGCCAGATAACTGCTAGGAGAATCAGTGCGCCTATCTGCACATTCCTAGTGAGTAGGGCTGTAAGCCAGTCGTACATTGAAGGGCGCTCAATTTGTAAATCAGCGCCTTGCGCTATTGCTTGGCTCTTATCAGAGCCGGGAAGCCCATTCCGTACCTCGTCGGCTCCGATGACCGTAACCACAACTGCCACATGCTCTACAGCTATTCCGGCGGCGCCTGCGACAAGCTGCGAAACTTGCCTGCGATCCAAACCGCTATCCTGCGCGGTTACCAACAGCACACTGGCGCTCCCCTTTGCCCCGGTTATCGATCGGCCCAGCAACGGATCGACCGGTGGCATATTCAGATGAACGCGAGCCTCGACAACGCCATCAATACTGCCTAAGGTTCCCTCGAGTTCCCGGCTTAGCGCCCGCTCCATACTAAAGCGCTGCTCCTCCCGGCTGCTTAGCAGAGAGCCTTTAGCCGGGCCACCGGCAGCCGAAGTGGCGCGCAGCAGCCTCCTTTCGTCCACCAACTTCAAGGCATTCGAGAGATCGGACTCTCCGACCAGCAGCGCCCACGTGCCATCTGAATCTTTCCTCTTTTGGGAGTAGATCCCTGCCTGCGACAGGCTGCTTACTATGTTGTTTGCTTGCGTTTCAGTCAGGTTTTGAAGGAGCTGCTCCTTGCAGCCGCAAAGCAGCAGCAATACACATAGGGTTAATCCGTATCCAAGTCGCATATCAGTTGTCCGACTTTGAGGCTAACAGATCCTCTCTGCGCCTATGCGCACTGTAAAGCTTGCGCAATCTTTTGATGCCGCGATTATGCAGACGCGACACCCAGGACTTTGAGAAGCCTTTGTGTTCTGCTGCAATCTCAGCAAAGCTTTTACCTCGAAAATAGTAGTCTTGGATTACCAAGCTCTCCTTGGCTCCTACTTTGTCTAAAACTTCGAAGAATTCAGTGAGCTTCTGTTTATTCGAGAGGCGCAGCCCTGGGTCAACTCGATCCACTCCATCGCTGTAAACTCTCTCCTCAATCTCGACATGATTGAGCTGTGCTATGAAGCCGGCGTCCGCAATATATTCCAATACTACCGCGAGTCGTCCGTCCCTTTTTTGCGCGCGGCACAGCGTGCTCTCCATCTCCTCGCGCAAACTCTGCATGGCTTGCAGAGATTTAAGGGTGCGATAATCCTTGCCCGCAACCTGGGTGCTCTGCCTGATATAGTCAATTACTGCCCCGCGAATCCTGAGAAATGAGTAGGATTTGAAATCGACACCGCTCTTCGGATCATACCTCCTGGCAGCCTCAACCAGACCTAGGTAACCCGCGGAGATATAATCCTCTCCCATTCCCGGTGGCAGATTCATGGCGCGCACCATCTTCTGCACCACATTTTTGACGTAGACCTGATACTTTTCAATCAAGGAATCGCGGAAAGTGTGGTCGCCCGCTCCCGGGAGCCTCCGCGTCTCACCTGTATGTGGCGCCGCTTGCATGCTCTTCTTTGACTTCTTCATCGAATAGGCTTTCGTCTTTTGCCGCCGGTAATCTGGACACTACTGGACGAAGCCTTCAAAGTCTTCCTCATTATTAATC
>QEUQ01000045.1 GCA_003577105.1 Acidobacteriota bacterium | reverse complement strand
TGTCGTAGTCGGTTCGCCCGCCATCTGCCCAAGAGATGATGTGGTGGACCTCGAGCCCGAAACTCCTGTCACAGCCAGGGTGGATACATGTCTTGTCCCTGTAGCGGATCTGACGGGCAAGCCAGGGTGGAATTTGTCTGCTCGTCCGCCCTACTCCAAGTGCCAATCCGTCGGGGCCATCTAGGACGATCTCTAGTCTCGGGTCACATGCAATGCGCCTTGCGACATCTGGCGAGATGTATCCGAGACCAATTGCAGTGTGAATCTCAGCGTTGGACCCACCTGAGATGAGCGTCTCGTAGTCGACATGGACAGAAAGTGTTGCCCTGTCGGGATCACGGTCAGATCCAATCCTCATCGATGCCAGCTCAACTAGGGCATCTGCTAGACGTGTTCTATAGCTGAGGCGCTCACCTGCGAGCTTCTTTGGAATCGAGGTGACGATCCTAGAGAGAGCCGCATCTAGTCTTGCCCCGCCCTCTGCGGTCAGTGTCCCTGAGATAACAACTGAACTTCTATCGCGCGACCAGCGCATTGTCAGCTCACGGGACTTAGAGATCTCTCTCGTCTCAGCCCTTGTGATGGCAACTGCTGCCCTGCGGTGAGCTATTGCCTCTGATACTGACCAGTGTCTGGCATATCCCAGAAATTCTTCTTCGTTCTCAGGGGTTAGAAACTTCGCCAGCTCTTCTGCGATCTCACGGCTGATCTCGCCATCACGAAATGCCTTGGCTACTCTCGGCAACTTCTCTAGCGCTATAGCCAGCCCAACCATGGTCCTAGCGGTGCGAGGTGAGATCTGAGCCTCTTCTGTCAGCACTTCGACGACAGAACCAGGTGAGAGATCGAGCTTGGGCGGTACTGGGGAAGAACCACCTGACCCAGCTTCAGCTGCATCACCTATTGCCGGCCCAGGCAAAGCATCGGCACCAGAGAAATCTGAATCACCGAGTAGATCTTGTCGCCTAATCTTCTCGAGAGCTCCTATCAATGCAAGCTCTTCGGCCTCTATTGCTGCCTTGGCTACCCGCAGCTCAGACAGGCGAGCCCTAATAGCTTTGACAGACCAAGATGAGAAGTCATGAACCTGACTCATCTAGAAAGAAGAACCTTTCCCCCCAGACACCACCGACCCAACGGCCAGAGAGCAACCGGCCAGAGGCCAGATACCACCGGTCCAAGACCGGCTATCTAACGAACAACTGTTCGCATGCTATAGATGCCCTACGACAGTTTCTGAAACGGCGATCCGGCATGGGGCCAGACGGCGATCAAGTAGGTCCGAACCGACGTCAGAGTGGTGGCGCAATAACCGTTAGCCCGCCTGGTTCGACGCTGATCTCAGCGGGAAGTGGTCCAATCATCTCGCCATCGGCCCAGGCGAGGAACTTACGATCGGCATCTACGGTGATCTTCTTGGCGGTGTGGGTACTGACGTCTGGATCAAGGACATGGGTGCCCTTGAAAACCCGAGGAAATGTCGTAATGAACTTCCTCTTACTGATCGGACCTATGACCGTGAGATCGAGGATCCCGTCGGTAACTGAGGCGTCGGGCGCGATCTTCATGCCGCCGCCGTATCGGTGGGCGTTGCCAACCGCGATCAGCCAGGCGTCAAGCTCCATCGGCTCGCCGTCATCCAGAGTCAGCGTGAAGCGCGCCGGCGAGCCCTTGGCGAGCGTTATGAAAACGGCGACGGTGTAGCGGGCCGGGCCCTTGATTATGTTTATCCGCTCCGCGGTCTCACTGACTTCGGAATCGAAACCCATTGATATGACCGCACACGACACGCCTTCGGAGCCGTCGGCGGTCTTGATCCGAGAGACGTCTACCTTCCGTGGCTCATTGGCGGCAATGATCTCTACGGCCGCTTCGGGGTCACGCACAGGAAGGCCAATCGACTCGGCGAAATCATTGCCGGTTCCGCACGGAATGATTCCCATTGGGGTGTCAGTCCCGGCGAGGCAGCGGGCAACCATGTTGACCATGCCGTCGCCACCCATTGCGACGACTGCATGGCCCGCGGCCGCCGCATCCCGTACGAGTCCATCGACTGCATACGGCGCGAGCGGCTCGATGAATTCCGCCTCTAGCCCGTGTGCCTCAAAGGCCTCAGTCGCCCTGCTGGTCAGGTTGTTGGCCTTGCCTCGGTTGGCTGTCGGATTTACGAGAACTGTGAATTGCCCATTCATGGCACCAACCCTAGCCCGAACCACCTATTTGTCACAGGGATCACTCATAATGAATGACATTCATGTGATTTATTTTGACTTCGGCCTGCGTGAGGCAAATGGCTATCTACAAAGAACGCGCAATAGTGCTTTCTGGGTTTCGTCTTGGCGAGGCCGACCGGGTTGTCGTGCTCTTGACGCCAGGGCACGGCAAGGTGCGGGCAGTCGCGAAAGGCATCCGGAAGACGAAGAGCCGTTTTGGGGCTCGCCTTGAGCCACTGGTCCACGTCGACCTGCTCCTGCACTCCGGCAAGAACCTCGGAACGGTCACCGGAGCCGAGATTGTCGAACCTTTTAGGGAGGTTCGCGAAGACCTCGACCGGCTGACTATTGCTTCGTCTATGGCAGAGGCGGCGGATCGTCTGGCTCAAGAGCACGAGCCGTCACCGATGCTCTACAAGCTTCTTTTGGCTGCCTTGCGCGAACTCGAGTTGAGACCACCCGGGCGGGTGATGCTGGCGGGTTACTTAATGCGCCTTCTTGAGGTAGCCGGTTTCGCTATGGCACTTGGGCCATGCATAGGCTGCGGCGCAGATGGTCCGCATACGCGAATCGGTATCGCGGACGGAGGCAGCCTCTGTCGCGTTTGTGGGGGTCAGGCTTGTCTAGTCGAGCCTGGAACTATGGCATTACTAGAGGTGCTGTCTTCAGCGAAAATGGCACGAGCCAACGAGCTTGCAGTTCCGCAGGCAAATGCTGCGGAGGCAACCGGTGTCGCATTGCGCTTCGTCGAGTACCATCTCGATCGCAGGCTCAAGTCGGTCAATTTGTCATCGGTAATGCCCCGCGAGGCCAGTTTGGTGCAAACTTAGGCGGATCGGGGAAACACCAGGAGAGCTCCAATGCACGCTCAATCACCAGTACGCCACACCGCAAGTGATCCTGGCGCACGCTCGCGGTTCGGCCTGTGGAAAGTCGTCGCGATCGCTCTCGCCGTAGTCCTGGTAATCATTGTCGGGGTTGAGTTCTACATCCGCACTCAGAAGACGATTACCTTCAGGGGAAATTCCTACACTCAGGTCGATGCCTCGTGCAAGGGGCTGCCCGGCGATCAGAAACTGACGACAATCGGCTCCATTTTTGGACATTCCATAAACGGCCCCTCTTCAATTGATCAGCCGGCAGTGATCTACCTCCAGTGCTTCCCCTCCGGGTACATGCGCTATCAGACGATGGGAACCTGACGCGGGGTAAATGGCAAGGAACAGGCCTTCGGCTGAGCGCGACGCGGCCTTGCGCGAGATAAAGCGGTTAGGTCTCAACCCTGAACGCATCCCTCGTCACGTGGCAATTGTCATGGATGGAAACGGGCGATGGGCACAAGCCCGAGGGCTGCCCCGCACAGAAGGGCATGCTGCGGGGGAGAGCGCTCTGTTTGACACAGTCGAAGGAGCGTTGGAGATCGGCCTCGATTGCCTAACCGTCTTCGCATTCTCCACCGAGAACTGGCGCCGACCCGCGTCGGAAGTGCGTTATCTGATGAAGTTCAACGAGAGTCTGCTTGTCAGGAGGAGGGATGAGCTAAACGAGCGCGGTGTGCGGATGCTCTTCTCGGGGCGCAGGGATTGGCGAGTTCCCAAGCGACTCCTGCGACATATGGATGAGTCAATCGAGCTGACCAAGAAGAACACGCGGATGGATTTCGTGATCGCTTTCAACTACGGCGGGCGTGCGGAGATAGTTGACGCAGTTCGCAAGATCGCATCCGACGTGGCCGATGGCGCCACCTCGCCGGAGAAGATCGACGAGAAATCAATAGCGCGCCATCTCTACCATCCTGAGGTGCCTGAACCAGACTTGGTGATAAGGACTAGTGGCGAAATTCGAACTTCGAACTTTCTGCTTTGGGAGGCGGCCTACGCCGAATACGTCTTCACGCCGGTGCTTTGGCCGGACTTCAATAGAGAGCAGCTCTTTGCGGCTATCGCCGAATACCAATCAAGGGATAGGCGCTTTGGTGGAGTCGAGGAGCGGAAGTGACGCCGAAGCCGCTCGTGGTACTCGCGTACGTCGCCTGGCTCCTTGGGGTCGTAGCGCTGGCGGGAGGGATCTTCTGGTTCCTCCGGGCTGACTTAGACGAAGAAGGTCGGCGCCGCGGCACAGCTCCCGTTGCTGTCATTACGCTTGCGGCTCTGCTGTTGCTGTTTGGCACGGCTGCGTTCTTTGCCAGGTCAGGCGAGGTTGCAGATCCGGAATCGGCCAGCTACTCCCCGACAAACGACGATCTGACGACCACCCTCTCACCGATTCCGACCGCACCCCCGGCTCCGGCGCAGGCGTCGCCCACTGCCGATCCCGGTGGTGATCAACTCCCGCCTGTCGAGATTGGTTTTGAGGAGATCGGCTCAGTAGCAATCGGTGGTTCGAAATCCAAGATTGAAGCGACCTTTGGGAAGCCGTCTGCTGTTGTCGAGACGGTTGCCGACGACGGCAAGCCGGTCGAGGCATATACATATGAGGGCAAGCGCCAGTTCATGATCTATGTCCGTGACTCCAAGGTTCGCTCCTATGCGGTCTTGAGCCCCGGGTTCGTCACGTTCTCCGGCGTTGCCGTAGGTGACAGTTACGACAAGGTCGATACGACCTACGGAGCCAAGTTGAAGACGATCTCAGATGATGTCTATTCGCTATCCGGTCCTCAGTCGACTTCGATGCGTCTTCATTTCGAATCCGGCAAGGTCTCGCGCATAGAGGGCGGACATCTCGGCTGACATACCCGGCCAAGTACAATCTGCCTCCTGCGAGTTCCTGCGCAGACCACCTACCCGCCAATATGAGCAAAGTGAGCAGTGCCCATGGCCGACGTTTCCGAACCTGGGGATCCAGCGCTATTCGACAAGGTCGTGAATCTCTGCAAGCGGCGCGGGGTGATCTTTCCGTCCTCGGAGATCTACGGCGGCCTCCGGTCTAGCTGGGACTACGGGCATCTCGGGGTCTTGCTCAAGAACAACGTCAAAGCTCAGTGGTGGCGATGGATGGTCCAGCTTCGCGATGACATTGTCGGCCTCGACGCCGCAATAATCATGTCGCCGAAAGTGTGGGAGGCCTCTGGGCACGTTGCCTCATTCACCGATCCTCTGGTCGATTGCAGGCAGTGCAAGCAGAGGTTTCGGGAAGATCACCTTGCGAAGCCCGATGTTTGCCCGAATTGCGGAAGCCGTGACAGTCTCACCCCCGCCCGCCAATTCAATCTCTTGTTTCGGACCCATTTGGGCCCAGTAGAAGACGAGGCATCCGAGGCTTTCCTCCGGCCGGAGACGGCGCAGGGCATCTTTGTTGATTTCCAGACCGTTCAGCAGTCCATGCGCATGAAGCCGCCATTTGGGATTGCCCAGATTGGCAAGTCATTTCGAAACGAGATCACACCGGGGAACTTCACCTACCGAACTCGTGAGTTCGAGCAGATGGAGATGGAATTCTTCTGCCCTCCAGACGAGGCTGATGAATGGTTCGATTACTGGGTCGGCGAACGCATGCGCTGGTATGTCGAGCTTGGCATGAGTGACGGCGCACTGCGACTTAGAGATCATGATCCCGAGGAGCTTTCGCACTACTCAAGCAAGACGGTCGATATCGAGTATGCGTTTCCCTGGGGCTGGGGTGAGCTAGAGGGGATTGCCCACCGGTCCGACTATGACCTCAGGCAGCATTCCGAGCATTCCGGAAAGGACCTCTCCTATTACGATCAGGCAAGCGACGAACGCTATCTGCCCTACGTGATCGAGCCGGCAGCCGGAGCAGATCGCGCCACGCTGGCGTTTCTCTTCGATGCCTACCGAGAGGAGGAGGTGCGGGGAGAAAAGCGGACGGTACTGGCGCTGGACCGCCTGATAGCCCCTATTAAAGTCTCGGTCCTGCCGCTCTCGAAGAACCCGGAGCTCACGCCTCTTGCCCGGGAGATTCATGCCATGCTCCGCCCCGAATTCATGACCGAGTACGACGAAGCCGGCGCGATTGGCCGGCGATATCGGCGCAATGACGAAATCGGTACACCGCTGTGCGTAACGGTCGATTTTGAGTCTGCTGAGGACAACGCCGTGACTGTCAGAGATCGCGATTCCATGGATCAAGAGCGGATTCCGATCGACAGGTTGATTGCCCACCTGAGAGAAAACCTGGCCGTCGGTTAACCTGTTGGCCTTCCGGTCGCGGGTGCGCGTACCGTAGGCAGCTTAGTTACCAGCCACAACTACCCGGGGATAGCCATGTCTCAAAAATGGGTCTACGAATTCGCCGAGGGTTCGAAAGACATGAAGGGCCTTCTTGGAGGCAAGGGTGCAAACCTTGCGGAGATGACCAATCTGGGCCTTCCGGTGCCGCCGGGCTTCACGATCACTACGGAGGCGTGCAATACCTACCTGGCGACAGGGGGATTCCCAGAAGGTCTCATGGATCAGGTTCGAGAAGCGCTCGACTCGCTTGAGTCCAAGATGGGCAAGACACTGGGGGATGTGAACGACCCGCTGCTTGTCTCAGTTCGATCGGGGTCGAAATTCTCGATGCCCGGCATGATGGACACGGTGCTGAATCTTGGTCTCAACGACGAATCTGTCAAGGGGCTTGCCGCTCAGACCGAAAACGAGCGTTTCGCGCAGGACTCGTACCGTCGTTTCATTCAGATGTTCGGCAAGATCGTCATGGATATCGATGGTGAGAAGTTTGAGGAACTACTCGACGAGGCCAAGAAGGCCATAGGCACCGAAGCAGACACCGATCTGACTGCGCAGGATCTGAGCGAACTTGTTCTCAAGTTCAAGGCTCTGTATGCCTCTGAGACGGGAAGCGATTTTCCACAGGATCCAGCGGATCAACTCAGCCTTGCCATCAAGGCTGTTTTCGAGTCGTGGAACAACAACCGAGCACGCGTCTATCGGAGGCGTGAAAAGATCTCCGACGATCTTGGGACTGCGGTCAATGTCCAGTCGATGGTCTTCGGCAACAAGGGCGAGGACTCAGGAACTGGTGTCGCTTTTACCCGCAATCCGGCGACGGGTGAGAAGGGGCACTACGGCGATTACCTTCCTAATGCTCAAGGTGAAGACGTCGTCTCGGGCTCTCGAAATGCACATCCTTTGACCTTCCTTGAGGAGCGCCACCCCGATTGCTATTCGCGTTTGATCGAGATCATGGGGATTCTTGAGGGGCACTATCGCGACATGTGCGACATCGAGTTCACGGTTGAGCAGGGGACTCTCTGGATGCTCCAAACCCGGGTCGGTAAGCGTACGGCCGTGGCTGCATTGCGTTTGGCCGTGGAATTCGAAACGGAGGGCGCGATCGACAAGAAAGAGGCGGTTGGCAGGGTTGATCCCCACGCACTCGATCAGCTGTTGCACCCTCAGTTCGACCCCGATGCCGATTTCGAGATCATCGCAAAGGGCATGAACGCATCACCGGGAGCGGCAGTCGGCGCGGTCGTCTTCACGTCGGCAGCAGCTGTAGAAGCGGCTGAAGACGGGCGCGAGGTCGTACTGGTTCGCCGGATGACCGACCCCGACGACCTTCCCGGCATGATCGCGGCCAACGGAATTCTCACATCCGCAGGAGGCAAGACTTCGCATGCAGCAGTGGTTTCGCGCGGCATGGGCAAGCCATGTGTCTGTGGTGCCGAGGCGATCAAGATCGGAAAGGACTCCTTCTCCGTCGGCGATGTAGTGGTCAACGAGGGCGACGTGATCTCGATCGACGGCTCCACCGGGATCGTTGTTCTCGGCGCAGTGCCGACGAAAGAGCCAGAGCTATCCCCTGAATTCAGGACTGTTCTCGGTTGGGCAGACGAATACAGAAGGATGGGCGTCTGGGCAAATGCCGACACTCCCGAAGACGCGCTGCGAGCCAGGGATTTCGGTGCTGAAGGGATTGGCCTTTGCCGGACCGAGCATATGTTCCTCGGCGAGAGGCTTCCGATCATTCAGCGATTCATTCTCGCCGAGAGCGATCTTGATGAGGAGGCCGCGCTCGGCGACTTGCTGGAAGTTCAGCGTGACGACTTTGTCGGAATCTTCGAGGCGATGGATGGCTTGCCGGTGACCATCAGGCTCCTCGACCCGCCGCTCCATGAGTTCCTTCCTCATCGGGAGGATTTGCGAATTGAAATGGCCGAGCTCGAGTCGGCAGGCAAGAAGGACTCTGACGAGTATCGCGAGAAGGAGCGTTTCTCAAGGGCGACTCTAGAGTGGGAAGAGGCAAACCCAATGCTCGGTCTGCGCGGATGCCGGCTCGGCCTCTACAAGCCGGGTCTTTACACCATGCAGGTGAGGGCAATCATCGAGGCCGCGGTGATTCGCAAGAAAGCAGGTGGCGATCCACGAGTTGAGATCATGGTTCCCCTCGTCGTCATGGCAGAGGAGCTGCAGCGTCTCCGCAAAGAGATAGTTGCCACCGCAACCACCGTGATGTCAGCCGAAGGTGTTGAAGTCGATTACACAGTCGGCACCATGATCGAGGTGCCCCGGGCGGCGTTGACGGCAGGCGAGGTTGCGCAAGACGCTGACTTCTTCAGCTTTGGCACCAACGACCTCACGCAGACAGCGTGGGCCTTCAGCCGCGATGACGTTGAAGCCAAGCTGATTCCTCACTACATGGAGTCGGGGCTTCTTACTCGGAACCCGTTTGAAACGGTCGATCCAGCTGGAGTCGGGCGGCTGGTCGAAATCGCCGTCAAGGAAGGGCGAGAAGCCAAGGCGGGATTGAAGATCGGAGTCTGCGGGGAGCATGGCGGAGACCCGGAGTCGATCACCTTCTTCGAAGGTGCGGGACTTGACTACGTGAGTTGTTCACCATTCCGCGTACCGGTGGCGAGGTTGGCCGCCGCTCAAGCATCGATCGGGCTTGGTGGGGACGCGACGAGGTAGCGGAGCAAACCTGATGGGCGATCAGGAGAAGCTCTTTGGCTACGGAGAGGGCTTCTATGGTCCGCCCCATCAGTGGGAGGACCGCGAGTATCTCGTCGATTTCCTCGCGGCGCATGGTCTGAACACATATGTATACGCGCCGAAAAATGACCCCTACCACCGCGATCGCTGGCGTGATCCCTACCCGGTCGAAGAGCTAACGCAGTTTGAATCCCTGGTGGAAAGGGGCAATCAGTCTGGGGTAAACGTGATTTACGCGATTGCCCCGCTTGGCATGACCCTCTCGTCTTCCGAGGAGATGTCCAAGCTAAAAGAGAAGCTCTCGCCCTTCGTCGCCATGGGGGCGCGCTATCTGACGCTCCTCTTCGATGACGTTCCAGAGCACCTGGCGCCGGAGGATTCTGGCAAGTTTGCCAACCTGGGAGAGGGTCATCGCCACGTGGCCGAGGAGGTTGCCGAGTGGGCATCGCCCATTCAGCTTGCCGTGTGCCCGGTGGAATACACGGGCATGCACATGAGCCCATACCTAGATGAGATCTCCCGCCTTCCAGACGAAATCGCGCTGGCCTGGACCGGCCGGGGCGTGGTTTGCGCTGAGCTCTCGGGCGAAGACATTGCTGATCGCTCAGCGAGCTTGGGGCACCCCTTGATCGTCTGGGACAACTTTCCGGTCAATGACGCAACCATGGGGGCGTGGCTGCACATTGGCCCTTGGGCTGGTCGCGACCACAAGACGCTGAATGCGTCGGCAGGGCTCTTTCTCAATGGCATGTCCCGCCCGCGGGCCTCCGCGATTGCGCTGGGGCAGCTTGGAGACCTAGTGGCTTCTGGAGCCGATTTCGACCCCATTGAGAGTTGGAAACAGACCTGCCGTGAGATTGGGGGAGAGGCACTGGCGGTATTCGCGGAGCAGTGTGCCGATTCGATCTGCTTCGCACAGCCTGCACCCGAACTCGCGCGTTTGATTGGCGAGGCTGAGGCGGCAGAGAGCGCAGAGGCCAATGCCTCAATTCGTGGGGCAATTCAAGTGGAGCTAACGAGACAGTTCGAGGCGCTCGGCGAGATACGGGAGAGCCTTGAAGATCAGCGGTTGCTCAAAGAGATGGAGCCGTGGCTCGATCAGATGGGCATGAACCTGACTGCAATGACTGCTGCGGTCAACGGATGGGCAGAATGCGAGCCCGAGCGAAGCGGCGGCCGTTTCGAAATGGAACAAGCTCTTGGCGTTATGGCCGGCGTCATGGCCCTTTCGCGAGCAGCCACCGGAGACAAGAACGTACACGGTGCCCGTTTCGGTGTCCGCGCATCCCTTGAGACTGTCGATGGCGGATGGCGAATTCTTCCCAACGCGTTGGTCACTGGTGAGTCCCAGGTGGACCGGCTTGTGAAGTTGGTATTCACGAAGATGTCGGAGTCTCGCTAGCACCAGCTGGTTGAGCAATGCCGCGCGCCTGCATCGCGTTTCGGACAATCGCCTGAGCGTCTTCGAGGATCGTGTTGCGTGCCTTCAGCAAGATGAACGTCCCGATGAAGATTGGCGGGGCGATTATGTAGTAGGCGCCGAGGAGCGAGGTCCAGTCGGCGAGGATTCCTACTATCGGTGGGGCTGCGGCAGTTCCGCACACCGTTGAAATCAAGGCAAACGCCGACGCGCTCACGCCTCGACTCTCTGCCGGCACGACATCCATCATTGAGGCCCGCAATGCTGGCGGCGCACTCGAAATGATTCCTACGCCGACGAACTGAATCAGGATTCGGACCGGCACCCAGGGTGTGTTGTACGAGACAACGAAGAGGGCAGTGCAGATCATGATCGCCGAAGCTGTCATGGTGATCCGGCCCTGGTACCCGCGGCCGTAGATGCGGTCGGCGATCGAGCCACCCCAAAGCGTTCCAATCAAGCCACCGAGTCCCAGCACACCCGCAGTGACGGCCGTGGCCTGCTTCAGGGTCATCCCCGAGTAACGCTGGTGATAGACGGCCAGCCAGTAGGCGACGCCAGAGACGGTGAAGAGGAGCGTGCCTACTCCGACGAGGATGTAGCGCATGGTTCTGATTCGCCAGATCATCTTCATCTCTGAGACCAGGCTCTTGAACGCTTCTTTCATGAATGCGCCAAGTCCGGAAGGTGATTCGCTAGCGCCTCCCTCGGCCTCTTCGACCGGCTGCTCTTCGGCCGTGGGTTCCTCCGGCTCGGCGAGTTCCTCTTCGGCCCTGTAGAACGGCCCCTCCAAGTTGTCCGCTTCGCCTCGCCTCGGCTCACGCAACTTGAAGACGGCGACTGCGATCAGTGAGCCAGGCATGCCTATGAGTGCAAATGCCCAGCGCCACCCAAAGGTTGCACCGATGTAGCCACCGAGTCCGAGACCGAGACCGGCTCCCACGAAGAGCGAGACTTGCTGAAGTGAGAAGACCCGGCCTCGCATGTGAGGCGGGTAGTAATCCCCTAGCAGCGAACTCGACGCGGGATCGTCGACCGATTGCCCGATGCCCATGATGGCTCGGGCAAAAAAGAGGTTCCAGTAGTTGACCGCAACTGCAGAGAAGAGCGAGAGGACGCTCCAAGATGCAAGTGTCCATCCGATTATCCGCGTCCGCTTGTATCTGTCGGCTACCCATCCCGCCGGGATAGTTGCAATTGCATTGACGAAAACAAAGGCGAAGCCGAGGAGTCCGAGCTTGAAGTTGGAGAGGTTCCACTCATCTTCGAGAATTGGAATCACGCCGCGCACAATGCTCGAGTCGATCTGGTCGACGAGGTTAACCAGAGCAAGAACGATCGCCGGCGCGGTGAGGTGCTCTCGGCGACGCTTACGGGGTTTTTCTTCCACTTACCCTCGAATCCGCAGTGGCGGCGCTAGCCTCTGATTAGGCTCTCGCCTTCTTGCAGCCGACAGCTTGACACCGGAGGAGCCACGAGTAACAAACCGAGATCCCGCAGACGCCGCTTGGTGGTGGCGGTCGCTCTTGTCGAGCTCATTGTCGCAGCGGCTCTTGTTTGGGCCGGGAATCCGATGTGGCCGGTGCCCTTTGCAGGGATCTTTCTGGTATTGCTTGCAGGGTGGCCGCCAGGTGCCAGAAGGGGTGGTAAGCCCTCCTATTTCATGCGCCTGTTGCTTCTCGCCCCCTTGGCGGCGCTGTGCGCGTTGGCCGTTTTCGTCGCCTCGACTTGGGCGGCGTATCAGCGAACGCCGGAGCAGCCTTCGCATTCGGTGGGACCCAATGCGGTCTGGGCGCGGCATCAGTGGGTCGGTGAGCCACACACATCCGAGGACTACGACGCCCTGGCCGAAGAGCTGAGTGAGAACCGAATAACCGACGTCTTCTTTCATGTCGGCCCCCTCGACGGCGACGGCAGCATTTCCCCGGAGAAGTACCCGAATGCTGCGGACCTCGTGAAAAACCTGCGCCTCAGGCACCCCACAGTGAGGATTCAGGCTTGGATCGGCCAGATCACGGTAGCTTCCGGCGGCCCGCTCGAGCTCGCCGACAAGGAAGTACGCAAGCGCATTGTCGCGACCTCAGGCAAGTTTCTTGATCTCGGATTCAACGGCATTCACTACAACGTCGAGCCGCTGCCCTCGGGGGATCGGGACTTCATAGACCTTCTCAGCTTGGCGCGCGCCCTGACAAAGGCTCGCGGGGCGGTGCTATCGATCGCGGCCGAGGAACCCGATCCGTCGGGTCTTGCCGGGGACTTGGCGCGGCTGATCTCGAGTGGATATCACGCCTGGCACTACGACTACTACCTCGAGCTCACCGACTATGTGGACCAGATTGCGGTCATGTCCTACGACACCGGAGTCCCCGTCAATTGGGTATATGCGGCAGTGATTCGAAGGTATACAGCGAGATTGATCACGCTAATCGGCGGCAAGGTGACCCTCTTCATGGGCATACCCACCTACTCGGATCAGCTTCCCGCACATGTCTCTTCAGCGGAGAACATGGAATCTGCTCTGACGGGCATCGTTCAAGGAGTCGAGGGGTATTCGGATTCTCAACTCGCAAAGTTCGGAGTCGCGATCTATGCCCAGTGGACTACTACCCCTGAAGACTGGGCCACTTACCGCCGCGTCTGGCTAGGAGATCACGATGGATTCAAGTGAAGCCGAGACTCTTCGTTTGACTCGATCGCCTCTCTGCTGAAGAGCATCGGGTGATATTGACCCTGCGAGTAGAGCTGGGCCAAGTCAGAGAAATGAGGACTCTCGGGCTGCCCCGATTGCCCTTGAATGTGAACCATTCGCGAATTGTCGAAGTCGGCCATATCAACGATCTGACGGTATGAAGCGCATGCAACTTGGCGGTGGCCGAAGCGAAATGATGCTCCCGTGTTGTTGACGGTGTGGATGTCACCCGGCATCTCGAAGGGGCCAATATTGAAGAGCTCTTTGAGGGCCTTTGAGCGTGAAGCACCGTGCGCGAGATACATGGTGTGCAGGCGGCCCCATCGCCACTCGGAAGGATCAGCCCCCATCTTCTCGGTGCATTCGATTACTCCTTCCCGGAGTGCCTGGCGAAGCATTGATTCTTTCCCGGCTATGGGATCGTTGCCGAACCAGTAGGAGTCCGGTGCGCTCAGAAGGTTCAAGAGCGCGATCACCGGCGCGCGCGAATTCTCCAGGTAGTTGGCAAAGAGGTCATCGCCAAGCTTCTCCCTAAATAGGAGAAAGAAGCATCGTCTGAGCGTGGTCTCGTAGACGGCGGCAGCCGGCGATTCAGCGGCAAGCTTGTAGTCCCAGCCGCTGAGGATGTCGTGCGCAATTTGCTCTTCGTCAGAGGCCGGGGTGAGCGCTAGTAGCTGCGGCACAAGTTCGCGTGCCGGCAACGAGGTAACGTCACATTGAAGCTCGGCCATGTCATCAACTGTCAGCTTGCGCCGCTCGGCTAGGAATGCGCGGATTCGGTTTGCCCTGAAACCGGGATCCCACTCACTTGATGTCTGGACCGGAGATGTGTCGGTTGTGGTCTTTTCATTTGCGGAGAGGATTACATGGTTCCGCTTGCCAAGCTCCTGCGGCATCGCGTCAGGTCCAGCCAGCCCTGCCCAGTCGTAGTCCGTGTCCCATCCGGGGAGCGGCAGAATTCCTGTCCCCTTCTGGCGCAAGGGGTAGCGGCTAGCCGAGACGCGCCGTATTCGTCCATCGCGCCCAGCGAAGACGAAGTTCATCGCTGGGGAGTTCCAACCCTTGACGATCTCGTGGAACTCGTCGACGTCTTTCGCTCTGTTCAGATCGAGCATCGTAAGGAACATTGACGGTGGCCCGTCGTCCATCAGGCCGGTCCATGCCACGGCAAGGCCGAAGCGCGCATCCTCAGATGAATAGACGACTGGTCCGTGGCGGGTGATCCGCACTTCGAGCTCGACTGGTTCTGAGCCTCGGACCGGGATCGAGTGCACTTCGAGCTCGGCCTGCTCCCAGGAGTCGCCGACTCGGTATTGCAGCGGATTGTCGCTCTGGAATTCCTCGACAAATACATCTTGGATGTTGGCCGAGGCATTGGTCAGCCCCCACGCGACGTCCGCGTTGTGCCCGATGATCACCCCCGGGGTGCCGGGCGCCGAGCCGCCAATGACGTCAAAGCCTGCGCCGCACAAGTGAATCTCGTACCAGTTCGACGGGTGGCCGACGGCCATGTGTGGATCCGAGCAATGAAGGGGCGCACCCGTAGCCGAGGCCATTGAGTCGACGGTCCATGAGTTGGAGCCGATGTACGAGGAGTGGAGGACTCGATCGGGGTATCCGAAGAAGCGGTAATGGCCGTAGGCAGCTTCCTTGCCTATCCATGAAAGGTCGAGCCCATCAGCAAGTTCAAACGGGATGGGCGGGTCGAGCGGGTCGGCCTCTTCAGCTCGCTCGCGGCCGAGCCTGGCTAGGAGCCGGGCTCTGATCAGCTTGTTTGGCCAAACGCCCGCCTGGTTGTAGGCTATGCCGCGCCCAATGACATCGGTCGGTTGCCACGGTTCGGGCGTATGAAATGAGAGTGAGAACTCAATTGGCAGCCTTTCGGCGTGTGATGCGAGCCAGGCATTGACGCCAGCCGTATATGAGTCAACCGCAAGCTTGAAATCTCCGGTGAGTTGCTCATAAACAGTATCGACGCCACGCTTCAGCCCTATGGCTCGAGTGAACTTGTCCTGTTCCACTGCTCCCGGCCCAAAGGCCTCGGCTAGCCGGCCAGATTCGAGGCGGCGTCTCACTTCCATCTGCCAGAAGCGGTCTTGAGCATGGACAAAACCTTGTGCGAAGAAGAGATCGGAGACGGTCTCGGCATAAATGTGAGGTACTCCCCACTTGTCGCGGATCACTTCCACGGTCGACTCGATGCCGGCGAGTGAAACCGATCCCTCGTGGTGAGCGAGGACTCGTCGCGCCTCGGCCCTAAGGGCGTCCGCGTTGTTTGGGTCAAGGGGGGTCAACTTGAAGTCGGTCATCTCAGTGGCTACCTCCATAACTGGAGCCACTCTATGGATTCTCAAAGCCATGGCGCCGCTCCGATTCGTGGCAGTCTGATGCCGTGAGCACTTCAGGCAACTCCAAAGACCGCGCGAAAGACAGCATCTTCGAGCTCGACGGAGTTGTCGTCGAGGTCGACGGCCGCAAGATTCTCGGTGAACTGAGCGGCGCGGTACGAGCGTCTGGAATTACGGCAGTCGCGGGTCCGTCGGGTTCGGGTAAGTCGACGTTTCTGAGATTGCTCAATCGTCTGGAGGTACCAACACGGGGGCAGATTTCCTATCGCGGTGCGGATCTTTCGACTTTGGATCCTCTGGCCCTAAGGCGCGAGGTGGGCATGGTCTTCCAGCGGCCGGTGCTCTTCGGCGGAACGGTGATTGACAATTTGGCGGTAGCGGCGCCCGGTCTGAGTGCCGACCGTGCAATTGAAGTCCTTGCTAGGGCGGGTCTGGGGGACGAGTACGTCGACCGCGAAGTGGACTCTCTCTCGGGGGGAGAGGCACAAAGGGTCTGCATCGCCAGGACGCTTGCCGCGGAACCCTCGGTGATGCTCTTGGATGAACCGACTTCGGCACTTGACGCTGGTCCCAGGCTGGCCCTCGAGGATCTTGGCGTCGAGCTTGCGGCCTTGGGCACGCCGCTGGTTTGGATAACGCACGACTTGGGTCAGATGGAGCGGATCGCCACAGACGTGATAATCCTGATCGGCGGGCAAGCTGAGTACTGGGGGGAGCTGGGCGGGCTGGTGAGTTCGGACTCGAAGCGCGTCCGCGAGTTCCTTCGGGGCGGCACCCGTGCAAGCTGAGGTTTCAGGACTCGGACTTGGGGCATCACTCTTCTTTGTGGCGCTTGCAATTGCCCTTTCGTACTGGCGGCGTCTGCGCATAGAAGGGACCATTGCCTGGTCTGCCGGGCGCGCCATGGTTCAGCTGCTGCTCGTTGGAGCCGCCTTGGTCTTGGTCTTGGATCCAGCTCGTCCGATGGCACTCGCGTGGGCATGGGTGGCGGTCATGCTCCTATTTGCGGCTTTCACGGTCAGGCGCAGAGTCCCTGAAGTGCCAAAGATCTTCTGGCTTGCGCTTCTCGCATATGTAGCCGCCGCCGCCATTTCGATTGGCATCCTTTTTGGGCTGGGAGTCTTTTCGCTCGATGCGCGAACGTTGATCCCCCTTGCGGGCATGATGGTCGGCAATTCAATGACGGCAACGGTCGTTGCCGCGCGACGGGTCGTCGAAGAGCTGCGTGACAAGCGAGATGAGGTGGAGGCCCGCCTTTCGCTTGGACAACCCTCGAGCGTCGCGGCCCGCCCGTACCTCGCAGCCGCACTCCGTACAGCGCTCATCCCGCAAATTGAGACGACCAAGGCAGTTGGCGTTGTCTTCTTGCCCGGGGCAATGACAGGCATGATTCTTGCCGGAGTGAGCCCACTTCTAGCCGTGAAGGTTCAGATTGTCGTCATGTATCTCGTACTCGGGTCAGTCGCCACAACGGTGACGGTGGTAGGACTGGGAACGGTGAAGCTCCTCTTCACCAGGGACCATCGGCTTATTCGTCTTGTCCGACAAGCTGAATCGTAGGCGCCGTTAAGATTGCCCATTCATCAGCGAGCACCGGAGAGTGAATAGAGATGCCAGAGGGATTTGACCCGGCAGTTGCATTGACAGGGCCGGGTGCGCCCTTCGAGGTGGTGACTGAGGAAGTCGCAGGAATTGAGACCAAGGTCTACAGGCAGCGGATGAAGTCGTTGCGCGAGGTCTTGAACAATTCCGGTGGCTTCGGCGACAAGGACTTCGTCGTTCAAGGCGAGCGGCGGCTCTCGTACGCGGGTCACCTCGAAGCAGCCAGGCAAAGTGCCGCCACCCTCGCACGCGATTTCGGGGTCAAGAAGGGAGATCGTCTCGCAATCCTTTCGGCGAACTCGCCGGAGTGGATCATTTCGTTTTGGACAGCCCAGGCCATGGGAGCAGTCGCAGTGCCGCTCAATGCGTGGTGGAAAGCCGAGGAGCTCACATATGCGCTCGAGGACTCCGGGACTCGAGTTCTCATTTGCGACCAGAGGCGTCTTGATGTGATCAAAGACGTGGCGCACCACCTCGATTTTCTTGAGGCGATCTTCGTCTCGGGCAGCTACTCGGGTGACGACGAGATCGGCGGCATCAAGGTCTTCCCATTTGAGCGCTTGCTGGAGTCAGAAGCATCCGACGCTCCGGAATGGGAGATTGCCGAAGATGATCCCGCGGCCATCTTCTACACATCCGGCACGACAGGGAAGCCGAAGGGTTCGATTTCCACTCAGCGAAACATAATCGCCAACCTGCAGAACGTGACCTTCTTCGGGCTCCTGAATCGCATGATCAAGCCGCCTGCGCAGCCCTCGGGCGGACCGTTGCTCCAAGTCGAAATGGCAAGCTTGCTCGTTGTGCCCTTGTTCCATGTAACAGGTTGCTACGCAACGATGATCATCTACTTAGCGACAGGCGGGAAGATCGTCCTGATGCCACCGGGCCCCTTCGATGCCGCTGTCGCCATGAAGCTAATCGAAGACGAGAAGGTGACCAGCTTTGGCGGTGTGCCTACCCTCGTTCAGCGGGTGATAGACCATCCGGATTTTGAGAAGTTCGACCTGAGCACCCTCAATCAGGTGGTCTACGGTGGTGCGCCGCCGCCAGTCGAGCTTGCCCGCAAGGTCAAGGAGCGCTTCCCCAACGTCTCCGGTGCCGGCGGAGCCGGAATGGCATATGGCCTCACCGAGACCGCAGCAATCGCAACCTTGAATGTGGGTGACAGCTATTTCGAGAAGCCGGATTCGGCGGGCAAGCCGCTTCCCGTGGTCGAGCTCAGGATCGTCAAGGAAGACGGGAGTGAGGCAGTGCCGGGTGAGCGAGGTGAGATCTGGATCAAGGGTCCGACGGTTTCGCCCGGCTACTGGAAGAAGCCAGAAGCGACCGCTGAGGCTTTCACCGACGGCTGGCTCCACTCCGGCGATATCGGGATTCTCGATGAAGACGGGTGGCTCTATGTTGTCGATCGCGCCAAGGACATGATCATTCGGGGCGGGGAGAACGTTTATTCAATTGAGATTGAAGACGTTATCTATACCCACCCAGATGTTGAAGAATGCGCGGTTGTCGGCGTGCCGCACCCCGATCTGGGCGAAGAGGTAAAGGTCGTCGTCGTACCGAGGATCGGCGCGGCTCTCGCTGAAGACGACATCAAAGAGCTCTGCGCCAAGCACTTGGCGGACTTCAAGGTGCCGTCGATCGTCGAGTTCCGAGAAACACCGCTGCCGAGGAATCCGGCTGGCAAGGTGCTCAAGGCTGCGTTGCGCGGTGATGGTACGGCGTTCGAGGAAGACCCCGAGAGTGACTCGGCGCTCTAAGCCCAAGGTTCCCAAGACCGCAGACGAGCCTGTTGCCGTCAAGCGTCTTCCCCGTGGTGCACTCATAAGCCTCGCCGTTGTGGCTGTGGTTGTGGCGGGAGCATCGGTCTTCATCTGGATGCGAACTGATCGCCCGGGGCCTGCTCTTGAGAAGTGGGCCGAGGCAACACGTACAGGCGATTGCGAGGCCAGCTACGAAGGGCTATCGAGTTCCGCCAAAGAAGCGCCGCTTATTGGCGATCAGACGAACTGGTGCCGAATCATCGGATCTCCGAATTTCATCGGCAAGGTCACCGCAGATTCGGTTCTCGTAAAGGGGAACGCCGCGTGTGTCCATGCGACGGTGACATCAGAACGGATTGAGTCCGAGTCTCGGGTATTCGTCATGATCAAGGAGCGTGGTTCGTGGAAGGTCGATGTGGGAGGGGATCCAACCGCGACTGGAATTCCGGGTTGCGCGCCATAGTGAGGAGTCCAAATTGCAGAGTCTGATCAAGTTCCATGGCGGCTGGTCATACGCACTTGTGGCCATCAGCGCGCTGACGGGGATTGTCTCGCTGGTGATAGCAGCAAAGAAACGCGAGATACCCGACCTTCTCGAAGATGGCTATTTCGTTACGTTCGCGGCTGTCTATGTGCAGATAGTTGTCGGCGCCTACATGTGGAGCAAGGGACTCAGGCCAGCCGACACGACACACGTCTTATATGGATTCGTTCCCGCAATTGGAATCCTGGTGCTTCTATCAACGGCGAAGTCTCTCGAATCACGGCGTGCGGTCGTGCTCGGGATCGCCTGCTTGCTGATCGCCGGCATGGGGGTGCGCGGCATCATGACCGGGCCGTACTACTAGGCTGCCTACTCAGCTGCCAGTCAATCTGCTGACCAGGCCGCTGACCTAGCTCTAGACCGCTTGATCGACCTCAAAGATTGACGACGGGGCACGTCAGGGTCCGGGTTATCCCCTCTACGAGCTGTATCTTCGAGACGACCATCTTTCCAAGTCCATCGACGGTGTCGGCCTCAGCTTGGACAATCACGTCGTAGGGCCCAGTGACATCGTCGGCCGATGTCACGCCTGGAATCTGAGCGACTTCTACCGCCACCCCGGCTGCTTTGCCAACTTCCGTTTGGATAAGGACATATGCCTTTACCACTTACGCAAACCTCCTCAATGCTGAAAAAGATCGGAGCTGATTCGATCGTTGTTGATTCAAAGGATATCGGTGCGGTACGACAAGACTTGATGCCAGCCCTGAGTCAGCGTCCGTCTTGCCCGAGCCTCAGGGCCGTGGCCGCAGCGACTCCGTCAATATCAATCTTGTCGAATACGACTCGCTGGCCCTCGCGCAGTGTTCTGAAGATCGATCCGGCGAGCGCATCGGGAGCTAGCTGGATGTCCTCACCCGTGTCGGAAAGAAGTACCCCTTGCTTGCTGCTCGGGTCGTACGATTTGACGGTGCCTTGCATGACTGAAAGTTTCCTTGCGACTCACTGAACGGTGGTAAGTACGATCGACAGCCCCGAGTATACCGAGGACACGTTCATCTCTCGATTGCTCACCAAGGTGCCGACCCCCGCCGGCGAGGGATTTGCACCAGGCGATGACGCCGCAATCATCGAGCTCGAAGGAGTTCGATTTCTGGGATGTGCAGACGGCCTGATCGAGGGCGTCCACTTCGACCTTGGTACCTGCTCTCCCGCAGATGCCGGCTGGAAATCGTTGGCTGTGAATTTGAGTGACATCGCCGCAATGGGCGGCACTCCAACGAGTGCACTGGTGGTACTCGAGGCACGCCTGGGCGAGGCCGACGGCGAATCAGCAGCGCAAGCTGCCTATGAAGGGCTGGGGGAGTGTGCTAGGAGCTTCGGAGTCGTCATTTCGGGCGGTGACGTCGTCTCAGCAGATCGACTCGCGCTTTCGGTGACGGTACTTGGCGAGTTGCCGGCCGTGGGGGAAGCCCTGCTCCGTTCCGGAGCACGACCTGGCGACTTGGTTTGCGTAACTGGCCGGCTCGGCGAGGCCGCAATGGCGCTCGCCACGGCGATCCCTAGTGGTACGGACCATCCGTGGGCAGAGCGGCTACACCGGCCAGTCCCGAGACTCGAGGAGGGGCGTGCAATCGCGGCGGCTGGCGGCAGCGCCGCGATCGACATCTCCGATGGCTTGCTCCTCGATTTGTCACGTCTTTGTTGCGCTAGTGGGGTCGGCGCACGCCTTGACACGGCGGCAGTGCCGAGGCCGGCGGCAGCCGAGTGGCAAGGGAGTGGCGCGCAGCGGGTCGCCCCTGAGCAACTGGAGAAGGCTGCTCTTGGCGGAGGAGATGACTACGAACTGTGCTTCACGATCCGTGAGCCACTCTTGACTCGCCTTGATGAGCTCTGGCCTGAATACGGGGCGGACTACTGCGTGATTGGGGAGATTTTCGAGGGTTCAGGCATTGAAGGTCCTGACGGTCGTCTCGACCCAGCTGGCTGGGACCACGTTGCCTCAGGCAGGCGATCTCTTGAGTAAGGCGCGTGACAGCCGCACCAAGCCGGTTGCGCTGACAGTCGCCGCGCTTGATCCAAGTGGCGGGGCTGGAATCGCGGCCGACCTGAGGACATTTGCCGCCGAAGGGGTTTGGGGATGCGCGGTTATGACTGCAATTACGTATCAGAACACAGTGGAGGTCACGGGCTGGGAGGCCGTCGGCGCCCATTCCGTAACCGCTCAGCTTGAGACACTCTTGGGTGATGTCTATGTTGACGCGGTCAAGTTGGGCATGGCAGGTACCAGCGAGACTTGCCATGCAATAGCGAATGTGCTCGAGGGCATGGGCCAACGGCGGCCGAAACTAGTCATCGACCCCGTCCTGCGGTCTTCAAATGGAGCGAGCCTCGGTTCCGATGACTTGGCGGAAGCTTTGGCTGCGTCGCTCATTCCGCTGGCTTTGCTCGTGACTCCAAACTTAGACGAGGCATCAGTTCTCGTGGGGAGTGAGATAGCCGGAGTCGCCGACATGGCCGAAGCGTCGCGCGCGATCTGTGAAATGGGGGCCGAGGCCGTCCTCGTCACAGGTGGTCATGGAGAAGGAGACGTGGTCAGCGATGTACTTTGCCATTGCGGCGAGATCGTGGTCTTTGAGAGCGAGAGGATCGCAAGCCCCGACAACCACGGGACGGGCTGCGTCCTGTCGGCGGCGATCGCAGCTTCCCTAGCCAAGGGAAATTCGTTGAATGAATCCGTGTTGGCTGGCAGATCGCGGGTCGCGAGTGCAATTGCCAGGGGATTTGCACTCGGCGCTGGTGCCGGACCTGTCGAGCCACTTGAATCGTGATATCGACGCTATTCGGCGCCTCGGAATTGACACGGCGCCTGAATTGACCTGCTACAAGTTCGCGATCTTGCCGGCCTTGAGGCAGCGAGTGCAGACACGCATGCGCTTGGGGGTCCCCTCGACGACGACACGCCGCT
>QEUQ01000044.1 GCA_003577105.1 Acidobacteriota bacterium | reverse complement strand
GCGCAATTGTCGAAATGGCCGGTCTTCCCTCCCTGCCTCGGGTCGCGGTTCTCGGTGAGCTCGACAGCGAGCTTCCGTTCGACTCCCCGTACATCGTCAAACCGCGATTTGGCGGATCGTCAATTGGCATTGAAATCGTCGAAGACCGCGAGACTGCTGAGGTCATCGTTCGCACGTCGGTCCATATGCGTGAGGGCGCTGTAATCGAGCCCTATATCGCAGAGAGCTCTGATCTGAGCATTGCCATCAAGACTTGGCCCAGCGTCGCGCTTTCGGCAATCGAGCGTCCTACCCGAGGTGGTTCCTCGAGTGGCTTGTTCGACTACTCGGAGAAGTACTTGTCTGGCCGTGGTCTTGCGGGTGCGGAGCGGGAGCTGCCCGCCTCGTTGTCGGCCGACACCGAGGCCGAAGTGCGACGCGCCGCTGAGGTCGTCGCAAAGGTGCTGCCCGTCCGTTCCATGCACCGTCTAGATTTCATCGAGCGCTCAGGCGAGGTCTGGGTCAACGAAATCAACACTATTCCCGGCGCAATGGCCGGCTATCTGTGGGTGGACCCGCACGTCAGCTACGAGGAAATCATCAACGGCATGATTGACGAAGCAGATTCGTGGCAGCCCAAGGGCTTCTCAACGGCGGGATCTGATGGCACTTTGCTACGCTCCTCCGGTTCGATTGCCGGAAAGCTGGGTTAGTACCGATGTTTGCACTGCTCCGTAGCATCTACATTGCCGTCGCCTATGACTACGCGCCGACCGCCTATTTCTCGATTCGCGAGCGAGCAGGCGGTGGCGGTGGCGGGGGAGGCGGCCGCGGTGGCGGGGGAGGTAGCGGGGGCGGTGGCGGCGGTAGGCGAATCCGCAACGGCAAAGGAATCGGCTCGATGCCGCTGTGGCTCATGATCTTGCTGGGCACGATCTTCGGCGGACTGATCTTCTTTGCGATCTTCATGTTTGTCCGATCGCGTAAGAAGTCCAAGGAAGCTCTCGGGGCTTCGGCGGGAGAGACGAGCAAGTATGCCGGACAGGCTCCACCGGAACCTGAGGTCTTGGCCGGGCAAGTTGCAGCAATTCGCGAACACGATGCCGCCTTTGATGAGGGCAGATTCCTGAAGTGGGCCGAGGAGACCTTTTTCAAGGTCCAGGAGTCCTGGACCGAGCGGCAGGCGAGCGGCGCTAGGGCATTGATGACCGATGCGTGCTTTGCCGATCATGAGAGGCGAATCGGCGAACTCCTCGCCAAGAACGAGAAGAACGAATTGGATGCCCTAGCGGTTTCCGGTACTGCAATCATGGGTATTGAATCGGACAAGCAGACCGATACCATCACCGTTCGATTCAACGCCCAATGCGCCGACTACACGGTTAACGCAGAGACCGGTGAGGTCGTTCGTGGCAACAAGGCGGTTGGAGCCTGGGTCGAGGACTGGGTCTTCATGCGAGCGCGCCCTGACTACCTGGCCGGTGGCGGTGAGATGCCGGCGGGAGGATTGGAGACCAATTGGCGCCTCGCTCGCATTGACGAGGTCATGGGATAAATGCCGGCCTAAGTTAGGTTCGATGTCGCCCTGGGCGCGCATCCAAAATAGAATCCCCGATTGCCCAACGGAACAAGTGAAGTGAGGTCACTCATGCCCGAAGCCGTCATCGTCGCAACTGCTCGCACCCCAATTGGGCGGGCAAACAAAGGTTCGCTCAAAGATGCTCGCCCCGACGACATGGGCGGATTCATTGTCAAGACTCTCATGGAGAAGGTTCCTGAGGTCGATCCGGCTTCTGTGGTGGACAACATCACCGGCTGCGGAATGCCCCACCACCAGCAGGGCATGAACGTTGGACGCAACATCGCATTGCTTGCCGGTCTGCCCGTGACCGTTCCCGGCACCACGGTCAACCGCTTCTGCTCCTCCTCGCTTCAGGCAATCCGCATGGCGTTTCACGCAATCAAGGCGGGAGAGGGGGATACCTACGTGGCCTCGGGAGTCGAGAGCATCACGATGTGTGGAACTCGCGGCTTCGATCCCGCGACCGACCTGAACCGCAGGCTCTTCGACGCCAGTGCCGACGGGTTTGTCGCCAATGTTTACATTCCAATGGGCATGACGGCCGAGAACGTGGCCTCCAAGTACAACGTGCCTCGCGAGCGCATGGATGAGTTTGCGAAGCTGAGCCAGGACCGAGCGGTCGCCGCGCAAGAGAGTGGCTTCTTCGCCAGGGAGATCACGCCCTACACGCTCGAGGACGGCACGGTTGTTGAGAAAGACGACGGTCCTCGCCCCGGAACGACTGTCGAAAAGCTTGCTGAGCTGAAGCCGGTATTCAAGCCTGACGGCGTCGTCACGGCAGGGAATTCTTGCCCCCTTAACGACGGAGCCGCTGCGGTTCTGGTGATGTCTGATGAGAAGGCGGAATCGCTTGGAATCAAGCCGCTAGCGCGCATTGTCGCCTCGTCAGTCTCGGGCCTCGAGCCCGAAATAATGGGCGTTGGTCCAATCGAGGCCGTGAAGAAGGTGCTTGCGCAAGCCGGCATGTCAATTGGTGATATTGATGTTGTTGAGCTAAACGAGGCCTTTGCGGCGCAGGTGATTCCGGTCTGTGACGAGCTAGGCATATCGATCGAGGATCAGCTCAATCCGCATGGCGGTGCCATCGCTTTGGGCCACCCATACGGAATGACCGGCGCACGAATCATGACAACCTTGATCAACGATCTTCAGACCCTGGATAAGACCTACGGACTCGAGACGATGTGTGTGGGCGGCGGCCAGGGCATGGCGATGATCGTCGAGAGGCTCAACTAGTCCAGCTGCCGAGTAGAGAGGCAAGCGGTCGGATAAGGCGTCTCAGGCCATGGAGGTGGTCCCCGTGAGCCAGGCTACTCTTGAAGACGACGAGATTCCGAGCTATCCGGGTGCGTTTGCTCCCGAGAGAATGCGTCGCGTCAACGCGTACGGCTTGGATATTGCGGTATATGAGTGGGGCGACGTCAGCGCACCTCCCGTGATGATGGCCCATGGGGGCTTCGATTTCGCGCGAACACTTGAGGTCTTTGCGCCGCTCATAGCAGCGGGTGGGTGGCGAGTCATTTCGTGGGACCAACGGGGTCATGGCGATTCCGAGCATGCGGCTCTCTACTCGTGGGACGCGGACGTGCGAGACGCGCTCGCGGTCTTCGATTCAGTTACCTATGACCCGGTCCCTGTCATGGGCCACTCAAAGGGCGGATCGCTCATGCTGGTGCTGGCAGAGGCGTGTCCGCACCGAGTCAGCCGCCTAGTCAATATCGACGGACTGCCGGCGGGCGCCCGCAGTCCTGACATTGCCGATCGGGAACGAATCAGACTCATGGCGGACACATTGACGAACTGGTTGGATCACCGCCGGGATGCGGCTGGCGCGACTCGCAAGCCGGGCACGATCGATGAGCTTGCAGAACGGCGCGGCCGCATGAATCCGCGGCTCTCCAAGGAATGGCTCAGGCATCTTGTGACGGTCGGTGCTCGGAGGGATTTCGACGGGTGGCGGTGGAAAATTGATCCTGCCTTGCGTTTCGGTGGCTTTGGCCCATGGAGACCGGAGTGGACCTTGGACCGCCTCATGGCCGTTCGGGTTCCAATGATCGGCATGTTGGGAATGATCCCCGAAGACATGGGGTGGGGCACCAAGCCCGATGACTTGCGTCCGTACATGCCTGCTGGATCAGAGCTGTTCGTCTTCGAGGACTCGGGACACTTCATCCACATCGAGAAGCCAGATGAGGTGTCAAAGATCGTCCTCGACTTCCTTGGAACGCCATGACCGAGTACCTGGTACACAACAAGGTGAGACTTGCTCTCCACCTGCTCGAGAGCGGCGGTGAGACTCAGCCTTTGCTGATCCTCCATGCTCTGGGCCTGCGAGCGCCTGCTGGAATTGAGGCACCGCTCGACGCGTGGCGCGGCCCGGTCTACGCACTTGACTTCACAGGTCACGGTGAATCGACGATCCCCAAGGGCGGTGGCTACACGGCCGAGGTGCTAATGGGTGACGCCGACGCGGCTCTCGGCGCAATTGGTCCAGCTACGGTTCTCGGCTACGGGCTAGGCGCGTATGTCGCCCTGCTGTTGTGCGGCGCCCGCCCTAGAGATGTGATGGGTGCGATTCTTTGTGACGGACCGGGCTTGACCGGCGGCGGCCCGGCTCCTGGGTCGCCATTTCTTCCGGCCGTCAATCCCAATGCGGTGGTGCCACCCGACCCCTGGGCGCTGGCAGAGTTGGCGCGCGACATCAGGCCGGAGGACTACGCAACCAACTTCTTGCGTCAGGCGACACAGTTCTCCGAGCTCGAGCATCCCGTAACGGTGTGCGCCGGATCACGGCCGCCCTGGCTAGAAGCAGTTGCGTGTGAGCCGGGCGTGAAGTGTGGCTCCCTCAGCGAGGCTCTTGACGAGTACGGCCAGGCTTAGTTTCAGTTCGCGAATCTGACGTCTTTCGGTGGGCTCGACTTGGCCTCTCGATGCCGGCAGCCTCGTCACCATCGTCGATGACTGACTGAAGTCTGCGCATCCCGTTCATCCACTTTTCGAAGTCTGCTGCCTTGCGGGCGAACATCTCTGCCACTTCGGGGTGGGGGAGGATCAGGAACTCCTCGGCCTCTATTCCGGCGACTGCGGCCTCGGCTACCGCCGAGGGCTCGATTGCGGTGGTGCCGAGCATTTGCGCGATTCCGCCCTGAGCGGCCTCGAGCATGTCGGTCTTTACCCCCATGGGGCAGAGACACGAGAACTTTACGCCCGAATCGCCGTAAGTGATTGCGGCCCACTCGGCAAGAGCTACGACTGCGTGTTTGGTGACTGTGTACGGAGCTGCGCCGAGATTGGTCAGGAGGCCCGCGGCCGAGGCGGTGTGCAAGACGTAACCTTCGCCTCTCTCGATCATCGAAGGCAGCGCCGCCCGCAGGCCGTAGACGTGGGACATGACGTTGACGTCCCAGATTCGTTGCCACTGCGGATTAGGGACTTCGATGCCGCCTTCAATCGCGATGCCTGCGTTGAGGCAAAGCAGGTCAATATGTCCGAAGGCTTGTGACGCCTGATCGATGGCGCGGCCGAGGTCGATTTCACTAGTTACGTCAGCTCTGATCGCGACTCCGCCAACGTCTTCGGCTACAGCTGTGGCTGCATCGAAGTCCAGATCGACGACAACGACAGCCCGCGCGCCGGCTTGTGCGAAGCGATGGCACAGGGCGGCTCCGATTCCATGTGCTCCGCCGGTTACGAAGGTGACTTTGCCGGCCAGCTCTATGAGGTGCCCTCCGCGGCGCTCGAGGTGACCGATGCGGCCTTTCCCTGTGTCATTTCGTTCAGGAAGTCAGCAATGGTCCGATTCACGTCGTCAGCGGCGGTGTCGGATGCTCGGAAGATGAACCAATTGCCGATCCCGACGACGACCACCGTCGACGCGAGCATTGCCAACCGAAGTGAGTCGCCCGAGTTCACATTCCACCCCTGCAACACATCGGAAACGACTCCGATAATCAGCGGAGCCACTGCGGCGCCGCAGACCGCGAGCGCCAATCCAAATGCTGCAAAGGCCTGGCTTCTGATGCGAGGCGGTGCGGAAGCTGCCACAACTGCAACTAGGCCGGGGATTCCATATGAAGCGACACCGGCGCTTATCGCCATGAGTGCGGTAGTGACCCATGGATTTGGAATGAGAAACGCGAGCGGCCAGGCGATGGTGACCCACATGACCGACTTCGCCCCGTATCTGGTCATGAAGTTGAAGCCCTGCCCGACGTTGCGATCAGCCTTTGGAGAGCCGTACCAAGTTCCGATGAAAGTCGCGAAGGCGAGGATTCCAAGAACAAGACTCGCCTGCTTGGTCGTGAAACCGTAGCGGCGTTCAAAGAGCCCGGGAAGCCAGAAGATGACTCCGACAAGGGCAAATCCGACTGATGAGTTCGCGATGATCAGCGAGCGCAGCGTCGGGATCTTGAAGATGACTTTGAGGCTGGCAAAGAACTTGGCCTTCTCCTCGGGCTCCTTTAGGAATTCAGCCAGAATCGGATTGGCTGACGTGGCGGCGTCTAGGTCGGACTCGCCTCGCTTTGGCTCCCGCAGCCACAGGGCGTAGATTCCAAATACGAGTCCCGGCAGGGCGGCGATCGCAAATGCCCAGCGCCATCCAAGTATTGCCACTATGAATCCGCCGATGACCGCTCCGAGGATCTGCCCGAATGGGTTTGCGGAGCGGTGATAGCCAAGGACGCGACCCCGGATTTCGACCGGGTAGTAGTCGCTCAAGAGGCTGAGATGAGTAGGGCCTATGGTGCCCTGGCCTGCGCCGAGGAGCATTCGAGATGCGAAGAGCTGGAAGAAGTTCTGCGCGGCGGCTGCCATGAAGCCAGCGCCGGCCCACACGATCGCCCCCCCTGCCAATATGTACTTTCGCACCCATCGGTCTGCCCAGGTCCCAGCGGGGACGCCGATGACCCCGGCAAGAAAGACAAACGCAAGGGGAAGGAGCGAGACGACTGTGTCGGAGACTTCGAAATACTCACGGATGGGTTCAAGGGCTACTGCCAGGACTGACCGGTCAAACTCATCCACGGCGTTGAGAATGAAAAGAATTGCCAGCGGGCGAAGACCGTAGTCGCGGATCTTGGCCTTGGTGATGTCTAGGCCGCTTACTTCCTTGCCGCCCGCGACCTCGACTTGGACATGGGCCTCTGAGAGCTCTTGTGCTTGTTCGCTCTGAAGGTCAAGGCCTTCTCGGGCCGCAGCTTCCGCCAAGTCCTCGGCAAGCGAGGACTCATCGTCGATCCTGTCTCTATCTTCGGGCACTGGCGGATTCCTCCGGCGGGTACTTCCCCGGTTCGTGGTAGGCGCGAAAGGGTATCTGCTACCTGCCTTTGATGGCAGATCGGTTAGCGCGCCGCGAGGTCCTTCGGTAGGCGGCTTCGATCACGAATGAGCCCACCAGTACGGCGATCATGACGACTATTGATGCTCGCGCCTGCTGGAACATGTGCACCGAGAGAATCGTGAGCATCGCGAGGCAGCTAACAAGAGAGAGAACAACGATCCATCTCTTGGCCCCGGTTTGTTCCGTTATTCGGAGGTGAGCCGCGTTGACCGCTGCGTAGACGACAAGAAAGGCGGCACTGCCCATCATTGCGATACGCCCGAGGTCGAACGCGAGGACAAAAACGATCACGATCGCCGAGGTAAGGAGGAGCCCCTCGAGTGATCCGTGCCACAGCCGTCGCGAGAATGTCTCGGGAAGTTGACCGTACTTGGCAATTGTGTAGCTCACGTTGGCGCCACCAAAGAGAGTGGCGTTGATTGCAGACGAGGTCGAGAGAAGGGCTGCGACCGCCACAAGCTTGAATCCGATCATCCCGAGAAAAGGCCTTGCGGCCTCGGCGAGCGCATAGTCTTCAGCCTCGAGGATTTCGGGAAGCGGAAGGTTTCCGATAACGGCAATCGAAACGAGCATATAGAGGGCGATCACAAGCACGACGCTGGTGTACAGGGCGCGTGGGAGCGTCCTTGCGGGATTTGCCATGTCGCCTGCGGCATTGGTTATGAGTCCGAACCCCTCATAGCCAACAAACAGAATCCCTGCCGCGGCGAAGATATGGGTGGCATCGGGCCAGACGCCGGGATCGAGACGAGAAGGTTCGATGAAGAACATGCCTGCAATTGCGAAGAGTAGGAGGATTGACAGCTTGACTGCGACGATCGCGGTTTCAGCGCGGCCCATGAATTGAGCGCCTACGAAATTCACGAGCGTGAAAGCCAGGACGGCCACGACCGCGAGAGTCTTGACGATCCATGTCGAATGATCGAAGAACGTGGCTCCGTAGCTGCCGAACGCATTGGCGTAGAGCGCGATCGTCACGATGTATCCGACCCACATGAAGATGTTCAGCCCACCACTGACGAGGCCATCGCCAAGACCGCGCACGAGGAATTCGACCGCACCTCCCGTTGAAGGAAACGTCACACCGAGGCGCGAATATGAGTAGGTCGACAGGAGGGCGACGATCCCGCCAACAAGAAACGAGATCCAGATCGCATTCCCCGAAACTGAGGCGACCACGCCGAGAATCGAGAAGATTCCCGCGCCGACCATGCCGCCGACGCCGATACTGACGGCTGCCCAGAAGCCGATCTGCTGGACGGGGGGCTTAGCATCTGTAGATATCTTGGCCGCCACGTAGTTCCTGCTGTTGTAAGTGGTGTTGCGAGATACCAGAAATTATCGGAAACGTGCACTTCATGAGTGGAGTGCGCCGAATAGGAGTGCAAGGTGACCGTCTTATCGGAGCGTCATGACGACGTAGTTGTGATCGATCTCAACAGCCCGCCGCACAATTTCATGGACGCAGCCATGATGTCGGAGATCATTGCCATCTTGGCTGAACCGTGCAGAGCTGCCGTCATTGCTGCGACTGGCAAGTCGTTTTGCGCCGGCGCGAATTTCTCCTCAGGCGGGTTGCTGGGCAACGAGACCCGTACGGCCGTCGGGTTTCGCGAGGGCGTCGGCGAGTTCTACCGGGAGGCAGCAAAGCTCTTCGACGTGACAGTTCCGCTGGTCGCGGCGGTGCATGGCCCAGCGGTGGGAGCCGGGGCAGGGTTGGCCCTCGCCTGCGATCTAAGGGTTTCGTCTCCGCAGGCGTTCATCGCGACAAACTTCGTGAGACTTGGTATTCATCCGGGATTCGCAATAACCGAGACACTTCCTGCGTTGATCGGTCCGGCCCGCGCCTCGGACATGCTCTTGACAGGGCGGCGCATTGGCGGCGAAGAGGCAATGGCATGGGGTTTGGTCGATCGCCTGGTCGATGCCGATGACGTCAGGAGCGTCGCAATCGAGCTCGCCTCGCAAGTCGCGGCCGCCGCTCCTTTGGCAGTAGCGGCTACTCGGGCAACTTTGCGGGTGGGGCTCGGTGAGCGAGTCCGGAAGGCGCTCGAGCATGAGCTTGAAGAGCAGGCCCGACTCGCGGAAAGCGAAGACTCGAAGGAGGGCATTGCCGCCCTGCTGGAGAAACGCGAACCAAAGTTCTCGGGCTCATGAGTGCAGCTTCGGACTCCATTCGGTACGGAATCGTCGGCACCGGCATGATGGGCTGCGAGCACATCATGAACATTGCGCTTCTCGAAGACGCCGAAGTCGTTGCTTATTCCGACCCCAGTGATGTGACGCGAGCTTGGGGAGAGAATTTCAGCAAAGGGAAAGCGGAAGCATTTGATAACCACAGCGAAATGCTCGATGCCGTAGAGCTGGACGCGATTGTCGTGGCCAGTCCAAACCACACGCACAAGGCGATCCTAGACGACCTGCTTGGGCGCGATCTGCACATCCTTTGCGAGAAGCCGCTTTGTACCAACGCCGATGACGCATTCGAAATTGCCACGCGCGCCGCCGGGCACCCCGGCATCTTCTGGGTGGCAATGGAATATCGGTACATGCTCGCCATCGACGCTTTGATCACACAGCTTCGCGAGGGCGCTGTTGGCGATCTGAAGATGGTCGCGATTCGCGAACATCGATACCCGTTCCTGCCTAAGGTCGGAGATTGGAATCGCTTCGCTGAGAACACCGGAGGCACATTGGTTGAGAAGTGCTGTCACTTCTTCGATCTCATGAACTGTTTCGTTGGCGCTGATCCTGTCCGGGTGTACGCGTCAGGCGCGCAAGACGTCAATCATCTCGATGAGGTCTATGGCGGGCGGACACCTGACATCATCGACAACGCTTTCGCGATCGTCGACTACGCGAACGGAGTGAGAGCGATGCTCGATCTCTGCATGTTTGCCGAGCACTCGCCCAATGAGGTCGAGATTGCCTTGACCGGAAGTGAAGGAAAGCTCGAGGCGCACATGCCGGCATCGAGGTTGATATCTACTCGGAGAGACAGGCCCGGGAATCGTGTCGAGGACTTCGAATTGGCGCCCGAGCTTCAGTCGGCCGGTGCTCACCTTGGCTCTACCTACTACGAACATGTCGCATTTGCTAACGCGATTCGGCATGAAACCCCTCCAGAGGTCAGCGCATGGGATGGCGCCGTCGCCGTAGCCATTGGCGCAGCTGCTGAAGAGTCAGCCAGGACTCGCGACCCTGTGGAGATCGATCTTTCGAAGCGAAAGAACTGAGATGGAACCCAGCGACCACATGGAGACAAACCGCCGCCGCCGACGAAGGCGGCTTGTCAAGACGGCGGTGCGCGGTGGAGTGCGGGACTTGGTGGGAAAGGTACGCGCGCGAGGTGCCTCTCCGGAAAAGCGTAAGGAAATCGAAGACCGAGTACATCTAAAGAACGCTGAGGAGGCCGCGGCGACACTTGGGAACATGAAGGGTGTCGTCATGAAGATGGGCCAAATGGCGTCGTTCGTTGCCGCAGTGTTGCCCGAAGAAGTCCAAGGCCAGCTGAGCGTCTTACAGCAGGATGCTCCACCGATGACATGGGAGCTAGCCTCTGCGCAGCTTGAGTCTGAGCTTGGCAAACCCGCGGAGCAGGCCTTTGCTGAGATTGAGACCGAGCCGGCTGCCGCAGCTTCAATTGGCCAGGTTCATAGGGCTCGTTTAGATGACGGCACCGAGGTTGCCGTCAAGGTCCAGTACCCGGGGGTAGACGCGGCGATCGAGGCCGATCTTGCCAATTCCGACCTCTTGAAGATGCTATTGCGCCGCAACGCGCCCGATGTCGATTTGGACCCCTACGTCGAGGAGTTCAGAAAGCGCGTCACCGAGGAGCTTGACTACACAATCGAAGCGGCGCACCAGCGTGAATTTGCCGATGCGTGGGCAGACTTCGATGACGTGGTCGTTCCAGAAGTCGTGATGGCGACGAAACGGGTCCTGGTGACGGAGTGGCACGACGGCGCCCGTTTCTCAGACGTGACTGCATTGCCGCAATCCGACAGAGATCGAATTGGCGAGATCTTGTTCCGCTATGTTCAACGTTGTGTGGCCCAGCTAGCGGTCTTCAATGGCGATCCTCACCCGGGCAACTACATTTTCCTGGCAGATGGCCGGGTTGTGTTTCTCGACTTTGGATGTGTCAAGCGCCTCGACAGCAACGCGCTCCAAGGTCAGAAGATGATCGCTCGGGCAATTCGAGCCGAAGATCCCGCTGGGTTGAAGTCTGCTTTGGTCGATGCCGGTTACGTCCAGCCCGGTAGTGACGCTAGCGCGGAGCAGATCTACGACTTCATCGCAGGGCTCAACGAATCCGTCATGGAAGACCGCATGTTTCGTCACACCAAGCAGTCCAGGGTCAAAGCGATGCGATCACTGATGTCGCGCAGTGGCCCTCATGCCGAAGTCCGCAAGGCAGTCCAGGTACCGGGAGATCTTCTGTTCTTGATGCGCGTCAATGCAGGGCTCGGGGCCCTGCTGGGCGAGCTCGAGGCCGAGGCGAACTGGTATCGGATCTACGACGAGTACTGGGGCGACTAATCGCTAGCTAGCCGAAGAGCACACCCACTTACGGCGAGGGGCTGGCCGTTGGACTGTGAGTTGGACTCGCGCTGCGCGTCGGGCTTGGACTACTCGTCGGGCTTGGACTACTCGACGGCGTCGGGCTGTGCGTGGGCGACTTCGTCGGAGTCGGGCTGTGCGTGGGCGACTTCGTCATCGGAGAAGCTGGCGTTTCCATGGGGGTAACCGTCGGGCTTGGGGTTGAATCACGCCCGAGGGTGAACGCGAGTGCTACGCCGGTAGCTAGCAGCACGATCGCCAGTACCACGATGACCCAAATGAGGGCCTTTTTGCTCTTCTGCTCTGGCGCCCCTCCGGGTGGGATCTGCCCGCCGTAGGTAGGGTCCTGGTATTGACCAGGATACGTCTGACCGCCGTACGTCTGACCGCCGTAGGGTTGTTCTCCGTATCCCCCTGCCACCGTTGGCTGCTCACCCGGAACTTGAGGTTGTGGGGCCGTGGGCTGCTCTCCGAACGGCTCTCCCGGCGGAGGTCCCTGAACCGTGGGGTCATATTCGCTCATCACAGACTCCTTCTACGGGTAAGAGATATTCCCATATACCGGATGGCCCGGCGTGAAGTTCCCGGTTTCTTCGGAGTTCCGACCTAGGACAAGACGATGTCGAGATCGGATCCGACGTGTATCGCACCGTCAAAGTCCTCTGCGATTCGTGCCTTGATCGCCTCCGGATCTCCGATCGGCGGCAGGTGATTCAGCACAAGCCGCTTGACGCCCGCGCGTGCAGCGATCTTTCCCACATCCTCCTCAGATGTGTGATAGGCGGCAATGCCTGAACCAGCGTCACCTTGGCGAAGTCCGACCTTACGTGCCATCTCCATGGCAATCGTCGGCATGCACTCATGAATGAGTACTTCGGCTCCTGCTGCTGCTTCGACGACTGCATCGCACGGGCGCGTGTCTCCCGAAAAGACAGCGACCCGGCCGGCTTCCGAGACTCTGAACCCGAATGCCGGTTCTACTGGAGGATGCTCGACCGAGAACGCTTCGATGCTCCAGTCGTCTCCGGCGAGCACAACGCCATCGCGAATCTCCGTAACTGCTAGCTCTGCTCCCTTGGAGTTACCAGCGAATTCGAGGCGCGACCGGATTCCTATGTCCTCGGCGAGGAACTCGAGCATGCCCTTTGCCATGGCCTCTGAGCCCGAAGGGCCGTAGAGCTCCAACTGCTCGGGGCGGCCCATGACCCAACCCGCGGTGAAGATGGCCGGAAGCCCGAGAGTGTGATCTGCGTGCAAGTGAGTAATCAGGACTCCATCAACGGTGTTGGCAAGCACGCCCGCCTCGACAAGGCGTCGCGCCACGCCCTCGCCGCAATCGATGAGCAGACGCCGACCCCCTATCTCGAGCAGGCTCGCAGGGCCGAAGCGGCGCGGGTCCGGTGTGGGAAGTCCTGTTCCAATTAGCTGAATGCGCATAGCTGCTTGCCTTTGGAGTTGATCGTCTCGTCAAAGGGCTACATCATCACCCGATGAAATTCGGCGTGCACACCGGCCTGCAAGAGACGAGCTTTGACGAACTGATCCCGCTGTGGAAACGGATTGAGGCACTTGGGTATGACTGGATCTCGGTTTGGGACCACATCTATCCGACGCTCGGAGCGAGTGCCGGGCCGAATCTCGATGCGATAGTCGCGCTCTCTGCGCTTGCCAGCTCGACTGAGCGAGTACGCATCGGGTGCCTGGTCTTCAACACGACCCTCAGACCCCCGGCTCTGCTTGCAAATGCCGGTGCCGCGATCGACCAGCTATCTGGGGGGCGCCTGGAGATGGGTTTGGGCGCTGGCTGGAATCGCGAGGAGCAAGAGGAATCGGGGATTGAGTTTCCGCCTGACGGCGTGAGGGTAACGATGATGGCGGAGTCGATCGAGGTCATTCGGTGTCTTTGGTCCGAGGAGACGGTCGATTTCACAGGCCGGCATTTCGAGCTCCGTGATGCGAAGTGCGATCCAAAGCCGGTGCAGTCGGAGGTGCCGCTATGGGTAGGTGCATTCCGTCCTCGAGCACTCGAGATAGCGGGTCGCCTCGGTGACGGATTCAATGCGCCTTACGTTGCTCCGCGCCTATGGGCGTCGCTGTGGAGGCGCGTTGGCGAGGCTGCGGAGGCAGCCGGGCGAGATGCTCCGACCCCAAGCGTCAACGTCGGGCTCTTTCCGGATACGGACTTGCGCCGGGCTCAGGCGAGATGTGAGGAGTCGATGGGAACGGCCGCGGCAATGGGCGGACACTTGTGCGGACCCGCTGATGCGATCCTCGAAAAGGTCGCCGAGTACCGGGATGCCGGCGTTGAACGGCTGAACGTAGTGATGCGTCCGCCATTCGATATCGGGGCGATCGAGAGCTTCGCATCGGAGATCGTGGCTCAGTTTGGCGAAGGGGATAGATAGGTGAGATTTGTCAACGCCGACGGCCGCTCGGGGCTCCTGGTCGCGGATCAAGTATTCGACCTGGCGGAAGCATCGGGAGGCGCAATCTCAGCCGACCCGACTGAAGCCGTCTTCGCGAATTGGGATGCAGCACTCAGACTCTCTCAGGATGGAGCGCTCTCTGGCGGGCGCCCCGTGGACAATGTCCAGCTAGGCCCCCCGATACCCAGGCCGCGGGCGATCTTCGGTATTGGTCTCAATTTTCGGAAGCACGCCGAGGAGTCTGGCATGGGCGTTCCCGACGTGCCGCCGGTATTCACGAAGTTCCCGACAAGCATCTGCGGTCCCTTCGATGACATTGTGCTCCCGGCCGGTCATGCCGAGACGGTGGACTGGGAAGCAGAACTCGCGTTTGTCGTGGGGTCGGGAGGGAAGAAGATCTCCCGCGAAGCGGCTTGGGATTCAATTGCCGGCTTGACTGTGGCACAGGACATATCCGAAAGGACCTTGCAGATGGCTGGCGCCCGCCAGTTCTCGATGGGCAAGAGCTTTGACACTTTCTGCCCGATCGGGCCAGCGATTGTGAGCCTCGATGAGATCACCGACCCGTCGGATCTTCGAATTACCTGCAAGCTCAACGGCAAGGTTGTTCAAGACGAATCCACTAGCGACATGGTCTTTGACATCCCCGAACTCGTGGCTTTTCTTTCGTCGGTCCTGCCATTGCGCCCAGGGGATCTCTGTCTGACCGGTACGCCGTCGGGGGTAGGCATGGGTATGAATCCAAAGGTCTATCTACGTGACGGTGACGTGATCGACACCGAGATCGCAGGTATCGGCGGGATGCGAAACCGCTGCGTTCCGGAGGCATGATCGCCGCATCGACAGAGCGGGAAAGGCGACGGCCTCGCTATGATCGTGCGGCGTTGACTGGAGAGCGAAGGGATCCAGGGTGCGCAATCCTGAGTCATGGCGCTGGATATGGATGGTTGCTGTGGCCGTCTTTGGTATCGGCGAGATGCTCATGGCCGGCACATTTTTTCTTGCACCGTTTGCAATTGGTGCAGGAGCAGCAGCTATCGCCGCATGGGCTGGAGCCGGGCTAGCTATCCAATGGGGCCTCTTCCTCGGTATTTCGATTCTGACGCTGATAGCTCTAGTGCCCGTCCGACACCGGCTCAACGAGCGTCACGCGACGGAAGGCATCGGTGCCAAGCGCATGATTGGGCGTACCGGCGTGGTCATTACAGCGATTCCAGGTGGACCAGGCGAGGCGGGCGAGGTTCGAGTTGACGCCGAGCTTTGGCGCGCGATTAACCGTGACAACGAAGCAGTCGAAGAGAAATCTGCAGTCAAGGTCATAGATGTCGAAGGCACCCGCTTGGTGGTAGTTCGAGATACCGAAGGATGACTCTGAAAGTCGGAGCTGAGGAGAAAAGATGGCATTCGTAGTAGCTCTTGCAATCCTCGCGTTCATCTTCTTTGTCTTCGCCCTCAAGGGAATCAAGATTGTCAGGCCGTTCCAGCGGGGCCTAGTCGAGCGTCTCGGCAAGTACAAGGAAACCGTGGACCCGGGGCTCCAGCTCATAGTGCCCTTCATTGACTCGTTGCGTCTCGTGGACATGCGCGAGCAGGTTGTTGACGTGCCGCCTCAAGAGGTGATCACGGCAGACAACGTGGTCGTCACAGTTGATGCCGTCGTCTACTACGAGGCAACCGATCCGCAGCGGCTCTTCTACAACGTCGCGTACTTTGCCTTAGCGGTAACCAAGCTTGCCCAGACTAATTTGCGAAATGTCATCGGCGACATGCAGTTAGATGAGGCGCTTACTTCGCGAGACCACATCAACACGAAGTTGCGCGAGGTTCTTGACGACGCCACCGACAAGTGGGGTACGCGAGTGGTGCGGGTGGAGATTCAGAGGATTGACCCGCCGCCCGACGTCGTGAATTCCATGCACAACCAGATGAAGGCCGAGCGCAACCGCCGCGCGGTGGTTACCGAAGCGCAGGGAACTCGCGAGGCCGAGATAACCCGCGCTGAAGGTGAGAAGCAGGCTGCGATCCTTGTAGCCGAGGGACTCAAGCAGCGAGAAATACTTGAGGCCGAGGGGCGCGCACAGGCGATTGAGACGGTCGCGAATGCCGAGAAGTACAGACGAACGACAGTCGCCGAAGGCGAGGCTGCCGCGATTCGCGCGGTCTATGGCTCGATACACGACGGCGACCCGACACCTGACTTGATTGCGATCAAGTACCTCGAGGCGTTGACTCAGGTCGCCAACGGCCAGGCCACCAAGATCTTCCTGCCAGCTGAGCTCTCGGGGATTCTCGGTTCGGTAGGGGCGATTGGCGAGCTCTTCAAGGACGCGCCGCCGAGTACCACACCCCCCGCCGGGTCGGCAGCGGCCGGCACGCCAAAAGCCGGGACTTCGAGCTCCGGCGCAGTTGAGCCGATAGGACCATAGGCATGAACTTCGAAACGATCCGGTGTCGCATAGAGGACTCGATTGCGGTCATCACTCTCAATCGCCCGGAGCGAATGAACGCATTCAACGTGCGGATGGGCAATGAGCTGGCAGAAGCCTTTGCCGAACTCGACCTGGACGACGAAGTGCGGGTGATTGTAGTGACCGGCGAGGGGCGCGCATTTTGCGCCGGTGCCGATCTCGACCCGGAAGGGCAAGCTTTCAAGGCCTTCGCGTCTCGATCCGGGGAGGAAGTTCGCGATCGCCCGATGGATCCGTGGCGGCTTCGCAAGCCAGTAATCGCGGCCATGAACGGCCATGCCGTTGGGGTGGGGCTCACCATGGCAATGCAGTGCGACATTCGCTTTGCTAACGAAGATGCCAAGTATTCATTCGCGTTCGTTCGGCGGGGGGTAATTCCCGAACTGGCCTCGCATGTGATTGTTCCCAAGGTCGTAGGCATGGGTTTGGCGGCAGAACTCCTGTTGAGCGGCAGGACGATTCACGGGCGCGAGGCCGCCGAGATCGGTTTGGTCAATCGTGCGATGCCGGGCGATGCGGTCCTGCCAGCAGCACTCGAACTCGCGAAGGACATAGCGGTCAACACCGCGCCCGTGTCGGTGGCGATTTCGAAGCGCCTGCTATGGGAAAGCATTGGCTCGACGATTCCCGAGGAGCAGCGGATTGAGAGTTCACTCTTTGCCTGGGTGAGCAGGAAGCCCGATTCGATCGAGGGAGTCAAAGCGTTCATAGAGAAGCGCGAACCGAGGTGGAATCTCAAGCCAAGTGAGGACTTGCCGGACTGGCCGGAGTAGCTTCAACGACTGGTTTCATTCGAGATGCAAAGCGCCTCAGCGTTGCCAAGACCGGCATGCCGATGAGAAGGATCAAGATCGCATTGGCAATCGCGCCGGCGGCGTCCCAGGCAAATGAGGTCGTCAGATAGAACGACCAGTAGCGATGCAGGGTCGCCATGAGACCGAGGCCCGGCTCCCACGAAAGGGGTCCACCGTCGCGCACAAACGGCCAAAACCAGATGTTCATGATTGCGCCATATATGAATCCCCACGCCCATCCAAACGCTGCGAGGATCACAATTTCGACTTGGCGGCCAAGCCGGCCGGTAAGCGTGCCCGCTAGTCCCGATGCGGCGCCCATGGCGGCCAGCGCGAGCATTTGAAACGGTAGCCATGGTCCAACCCCACCCGTAAGCAGGGCTGAGACCGCCATTGAGAAGATGCCGAGAAGAAGGCCGAAGCGGGGACCAAAGGCCGCACCGGCAAGAATCACCAAGAAGAACATGCCACTTCCACCACCGGGCAGGTCAACGAGGCGAAGCAGACCTGCGAGGGCCGAAAGCACACCGAGGATCGCCACGTTTGTACCTGACAATTCGCCAGTTCGGATTTCGACTGCGACCGCTACGAGCACAAGTGCGCCGATGGCGGCCGCAATCAGCGGTGCAACGCCGGCATGAGCACTCGCAGGGCCAGATTCGGCCGGGAGCCAGAACGGATATAGGAACGCGGCGGTACCCACTAGCCCGACAAGGAGATAGACGATGGATGCGCGCCGGAGCGTCATTGCCCTAACGCCGTTTTCACGTCTCCCACTGTCATGAATGGCGGGAGGACCCTCAATACCTGAGGTGCGAAGAGTGAACCCGCGAGGATCTTCCGAGCGTCGCCTTCGGCAACCATTTCGCCCTCGGCAAGAATTGCGACCCGGGTTGCGCATCTCGCTGCAAGCTCCACATCGTGCGTCGCGATCGCGACTGCACCGCCGGTGGCTGCGTGCTCGCGAATCGCGATTTCAAGTGCGTCGCGTGAGGGCGCGTCAATCCCTCGGGTCGGCTCGTCGAGCAGCAAGACCGGCGCTCCACCGACCGCAACCGCAGCAATTGCAACCCTTTGGCGTTCGCCGCCAGAGAGGGCGCGGGGGTGACGATCGGCAAGATCGTTGATTCCGAGGCTTGCCAGCCAGCCATCAACCGATCCGTCGTCGGGCCTTCGTAGTAGACGCAAGGTCTCTTCAAGTTCCTTGCGAACGGTTGCGGAAAAGAGGAGCGAGTTTGGATCCTGTGGCACATACGCACAGCGGACAGCGGCCTCAACCGAGCCCCTTGCCGGCGTAGCGAGTCCGGCAAGCGCCTTGAGAAGAGTCGTCTTTCCCGCACCATTTCGCCCCATGACAGCGAGGACTTCACCCTGGGCTAGCTCGAGAGAGATGTCGGAGATGGCCTTGGATCCGCCAAGCGCTACGTCAACGCCTCGCGCTGCCACCAGGACGTCGCCGCGGCTGACCTCAGCCGTCGTGCGAGGAGCCGGCTTGAGAGTCAAGGGCTGGGAGCGAGCAGCAATTAGGGCGTCTCTCACCGTCAATGGGAGCGGATCCCAGCCCAGGAGGAGCCCGAGATGTGTAACCGGAGGAGCGCCGGGGTAGCTCGCTATGACGTCGGCAGGTTTGCCGCATTGCGTGATGCGTCCCTCAGCCATCATCACGGCGCAATCGGCAAGTGAGCCGGCACGCTCTAGACGATGCTCAGCGATGATCACGGTCACTCCAAGATCCGTGTTGAGGCGCCCGATCGCGGCAAGAACATCGTCCGCCCCCTGTGGGTCGAGCTGCGAAGTGGGCTCATCGAGGACTAAGAGATCAGGACCAGATGCAAGCGCTCCGGCAATTGCGCAGCGCTGCTTCTCGCCGCCGGAGAGTGTTGCCGGCGATCGATGCCGCAAGTGCGCAATGTCGAGCGCGTCGAGAATCTCCTCGACCCGCCGGCGCATTTCGGACTGGTCCATGCCTAGGTTCTCGAGAGCAAATGCGATGTCGCGCTCGACCTCATCGACAACGAAGTGCGCTTCAGGGTCTTGCTGAACAAGACCAACCACGTCGGCGAAATCACGCGGCTTGAGTTCGAGTGTCGAACGCCCTGCAGTGGTGACCGTGCCCGAGAAGGTGCCGCCCGACGCGTGAGGCACCAGTCCATTGGCGCAGCGGAGCAAGGTGCTCTTACCTGAAGACGAGCCGCCGAGCACGAGCACCACCTCGCCACGAGAGATACCTAGATCTACCTTCGAAAGGGCGGGCTTAGCCTCAGGATAGGCAAAGGAGACATCGCGGTATTCGGTGACCCGATGATCCGATTCGCTTGCGCCCATCATCTATTCCCCCTGGCAAGGGCAAGAAGGGGCGCGAGAAGTAGCAGGTGCAGTAGGGCCGGCAATGGGGCGAATTCGGGCCATGTGAGTGAGGCCTTAGGCCAACGCAAGCTAGAGGCACCCGCAAGGTCGAGGCCGGCTGCCACAGCCATTCCGATGGGCGCAAGGACGACGAGAGCAATCACGATCCAGTCGAGATGGGTGAGACGCCGTGGCCGGTAAAGAGTCCGCTTCGATCCGGCCGACGCGGCCGCGACGGCTCCAATTAGTGCGGCAAGGGCAGAGGTGAACAGGCCCGCTGCCGCCAGCTGCGCGCTTCCGACTAGAGCGATTAGCGCACATCCCGCCAAGATCAGAGCTCCGAGTCCGAGCCAGGCAGAGAGTGCATCGGAGCGGCTGGCTGATCTGCGCGCGAACCCCCTGGAGTCCATTGATTCGGCAAGCCCCGTCGCACGCTCCAATCCCGTTTCGAGCACCGGCAGCGTCAAATGCAGCAGGCGCCTGCGCCGCAACTGGGAGCCGCCAGTTCGCGCTCGGGTTGCCTCATTCGCGGCGGTGATTGCCATAACTGTCGATGGCACGATTGCGACCGCAAGTACGACTACGACGCCGAGTTCGTGAAATGCGCGGGGAGCGGACTGAATGAGTTCGTAGTGTGAGACAGCGGTATTGAAGGCCGCGAAGACGGCGATGATTCCAAGGATCGCGAACGCCTCTGCCCCAGCGGTGGCGACGACTGTGGAGTCGACGGCGCCGCCGACGGTGAACCCACCTAGAACCCGGGGAACTGTGAAGCTCGGTGTAGTGAAGATGACCGCTCCTGACCCATGAGCCGTAGCCGCTGCGATAAGGACCCTTACCAGAGCGAGGGAAGCACCTATCGTGAGAATCACCGGATAGGCCAGGGCCATGCCGCTCTGCCGGCCAAATAGCTCCGCTATCAACCAGGAAAGCGCGATTACTAGGGCAACATAGACGGGGCTGGGCGCGAGCTGGATCACTGCCGCAGCAGAGACTGCCCAAGCTAGCCAGACCTGCGCCGGCCAGGTGGATCTTGTATCAATGGTTGACGAGTTATCGGGCATTGGCCTAATGTCGAAAGCGTCTGCAGTCACACGCAACCCGGAAGTTGTGTGTGGTTCGGTTGGTTGTGACCGGCCGAACGGGGGAAGCCGGTGAGAGTCCGGCGCTGACCCGCAACTGTAAGCGGAACCGGCAGACCTGTCCCTAGAGGTGCAGGTGCTGAGATCCGCAAGCCAGGGTACCCGCCGCAGTCCATCGGGCAGTTGAGTGTCGCTCACATGCCTGGTGCCGCATTGGGACTTGCCGCCGCCGAGCGGCACATGACGGCCCTCGTGGAGAGGGGCCGGCGGGAGGTGCGCATGCTGCGTCGCATTCTTTTCTTCTCTGTTGTATTCGGGATTTTGGCGTTGCCCTCGCCCGTGTCGAGCGCGTCGATTCAAACTCAAGCTGCCGTCGACTGGATAGTCGCGCAGCAGCAAAATGATGGCGGGTTTGAAATGGCGGGGTTTCCCGGATTTGAAACCCCTGATGCCATTCTCGCAATCGCCGAAAACGCTCAAACGGAAACGGCATGGAGCTCGACTGCGGCGAGGGCGGCAGTCGAGGCAATCCAGTTTGGGGGCGGCGGGCCCAGTCCGCTCGATGCCATCGATGATCTTGCCGAATCGACGCCCACAGCGGGGTTGGCAGCTAAGTTGATTGTCCTCAACGTGCTGCCGCTAGGTCTCGACGCGAACGACTTCGACCCGTCTGGCGACTCACCCGACCCGACCAACCTGGTCTTGGCCCTTGATGCCGGATGCGGAGCCAATACCGCGTCCTTCGGATTTCTAGCTGACACGCTTTACGCCGCCATGGCGAAGAAACTTCTCTGTGGTTCGGCGCCCCCTGCCGCGGTGGCGACGATTAAGGCCGCGCAGCAGTCCAACGGTGGCTGGGGTTGGTCTGGTGACCCAAATGGGACTGACCTAGATGTGGATATGACGTCACTGGCTATTCAGGCTCTTGTGGCGGCCGGTGTCGATCTCTCCGATACAGCGCTCGTCGGTGGGCTCGAGATGCTTGCCCGCGGTGTCAAGGCTGACGGGAGTTGGGAAGCGTTTGGCAACTCAGACCCGAATTCGACCTCCATGGGGATTCTGGCGCTGAGGGCGGCAGGGTACGACCCAGCCGATCAGTGCTGGCGCGATCTCTACGCTCCTGAGCGAGCGGGAGCCGGCTACGGAGACCCCGCTGCATGGCTGATATCGCAACAGCAGTCCGGAGGGCGGATTGCGAGCCCAAGCGACGGCTGGGGAATCAACACCATCGCGACTTCTCAGACAGTTAGAGCATTGGGCGCGGCCTGGACGCCGGTCGTTCGAAACACTGCCAAGGCGTGCCCGGTCTCTACAGAATTCCTCGCTGAAGGTTCGACCGGCCCCGGCTTCGAGACATGGGTCCTGATCGCCAATCCATCTGAGACCGAGACGATCGTGGCACGTACATCCTTTCTCACGGGCGCAGCGCCGGTTTCTGGCGGGGCCGTTCAGATTGCCCCGCTGTCGAGGTGTTCGATCAAGGTCAATGATTTCGTTACGGATTGGAATGTCTCGACGCGAGTTGATGGATTGAACGGACCCGTCGTCGCTGAGCGAGCCGTGTACTCCACAGGTGCCGGGCGGGTCGGTGCGCATCTGGGTCAGGGATTGGGCGGGCCGGCCAACGATTGGTTCTTGACTGAAGGCTCGACTGGCCCCGGCTTTGAGACTTGGATCCTCGTCGCGAATCCGGAGGCGCTCACGGCTGAGGTCAAGGTGGGCCTCTTGACTGGCTCGGGGCCTGGTCCGGAAATCGTGTTCAGTCTGGCCCCTGGCACCCGCAGGTCGGTGAGGGTGAACGACTACGTAACTGATTGGGGAGTGTCGGCACGCGTGGTTTCGACGGGCGCCGGCGTTGTCGCGGAGCGTGCCACATACGTGTCGGGAGATCTCCGAAGGGGCGCGACCGATTCCCCTGGCACGCCCGCCGGATCCAACGACTGGTTCCTAGCTGAAGGCTCGACTGGCCCCGGCTTTGAGACTTGGATCCTCGTCGCGAATCCGGACACGATCACAGCAGATGTCACGGTCGGCTTCATAACGGGTT
>QEUQ01000043.1 GCA_003577105.1 Acidobacteriota bacterium | reverse complement strand
TCCGCTGAGTACTTCCTCGGTCTGGCCATCGCAGGATGCTCTCCATTCCCCAGGACGGAGCCTGGTTCGAGAGCCTCCAAGAAAACCAGTGCGGTTCAGAACCGGCGCTGCCCTGGCGCCTGCCGGCTCACCCAGGCATGAAGCCGCCGATGCCCACGCGGCTCGTTCGCGAACTCGCTGACGACGAGCTGCCGGCCGAGCTCGTCGACGATGCAGACGGCGAGCGAGCGCTTGTGCGTGTCGATCCCAACGAACACCATCTCGACCTCCGATCCGACTCCCAGTACGATCGGGTCGAGCGGCGCGCACGCATGCGTGGGGCAAGCCAAGCTCCTATCAAGCGACGCCGCTCACCCAGGTGAGCCCCGGAGGGACACTCACCAAAGAAGGCCACGCACCAGCGGGCATGAATTTGCAGAGTCACCTCCGGGGCTCGCCGCCAGAGGCGGCTCGCGCAGAAGTAACACGCATGGCCTTGTGTCCCGGATTTACTCAGCCGGATGGAGGCGCCCGGTCTCCCTCGCCCAGCGCTCGACGCTCGACCAGCGCCAGACACTCGAGCGGCCGAGCCGTCCGACCGGACGCGGGAAACCGGGACCTGTTGCCAACACTAAGACTCGGGCCCTGGACAGACCGAGCCGCTCAGCGATGTCCGCGGCAACCACGAGCTCCGTCTTCGAGTCGACGCGCACCAGCCCACGTTAACCCGGAAAACCGACGACTTGACCGGTGTACTCGCCAGAACCGGGCCGGGGACTCACCGAGCGCGGGGCGCTGTTCGTTCACTCAGCCCATGGATCGTCCGGCTACCGCGGAAGGGCGCGGAACGTTCGATGGCGCGGCGGTAAGTCTAGGAAAGATACTGCCTGACTCGGCGGCTCTTGAAGATAGCGGAGGGGCCCTTTGACAGCGCGGGGGTATCCGATATACTGCGCCGCATCTTAGCCTGGACGCGCGGAGGTTCTTATGGGTGGTCCGGTTCGGCGCTGCGGGGGTCCTCCGTGGCTCGCACGGCCGACAGGTTCTCGACATCGTGAAACGTCGGACGTCCCCGGTTCCTGCAGCGCGCATGCGGGGATGCGGGTGCCGCTCATTGAAAGGGCCGAGGACAGACCGAAAGGAAAGGAGCTAAAGAGATGAAGCATAGAAGGCTCAGATACGTCATTTCTGGACTCCTCGTCGTCGCTCTCTGCGCGGTCGGGTCGAGTGCTGCGCTGAGCAAGACCACAGGTTCTGACGACACGCTTACGATCGCGCTGACGGGCGACATCACCGACTTCGATCCACACACGAACTCTCTCGTGTCATATTTTTCAACCATTCGTCGCACTGTATTTAGCTCACTCGTTCGGTTTGATAGTCAGATGAGGCTCCGACCGGATCTCGCCCTAAAATGGACATCAGACCCTCGCGCAACGAGGTTCACATTCACGTTGAGGACGAATGCTAGATTTCAGGACGGCACTCCGGTGACAGCCCAGAGCGTCGTAGCGTCGATACAGCGCCTCATCAAGAAGAAGTCGCCCATGTCATCACGTGTGGCTAGCGTGAAGTCCGCGGTCGCGGTTAACCCTCGTACCGTGCGGATCACGCTAAAGACTCCGAATGCAGCGTTCCTAGCCGAGGTGTCAGATGTCGCCATTATCGCGCCGTCTAGCTTCTCCTCGGCACGGAGCAAGCCTGTCGGATCCGGCCCGTTCAGGTTCGTGAAATGGACGCCTAACAGCGAGATTGTCCTTGAGCGCAATGATGCCTACTATGGAACGAAGCCTCAGGTCGGAAGTTTGATCTTTAAACCAATTCCTGACCCCCAAATTACGCTCGGCAATCTCAAGAGTGGCGAAGTGGACGTCTTCGCCGAGCCGACCTCCAATGTAATGGCTTCGACCAAAGGAAATGGCCTGAAGGTCGTGCGTCCGACGAAGGGATCGGGCTCCGTGGTCACGCTCGAACTTGGGACGACTCGCGGCAAACTCTCCGACGTGCGCGTTCGGCAAGCGCTTGCCTATGCACTCGACAAGACCGCGATTCGAAAGATCGTGTACAGCGATCTCGGTGGGATCTCGTATTGGGGTCCGACTCCCCCCGTCTCGTTCGCGTTTACTCCCATCTCAGGATATCCTTACAATCTCGCGCGCGCCGCAGCACTGATCAAACAGGCCGGTGCCGAGGGCTTCAGTTTCACCTATGAAACACCGGCGGGTTACCCGGATGGAGTTGAGACGGCGAAGATCTGGCAGCAGGGCCTGAAGAAGATCGGTGTGAACATGAAGATTCGAGTTAGCGAGCTCTCAATCTGGCTCGATAAGTACAACAGCCGAAACTTCGACGCCACTTGGAACTTCTACGAGGGCGGACCGGATCCGAGCGTCTGGTACTCGGCCATGTGGCCTCAGATCAAGAACGGCGGCTATCAGAACGCACTTATTGACAAGCTCGCGCCGAAGGCTGTCGCCACTTCAAACCAGGAGCTCCGCAAGCGGCTTTACCACCAGCTTGACTCCGCCGTGGTGAAGGACCTCCCGATCATCGTCGTCCAATCGAGACCGCTTGGTGCGATCGCGCAGGACCATGTCCGAGGTCTCCAGGTCGCGGCGACCGGGATTCTCATCTTTGATCATGTAAGGTTAGCCTCATAGCAGGTGCTGGTCGTTACACACAGCGGGGTCTTCCGGATGGCGTGCGGCTTATAGCGCTCAGGACGGGTCGGCTGATTGGGCTCCTGTGGCTGGTCAGTGTCCTTGTTTTCCTGGCGCTACGGCTCTCCCCGGGAGACCCAGCTGCGATGTTGCTCGGGCCTAAGAGCGGCAGGGTCGATATTGAGCCAGCTCTGGCCGAGCTCCGAAGTCAGATGGGACTCGATCGCTCTTTGCCGGTTCAGTACGGCATCTGGACGAAGCGCGTGGTCATGGGTGATTTCGGCGCTTCGAACCGGAGCGGTGTCCCTGTCCGCGAGATGGTCTTCGAGGCGTTACCCGTGACGCTATGGCTGATTGGTCTGGCCCTCGTGGTCGCCTTGCCGATCTCGATCTTCCTTGGAATCGTGGGTGCTGCGAACGAGCGACGCGCGATTGGGCGAGTCGTGCGCCTAATCGCAACCATCTCACTGGCAACTCCAGCGTTCTGGATTGGGATCATCCTTATCGAAATCTTCGCTGTAAAGCTGGACTGGCTGCCAGCTGGCGGGTACGTCAGTCTGCTCGACTCCCCGGTCGAATTTGCCGAGCATATGGTCTTACCAGTTGCGGCCTTGGCAACGTTTATGATCGGTGTCCTGACGCGCTACGTGTATGCCGAGGCAATTGAAGTACGGCGGCAACCGTACATCCGCACCGCCCATGCGGAGGGGCTACCTGGCCGGGTGATCGAACTTCGATTCGTCGCGAGAAACGCACTCATACCACTTATCGCAGTTGCGGGCGCGCAGGTCGGCGCACTGATCGGCGGGGCAGTCTTGAGCGAACAGCTCTTTGGCCTTCCGGGAGTCGGCCAGCTCGTCCTCAACGGCGTCCTTGGGCGCGACTACCAAGTCGTCCAGGGTACCGTCCTAATCACGACTGTCTTCGTTCTGTTGATCACCGAGGTGGCAGAAGTCGCATACCGACTCGTCGATCCACGACTCCGCACATGATGCGGCGACTTCGCCGAAAGGTTGTCGGCGCAAGCAGCGCCGCCCGGCTTCTGATTCTCCTCTCGGTGTTGGTACTCTTCCTCGCGGCATTTCCGCAGGCTGTCGCGACTCAAGACCCGTACGCATTCGACTATAGTGCTGTCCTTGAGCCTCCGTCATTCCAGCACGTGCTCGGAACTGACGAAGCAGGCGCTGATGTCTTTACGCGCATCGTCTATGGACTGCGGCTCGAGGTGGCAATCGCGATTGGGAGCGTGCTCTTCGCGTCTCTTATCGCTATACCGCTCGGCGTTCTCGCGGGGTATGGCGGTGGGCTCTTCGGCTCGATGCTGACAGCAGCCAGTACGGCCATTCTTGCATTCCCCCTATATCTGTTCGCGGTGTTGATCGTCGCCAGCTTCGGCTCATCGCTCACGTCGCTTCTTGCGGTACTGACGCTTCTCTTCATTCCGCAGATCTTCGTGGTCGTCCGCGCTCAAGCTAGCGCGTTACGAGTAATGCCGTTCGTTCTCGCTGCTCAGGCCGTCGGAGTGCGAGAGCCTCGCGTCGTCTGGCACCACATCCTTCCACACACGTTGCGCCCGCTATCGGTCATCACGCCTCAGTTGATGGCGTCCGCGATCCTCCTCGAGGCCGGGTTGAGCTTTCTCGGCCTTGGGATGCAACCTCCCGCAATAACGTGGGGTACACTCCTATTTGCAGGAAAGAACTACTCCGCAGAAGCATGGTGGTACGCCGTTTCCACCGGTTTGGTGTTGACGCTCACAGCTGCGACACTTATATGGGCTGGCGACTTGATCGGTAAATCCCTTACGAACGTGCGCTACTAGATATGCGACTCCGCACGTTTGAGCCACCTGGACGAGCACACGCTCCGGGGAGAGTCGTGGCCCTCGTCTTACCGGACACGGGTGGTACAAATGCCGACTTCGAAATCGGCGACGCTCGTGTAGGCGCCGTGACGGTACAGCTTGGTGCTAATTTCGGAGAGCCGGTGCTCGAGAAGGTCGATTCAGGAGGCGCCGAAACGGACCCCGTCGGACAGAGGTCAGAAACGGATCATAGGCGCCCTCTCGCTGATAGAAGAGTCGCTGCTGTTCCGGGACGGCGACCAGGGCTTGGTGCCGTGCGTCGATACAGCCATCTTGGCCAGACACTGCAGATGGAAACAGTCAGTTTCAACGACCATTAGGATGCTTCGATCGCCTGCAGAATACGAAGTAGGTCCGCAACGACCCACGGGTTGTGCGGCAGCACGCGCGCTCGACGAGTCGCCGATTCTCGAGGCGAGGGACGTATCGGTTGTGTTCAAGACGGCTATGAAGGGCCTCGGGCCATCCAGTCGTCTCCTTACCGCTGTCGATTCTGTATCGATAGCAATTCAACGCGGACGAACGCTTGGACTCGTCGGCGAATCCGGATCTGGGAAGACAACGCTCGGTCGCGCCTGCCTCGGACTTGTTCCGATCGCAACGGGATCGATCCACTTTCGCGGCTCGGAGATTTCCAGGTTGCCCAAGCGACAGTTACGCAAGCTCAGGGCGGAAATGCAGGTCATCTTCCAGGATCCGGTTTCGAGCTTCGATCCACGAAAGCGGATCTCCTGGTCGCTGTGCGAGCCGTTGCGGGCCCACTCTCGAGCGAGCGGAGCGGAGATGGAGAAGGCGGGTCTATCGGCGTTGGCCAGGGTTGGCCTGGAAGCGAGTATCGCCCAGCGGTTTCCGCTCGATCTAAGCGGAGGGCAACTCCAGCGGGTGGCGATCGCGCGGGCGCTCACGATGAACCCTAGCCTCGTGTTATGCGACGAGCCGACTTCTGCTCTCGATGTCTCGGCGCAGGCGCAAGTACTCAATGTCCTTCAAGATCTGCAGGAGGAACTCGGTCTCTCTTACCTCTTCGTGACTCACGACCTCGCAGTAGTTGCGAGCCTCGCCCACAGCGTCGCCGTCATGTATCTGGGCCAAGTGATCGAAGCCGGTCCCGCCGCATCAGTCGTCAAGAACCCGCTCCACCCGTACACAACGAATCTTGTGACGTCCGTCCCGAATGCTGATGCTGATGGCATGCTACTCACATCGCGTCGGACCCGAGCTGAAATGGCAGATTCGACCGTACCCCCACCGGGGTGTCGTTACCATCCCAGATGCCCCTTCGCCACCGCCGTCTGCAGCGAACGCACACCGGCGCTCGAGCGGCTCCCGGACGGTACCGATCGCTCCGTTGCTTGTCATCATTGGCGCCGGATCGCCGCTGAGGGATCGTGATCCGCCAACACGCAGGCAGCGGAAGGAGCGAACTCGCACTGGGTCGCAGGACGAGCTCAGAAGCGCCGACCGAGCGATTCTTCCAGATCTCAAATCTTGCCGTTAGCTTCCGCAGCGGTGACACCCAGAGCCTGGGCGTCGTGGACTGTTCGCTCGCAGTTTCCGAGGCGACGCGCGTAGGGTTGATCGGCGAGTCCGGATCTGGTAAGAGCGTGACGGCATTAGCGGCACTCGGACTGCTCGATCCTACGACTGCCACCCTTGGCGAGTCGTCGTCGATCTCGTTCATGGGTCGCGAGCTCGTCGGGATGACGCTCGGTGAACTGCGGGAGATCAGAGGCTCCGAGATCGCGATCGTCTTTCAGGATCCGATGAACGCGCTGAACCCCGTCTTCCGTGTGGGCGACCAGATGGCTGCCGCTCTTCGTGCAAAACATAAGATGTCACGATCGGATGCCCGGCAGCGAGTGCTCGAGGCGTTGCATTCCGTCGAAATCCACGCCTCGGAGCGTGTTATCGACGCTTACCCTCATCAGCTTTCTGGTGGAATGCGCCAGCGCGTACTGATCGGGGCCGCGCTCCTCGAGAGACCACGGCTGCTCATTGCGGATGAGCCGACGTCGGCGCTCGATGTCACCGTCCAGGCCGACATTCTTTCCATGCTACACAGCGTCGTGACCGAAAGAAGGATGTCAATCCTTCTAGTCACACACGACATTGGGGTCGTTGCGCAGTTTTGCGACTATCTCTACGTAATGTACGCCGGTCGCATCGTCGAGAGCGGACCTGCGCGTGAGATCATTTCCTCGCCGCTACACCCCTACACGATCGGCCTACTCGGCTGCACTCCGAGCCTCGAAGGAGGGAGGCGGCGCCTGGTCACGTTACCCGGGTCGCAGCCTGTCGCAGGTCGAGCGAACGCCGGCTGCGCGTTTGCTCCACGCTGTAGTCGTGCCGACGGGTTATGCCGGCATCTAACGCCCAAGATGGTCACACACAGTCCGGGCCGGAATCTCGCATGTCATCACCCTGAAATACCATCGACCGGGAGGACGCTGGAGTGACGGATCTCAGGCGCCACAAGGCTCACGACGAGATGATCGGCTATGTGTCACCGTTCATAACGCGACCGGGAGACCATGTCAATCTTATGGTTTCGTGCGGTGACGCGTCCTTCAGTGCCAAGCTAGTCCGGCTCATTCATGGTGATACGAATTCGCTCGGCCCCGGCTATCGAGAAGAGTTCGTCCAGTCTCTCGGCGATTTTCCAGGAGAATTACAGCGGGGAGGAGGAGGCTCGTTCGTCTACATTCCCTCGTTGCCGGACATCACCGGGTTCGAGGTTCTGACTCTACAGGCATGGATCTACCCTACATTATTGGAGGACAGCCGTGCCCAGTGCGTCATGCGAGTCTGCTTTGAAGGCGGCGAGGCGGTTGGTCTCTATCTTGATAGAGATGGTGCGGCCACTCTTCGAGTCGACCAGGGTTCCCACGTGGGATTCGCCCGCCTCGATTGCTCCCTCGAACTGCGAAGATGGCGACTACTCACCGGTAGCTGGAACCGAGGTTCTGGTGAGGCGGTTCTATCGGCGACTTCGAATGAGAGATGGCCTGGGCTTCGGAATAGGGAGGCTCGAGCCGAAATCTCGGCCGAAGCGCCGTGGACGGGGGCAGCGTTAGCGTTGATCGGCGCCAGCGGCTACCGGCCACGGCCCGATGACTCCGTCGGAATCGCCATCGACCCGTACAACGGGAAGATCGATGCTCCTCGCCTCTCGACCCGCGTACCGGTTGAGAGCGATCGTTCCATCTCGCACCACGATCCGGGCATAGTCGCCGCGTGGGACTTCAGCGAGGCGATCGAGGGCACTGACGCGGTCGATCGTGGCCCACACGCCGTACACGGAAGGATCATCAACAGCCCCACTCGCGGGGTCACAGGACACGACTGGCGGGATGGAACGACGCTTACGCACGGACGGAAGGGGTTCGGAGCGATTCATTTCCATGAGGATGACCTCGACGACATTGGCTGGCGTTCGTGCCATTCCTTTGCGATCCCGGCTGGCGCGAGAAGCGGCTACTACGCCGTGGAGGTCCGATCCTCTCGGGGAGTTCTCGACCGGATTCCATTCCTCGTAACCGCCGCCGGAGGTGGAGGCGACGCTGATATTTGCCTTCTCGCACCCACGCTTACCTACCTCGCGTACGCGAACTATCGATTCGATCCGGATAACAACGCCGACGTCCGGCGAGGCCTTTTTGGTCGCTCTCTAACAGACGAGCCAGGGATCGAACTTATTAATTCTCACCCGGAGTGGGGTCTTTCCCTTTACGATGTTCACCGTGACGGAAGCGGAGTTGTGTACTCGACTAGCCTGCGGCCCCTGGTCGATTTGCGACCCACACACCGCAATCCGTTTACTAACTCTCCTCGCCATCTCGGCGCTGACCTATATCTCGTCGACTGGATGGAGCATGTGGGATACAGCTACGAGCTTGTTACCGATCATGATCTGAACGAGCACGGAGAATCGCTCCTTTCTTCCTATCGTGTCGTTCTCACGGGTACCCATCCTGAATACTGGACAGCGGCGATGCTCGATGCGCTTGAAGCTTTCCTAGCTGCAGGAGGACGACTCATGTACCTCGGTGGGAATGGGTTCTACTGGGTGACGAGCATCGCGACCAATCGCGACCACATCATTGAGGTTCGCCGTGGACAGCAGGGCTCTCGGCCCTGGGATTCCTCACCCGGAGAGATCCATCACAGCACGACTGGAGAGCACGGTGGAACTTGGAACTGGCGTGGGCGGTCACCCCATCGCCTCGTAGGGATCGGGTTCGCGGGCCAGGGCTACGACTACGCAACCCCTGGCTACGAGCGCCTCGTATCCGACGAGATTCCGGGGTTCATCTTCGCAGGTGTTGCGGATTTGAGCTTCGGGGATTCGGGACTAGCGATGGAGGGCGGTGCCGGCGACGAGATCGACCGTATGGATGCCGATAAGGGAACACCTCAGGAGACGATTCTTCTGGCGCAATCAACAGGCCACGGTCCGCACTACTGGCAGGCTGTTGAGGATGTCCGCACTACGGGCCCAGGTCTCAGCGGTGACAAGAACTCAGCTGTTCGTTCAGACATTGTGTATCTCGCGGGTGCCGAGGGCGGCAGGGTGTTTGCCGTCGGCTCCATCTGCTGGGGTGGGACGCTGTCCCAGGAAGCGTACGACGGGCCCACCTCCCGCATCATGCGGAACGTCATCGATGCCTTCAGAGGCGAAGATGTCTGACGGTGCAGAGGAACCAGGACGTGTCCAGTGACCTAGGGATAACCTTCATGTCAGTCACGGACCTCGCTGCCCGCATACGCAAACGCGAACTCTCACCGGTCGAAGTGATCGAGGCAACGATCGACCGCATCGACTCTACAAACAACGACCTGAATGCCGTCGTTTACCGCGGTTATGAAGACGCGCGCAAGGCGGCGCGCCAGGCGGAGGTGGCGGTCATGGCGGGCGAGGAACTCGGCCCGCTACATGGGGTCCCGACACTGGCCAAGGATCTTGGTGACGCGAAAACTGGCTGGCCGTCCACACATGGCGGCATCCGCAGTCTCGCCGGAAACGTTGCGCAAGGAGACTCGCTCTTCGCTGGGCGGATCGAGAGAGCTGGCGGGATCGTTATCGGCTTGAGTAATAGCCCGGTGATGGGCATGCGCGGGACCTGCGACAACGGTCTCTTCGGCCCGACGCGCAATCCATACGATCTCGTGCTCAACTCCGGCGGGTCGTCCGGAGGCGCTGCGGCGGCAGTTTCCGCGGGATTGGTCGCATTTGCGGAGGGCACAGATGGCGGAGGCTCGATCCGCATTCCCGCCGCGTGGTGCGGCGTATACGGGTTCAAAGCTTCGTTTGGTCGCGTCCCCTTCGTTGGGCGACCAAATGCATTCATGTCGACGGCCCCGTTCCTTCACACCGGTCCGATCGTGCGCACGGTCGAGGACGCGGCGCTAATCCTCACGGCCCTAGCCGGTTGGGATCCCCGTGACCCCTTCGCACTTGAAGACGAACCTGACTACCTTGGGGCACTGCAGTCGTCCATCAAGGGGAAACGCATTGCGTACAGCCCGAATTATGACGTATTCCCCGTGGATCCTCAAGTGCGCTCGGTAATCCGAGACGCCGTCGGGGTGTTCGAGGATCTGGGTGGGATCGTCGAGGAAGTGACGCTCGGCATCAGTCACGACCAGCGCGAATTGAACGACCTCTGGTGCCGGTTGATTACTCCTCTGAATTTGAACGGAATCGAGAGTCTCAAGACGCTGGGATACGACATCCTCAGAGATAGCCCGGAAGACCTCCCGCCACAGTATCGCGGATGGCTGGAGTATGGACAACGACAGACGGCCCAGGAGGTCTTCAGTGACCACAAGCTACGGACGGAAATCTTCGACGTGATGCGGAAGCTGTATGCCCGGTACGATCTCCTGGTAGGGCCGACGGTCTGCTGTCTACCAGTCGCGAACACCGACGATGGAAACACAGTTGGACCAAGCGAGGTCGACGGCATTGCCGTCGACCCGCTGCTAGGGTGGTGCCCAACCTACCTCCAGAACTTCAGCGGGAATCCCGCTGCCTCTATTCCTGCGGGCGAGGTCAACGGGGTTCCGGTCGGATTACAGATCGCGGGGCGACGTGGGGCGGATGTCGATGTGCTCGCAGCCAGCGCGCGACTATACGAACTGCGCCCCTGGCGCTATACACACACATTCGCCCCTGATGGCGATCAAGTATGACGAAGCCGAGTCAGCCCGACGCGTCTCTTCGGCAAGCCCTCGAGGCTGTCCCGCGGTTTTCACTTGCGCACCTTCCCACGCCTCTCCACGATCTGCCTCGTCTTTCCGCGATGCTTGGCGGCGGTCACCGAGTCCTCACCAAACGCGACGATCTTACCGGGCTCGGGATGGGCGGAAACAAGATCCGTATGCTCGAGTACGTTCTCGCCGCGGTCTCCGACCGCGGATACGACGCAGTGCTCGCTGGAGCAGAATTTCCGTCGAACTACTGCCATCAGATGGCTGTCTCGTGCGCGAAGGTGGGACTTCGATGTCATCTCGTCCTGGCTCGTCCCGATGGGCGAGTCGAGGGATCGGATCGCGCGACGGCGATTCCACTCGTACCTCGACTGGCTGCGTCGGTCGACGTGGTAGAGCCGGGATGGCAAGCAGTGGTCGCGGGTATGGAGCGGGCCGCAATAACCCTTGCGGCAGAGGGCTCCAGGGTCTTCGAGGCCACTCGTCCGCATGCCAGCGGGATTTCGATCACCGATGTCTCCCGATACGCGCTTGGATACGCGGCGATGCTCGTCGAACTACAGGATCAATGTTCAAGATTCGACATTGTTCCAGATGAACTCTGGATCTCGTCGGGGGGGCCAACGCAGGCAGGCCTTGTTGTAGCGCGGGCCGCGACACGGCTGCCTCTTCGGATCGTCGGGGTGGGAAGCGGTGCTGTCGAAGGACATGAAACCGATGCTCGTGCAAACATCGCAGCAATTGCCAACGGCGCGGCGCAAATCCTTGGGCTCGACCTCGAGTTTGACCCCAAGGACATCGTAAACATTGACGGCGACGTTGTCGGACGATACGGCAAGCCGACGTACGGTGCGATCGAGGCAATTAGGGCGGCTGCGACCCTCGAGGGGCTTCTCGTCGATCCCGACTACACAGGCAAGGCCCTGGCGGCCCTCATCGCTCATCTTCACGCGGAACTACGTCCAAAGACAGTGATTTTCGTCCACACAGGTGGACTTCCGTCGCTCTTCTCCTTCGCACATGAGTTCGCGGACAGCGCCTTCTGCATACCTGGGTCGGTATAATTGAGTGGGGTTCCGTGGTTGATGGTCGCGGCCTGTGAATGATCGAGAGTCGAGATCGAGCCTTTCTTATGCAATGCGGACCCAGGAAGCCACCTTGCCGCCGATCGCGACACTCAGCCTCCCGTCGGTTGTGTGTCGAATGACGATCGCCTCCAGCAGCGGCAGGGCTGGGAAGTAGGCGTGGGCAGCGGTCGGCGTTGTCCTCCCTCACGCGGACACCCGCGATCCCCGACGTGGAGTGGCCGCTGACTACCACCGCGCACGCGACGAACTCTTGAACTGAGGTACCTATCGCCTGGCGGAAGACTCTTGCGGTGGCCGGACCGACCCCGGGGGTCAGGGCAACTCTAGCGGGCCATCAATGAGAGATCGTGCTTCGAGAGTTGCTCACATCCATCTCTAGTAATGAGGACAACTTGTTCCAGGCGAACTCCAGGCTCATCGTCGTAGATTCCGGGTTCGATCGTGATCACCATGTTCTCCTCGAGAGCTGTGTGACCGAACCCAGCCACGCGAGGCTCCTCGTGGAGCGACGTGCCGAGACCGTGTCCGCTGAGATGTGGATAGGTGAGCTCCTTTCGGATCGCGCGCTCCACATCGCGTACGTCTCTGCCCGGGCCCATGACGGCCAGGCCGCGTTCAAGCGCAGCACGGACCCTCGCATGACGATCAACGACAGCAGCAGATGGCGCTCCGATCGAAAAAGTCGAGGCCGAGTCGCCCCAATAACCTTCGTGGCGGAGGAACAGGTCAAAGAGCACCGTATCCGAGGCAGCGATGACCCGGGACGTTGGCGAGCCACCCACGAGCGTCGTGCGCGGCCCACTCAGGAGGTCACATCGCATCTCGACCGTGCATCCTGCGGCGCGTTCCACAGCTGCGCGTACCGCCGCCCAGACATCGAGTTCGGAGACACCCGCGGTTGACGCCTCCCGAGCCGCAGCCTGGCCGATGTCGCACAACCGTATGGCCGCCCGGATCCGCGCAAGTTCGTCTGGATCCTTGGCGGCCTGCGCCTTTGCAATCGACGAACTCACGTCCTTAACGTCGATCCGCCCTGCGACGACCGCAGGGAGAGCCCACGCCTCGGTCGCGACTGCACGGCCGCGTACAGCTTTGACGACCGCATCCGCGACCGCTGTCGCACTGTTGTCCGGACTGAACGAGAACGGGTACGTCAATACCTCAAGCCCGGAGGCGCGTGCTGCGTCTTGCTCGAGTTCACTCACGATCAGCGTCGGTAACCCGTAGGTCTCCACCAATGCGAGAGCTCCCGCCTCGAAGGGGCTTCGCACGACGCTCTCCTCTGGGACGTAGCCGGTCGCCCACGTGACCGTCGGCCCGTTAGCCGCCAGGAACACGTCGGCCTTGTGCTCCTCGAGTACGGCACCCAACCTCTCTCGTCTGCCCATCTCGGCTCCCCTCTCGGCCGTGCGTTTTGTCCAGGCGCACAAGCCCAGGTCAGATCCTGTCGTCGAGAGATGCACGCGTCTCAGGACAGAGGATCTCGACCGTCGATGTCGTAGCGACCGACGACGTAGCCTTCTTCGGCTACCAGCGCATAACGGTACATGCTCATAGTCGAGCATCCGTGTGCAGGGAGCACCGCGAGTCTCTCGCCCACCCGGGGTGCCGTTCCTCCGACTAGCTTCCACACCGTATGCTCCTCCGCGGTATACAAATATTCGACCTCGCAACCAACCAGGACGGGAGCGCCACAGTCTACGGCAAGACGCTTCGAGCCAACATCGGTGGTGATTCCGCCGTCGCTAGCGCTTGTCGTTACAGTTGCGACGACGATTAGCGCGGGGTCGAACTCTGGAATGAGCCTCCGGTAGTCGCCATCCATTAGGGCGTAGGACCCGGCCTGGAGTTCAGTCATTTCGGGCAGACACCCAACGGAGTCATAGGTCGCGCTCGATCCACCCGTCATGATGGGCAGCTCGTATCCGCTCTGCTCTAGCTCGCGCCTGATGTTGATGGCGGTTGACATGGCTGCGACGGCCCTTTCTGCCCTCTCGGCTCGGTCAGAGATGTCGACGACGTGCCCCTCAAACCCCATCACTCCGCGGAGAAGGAGGTTCGATGCCTTCTCGACGTCGTTTGCCACTGCCTTCGCCTCTTCGAGTGACCTCACGCCGTTTCGCCCCATTCCGATGTCGCAGTCGATCACCACTCCGATGTTCGAGTCAGCCGATTTCGCGGCCGCGTTGAGGGCGGCAACAGACTCACGCGAGTCGCAGGAGACGGTGACCGTAGCCTTATGCGCCGACGCCGCCAATGCCGCGAGGCGCCGGGGATCGATCACCACATTTGCAAGCAGAACGTCCGCTATTCCGGCCCCAACCATTGCAGCCACCTCGTCGGTCGTCGAGCATGTAACTCCGCAGGCACCGGCAGTCATCTGGTGCAGGGCGATTGCTGATGTCTTGTGCGCTTTTACGTGTGGACGCAAGTCAGCATTCTGACTATCCAAGAAGGACTGCATACGCTCGATGTTATGCATCATACGAGTCCGGTCGATGACTAGAAACGGGGTTGGCAATTCTGTTGACTCCACACTTGCTAAGAGCTCCGCGACGTACCCCTCGTAGTCGCTCGACTGCACTGCTGCCTCCATAGCCTCTCCTTGGGTTGACGCTAACCTGTTATCTCTCATGCGCCGGCGTCGGCATAGCGATCGGCCTCTGAGCCTCTCCCCCATATAGCTCTATCGCCCGCGTAACCTCTTCGAGATCCGCGTTTCCTCCACTAATGAGCAGAGCGACGGTGTGTCCCCGCCACCGCTCGGTGTGGCTTACTAACGCAGCAGTGGCCGCCGCTCCCGCCCCCTCCACAAGCTGTCCTGTCTCAGCGAGCAGGAGTCCCATAGCCGTGTAGAGAGCCTGCTCGGAAACCATGACGAAGTCGTCGACGTATCGCAACATCTGGCGGAGGGCAAGTGCTCCAGGATAGTCGGCGGACAGACCACTCGCAAAAGTGCGCGGGTGATGGCGCACGACCGAACGAGCAACCCAGGACCGATAAACGGCGCTGGCTTCCTCGCTCTGAACTCCGACCACCCTAAGTCGGTGATTTATCTGCTTCGCGCAGCACGCAATCCCTGCGATTAGATTCCCACCACCGACGGGGACAAGAAGCACCTCGATGTTAGGTATGTCCTGCAAGAGTTCGATAGCGATCGTCCCGGCACCGATCATCAGGTCCGCATTGTCGCCGTCCTCGATGAACACCAGCTTCTCCGCGTCTGCAAGTTCGCGTGCGAACGCGAGCGCCGTGCCCAGGGTGTGACCGTGGCAACGCAGGTCTGCGTTCATGCCTCGCATGCGCTGCACCTTCGTGGGCGATGCGGTTGCCGGGACAATGATCGTTGCATGGATTCCGAGGAGCTGCGACGCATATGTGACGGCAAGGCCGTGGTTTCCGGTCGACGCCGTCACGATGCCTCTACCCCGCTGGTCGGCGGAGAGCCGGAGGAGCGAGTTGAGCGCTCCTCGGATCTTGAACGAACGTGTCTCGTTGAGGTTCTCATGTTTCAGATAGACGGGACCTCCGACCTGCGACTCAAGCTCCTGGGAGCGAGTGTGCGCCGTCGGTCGGAGAAAGTCCGAGATCGCTCGGTGCGCTAGGAAGAAATCAGTCAGCGTCGGTGAAGACTCTGATGGGTCTCGATCATTGCGTACGGAGCGATCTCCGGTCACGCGAGTTGCTCCGACGCTCCTACTGGTTTCGTTGTCAACGCGGAGATGGTGCGTTCAAAATTGTGCCGTACCGCCGATGCGCTCCCTTGGGCGTCGCCCTTGGCGAGCAGATCGATGATCGCAGCGTGCTCGGCATACGATTGCTCAGTTGGAGCGAGATGCATGAAGTACAGGGCGTCGAGACGTTTCGAATGGATCTGAAGCGCGTCGATCGCCGTCTCGAGGAATGGATTGCAGGCGCGACGGATGATGATGCCGTGAAAACGGTAGTCGAGTTCTCGCGCGGCCACGACATCGTGCGCTTGAGCGGCCGCGAGCATCAGATCGTTGGCCTCCTCCATCGAAACGAGATCGTCGTCGGCTAGAGCCCCCGCTGCACGCTCTGCGGCGACGGCATGCAATGCGCCGAGCGGTGGATAGATCAGAGCTGCATCGTCGCCCGTCAATACCGTTACTCGGGTCACCTTGCCGGGCTCGGTCTCAACGACACCTAACTGCACGAGCTGTTGGAGTGCTTCTCGGACGGGAGTCCGGCTCAGCCCGAGGCGCTTCGCGATCTCGATGTCTCGTATCGTCTCGCCGGGTCTTAACGTACCGTCCTCGATCCATTCGCGTAGACGCTCAAAAACCTGCTCGCGCGCAGAACGCCTAGAGACTATTGCGGTTGTGGGTATCGGAGACATGCGGTATTCTGGATATCGATGCTACCACATGACACGTCAGTCGTCCCTCTCGCGCATCAGCGGCGTCGCGCAAGACGCCCCCGGGGTCGCGTTTGAGTCGTTATCGCGGCCCGAACCATGGGGAGGTTGCGACCCAACTCCTCCGCAAACTTGTCGCAGCGCGCTCTCCCAACCCCCCCGGAGACGAGCGCGCGGTCGTCGACGTAGTGATAGATGAGGCCACTAACCTCGGCCTCCCCGAGGCCGAGGTGTGGTCGTCAGTACCCGAACGACCCAACCTGATCTTCCGAATTGGCGACGACCGACCGTGCCTCATGCTCGCCGGACATCTCGACACGATGCCTCCTGGGGACGGGGCTGCGTGGGACTCGGATCCGTTCGCGCTGACGAATGTCAGCGACCACCTCGTTGGGCTCGGTTCAGCCGACATGAAAGGAGCGGTCGCGGCCCTGCTCGTCGCATCGGCCCGAATCGCTGCGCGCCCTGCGCTCCCAGGCTCGCTCGTAGTCGTTCTGGCCGCGGACGAGGAGGCAGGATCGGCATTCGGGATGCAATGGCTTGCTGCCAACGGGTTGCTCGCGGCCGATGCCGCCGTGCTACTTGAGCCATCGAGTCTCAGCACGACGTCGTGGGACCGACTGTACGTGGCGCAGCGCGGACATTGCCTCTGCTGGCTTGTCGCTGAGGGCGTGCCCGGGCATTCGGGAGTCCCCCTGCCCATCGGAACGAGGGCTACGGTTCCGTTCGCCCGAGCGCTTACAGCGCTTGTTGAGGAGCAGTCTTTCGTGGAATGGAAGCATCCGATCGACGGCACGCCGCCAATGCTCAATGTCGGAACGGTTCTCGAGGGAGGAGTAGTTCCCTTCGCCTATCCGGAGTTCCAGCGAGCCGGACTCGACGTCCGGACGATTGAGGGGATGACGCAACAGATCGTCGTTGCCGAACTGACCCGGATCGTCGCCGCCGCGGTCCCTGACGGCCGCGCGTGGATCGAACTTGCCGAAGGTCCTCTGGCGTGGTTCGCTCCTGGAGTCTCGGCCGCGAACACGCCCATCGCCCACGCTGCTGCCGCTGCCTGGCGTGCGACACTCGGCTTCGACCCCGGCCTCGGAGTCCTACCCGGTGCAACTGACGCTTCGGTACTCAATGGACTCGGAATCCCGGCAATTCCTGCATTTGGACCAGGCTCACTCAACGTGGCCCACCGACCAAACGAGTGGATCCGGGCCGACGATCTCGCGACCGCCATCGACCTCTTTGAGTCACTCATTGATCACTATTGGATGCAAGCCGATCTGAGCGACCGAAAGGCGGGAGGATGAGCGCGAACACGTTAAGCGTCGAAACGCGACTATTCATCAACGGATCGTTCGTCGAGTCTGCATCTGGCAAGGTGTTTCCTACCCATAACCCAGCGACCGGCAGCGTAATAGCAGAAATTGCAGAAGCTCAGGCAGAGGACGTTGCCCGCGCAACGCACGCGGCTTCCGCCGCGTTGTGTGGCGATTGGTCGAGCCTCGAGCTGGTCGAACGCGCGAGGATCATCAGACGTATCGCTGACTTCATCGAGCGCGATGCCGATGATCTCGCGACGCTTGAGTCACTCGATACCGGCAAGCCGATACGTGACGCGCGCGCCGAGGTCGCCGAGGCCGCCCTCTGGTTCGATTTCTTCGCTGACGTCGCCCTGAAGATCCACTCCGACGTGATTCCATCCTGGCAGGGCTATCTGAATTACACGCTGTTCCAGCCGGTCGGCATCGTCGGGTTGATCATCCCCTGGAACTATCCGATCGCGCTCTGCGGCATCAAGATGCCAGCTGCGCTTGCGATGGGCAACGCTGTTGTACTCAAACCCGCCGAGCAGACGCCGCTCACCGCGCTCGCCCTGGCGAGTCTGTGCCGCGAGGCCGGCGTCCCGCCAGGGGTCGTCAACGTGGTTCCGGGGCTTGGGCCGATCGCCGGACGAGCGCTCGTCAAGGATCCTCGCGTCGGAATGATTTCCTTCACCGGAAGTACGGCCGTTGGACGCGAGATCGCCTCCGCCGCAGGCCTTAGCCTTACAAAGATCACGCTCGAACTTGGAGGGAAGTCTCCCAACATCGTCTTCGCGGACGCGGATCTCGCGACTGCCGCCTCAACTTCACTATTTACGTTTGCGACAAATCAGGGACAACTCTGCACTGCGGGTACACGGCTGCTCGTGGATCGCACCATCCACGAGGACTTCATCGAACGACTGAAAAGTATGGCCGAGTCGCTTACGATCGGAGACCCCCTGGACGAAAGAACGCAACTTGGCGCGGTAATCAGCGCCCAACAGCTTAACCGAATACGCTCCTACGTTGCGAGCGGCGAGGAAGAGGGGGCAAGACTCCTTACGGGTGGTTACGAACCGCGTATTGAGGGATTAGAGGGTGGATGGTTCTTCTCCCCAACAATCTTCACAGGCGTGAGAAGCGGTATGAAGGTCGCTCAGGAGGAGATCTTCGGCCCCGTGCTCTCAGTGATACCGTTCGAGGGCGAAGACGAGGCGTTGAGGCTTGCGAACGACGTTCTCTACGGTCTTGCGGCGGCGGTTTGGACCAATGACCTTTCGAAGGCCCATCGGCTCGCCGCCTCTATCGACGCGGGACTTGTCTACGTCAACACGGAAAACATCACTGCACCTGGTTCTCCCTACAGCGGCTGGAAGGCGAGCGGGATCGGCGTGGAGGGCGGCCTCGAGCAAGCTCGCGAGTTCACACGCCTGAAGAGCGTCTGGGTGAATATCTCGAGCACTGCCCCAAGTCTGTGAGACTAGCCTGCACACCGGGCGCCGACATCATCGGCTTCGGATCTGTTCATGCCGCCCGCGGCCAGCCGTAATTCGCTCTATGGCGTCCAGCGGTGCGCAAACTCACAGAAGTCTCCAACTAACGGTCTGGGTTCAGATTGAAACTGAGGTTGAGGGTGACACGATGACCCCAAGCCGGGAAACGATCCGCGTAGGCGAGCGCGGCCGGCTCGACACGGTCACGCGCCGGCGACGGCCACGGCCCCTTCGCAGGACGGCCCTGCCGCTCACGTTGCTGCCAGCGCCAATAGGAGCGCTCCGGCACACCGACAAGCCGGCAGTATCGGCTCGTCGGCATCTTGGCCTCGAGGCGGATCACCTCGAGGTCCCAGTAGGCCCCAACCGGTGCTCAGCGCTCTTCTTCCAGACGCGCAGCTCGACGTGTGCCTCGCCGAGCGCCGCCTTCAACTCCTCGACCTCCTCCAGCAGCTGCCGCTCACGCGCGTTCGGGCCAGGCTTGCCGTTCTCCGCGGGCCCCTGCTTGCCGCTCTCCAGAAACAGCCGCTTCCAGTTCGAGATCGACTGCTCCGACGCCTTGCCGCGCCGCGCGGCCCGGCGATCGATATCTCCCCGCCGAGGACTGTGAGAACAAGCCGATACTTGTCTTCAACAGAGAAAACAGAAGGGACGTGCCACTTGCAGCTCCCTTCACGAAGAGCCCGGCACTAACCCCCATGCCAGATTTCGTGACGCAGGACAATCGAGATCAACAATTCACAAAACGGACAACCGCAGTTACATCGTTGATCTGACAGACCCAGCCTCGACAGAACTCAGGGTCCTTCGGCAGTGCCGAGCACGATGAGCGTCTTGGTACCGACGACAGTGCCAGTTCGGCGTATGCGGTCGATGACGTGCTTGAGGTGGTCGAGGTCGGTGACGCGGAGACGGACAATGGCGTCGGGATCGCCCGCGATCGTGAATCCTTCGACGAGTTCGGGGAGGTGGGCAAAGGCCGCGTCGATGTCGTCTACTTGTGTGGCTCCTTCGAAGCGCAGTTCGACGAACGCTTCGATCGTGGAGCCGAGTTTGGTGTGGTCGAGTACGGCTCGGTATCCAGTTATGATGCCGACCCGTTCGAGGCGGTCGATCCGTCGTTTCGCGGCTGCTGGCGAGAGTCGTACCTGCCGCCCGATATCGCTGGCCGAACGGCGGCCATCCTCCCGCAGGAGTTCGAGGATGTGTTCGTCTATGGCGTCCAGACCTGAGCGTTTCACTACTCGATCATAGCGTCTCGAGGCAAGAATGAACAAAGATCATGCGAATGAGCCTGAGCACAGCATAGATCTTTGACACTACCTGAGGGTATCAGCAATGATTCTGATCATGACACAGGTTGCTGGGAGGGGTGATGTGACGGTTGCGACTCTCGAGGCGATCGAGAGCCGAGTCCTGTGGCTCGCCACGAGCATCGTTCATCACGCGAACCGCGTGCGGGTAACGAAGTCTGGCGTGAAGGTTGGTGGCCATCAGGCCTCGTCGGCATCTTCGGTGTCGATCATGACCGCACTCTATTTCGCGTGGCTTCGAGCGCCTGATCGGGTATCTGTCAAACCTCACGCAGCGCCGGTGTGGTATGCGATCCAGTACTTGTTGGGAAATCTCGATCGCAGCTACCTGACACGGCTGCGCGAGTTCGGAGGGCTGCAGCCATATCCGAGCCGAACCAAGGATCCCGTCCCAGCGGACTACTCGACAGGATCCGTAGGGATCGGCGCGACAATGCCGATCTGGGGTGCCCTCGCGCACCGGTATGTCGCCTCACATTTCGAAACGCCACCGGGCGGGCGACAGTTCTCACTGGTGGGCGATGCCGAACTGGACGAGGGGGCATGCTGGGAGGCGATTATCGATCCCGTTGTCTCACGACTCGGCGAAGTTGTGTGGATCGTGGACGTTAACCGCCAGTCGCTTGACAGGGTGGTGCCCGATATCGCGGTCGGGCGGCTGACAAGGATGTTTGACGCAGCGGGGTGGCACACGATCACGGTCAAGTATGGCCGGCGTCTGGAAGAGATGTTCGGACGTCCGGGCGGGGAGGCGCTGCGTCAGCGTATGGACGAGATGCCGAATGAGGAGTATCAACGCCTGTTACGTGCCCCCAGCGCGATGCTGCGCGAGCGGTTGCGTGGCCCGGGCGGCTCGCGCCACGATATTGGCCGTCTGATCGCGACACTGGATGACGAGGAGCTCGCTCGGGTGTTCCGGGATCTAGGCGGACACGACCTTCAGTTGCTTCTCGATGCGTACTCGCAGGCCGATGCGGCCCGCGACCGCCCGTCGGTGATCTTCGCGCAGACGATCAAGGCGTGGCGACTACCGTCCGAAGGGCACCCAGAGAACCATTCGGCGCTTCTGAGCAACACAGAGTGGGAGCAACTCGCCGACGAGCTCGGAGTCGACCCTACCGATCCCTGGGCGGGCGTTGAACGGGGAAGCGCTGAAGCGAGGCTGTGCCACGAGGCGGCCGAGAGGCTCCGTCGCCACGTGACACCCTTGCAACCGGGACCGTCGGTGCCCGACAATCTCGGTGTCCGTCACCAGGGTACCGTGTCCACGCAGCAGGCATTCGGACGGTTCTTAGTGAATCTCCACCGAGTGGCGCCGGACGTGGCTGCGCGGGTAGTTACGGTGAGCCCGGATGTCGCATCTTCGACGAATCTGGGGGGATGGATCAACAGGGTTGGCCTCTGGCATGTTGACGAGCGCATCGACTGGTTCGCAGACGACACGGATGTGCTTGTCCACTGGAGCGCGACGAAGCACGGTCAGCACATCGAGCTCGGCATCGCCGAAGGGAACCTGGTCGGGCTCCTCGGTGAGCTTGGAGCGACCTGGTCTCGCAGTGGGCGGGCGCTGCTACCGATCGGGACACTTTACGACCCATTCCTGAACCGGGTCCTGGAGCCGTGGTCGTTCGGGATCTACGCCGGCGGGCAGTCCATCCTGGTTGGGACTCCCTCCGGCGCAACTCTCGCGCCGGAGGGGGGTGCGCATCAGTCGATCATCACGCCGGCCGTGGGGCTGGAACAGCCTGGCTGCGTCGCGTGGGAGCCGGCATTCGGCCAGGATCTCGAGTGGACTTTCCTCCATGCGCTCTCGACCCTCGGTCGCCCCGAGGGTACGTCAGCGTATTTCCGGCTCACGACACGCCCGATCGACCAGTCGCTGGCTGCGGTTCCGGAGGACGCCGAGGCACGTGAGCATCGACGCAAGCAGGCACTGACAGGTGGCTACCTGCTTCGCGTGAGCGAGCGAGCACCACAGGTGACAATCGCCGGCGTCGGTGCAGTGATGCCCGAAGCGCTCGCTGCCGCCAACGAACTTGCCGTCGGCGATATAGCCGCAGACGTGGTCTGTCTCACCTCACCGGACATGGTCTTTCGCGCCCTCCAGGCACGGCAGGGCATACGTGAGGGAAGCGCCGACATCCTCGACGAAATCTTCCCGGCCGGACGAGCCGCGCCCCTGGTAACGGTAATCGACGGACATCCGCACACCCTCGCGTTTCTCTCCTCCGTTCGCTGCCAACCGATCGCCTGCCTCGGGGTCGGCGACTTCGGCCAGGCAGGAGACGTTGACGACCTCTACAGACACTTCGGTATCGACACCAACACGGTCGTACGGGCAGCAATCGACTTGATCCAGGGAGCCCCGTCGTGAACGAGGTGACACGATCGTACGTTGGTTCCGAAGGAGACGGAGAACTCGGTGAACGAGGCACGAACACAGCCCGCGCAGCCGCCGCTTCGGCGCCGTAGGACGGGGTGCCCTTGCTGGCTTCGATCTCAAGTGTTGGGCCTCTTTGACCAGCGGATCAGCAGTCCACGGAAGCGGTTGAGCCAGGAGTGGGTACGTTCGACCACCCAACGGCGGGCCCGGAATCCGGCCTCGCGTGCGAGCGCCCGCTTCTCGTTCCGGCCGCTTGCATTGGCCCCGGCGTGGACGCTTGAAGTGGCCCCACTCGCCGTCGGGTTTTCTGGTTTCCGTTTCATAGCTGATCGCGCGT
>QEUQ01000093.1 GCA_003577105.1 Acidobacteriota bacterium | reverse complement strand
GTGATGCGCTTATGTGCCCCGACGAATCCATATTGGGGAACCTGAGAGCTCTGAGATGTGATCTCTCCGTATTCGGAGTAGGAGGCTTCGAATCCGACGTTTCCGGCTCCATCGGCAATTGCTCGTGTATCTCCACGCTGGTCGAAGTAGTGATATGCAATCTCAGCTACTTGTCCTGTGGTCGATGCCGTTGCGATGAGCCCTGTGGGTCCTGACCAGTTCGCGGTCTCGATCACACCTGTAAAGTCAGCTGTATAGCTGTGTGAATCAATTGGCCCTGAATAGCCGTAACGGATTGTCTTCGTAAGTGCTCCCTGGTGGGTGAGCATTTTGGAAATACGCCCCATTGCGTCATATGAGTACTCGACTCTTGCCCTTGAAATCCCACCAGGACCTGATCTCGGCACAGATGTCGGTGATGCCCCCGAGCTGATGCAGCTAACACCTGTTCCATCGCCTGACATAGTGAAGATCTCCAAGGCCCCTGTGCGATCTGAGACGAACATGATGTTTCCATCAGATCTATAGGTAGCTCCAGAGTCGATGCCGGGGCGATTGGTAAGGCGGGTCTGATTTGTCCCATCGGCTGACATGGTATAGATCTCGTCGTCTCCTCCATCTCGCCAGGAGGTAAAGACAATTGTGCTTCCATCATCTGACCAGGCACCTATCCCATTTGACCCCTCGGAGGTAAGGGTTCTCCGCGTACTTGTGGCGACGTCCATCACCCCAATCTGGAACAGCCCTGGCGATGTACTGGTCGCAAAAAGGCGCGTATCGCCGGGGACAAACCAGGGTCTCCAATAGACCCGTGGCGCTTCAGGGTGATCCACAACTTCTGGTTATATCTCTACAGAATCCGTGCGCTCCTCTATGCGGGAAGACCCAACTGGGACCTGCTGGCGACCGTCACTCCCCGCTGAAATCCGATGAGCCGCTTTAGCGGCATCCTGGCTCCGATAGTCGTGGATGTTCCGAGACGAGCAATGGGGCGGTAGCCCATCCAGCCGTCGGTGATGACCGTTGAGCCCTCCTCGACGTGGTCGCGTACGAACGCACTCAACGACTCGCCTGTGGCGTCGGGCACCATTGCCATCCGGCAGCGGCCCAGGCGCTTGGGTCCGCGTCGCTCCACGGCTATGGCGACCAGCGATTTCTTGCCCTTGGCCCTCCCGCCTGGCAAGCCCGGCTCCTCACCGCCGATGTAGGTCTCGTCCACCTCGACGGTTCCGGTCAGCCGCTCTCGTCCCGGACGTACCAGGGTCGAGCGGAGCCGGTGCAACATTGCCCAGGCGGTCTGGTAGGAGGAGATCTCCAGGGTCTGGTGAATGCTGAGCGCCGAAACGCCGTCCTTCTGCGTTGCGAACTGCCAGCAGATAGCGAACCAGACCGTGAGCGGCGTGCGAGTTCTGTCGAAGATCGTGCCCGCTGTCGCCGATGTACGACGATCGCAGCTTCTGCACCAAATGCGTCCATCTGCCAAACGCCAGCCGGTGACACCGGCACAGCCAGGGCAAGTGAAGCCCTCGGGCCACCGGAGCCATTCGATGTAGTCCAGGCAATCCGCGTCGGTCCGGAACCACGCTAGGAACTCACCGGTCGACACGGGGTAGTGCAAGCCGGCTTTGGGGGACGCGATCACGAGGGTCAGGATATCGTTCCCTCACACCGCTAAAGTGAATACCCCGATCTCGTCATATCCGTCATCTCACAAGGAAGTAATGACGATCATCTTGCCGTCGTCTGACCAGGAGCCTATCCCATTTGGCCCTTGTGAGGTTCCCGGCGCTCGTTGACCTCATCACTTGCCCGCGTATCGTCTGTCCTGCGAAGCCGGATATACAACTCGAGGCCTTGAGTCGGCCAGCGCACATTTGTCCTCTCGGGCAGTATCGAGGACTTGCGAACGGTGACGATGATGCCAGCAACACCATTGGCAATACAGAGCACACCAATTGCGGCAGCTGCTATTCCACACAAGACGGCGAGATAGCCTGGCAGTCGACCCTTGCTAGTGAGACTGATTAGCCCGGCGAGACCAAGGCAGATCAGTCCATAAACGATGATGAGAACGTAGCTGGCTCGGAAGGCAAGAATTCGGCGATTCACCACAGAGATGCACCGCCAGCAAGTTGCCCACCGAGATCCATTCCTGCCGGAATGACAATAGAAGCTATTGCGGTGACAACGTTGCTGCCAGCCACCGCCCTCCCCGTCGTCGTAGCAACATATGAGGCCGCGGAAGTATACGTACTCGATGCGAAGCTGCCGGCAACGCTGACACCACAACCGCCTGAATTCCTTGCGTTGTGACAACGAACACTAGAAATCGCAGTACCAACCCAAGGGATACCTTCGGCCGCGGACCAGCCAACGCTTCCCCAATCCACCGTATCCCTCGAGGAGAGAAATCTCGTTACATCGCTTCTACCCAAGTCCCTCGCAATGATTTGTCCGGTGCGGGTGTCAATAATGAAGTATGTGCCGTTGGTCCCTCTGCCGATTCCGCGGCCGTCGCCGGCGCTTCCGAAGTGACACGCAGCATCGATAATCGCCTGCACACCGGCTAACAGCGCCCATCACTCACCGTGGCTGGCATCACGCCGTAACCTTCTCACGACGATCAATGCGATAACCGAAGCCATCGCCGGTGGCCCGTACAGGATGGACTGAACGAGTATGCGCCTCACATGCACATTTCCAGCGTCCCAATCGAGGACTCTTGGGAGAAGCGTGAGTGACAGCAAGTAATAGGTCGCTATTGACATTGGAACTGCAATGGCGAGCACGGCGAGTCCCTCGCCAAGAGAGATACGAAGCGACAAGTAGTCCAGCATTCTCACCAAGATCGTACGCAGCCGTTGAGACATGGCCCTCACCAGACCGACGCTTGACCCGCGGCATTGCCGACGAAAGTACCGGCCAAGATCGCGAGCTGAATCACCGAGGCAGTCTTGAACGGGAAATTGTCCAACAACCCATAGACTTTCTCGCCTAACTGCCGCGCGCTGCCGCCCCGCCCGGTCGGATTGCCGAAGTTCATGTCGCTGCTCATGTCGCCCCAGTAATTGTCGATTCGCAGACCCCTGGGCAAGTAGGGGCCCCCAAGCTCGACTCGCTCCATGTGACCAGTCCGCGTTTCGATAACGAACACCTCACCGCCCGAGCCGCGAACAACCTTCTTATTGCCACGAGCGGCCGAAATCGTGTCAATGCTTCCGGTTATCGTTGGGCAAAGGGGATTTACGATGTAGCCCGGTGGACTGCACGACTGCCGGTCATAGGGGGGAGCGCATGGACCTTGCACACCCGAGGGCAAGCACCAACCCT
>QEUQ01000004.1 GCA_003577105.1 Acidobacteriota bacterium | reverse complement strand
TCCAGGGCTTTGCTGAGTTGCTGAGCGAGGAGAATCTCAGTGATGCGGACCGCAAGCTTGCGGCCGACCAAATCGGTGTGGCCTCGCAACGACTCGGGGATCTCATCGATGACATCTTGTCAGCAGCTGCAATCGACGCCAGGCGCATCGAGCTGATTCTTGAGGATGTGGCAATAGACGATGTGATCCAAGCTGCACGCACCAGTTTTCCAGCCGTCGAGATCGACCGAATCCATCTTGAGTCTGTTTGCTCATGTGTAGTGCGAGGAGACTTCGACCGCATAGTCCAAGTGCTGACCAATCTGATCGGGAATGCAATCAAGTACTCGCCTGATGGTGGCGATGTCGCGGTTAGCGCTCGGGAGGCTGACGGATTCGCCGAGATATCGGTCTCCGATACCGGGATTGGCATTTCGCACGAGGAGATGGATGGGCTTTTTGAGAAGTTCCACCGAACCAGGGACGCCAAAGACCGTCACATTTCGGGTACTGGACTTGGCTTGTACATTTCGAGGTATCTAGTCGAGCTGCACGAGGGGACGCTCGACGTTGACAGCCAGATAGGTCAGGGGTCGACCTTCACCGTGAGACTCCCGGTCGATGGCCCGGCCTTCAGCGAGTCGCCCGATACCTTGTCGTCAGCAGGCCCGCAGCCACCACACGGCTAGAAGTCGGTCGTTTCGACAGAACTAATCATGGAATCGATTTCAGGTCCGATCGAGTCCCACTTCGACGAGAGTCCGCCGGCGATCCAGAAACCGATCTTTCCGTTTGACTCGAAGACTACGAATACGGCCTTGTAGTCAGTTACGTTGCCAAAGAGGCCCGTTCGCTCCGAGCCCTGAATCGTGATTTTGTATCCGTAACCCTTGCCCATTTGAACTTGGCTGAGTGGCTCGATGATTTTCGTTCCCGGGATTCCGTGTGCGAGTTCCTCACCCGCGGTCTCAACTGAAATGTCATCGTCTGGAACGGTGCTCATGATCAGCATGAATCGCTCATTCTTGCCGGTCAGTAGCGAGTCGAGGGTGAAGCCGAGAGCGCGAATCTCGTCAACCTCGAAGCCGGCGCTTTTCTGTGCCGACTTATCGTTGGTGATGTCCTTCCAGCCGTCTGGCCGCTTGAACCTGAGAGCAAGTTCACCCATGGTCACGGTTCCCCCCGGAGCGGGACGATTAACGGCAACGACAACACCGGCGACGATGAGGATCACCGGGATCGCGATTAGAAGGAAGACCGCCCACGATGGAAGTTTTGAATCATCCTTGGCGGGCGCGACTGGTCGCCCTGGTGGACCCCACGCCCCGGGAGCCTGCGCCGTGCCATATGGGGACGCAGGCGGTACCCCACCGAATCCGCCTGGCGGGGGAGGAGCAGCCGGTACTCCACCAAATCCGCCTGGCGGGGGAGCTGCAGGTGGTACCCCACCGAAACCACCTGGCGGGGGAGGAGTGGCAGGTACCCCACCGAAACCACCTGGCGGGGGAGGAGCGGCAGGTGGTTGGGGGGCTGCAAACTGGTTGTCGGGGGCCGGTGTTGAGCCAGTGAAGGGCGTGAGACAGAGGTTGCAGAACCGCGCGTCAGCCGGATTCGTTCCGCCGCAATTAGGACAGCTGATCATTTTCGCCCCGGTTTTTCGAGAGTGCGCTGATCAGTGAGAAGGATATATCACTGCTTCCTGAAGCTGTTGATTACTTGTTGCGCGTCTGGCTGCTTCAAGTCGAGGTAGGCAATGCCATTCATCGTCGCTGGAACCGTCGGAAGCGCCATGAGTTCCATCGAGTCAGATCCACCAACCATCGCCCGGGCCGCTCGAGCTGAAGTCAGGACGCCGAACTTCGGATCGGTTGTGAATGCCCCCCCAAGGGCAGGTCCGAGATCCCATGCACGGTAGGTCATCGATGCTGGGGTGCTGAGCTTGTTCATCAGCGCTCCCAGGAACTTCTGCTGTCGCTGAATTCGCCCGATGTCTCCGGTGCCGTCGGTGGTCCATGAGCCATTTACGAGTATCTGCGTGTGGCGTGATCGAACAAACGCCAGGGCTTGCTCCCCATTCACGATCTGGCACCCAGCAGCTAGATTCAGCCCCGACATTGAGTCTCGTTGGGCGTTGTCGAGGCAGAGTTCCACTCCGCCGACTGAGTCCGTCACGCCGATAAAGCCTTCGAAGTCGATGATTGCGAATCGATGAATCGGCAAACCGGTGAGCGCTTTTACGGCATTCACCGTCATGACCGGGCCGCCCAAGGGCATTGAAGCGTTGATTTTTTGATCCCCATATCCGGGGAGTTTCACGCGTGTATCTCGCGGGATTGAGAGGATTCGAGCGGAGCCGCCACGGATCTGAATGATCATCATCACATCTGCCAGTCCGGCTTTCGACTCTCCGGGAATGATCGAATTGCCGCCTGCTCGCGTATCGCTCCCGATCATCAAGATGTTGATCGGTCCAGGATCAGCTGAAAGCGCCGCTAGCACCTCGGGGCCGGTGTGCTTGACCGCCGAATTGGTCCTCCAGGCAACAGCCGAGTAGTACCCGACCGTCAATACCACCGCGATCAAGATGATCAGACCGATGCGCTTTGACCGACTTCGTTTCCGGGGAGCTCGGATCTTGCTTGGCGCCTCGGATCCGCGAGCAGCCCGACTCGCCCCGCCGCCGGCCGCCTTGGACTTCGGCGCCATTCCAGGGCCAACAACGTATTTCGCGTGGCGGCGCGAGACCTTGGGTGGAGGCGAAGCGCTTTCACCGGGGTCAGGCACCACTACGGGACGACGAGCGGACCTGCCTCTTGAGCCGCGAGAGGCTTCCCTCTCTGGGGAATTGGAGTCTCCCGGGCCTGGAACGACAATCTTTGATCTGGCCACAGCCAATTAGCCTACAGCCGCCAATGACGGATGCCGCGCCAAGCGCACATTCGGTAAAGGATGAGGGCGCACGCCCGGTCCATCAGCGATGACTAGCGATTCCGCCAAGTTCGCGGAGTAGCAGCCGGCGGTCCAGCTGCGAGCGAGCACCTTCGGCCGTGGCGGTGGCCGGCTTGCCGTCCGCAATCGGGACGGTCGGAAGCGCTCCGTGCGAGAGACGTCCCGTGACGCGGGCAATGAACGTAGCCTTGCCCTCCCCCCAGGCCCGAATGCCCGCACGGACCTTGACCCTGAGTTCAATTGGGAGCGAGATTTCGGCAAGTGCCTTTGAGGATGCATCGGCCAGCTCCTCGGCGAGATCCGAACCGCTCGCCACCGCTGGCCCGATCGCGGCGATTCGTTCGGTTCCTGCCCAGTAGATCTGGGACTTTGGAAGGATTTCCTCAATCGCCGAGGTGAGCGCCGCCCCAACCCACCTGTGGCCCTCAATTCCGACTCCCTCGAGCTGTTCGAGTCCGCCGAGCGTCACCCAGATGAGTGTCATGTGCTCAGACTCCTCCAACAAGTCGGAGAGCCGGGGTTGCTCGCGCGGGCGGATTTCATTCCGGGGAGGAGGAAGCGCCACGCCGAGGAGGCGGTCCACCCGCACGAGCAACTCACCGATACAGAAGGGACTGACAAGGTAGTCGTCAGCCCCGGTTTGCATTATTTGACTTGGGGAAGGCGAGCCGGGCCCTCCTGTCAATGCAATGATCCTGGGTCTCGTTGAGCCAGCCTGAAGGATTGCTGAGGTCGTCTCGGGGGTAAGCTGCTCGCGTTCTTCACCTGGTCTGAGGTCAGCAATGACGATGTGCGGTGAGAAGTCCTCAACTGCTCCGAGCGCAGTTCGACGATCGCCCGCCTCAAATGTCGCGAAGCCGGAGACGTAAACATTGTCACGAATGTGACGTCTGATGGCCGCATCGGCGGCCACCACAAGCACACGTCGGGGTCTCACGTTGGATTACCGCCATTGAGTGCGCGGCAGACAACCCACTTGGGTGCCGCCTGGTGCCATCCTTCACTCGTCGGTATCGGCGAATTGCCTCCGATTTCTTTAGCTGATGACGGGCCACGCGAGCTTGCCGCGGCACCACGTCGCCCTGGGGAACCCCGCGGAATCGACTGCTACGAGGTCGGCGACCTGGCCGATCCCGATGGAACCGCGATCGTCAATGCCGAGGGCAGCAGCCGGTGTCGCGGAAGCTGCCGCGCATAGCTCGGCTATCGGCGCGCATCCGTAGTCTGCGAGTCCGGAGATGCCTTCGCCCAGCGCGCAAACTCCACCCATCAGCGGGAGTGTCGGCGCCGGCCGGTTGCTCCCGCTCTCATTTGCTCCGGGTCGGTCTGGCTCCGCCTGAGTCAACGCAATCGCGTCGCTCACGAACGCGATGCTCCGGGGGCCCTTCAGTCTCCACAGAAGTGAAACTACCGCCGGCACAACGTGAACTCCGTCGGCGATGACGCAGATCGTCGTACGCGGATCTTCGAGGTACGCACCGACGAGTCCCGGCTCTCGGTGACCGAGAGGGCGCATGGCGTTGAATGTGTGCGTGAGCAGCCGAACGCCGGATTCGATCGCATCCAGCCCGTCTTCATAAGTCCCGTTGCTGTGGCCGGCTGCCAAGGTGATGCCTCGGCCAGCTGCTTCGTTGATAAGGGAACTTGCGCCCTCGACCTCCGGAGCGAGTGTCACGAGGCGGACGAACTCGGAATCCAGGAGATCGATGGTCTCGGCTGGCGAACAAATTCTTTCCTCAGGATGCGCACCCGCCCTTGCTGGCGATATTGCGGGTCCCTCAAGGTGGATTCCAAGTGGTTCCGCCCCGACAGCCAGCATGTCAGTACGCGCCAGCGCCTCCAGCGAAGCACTTAGGCCGAGCACTTCGGTCTTGCTCGGACTTGGAAGGGTGGGCAGAAACGCGGTAACTCCCGACCGGGGCAGCAGGCGCGATACCTCGTCGATCCGATCGGGGCGCGACGCCAGGTGAATTCCGGCAAGGCCGTTTACCTGAAGGTCGACCAGTCCCGGTGCGAGTGTCCACCCCTTGGGGATTGTCCAGGCACCCTCTTGGACTCCCTCATGAATCTGCCCGATATGTCCGGCTTCGATCTCGACGGTGATAGTTCCCAGCTCAGCGCCAGCGCTTATGGCGTCGCCAGCAATCGCATCCAGTCGATCTGGAAACTTCCCTTGTGTTGGTTTTGCTTGCTTCGCTACCATTAAGTCCTTCGCGGGCGGAGTACACCGCGATTTATTCGGAGCATGAGGCCAAACTCGCATCCCAGAACTTCGGAGCGATTCCGAGACCGGACGGTTGCGCGTTCAGCCGCCTATGAGCTGAGCGTACTCCTTGTCGCGTTTCTAGTCGCGGCCGCAGCGGTATTCATGGGCGCTTCTCCGATCCCGGCGACGGCTCAGACGCGAAGCGAGAAGATCGACGATCTGCGACGCAAAATCGATGAGGCGTCGGATCGCCAGAAGACCGAGCTTGAGCAGATCGAGGCCTCGGACAACCGCCTCAATGAAGCCGAGGCGCTCATCCAGCAGCTTGAAGGACAGGTCGCCGAGGCGCGGGCGCGGGTAGCGCAAACGCAAAAGGAACTCGACATCGCGACCGCCAAGGTCAAAGCGGCTGAGGCCCGCCTCTCAGAAGTTGAGTCAAGCCTGAGAGCAGCACAGGATCACGTCAACAGACGCGCCGTGGACCTATACAAGAATGGAAAGAATGACGAAAGCACGGCGCTCCTTGAATCCGGGTCGATCAATGAGCTTCAAATCAACCTCGCCTATGAGCGCCGGTTGCAGAGAAGGGATCAGGCGGTTGTCGAATCGCTGGTCGCCAGCGTCAAGGATGTCACCGAGCTGCGGCACGAACTGGAGACTGCTCGGATTTCCGTCGAGGAACGTCGCAATGCATTTGCGGCGGAGAAGAAGGCGCTCGAGGCATCTCTAGCTGACCAGAAGAAGATAAGGGACGCCCTCGCCAAGGAGATTGAGAACCACAAGCGGCTGCTTGTGGCAATCGAGCAGGAACAGAACAAGTACGAGGCGGCCCTTGACGAGCTTGAAGGGCAAAGCAGGCGAGTCGGCGGCCTCTACCTGTCGCGCGGTTCAGGCAGCGGGAAGCTCGTGTGGCCGGCTGACGGCCCGGTGACAAGCCGCTTTGGTATGCGCCAACACCCGATTCTCAGGTACGCACGTCTGCACGCGGGAGTGGACATCGGAGCCGGATACGGCTCCACGGTCATCGCATCTGCTTCGGGCACCGTGGTGTCAGCCTCATACTCGGGTGGTTACGGCAACATGATTGTCATTGATCATGGCGATGGCCTAGCTACTGCCTACTGCCACCTCTCTCGAATCGGTGTCTCCAAGGGGCAGCAGGTGACTCAGAAGCAGAACATCGGGGCGGTCGGTTCTACGGGCCTTTCATCTGGGCCCCACCTTCACTTCGAGACCCGCGTAAACGCCTCACCTGTCGATCCGCTTGGCTACTTCACCTGATTCGGCTACTTCACTCGATCACGAGGCGCTGATTCTGCAGCGTCCCTAGTCCAGTCCGTGTCTGCGTTTTCTGTGGCGCTCGGCGATGATTTCCGCGACGGACCGCTTCTTCTGTGGATACGCGCTGGTCTCTGCCGAGATCGAGAGCTTCCCGCTCGTTTGCTGTCCGCCGCTCGAAACCCGGTCTAGAAGTTCGTCCGAGCTTTCGTTGAGCCTTGGGCTCGCAACTGTCACCTTTGGGCTGACTGCCACCCCTGTCTCCAGGGGCCTGAGGTGCTCTCGCAAGATCTTCCCAAGTGAGGCCTCCCAGTCTGCGGCGTCGGCTCCGGTCCGGTACGAAATAACCGCGAATACCCCGCCACCGAGCGCATACCCTTCTTCGTGAGGACCGAGTTCGCCTCGAATCACGGCCGATGCCGCCTGTACCAGTTTGGCGACTATTCGATATCCCTTTTCACTTATTGCTTTTTCGGCTCCTTCGAGGGTGATCCAGGCGATGCTCATCTCGCCGTGGCTGTCGCGCACGACCGAGGGAAGCCGGATATTTAGGTACCTGGAGTTGAAAAGACCGGTGACCGGGTCTGTTATGGACTTCTCGATTAGCTTTGACTCGCGATCGCGGTTCTCAGTGAGCGTCTTGACCCTCAACATCAGCTCGTCGATTGAGAACGGCTTGACGACGTAGTCCTGAGCACCAAGGGAAAGGCCCCTGACCCTGTCTGCCTCTTCCGAGAGTGCCGTCAGCAAGATGACGGGGATGTACTGGCTCTCGGGCCTGCCTCGTATGAACTCGAGGACGTCAAAACCATCGATCTCCGGCATCATCAAGTCGAGCAGGACGACATCTGGCTTTGAATCGAAGAGCTTGTCGATCGCCTCTGCACCATCGGCCGCTTCATCGACGCCGAAACCGCGCACCTCGAGATTAGTGCGAAGGAGTTCCCTGATTTCGGGCTCGTCTTCGATTACGAGGATAGAGGGCACCGCATCCTCCGTAGTTCGTGCACCCAAATTATGCAGGACAAAGCAAGATGCTTGACAGGGTGGTGCAAAAGGGAGTAGTTTTGCACTCCATTGGTGGGCAGTGGAGCGAAATGGAGAATTCTTCGGAACGTGCCGCTGCCCGGACCGGACGGATTGGAACTTGTTTCTTGGCGAGTACAGGCACTCCTTGGATGACAAAGGGAGAATCATTCTCCCTCGAAAATTCAGAGAGCGCCTCGAACCCGGATGTGTTGTCACAAAGAGTGAGGATCGATGCCTCGCCCTTTACGACGACGCGGGCTGGCATGCCTATGCCGAGCAGATCCGGACGCTCCCCAAGATGGACCGCCGAGTGCGCCTCTATTCGCGAGCCGCATTTGGCCAGGCCCACGAGGACAAGCCGGACAAGCAAGGCCGGATCACGCTCCCGGAGCACCTGCGTGACTACGCGGGACTGTCCCGAGAAGTGGTGATTGCCGGAATGGACGACCGGATCGAGATCTGGGATGCGAGGGAATGGGAACGGGTATCAAGGGAAGCCGACGGGGCATTTCCGGAAATAGCCGAGACCCTCGCTCAGCAGATGCAGCGGCAGGTCTCAGAGAACTAGATACAGATGCCCGGAGCATCTCCGGCCCTCCAGTGTGTAGATGGAAGGCCCCAACTCCGCCCGCTTCCGTTGAAGCATCGGAGGGCCGGAGATGAGCCGGGACCGACAGGCCGACTCAATGAGGAGTCGGCCTTCGGCGTCCGAGCCGGATCACCTTCCTGTCATGTGCGCGGAAGTCGTCCAGTTGATGGCGCCGGCATCAGGCGGGCTCATCGTTGACTGCACACTCGGCTCTGGCGGACATGCGGAGGCGCTCTTGAATGAGTTGGAACCTCCCATCGATCTCATTGGGCTCGACAAGGATGAGGCGGCGATCGCCCGAGCCAAGTCTAGGCTGAGTCAATTCGGTTCTCGTGCGGATCTCGAGCACGCAGACTTCGACGATCTTGAGGCCGTTCTCCAACAGAAGTCGAAGCAGGATGTCGCTGGGATTCTTTATGACCTCGGAGTGTCCTCGCCTCAGCTGGACCGTGCCGAGAGGGGATTCTCCTATCAGCGAAGCGGACCTCTCGACATGCGAATGGACGCGTCAGCTCCGGGAATCAGTGCAAGAGAGGTCGTAAACGAATATGAAGAGGCCCAACTCGAGAAGGTAATTTCGCGCTTTGGCGATGAGACCTCAGCCCGCCGAATTGCCAAGGAGATAGTTGCATCCCGCCCGATCGCCACGACCGGCGAGCTAGCGGAAGTGGTGACTCGTGCAATCCCTGCAGCTAAGAGGCGCTCTGGCAGGCACCCCGCTCGGAAGACCTTTCAGGCTATCCGCATTGAGGTCAACGGGGAACTCGACCGCCTCGAGTCCTCGCTCTCACAGGCGGCGCGAGTACTCAAGTCTCCCGGTGGTCGCATCGTCGCTATTAGCTATCACTCCCTTGAAGACCGGGTGGTCAAGGCGTTCATTGCGTCGATGTCGAAGGGGTGTGTCTGCCCCCCTCGACTGCCCGCGTGCGCGTGCGGGCGCGAGCCACTCATGCGGCCGGTGACACGTCGGCCGATGCGCCCGTCGGCCCGGGAGATCCGCAGCAATCGAAGGGCCGCATCGGCGCGCCTACGGTGCGCGGAGCGTACGGCCGCGCCGGCTAGAGACGGGGCGTCAGATGGCTAGCGCGAACGCCACTGCTCGCAGATCTCCGGCTGCCCGGAAGAAAATCGAGAGCGCGCATCCCTCGAAAAGAGAGGCCGAGAAGGCACACCTGCGGGTGGTCGAAGAAGGCGAGCGCAAGCCCCACGCATTTGCCACGTACTTCTGGATTGGTGTCGCCGCCTTTGGGGTAGCTCTAGTTGTAATGGTTGTCTCTCAAGTGCTGCTCACTCAGGCCACATTTAGGACGGCGGAGGCGAAGCGGGAGCTGGCCGAGTCCCAGGCCGAGAACGAGCGCCTCAGGCTGGAAAAGGCTGAGGCGGAGTCCCCGACTTTGCTTGAAGACAGGGCGAAGCGCCAGCTCGAGATGGTCACCGAGGAGAAGGCTGAGCGCCTGGCGATGGGCCCAGCCGAGCCAAATCCAGTCCCCCTCCCTCCAGCGCCGCCGGAGTCAAGCTCGCCCTCGCCGGCACCTTCGCCACGGCAGGGGGGGCGATGACAGACGTTCGCAGGCCTTCACAGCGGTTTCGGGATCGCGCCAATGTGACGAGTCTCGATTCGAGGCGACGGGGATCTTCGAGTGACGCGCCGAAGGCCCCGCCCCGAACGCATTCACAGCAACGGCGGCATCCTGCCGGGAGGCAGCATGGCAACCGGCGAGCGCTTGAGCGGCGCCGGATAGGGATCATCTTCATGGTCTTTGTCATTGGCCTCGGCCTCGAAGTGGTCCGGTTGGTGCAGCTCCAAGGTCTCTCGGGTGGGCACTACAGAGAGCTGGCACAGAACCAGAGACTTCGTTCCGAGAAGCTCTCCACTCCGCGCGGCGACGTTCTGGACCGCGACGGAAGGCCGCTGGCGATTTCCGTGCAGCGCAAGACGATCGTTGCGGACCCGTCGCTCATCACCGATCCGGAGACGACCGCCAATCTTCTCTCTGGAGCGCTGCGGGTAGATCCGCGCGAAGTCCTTCCAAAGGTAAGTGGCAAAGGCCGGTTCTCATACGTCGTCCGCAGAATTGATGATGAGCAGGCCGCGAAGGTGGCAGCGCTGGATCTCAAGGGGATCATGCTGGTGGATGAAGCCAAGCGGCACTATCCCGGAGGCCAGTTTGCGTCGAATCTGCTCGGCTTTGTCGGCACGGACAACGAGGGCTTGGCTGGAATCGAACAGCAGGCTCAACAGACGTTGGCCGGGACTCCAGGAGCGTTTGTCGTCGAGCAAGACCCGGCCGGTCGTCCAATTCCACAGGCCGAGCAGCGCTACGAACCGCCGATTCCCGGGCGGGATGTGTATCTCACGATTGATTCGGAGATTCAGTACAGAGCCGAGAAGATCCTCGCCGAGGCAGTCGATCAGTACAAGGCAAAGGGTGGGGCGATAATCGTCATCGACGTAAAGACCGGCGAGATCCTTGCTGCGGCAAACAACCCGACGTTCGATCCAAATCGGTACTGGGACGCAGATCCCGAGGCCAGAAAGAACAGAATCGCAACTGATGCATTTGAGCCGGGATCGACAAACAAGGTGATAACGGCTGCTGCAGCGCTTGAAGAGCGGGCGGTGAGCCTTGACGAGAAGATCGGGATTCCAAATCGGTACAAGGTTGCAGACAGCGAGTTCAAAGATGCTGAGGACCACCCCGCGGTCTCCTGGAATCTGCGGAACATCATCGTTCACTCATCCAACATCGGCACCATCAGGATCGCTCAGAGGCTCGGGCCCGAGACGGTGGACAAGTACATGCGTGCCTTCGGATTCGGGCAGACCACCGAGAGTGGATTCCCGGGTGAGTCCCCGGGGCTTCTGCTGCCGGTTGAGAAGTGGTGGGGCACTTCGATCGCAACGGTTCCGATCGGGCAGGGGATTGCTGTGACAGGGCTTCAAATGACCCAGGTGTTCTCGACCATTGCCAATGACGGCGTATACGTCACGCCCCGCCTCGTTGCGGGGAGCGAAGGTCCCGATGGCAGGCGAGAAGCAGATGCGGCGCCAATAGGTCGAAGGGTCACATCAGCTGAGACGGCTTCGACGATCCGGCAGATGCTCGCAGGAGTTGTCGCCGAAGGCACAGGTCGCAACGCACAAGTTGCGGGGCATCAGGTTGCCGGCAAGACAGGTACCGCCCGCAAGCCGAGCGAGACCGGAGGGTACACAGATGCTTATGTGGCGTCCTTCATCGGGTTCGCGCCAGTTGAGTCGCCGCGAATCGCCGCGGCTGTGATTCTCGACGAACCAACTCCATATTTCGGGGGGCACAGCGCCGCGCCTACCTGGTCCCGCTTGGTCTCGTTCGTGTTGCCTCATCTCGGTGTGCCACCCTCTGGGGAGCAGAACGTTTTCGCCGAGGGACCCGTTCGCGCTGTGGTTGCCGAAGACACCACAGGCGGCAGCCCCAAGGCCAAGGCCGCCCCAAAACCGAGTGCCGCGGCCAAACCGAAACGAGCCTTGTCGGGAATCAGAGAGTGACCCATTTGACGACGCGCAATGATCACGAGCCGATCGTCGTCGATCGGCTTGTTTCGCAGTTGACCCTCGTTGACTGGGAGCTTCGTGGAGATCGTGACGCGGTGATTTCGGGAGTCGAGTACGACTCGAGACAGGTCTCGGCAGGGGATCTGTTTTGCTGTATTCCGGGGCTCAGCAGTGACGGGCACGACTTTGCTCAGGAAGCGGCAAACGCCGGCGCAGCGGCACTTCTGGTCGAGAGGTGGATCGACGGCGGGCCGGCTGCAGCACTTCCTCAAATCAAGGCGCCCGCGCCCCGCCTCGCCATGGCAGATCTCGCGTGCATCTACTACGGACATCCATCAAGAAGCATGAAAGTCGCTGGTATTACTGGGACCAACGGCAAGACAAGCACCGCGTTCATGACAGAGAGCATTCTTCGCCACGCGGGGTTCGTGACTGCAGTAGTCGGGACGGTCGAGACTCGCATAGCAGGCGTTGTTGAACCGGCTGGGCGCACAACGCCCGAATCACCCGATCTTCAGGAATTGTTCTGGAGAATGAGCGTGGCCGGTGTCGAGGCGGTTGCGATCGAGGTTTCCTCTCACGCTCTTGAACTGGAGCGAACGGCCGGCACCGAGTTCGCGGTTGCAGTATTCACCAACTTGTCCCAGGACCATCTCGATTTCCACAGGACCATGGAGGACTATTACTGCTCAAAGCGGAAGCTCTTTGAGCGAGGGCTTGCAGGTCCTGCAGTTCTCAACGCTGATGACCCGTGGGCGGTGCGAATTTCTGAGGAGTTGCCCGGCCTCGACGCAATTACCTATTCGCTCGAGCCATCTAGAAACGCGTCCTTGGTGGCTCGTGACGTTTCCTATTCCAGTGAGGGCGCTGAGTTCGTCATCGACGGAGCCATGGGAAGCTGGCCGGTGAAGTTGGCGATTCCCGCGCGATTCGCTATCTCAAATGCGTTGGCGGCCGCCGGAGTCGCGTTAGCGCTCGGTGTCGACGGCTCAAGCGTCGCCGGCGGGCTGTCGGCGATTCGGTCGATTCCCGGAAGATTCGAGCCGGTCAGGAGAGGTCAGCCTTTCTTGGTGGTCGTCGACTATGCACACACCCCTGACGCAGTCGCGTCGGTGCTTTCATCCGCGCGCAGCCGGGTGAGCGAGGGCGGCCGACTACACGTCGTTATCGGTTGCGGGGGGGACCGGGATCGAGCGAAACGCCCCCTCATGGCAAGAGCGGCGGTTGATGGCAGCGACATGGCATACCTGACTTCGGACAATCCGAGGTCGGAGGATCCGCGAGAGATTCTCGAAGAGATGCTTACGGGACTGGGCCCCGATGACGGCGATTCGTATGCAATCGAAGTTGATCGCAGGGGCGCTATCGGTGAGGCGATTCGAAGTGCGCGCCCGGGTGACGTTGTCGTCATCGCGGGAAAGGGGCACGAATCCGGGCAGACAGCCGGTGGCGAGACAATCCCTTTTGACGATCGAGTCGTCGCCGGCGAAGAGCTCGAGCATCTCGGTTACTGCGAGGTCGGAAATTGATCAGTCTTGCCCTGTCAATTGCCTTTGCCGGTTTGAGCGTACTCGTGGGCACGCCGATCCTGATCCGGCTGCTAACGCAGCGAGGAATCGGCGAAGAAATACGCGATGACGGACCCGAGGGTCATCATGCAAAGCGCGGCACCCCAACGATGGGTGGTGCGATCATCATCATCGGCGTTCTATGCGGTTACGGAGTCGCGCATCTTCCGTTCAGGCGCACCGTGCCCGTCTCGGCGGCAGGACTGCTTTGCATCGCCGTCATCGTCCTCATGGGAATCCTCGGCTTCGTTGATGACTACTTGAAGGTGCGCAAAATCCGGCCGCTCGGACTCCCGAAATCAGCAAAATTTCTGGGCCAGATCGTGATTGCTGTTGGATTCGCGCTCGCCGCGCGTCGGATTGGAGCGCCTCAAACCCTAGCCTTCATACGAGGCGGAATACCCCTGGGCTATTTGTTCATTCCTTTCGCACTCCTGGTGATCGCGTCAACTGCGAACGGGGTGAATCTCACCGACGGCCTAGATGGCCTCGCAGCCGGTTCATCAGGGTTGGTCTACGCGGCCTTCATGGGTATTTCGTTTTGGCAGTTCAGTCAGCGAGCTACCGGCCTCTATCCGGGACCTGAGGCCCTGAATAGTCAGCTCGACATTGCGATCGTTGCGGGAGGCATGGTTGGAGCCTGCCTCGGGTTCCTCTGGTGGAACGCGGCTCCGGCCAAGATCTTCATGGGGGACACTGGATCACTTGCCCTGGGTGGTGGCATGGCCGTCCTGGCGATGCTCACTGAGACCCCGCTGCTGCTGGTGATAATCGGCGGCCTTTTCGTGGTTGAAACCCTCTCGGTCATGATTCAGGTCGCCGTCTTCAAGACTCGGCATCGCAGGGTGTTTCGCATGGCCCCGATCCACCATCACTTCGAGCTGCTCGGTTGGCCGGAGTTCACGGTAATCGTTCGTTTCTGGATCATCAGCGGTCTCTTTGTGGGTGCCGGTCTCGCCGTCTTCTACGCGGACTTCCTTGCGGGAGGTGGGGCGGGGTGATCGACAGGCCCGGCAGCGATGACTTGACGGGCTTGACGGGCACGGTCGGAGTCATAGGACTGTCAAAGACCGGAGAGGCTGTCTCGCGGGCACTGCTCGAACGCGGCGTCGAGGTGAAGGTCATCGAGGAGTTCTTTAGCCCTGAAACGATGGCTGATGCGCGCCGGCGCCTCGAGAGCGCCGGATGTGAAGTAGTGACTGGCTCAGGCGCCGGTTCGGGGATAGGGGCCGTTTCCGGATGCTCGCTCCTAGTCACCAGCCCCGGGGTATCTGCTCATTCGATGATTCTTCAGGCTGCATCCTCTGGCGAGGTCGAGGTGTGGAGCGAGATCGAGCTCGCATATCGCATCTGGAGATCTGAGGCTCCGGTGGATGACCTCTCAAGGCTCGTGGCCGTGACTGGTACCAACGGAAAGACCACGGTGGTCTCGTTGATCACCGAAGTTGTCACAGCTGCCGGAGGTAGTGCCGTCGCATGCGGCAACATCGGATTCCCGCTAATCGACGCCGTGACAACTGCCGGCCCTGACACCACATTCGTGGCCGAGGTCTCGAGCTTTCAGTTGCACTTCACTCAGCGCTTCAAGCCGAACGTGGCGGTCCTTCTCAATTTCGCGCCTGACCACATGGATTGGCATGCCGATATGGAGGAATACGCGAGAGCAAAGGGAAAGATCTATCTGAATCAGGCGAGGGGAGACCACGCGGTCTGGAATGCGGGAGACAGCGGGGCTTCTCGGATTGCCGAAGCGTCGATGACACCCGATGTCACCCGAGTTCCGTTTCTTGCCTCGAAGGTCGCAAAGGGTGCTGTTTGCTTAGATGGGTCGACGGTGATGTCACCGGCGGGGGAAGCGATCATGTCGATCGAATCATTCCCTAACTGCAAAGCGCCCACGGTCGAAAACGCCCTCGCGACGTGCGCCGCTGCCTACTCGCTAGGCATTCCTGGCGATGCGATAACTCGTGGAATGAAGGACTTCTCGTTTCCGTCTCACCGGATCGAGACTGTTGGCTCAGCAAGAGGCGTTGAGTTTGTCGATGATTCCAAGGCGACCAACCCCCATGCCGCTAAGTCCGCAATTGCATCCTTCGATTCGGTCGTATTGATAGCTGGGGGATACAACAAGGGGCTAGATCTCGAGGAGATCCACGGACATGGCGACGTGTCTGTTCTGGGACGGCTCAAGGCGGTGGTAGCGATCGGTGATGCAGCTGCAGCCGTGGTTGATGCATTTCGAGAGACAGCCATTCCTACCTTTGAAGCCGCGAACATGGCTTCTGCGGTTGAGCGTGCAGCGGCACTTGCCGCGCCAGGCGATGTAGTCCTGCTCAGCCCGGGCTGCGCTTCGTTTGATGCCTACCCCAACTATGCCGAGCGAGGCGACGACTTCAAGGCGACTGTCACAAGACTAGTTGGAAGTCCCAGCGGGGCCGGGTGAGTCTGGGGTGGAAATCCACTGTCTTGCTGCGATTATGAGAGAACATAGAGGTTCATTCTGCGCTGCTCCGGGGCTTGGGGCACATGGACAGCAGCAGGGCGCATTGCGCCTGATCTTGTTAGTGGTTCCACACTGGAGCCCCGACGGAAGCGTGGGAAGTTGACACCCGGGGAAGGTCCCTCAAAGAAGCGCCCTCCAGGGCGTAGTGGCGGTGAGAAATCGGGGACCAAACGCCGTGGAGGAGACTCGAGCAAGCCGGGCCCGTCGCGTGCGACTCGCAAGCCAGCGGCAACAACTCGTTCGGGGACTCGTTCGGCTAGGCGCCACCCGGCGGCGCGAGCAGTATCGATTGAGATGGATTCGTCAAGCTCCAATCGCAAGGCGCGCCGCAAGTCCTCGGACAACCGAGAGCCCGTTCGCCCCAGGGGACCCGGCCTCATGTCAGGGTTCCGGGCAAGAGTTGCAATTGGCCCGGGCAAGACAATTGGCAATCACGAGCCTGGGGGGCACGGAGGGCCCACCCTCGCAGTCTTGATAGCGATGAGCGTGGGCGCCTTGACGTTTGCCGGTCTTCTGATGGTGATGTCCGCGAGCGCGGTCGCAGCTCTCGAAAAGACTGGCAGTGCCTTCTTCATCTTCTGGCGGCAGCTGATCATGGCGGGATTCGGTTTCATCGCGATGATCTATCTAGCCCGCCACGACTACCACCGCCTGCAGAAGTGGGTGGGTCCGCTTGTGTTCATCTCGGTGGGATTATTGGTACTTGTGCTGATCCCCGGAATCGGAGCGAGCGCAGGCGGCGCATCTCGTTGGATCGGCTGGGGATCGGTCGGCTTCCAGCCGTCGGAACTTGCGAAGCTCGCAACGCTGGTCTTCTGCGCTTTTGCACTGACACGCCCCGGGCACGAACCTGAAACCACAAAGGAGTACCTACTCCCCACCTTGCCCGTGGTTGGTGTGTTCGCTGTGCTGGTGATGCTTCAGCCCGACATGGGGACGACCCTCTCCATGGGGATCGGCCTATTTGTCATCTTGTGGGTGGCGGGATTGCCCAAGCGGGCATGGTTTGGACTGCTTCTTGTGGCGGCCGCCGGTGCCTTCGTCCTCTCAATGACAGAGGACTATCGCCGAAGAAGGATGCTGGCATTTATCGATCCATGGGCTGATGCAGGCGATGCTGGATATCACTCCGTGCAGTCATTGCTTGCGATCGGATCAGGGGGATGGACCGGCCTCGGCCTTGGCGCAGGCAGACAGAAGTGGACATTCCTTCCAAATGCGCACACCGATTTCGTCTTCGCGGTGATCGGAGAGGAGCTTGGATTTGTGGGCTGCATCGCGGTGATGGCTCTCTTCGTCTTCTTCGGATATGTGGGATTCAGAGTCGCCGCCAACGCTCCGGATCGGTTCGGACGCCTGCTTGCTGCAGGGATCACGGGCTGGGTCTGTATACAAGCGCTCCTGAACATTGGCGTGACCACAGGGCGCCTTCCTGTGACGGGAATACCACTGCCGCTCGTGAGCGCCGGCGGGTCGGCCCTTGTCGTCAGCCTCGCGGCCATGGGAATTCTCATCAGCATCGCCAGGAGTTCGGAGCGTGCCGGTCAATGAGGCCGTCGCGACCGGGCGTCGTGCTTGCGGGGGGTGGGACCGCAGGTCACGTCTTTCCGGGGCTCGAGTTGGCAGCGCGGTTAGCCGAGGCCGGTCATCCCAAAGAGAGGATCGTCTTCACCGGTACGGAGAAGGGGACCGGTGCGGAGATTATCAAGAGCGCGGGCTATAGGTTCGTGCCGCTCCATGTTTCGGGGCTGAGCCGCTCGAAGCCGCTCTCGAATTTCAAGGTGCTAACTGAATTCATTGCGGGCATCGCTCGATCGCTCCGGCTCGTCAGGCGCGAAGCGCCATCACTCGTTGTCGGGCTTGGGGGATATTCGAGCTTGCCGGTTCTCATAGCTGCCTGGATCTTGGGAACTCCCCGGACGATTCTCCAGGAGGACGCGACCCTTGGGATCTCCAACCGGATTGCGTCGTGGACGTGCCGGAAGATCGCCGTCGCATTTCCAGCTCCCCGCGAGATGTTCGGGGGGCGAGGGGTTCGTGTCCGCCCGGCGGTGAGGAGCACGATTTCTCGCCTTGCTGATGTGCGCGACAAGAGAACCGCCAGAGAATCCCTCGGTGTGCCGGCAGATTCCGAGGTTGTGCTCTTTGTGGGAGGCAGCCTCGGGGCGGGTCCCATCAACGATGCGGCGTTTGCCACAGCCAAACGCTGGGCCGACCGTCAGGGCCTTGCAATCATTCATGTCTGCGGCAAGCGGTTCTTTGAGGAATGTGAGGCCAAGTTGGGCGAGACCCAACTCGCAGAGAGCGGACTTGCCTACCGGCTAATTGCATTTGAGCCGCACTTCGAGCGCCTTCTCGAAGCAGCGACCGTTGCTGTCACTCGAGGCGGTGCAACGACAGTTGGAGAACTGGCGGCTTCGGGGACGCCGGCCGTGGTCATCCCGAGTTCCTATGTGACCGCCAACCACCAGGAGCCCAACGCGCGGGCCCTCGAGCTGGCAGGGGGGTGCGAAGTAGTTCTCGACTCGGAGTGCGAGCGGGTTCCAGATGTGCTGGATTCGCTGATCGGGTCACCTGAGAGGCTCAAGGAAATGAGTGCAGCCGGCCCGCGGGCGTGCGCGGCTGATGTCGATTTCGCAGATGTCGTGATGGAGGTCGGATGCCTCAGCTAGGCCCCGCGCCGTCGGCAGACGAGATTCTGGAAAGCCTGCCCGTCATGCGTGACGAGGGGCGACTCTCAGCTGAGTGGCTGGCGACGCCAAGGCGAATTCATCTGATTGGCCTCGGAGGTGCCGGGATGAGCGCAATTGCAATCGTTCTCAAAGCCATGGGGCACGAGATTTCCGGCTCAGATGTGAAGGATTCGCTGACCTTGACGAGGCTTCGAGCCGGCGGTATCAGGTGCGACGTCGGTCACCGCGCCGCCCAGGTGGCGGGGGCCGACGCGGTCGTCTATTCGTCAGCAGTGCGCGCATCCAACGCAGAAATGCTGGCTGCCGAGGACTTGGGAATCCCGACCTGGCGCCGTTCTCACGTACTTGCGGCGATTTCAGCCTCTCGCCGTGCGCTGGTTGTCGCCGGAACTCACGGCAAGACTTCGACGAGTTCGATGCTTGCGTTGTCGCTGCGCGCCGCCGGCTTGGATCCGTGCTTCTTGATCGGCGGGGATCTGAACGAAATCGGCACCAATGCGTACTGGGGGAGTGGCGAGTTCGTGGTCGCGGAGGGTGATGAGAGTGATGGCACGTTTCTTCTCCTAGAGCCGGAGGGCGCGGTGATAACCGGAGTAGAGGGGGATCACCTTGAAAACTGGGGCAATTCACTGGAGGCGATCGAGGCGGGATTTCGCCGCTTCGCCGAGCAGACGGGGGAGTGGCTCGTCGTCAATGGCGATGACCCGGGTCTAGCCAGGGCACTGAAGGGCCTGGAGTGCAGGACCGTCACATATGGCGAGTCGGAAGGATGTGATTTTCGCCTGACGGTCAAAGAAGTTGCCCACTCGGGGACCAAAATGGAGATCTACGCCGAGGGCGATTTGTTCTGCGAGACCACATTACCTCTCCCCGGGCGACACTTCGCACTCAACGCCACCGGAGCAGCTGCTCTCGCGTCACTTGCCGGGGCGGGTCCCGGGGCGGTCGCCCGAGCGCTCAGCCGCTTTTCTGGAGTTGCTCGGCGGTTTCAGTTCAAGGGAGAGGGCGCCGGAGTCAATGTCTATGACGACTACGCCCATTTGCCTGCTGAAGTGGCGGCAACGGTTGGAGCGGCAAGAGAAATCGCAGCTGGCAGGGTGGTTGCGGTCTTTCAGCCGCACCTATATAGCAGGACTGCAGCGTTTGCCGGTGATTTCGCAAAGGCACTGGCTGGTGCTGATGTCGTGATCGTCACAGATGTATTCGGAGCGCGCGAGGATCCCGTTCCGGGTGTTACCGGGCAGATGATCACAGACTTGATTTCTCGAGATGCAGCAACGGTTCTGACGGTTCGCCGGCGAGAAGTCATCGATGCAGTTCTCGACGAGGCAGCGCCAGGAGATGTCGTGGTGACGATGGGCGCCGGCGATATCACGTCCGTTGCCCCCGACCTTGTTCTCCAGCTCAGATCCCGCGAGTCGTGCCATGACTGAGATGCTCGAAGACATCGGCGTCCGCCTTGGCGGGCAATTCCGAGGCTTGATCGAGGCTAGGCACCCACTTGCCCCGCTAACGACATACCGCCTTGGAGGAAGTGCGGCGCTTTTCGTCGAGCCGACGGACGATCGCGATCTCGTGCTTCTCAAGGCTGCACTTGAAGGGATCGAGGTTCCGTTCCTATTGGTGGGCCGCGGGTCGAATCTCCTTGTCTCGGAGGAAGGATTTCCGGGACTGGTGATTCATCTCGGGCCCGGATTCAATTGGACAAAGGCGGTCGAGGGTGGGGCGGCCGCGGGTGCTGCTACTCCGCTGCCGATCTTCGCGAGATGGTGCGCAGATCAGGGTCTCGCGGGAATCGAATTCGGAGTCGGGATACCCGGTTCCGTCGGCGGGGCGGTGAGGATGAACGCGGGCGGGCACGGGCGTGAAATCAAGGACGTAGTTCGCAGTATCTGCGTTGTCGATCTCGGCGGTGCCGATTCAGAGCTAGCGCTGAGCGAGATCGGCCTCTCGTATCGAAGATCGGCTCTTCCCGACTCTGCGATTGTTACTGCGGCGACTTTCAACTTGAGCGGCGGAGACCCTGAGCAACTACGCCAGGAGCTTGCCGAGATCACCCGTTGGAGGCGCGAGCACCAGCCGGGCGGAGCCGCAAACGCAGGGTCAATTTTCAAGAATCCGGAGGGGGATTCCGCAGGGCGTCTTATTGATGAGTCCGGCCTCAAGGGGTTGCGGGTGGGTGGAGCAGAGGTTTCGACGAAGCACGCCAACTTCTTCCTGGCCAACGAAGGAGCAACGGCTGAGGACATTTCATCGTTAATTGGCAAGGTCCGCCTTGAGGTGTATGAGCGATCCGGAGTAGTACTCGAGCCCGAAATTCGCCTGGTCGGCGAGTTTGCCGAGTGGCCCGCGATTGGCGGTGCCGAGTGAAAACGCGTCGCAAGGCTCCGAGAGATGACGGGCCCGCCAAGGCTGACGCCAAGATTGCCGAAAGAAGGGCGTCGGTCGAGCGTCGCCGCCGTCAGATGCGCTGGAGAACCATAAGGAGGGTGGTGCTAGCAGTTCTTGTACTCGCAGGCACCGTCGCCCTGTTGCTCTCTCCTCCGCTGCGGGTGGCTTCGGTGCGCGTTCAAGGCGTAGCCATGGTGGAGGCCGACGACATTGCCGCTCTCGCCGATGCCGAAGGTCGCCCACTTGTCTTTGTCGACACTCCGGAGGTAGCAGCGAGAGTCAGGTCGTCGCCCCTGGTTCTCGATGCGCGGGTGCGTGCCGACTACCTGCGGAGAACTGTCGTGATTGACGTGGTCGAGCGGACTCCGATCGCGTATGTCGAGCAAGCAGGGAGTTTTCTGCTAGTTGACCGTGACGGCGTGGGAGTGGCCATGACTGAAACTGCCCCGGCGACCATGTTCTATCTGACCGGCGCAATTGGCCCGCAGAAGGTCGGTGACACCAACGAGAAGGCAGGCTGGGCAGGCATGGCAGCAGAGGAGTTCTCCCGCTGGAGTAAGCATGCATTTCAGTCTGCGGGCTACGGCGAACGAGGAATTTTCCTCGTCACGACTGACGGCGTGATGGTCTACGTCGGGAGCGTGGACCGCATCGAGGAGAAGGGGAGGGCCCTGAGGGCCGTACAGGCAAAAGCCGAGGCAGAGCGCTGGAATTTGCGGTATGTGGACGTGACAACTCCGGAGAATCCGGCGGTGTCGAAGTGAGTTCTTGAAGCAATTCAAGCAAATGGGCGGAAGAAAGTTACAAACATGCAGGTGAGAGGTGCTTGACTCATTCCTCAACCTGTTCTAAAGTCTCGACCGACAGTTTAGGTTTACATAACTCTAACCCTCAAGTTGAGGGTTAGAGACTTGCCAAGACTGGCGTAATTGAGAATTTACGCAGCTAGAGCGCCCAGAAAGGGACTTCCCCATGTCCACCAATCCACAGAACTACCTCGCCGTCATCAAGGTGGTCGGCATCGGCGGAGGCGGCGTGAATGCCGTCAACCGAATGATCGATGCCGGTCTGCGTGGAGTGGAGTTTGTCGCCATCAATACCGACGCTCAGGCTCTCTTGATGTCCGACGCCGATGTGAAACTAGACATCGGCCGTGAGCTGACTCGCGGACTCGGGGCTGGATCCGACCCCGAAGTGGGGCGTCAGGCGGCCGAAGATCACACAGAGGAGATCGAGGAGGTCCTCCGGGGGGCTGACATGGTCTTCATTACCGCCGGCAAGGGAGGCGGGACCGGCACCGGTGGCGCCCCGGTGGTTGCAGAGATCGCAAAGGCGCAAGGCGCCCTGACTATCGGTGTCGTAACTCGCCCATTCGCATTTGAAGGTCGTCGGCGCTCGGTCCAGGCTGAGCAGGGCATCGGGCGGCTCACCGAGAAGGTCGACACGCTAATCGTGATCCCCAACGACAGGCTCCTCAAAGTTGCCGATGAGAAGACCTCGATGCTCTCTGCTTTCAAGATGGCTGACGAGATCTTGCTCCAGGGCGTGCAGGGCATTACTGATTTGATTACCACCCCTGGCCTGATCAATCTCGACTTCGCGGACGTGAAGATGGTGATGAGCAACGCGGGCTCGGCTTTGATGGGTATTGGTCACGGAAGCGGAGAGGGTCGCTCTGCAGCAGCAGCGCGTGGCGCGATATCTTCGCCGCTACTCGAATCTTCCATTGAAGGCGCCAGAGGGATTCTCCTCAACATCTCGGGTGGGTCCGATCTGGGGCTCTTCGAGGTCAACGAAGCCGCGGAGATCGTGGCCTCGACTGCGCATCCTGATGCCAACATCATTTTCGGTGCTGTCATCGATGATGCGCTCGGAGACGAGATCAGAGTCACGGTCATCGCGGCTGGATTCGAGCGTTTCGAGGGGGCTTCCCGCTCGGTCACGAGGGATCGCGATGAGATTCCGTCGGCGCCGAAGACCGAAACCCCCAAGCGCGAATCAGAGTTTGCGGGCCTCTTCGAGGGCGATGACGAGAGTGACGACGATCTCGATATTCCTTCGTTCCTGAAATAAGAGCACTCGGGATGATCTCCCGGTCCAAGCTCACACCCGAGGTAATTCACAGGGTTCAGGTGGGTAGCTGTAGAGCTGTCTTCACCGGACGCAGTGGAGGTGCTTCTCAGGGCGCGTACGCCGAGGCAAATCTCGCAGATCACGTAGGTGACGACCCGGCGGCCGTTGCCGCCAATCGTGTGGGCCTTTCCCAAGAGCTTGGAATCGATACCGAATGGTCGGTTGTCAGCCAAGTTCACGGAGCGCGAGTGGTCGATGGTGCGCCCGGCAATTGCGGTGAGGCAGACGCGATCACTCTGACTCGCCCGGCTCTGCCAGCAGCGATCTTCACGGCAGATTGCGTTCCAGTGCTCATCATCTCTGAGACCAAGCTGGCCGTCGTTCACGCTGGGTGGAGGGGGCTCGAAGCGGGTGTAATCGAGGCAGCGGTTGAGGCGCTCGGAGATGCGGCCGCCTCGGCAGTGCTTGGACCGGCCATTTCGACGTGCTGCTATGGCGTGAGCGATGAGTTGGCGGAGCGCTTCGGCAATCGATTCGGGACAGGAGTCATCGGCCCCGGTCCGGTTCTCGATCTCCACGGCGTCGCGGTTGAGGTTCTCAGCAATACCTGCGGAATCCGTTCGGTGACCGCGCTGGGACCGTGCACTCATTCGCCAGAGCTCTTCTCTTACCGAAGAGACGGACCGGTCACAGGGCGTCAGGCATTGGTCGGATGGATCGTGAAGTGACTGAGCAGCTCATCGAAGAGGCGAGTGAGATTGCTCCGTTGGTCAAGGAAGGCCTTGATGAAGTGCTGGGGCGCGTCGAGACTGCCGCGACTTCAGCTGGGAGGGACCCTGGATCCATTTCGGTAGTAGTTGTCACGAAAGGAAGGCCTCCGGTCGTGGCACTTGCGGCATGGCTAGCCGGCGCCAAGATCCTTGGGGAGAATCGTGCCGACGAGCTTGCCACGAAGGCCACCCTTCTTGAGCCCGCCTTTGGTCACTCAGATGTGCCGCCTCCCAAGTGGCATTTCATCGGGCATCTCCAGCGAAATAAGGCCCGCCACGTGATCGGAATCGCCACGGTCATCCACAGCCTTGATTCGAGCGATTTGGCGCGTGAGTTGATCAAGCGCTCGGCGGGCGCCGAAATTGAACCGCCGGCGTGCCTGGTCGAGGTAAATGTCGCCCGCGAAGCTCAGAAGTATGGCGTGAATCCAGGCGAGTTGGCGGAGTTCATTGGAGATCTCCCGCTCCGACCGTCGGGACTCATGTGCATGGCCCCCAAGGGTGCAGGATTTGAGGAGGCGCGGAGAGTCTTTGCCGAGCTCGCGATGTTGGGGCACGATATGTCGGAGAGATTCCCGAGCCTCGACCTCGCTTCCCTGTCAATGGGGATGACAGATGATTTCGAGGCAGCCATAGCCGAAGGGGCGACGATCCTGCGCATTGGACGCGCGATCTTTCGTCATCTGCGTTAGGGTCAAGGGCAACTTTCTTGGGAAATGGAGGCGCGATGTCGTCGCTCTGGAAGAGGAGCATGGTCTGGCTGGGCCTCGAAGACGAGGCGGCCGAAGAGGGAATCGGCATGGCCGAACCCGAAGTGCCCATGCATTCGGGCGTCGTTGAAGCGCAGAGTGTGGCAATGCCGCCGCAGATAGAAGCCCAGCAAGAGCGGCCGTCGATGTTCAATGGAGGCGGAGGAACAGTCCGTACGATCCAGAACCCTGACTATTCCGAGGGTGAAGGTGGCGTCAGGACAATTCCAGCTTCTTCAGAGCCTGTGTACGTTGTCGAGTCAACTGGATTCAACGACGCTCAGAAGATCGGTGAGCGGTTTCGATCGGGTCAGCCGGTGATCATCAACCTCCAGCAGGTGGACCGAGACACGGCGCGCCGGATTGTTGACTTCGCGAGCGGGTTGACCTTTGCGCTGCGAGGTTCAATGCAGAAAGTCGGCGAGCAGGTGTTTCTGGTAACACCCGCCAATGTCGAAGTTTCACCGGATGAAATGGAGCGACTCCGCCGGCGTGGCTTGATGAGCGGCTAGCAATGGCCATTGCACAGCGCGCCCTCTGCACGGCGAGCCTTACCTATTCGTTCGTCTTCATAGCCGTGATCTTCTTCAGCTGGTTTCCGCCCGATGACGAGTCTCCCTTTCGCCGTGGCGTGACCATCGCATCGAAGCTGACGGATCCGATTGTCGTGCCAGTAAGAAAGGTCCTCAAGCCGGCTGCGATGGGCAGCGTGACAATCGACTACGTCGTGATTCTTTACGTCATGCTCTTCGGGTCGATTATTCCCGGAATACTCAATTGCTACAGGCTGTACTGAGCCCCTGACGTTCGCGGTTACGCGCGCCGACTAATCCAACGAGCAGCCGTCCGGTCGGGATATTCTTGGTGGCGGCGCGGAGGCCTCTCTTCTTGTATTGGGAGCCATTCACATGGACATATCCGCCAGTGATGTCGAGAACGTAACTTTCGCGACTGCGAAGAAGGGCTATGAACCGGATCAAGTTGACCGGTTTCTCGACAACGTTGCAGCCACGCTTCGTGGTCTCGAGGACCAGCTTCGCCAAGCGAGAGCCCGTATTGGTGAGCTGGAGAACCAGAGTCAGGAAGCAACTGAGACCGAGGAAATGATGCGTCGGACGCTCTTGGTGGCCCAGCGAGCGAGTGACGAAGCAGTCGCTGAAGCCCAGGCTCATGCGCGCGAAATGATTGCCACGGCGGAAGCCCAGGCCCGGGATCTTGAGTCCCAGGCGACAGCAAGAGCCAACGAGCTGGAAGGGCGAATGCATCGCCAGCGCCAGGCGTTCGAGGCGGACATAGAGGCACTCAAGCGCTTCCATGCAGACTTCAGGCAGGCGCTACAGCAGATGATCAGCGAACACGCCGATGTGCTGCACAAGACGGGGCGTCTTGCAGAGCAGCTGCCGGACCTCCCGGGTGGAGCCGAAGCCCCAGTCAAGCCCGCGCAGAGACCGGCTTCTTTGGCTCCTGAGCCGCGAGCGGCCGAGCCGGCACCGCCGCCAGCGCCGCGCCCCGCGACGCCGGACGCTATTCCTGCTACAGGGCCAGTTACAGCCGACGATTCGGGAGTTACGGCTCCGCCAGAGGAGCCCCGCATGATGCCGCCTCGCCCTGCGGGAGCGGACGCCCAGCGCACAGCTCCGCCACCACCAACACCTGGCCGCCACGCGGCGCCTGAAGGCGAAGAGCGAAGCGCGCCACCGCCACCTGTTCCAGCCCCGGGAGTAGCGCCGGCATCACGCCCCGCGACGGCGCCCGACTAGTCGGCTCTCACCAACCCAGCTTCAATGACCTCGCCGTTGATCTCGAAGGTATCGCGAACCGATTCAGGGGGCGGACCTCCTACTTGAAGGTCAACAGCGAGTAACTCTGAAGCAATCTCTTCGGCGCCTTGCTCGATTACCTTTTCGGCCTCGCTTCCAGCGGGCGCATTGAGCCAAAGGCGGACCCGGTCTGAGACGTCTAGCCCCGCAGACTTGCGCAATCCTTGAACTGCGTGTGTCAGCTCTCTTTCCGTACCGCGCATTCTCAGGTTGGCGTCGATTTCCAGATCGAGCGCGACGCAGTAGTCCTGCTCGCTGACGACTGCAAACCCCTCTCTAGGGGCCCGTCTGACTTCGAGTTCCTCGGGAGAAAGCGAGACGGTCTCACCTTCGACCTCGACCACCACATGATGCCCGGCTTCAACTTGAGCGGCGAGTGATTGGGAGTCTGATTTGGCCAGGACTCCTGCGAGTGCTTGAACCTTCTTGCCGAGCCGAGGACCGAGGGCACGAAAGTCCGGCTTCACCTCAACATCGACGAGTTGCGCCGTCGAAGTAGCGAACTCGATCCGGTCCACGTTGAGCTCTTCGATGATTGTCGCCGTCAGCTCGTCAGCTAAGTGTGAGCGGTCATCTTCGGGGGCAACAACGATGGCCCTTGTGAGTGGCTGGCGTGTTCGCACTTTCGATTCCGTTCGCGCTGCCCGGCCCAGCCCGACGATTTTCCGAGCGACTTCAACTCCGGTCTCTAGGGCGGGTCTGCGGAGATGGTGATCGGGATCTGGCCAGTCCGAGAGATGGACGCTCTCTGGCCCTGCGATGTTCTGCCAGATCGCGTCAGCAACGAACGGACAATAAGGCGCCAGGAGCTGCGCTGTCACGACCAGGCAGCGATGCAGCGTCTGGTAGGCAGACTCTTTCGACTGCGAGTCACCCGGTTCCTGAGACCGCGCAGACCAGAAGCGCCGCCGGCTCCGCCTTACGTACCAGTTGGAAAGATCGCCAACGAAAGACGATAGGGCTTTGGTCGCGTTGAGAGCATCAAATGCGTCCATCGCGTCAGATACGGCTATCTGAGTCGCGGTCAGTCTGGCGAGAATCCACTCGTCGAGCGATGGACGGTCTTCAACTTGCTGGGACTGCCCGGGTTCCCATCCGTCTGCAAGCGCGTACGTGACGAAGAACGAGTAGGTATTCCAGAGCGTCAGCAAGAAGTTGCTCGTGGACTTGTCGATCGCATCGGTGGAGACGCGACTCGGAGTCCAAGGCGATCCAGATGAGAAGAAGAACCATCGAAGAGGATCTGCCCCGCGACTGTCGAGGATTGTCCACGGGTCGATGATGTTACCGAGGCTCTTGGACATCTTCTTGCCCTCGGCATCAACTATGTGCCCCAGACACAACACATTGCGGTACGAGGCCGAATCGAAGACCAAGGTTGAGACTGCCAGGAGCGAGTAGAACCACCCTCTCGTCTGGTCAATCGCCTCGCAAATGAAGTCGGCGGGGAATGCAGCATCAAAGTTCGTTGCCGAAGATTCCACGGCCGGGTAGCCCCACTGCGCGGCCGGCATCGAGCCTGAGTCGAACCAAGCGTCGATGACAGGTCTGACCCGGGACGCGGCCCCGTCGCAATCGGGGCATGAGATCTCGACCTTGTCTATGTAGGGGCGATGCGGGTCTATTGCTGAGCAGTCTTGTCCAGAAAGCTCCGAGAGCTCCGAGCGTGACCTGACAAAGGTCGCGTGGCCGTTTGCGCATTGCCATATCGGCAGCGGCGTGCCCCAGTAGCGATCCCTGCTTAGGGACCAGTCGATGTTGTTCTCCAACCAATCTCCGAACCTGCCGTCACGGATATGCGGCGGGTGCCATCCGATTTGGCGGTTCTCCTCGAGCATGCGGTCCTTGCGGCTTGTGGTTCTGATGTACCAGGACGACTTGGCCCAATAGATGAGAGGAGTCGCGCAGCGCCAGCAGTGCGGATAGGAGTGCCTATATCGCTGCGCCTTGAAAAGGCGCCCTGCACTCTCGAGTTCGGCGACAAGCGCCTCGTTGGCGTCTCTGACGAAGGTGCCCGCGTGCGGGCCAAGAGAGAACCGGCCCTCAGCGTCGACGGGATTCGGCGACGGTAGCTCGTATTCGCGCCCGACTTCACGGTCGATTTCGCCGAAGGCAGGCGCCAAGTGGACGAGTCCCGTGCCTTCATCCATGGTCACGAAATTCGCGTGCACTATCGAGTACGCCGGCGGCTTCTCACTGGGCAGATAGTCAAACGGTCTGAGGTAGGTTCCGGATAAGTCCGCGCCCCGAAATTCATCGAGCGCTTCGAAGTCTTCGCCCAGTACTGATTCAGCGAGGGCCTTGGCGACGATGTAAGTCTCTCCGTCGACTCTCGCCTTTAGGTAGGTCTCGTCGGGGTGAACGGCAACTCCCACATTTGAGACGAGGGTCCATGGAGTTGTGGTCCATACGATCAAGGAAACCTCGGGCTCGGCGGCGAGAGGGAACTTGACGAAAGCCGATAGGTCCTCGACCTCCTGGTAGCCCTGTGCGACCTCGGCAGAGCTCAGGGCAGTACCGCATCTCGGGCAATACGGGACAACCTTGAAGTCTTCATATAGGAGGCCGGCATCCCACATCTGCCCGAGCTGCCACCAGACGGATTCGACGTATTCGTCGGACATCGTCCAGTAGGCGTTGTCTGTGTCGAGCCAGAAGCCGATTCGCTCAGTGAGTCGTTCCCAATCGACCACATATTGCCGGACCGACTCTCTGCAGCGTCGATTGAACTCCTCGACGCCAAATTCCTCAATCTCCTGCTTGGATGTGATTCCGAGCGACTTTTCGACTTCGACTTCCACGGGAAGGCCGTGGCAATCCCATCCACCTTTTCGAGGGACGCTGAAGCCGCGCATCGTCTTGTAGCGGCAAAAGACATCTTTGAAGACGCGTGCCCAGACGTGATGCAGTCCGGGTTTGTTGTTGGCAGTGGGAGGTCCTTCATAAAAGGTAAAGCGCGGCGAGTCCGCCCGCAGCTCGAGGCTCTTCTCAAATACCTGCTCGGAACTCCAGGAATCGAGTATCTCGCTCTCGATTTCAGGGAATGAGACCCCGGGTTCGACCTGCTTGAACAATGTTTCCTTCCTGAAGTTGGGGGCGGATTGCATTGACGAGGAGTTCGCGAGGCTACAACACTCACCTGAATTGCAGTGAGTCCTTTACTTGACTTGTTAGCATCACGCCTTCGCGTCCTAAGGAGTGCGCCCTTGCCAGGCTATGAAGACCTAGTTGAAGAGACGGCCGATGGCGTACTGCTGCAACTGCACGTTTCTCCGGGGGCGGGGGACACCCAGGTAGCGGGAAGGCATGGGGATGCGCTCAAGTTGAGGGTGGCCGCGATACCTGAGAGAGGCCGCGCAAATGAAGCGGTGATCGCCTTTCTCGCTGATGCTTTTGACCTGAAGAAGAGTGATGTGATTCTCAAGTCGGGGGAGACATCTCGCCAAAAGAAGGTCCTGATCAAAGGGCATGACATGGATACGGTAGAGCGTCGGATCGGGGTGCTGATCGGTGACAAGCGTCGGCGGCGGTAGCTTGCCGTGCTAGTGTCTCGGCCTCATTAGGGCAGTAACACACGCTTGAAGGTTGAAGCAGGTGGCAGCAAAGAAACCCAATTCCGGCGGGGCGAGCAGGCCAAAGAAGCCGGCGTCTTCGAAACCCGCTGCCAAGAAGGCTGCGGCAGCCAAGAAGCCAGCTCCCGCCAAGAAGGCTGCGGCAACTAACAAACCAGCCGCCAAGAGCGCCGCTGCTCAGAAGCCGGGAGCAAAGAAGGCTGCAACAGGTGCCAAGAAAGCTGCGGCAGCCAAGAAGGAGGCTCCCGCCAAGAAACCGGCTCCCGCCAAGAAACCGGCGGCAAGGAAACCCCCCGCAGCCCCGAAGCCGGGCACGCCAAAGAAAGTGACCGCCAAGAAGGCTGCGGCAGCTCCCAAGAAGACCACAGCGGCCTCGGCCAAGAAGCGTCCGCCCGCTGTGGACCAGCGGACTTTGGCTCGGCTCAAGCAGAGGCTGGAGGAGGAGCGAGCTGTACTGAGTGCACAGTTCGAGGAGCTCGAAGAGGAGAGACGTCTACTTGCCGAAGATCGCGATGACACCGACGACTCCTTCAGTGAAGAGTCGGGGGAGGGCGCGACCGTGACGATGGAGCAGGAGAAGGACCTCTCTCTGTCTGCGAACGCTCTCGAACTTCTCGACAAGGTCGATTCGGCGCTCGAGCGAGTCAAGAAGGGTACTTACGGTTACTGTGGGCGATGTGGCGACAAGATCGCCAAGGCGAGACTTGAAGCACTCCCGTACGCGGAGCTCTGCATAACATGTCAGCAGAAGGAAGAGCGAAGGTACTGATCAAGGTCACCCTCCTCGCTGCCGCGGTGACAGTGGCGGGCCTAGATCAAATCACCAAGGCAATTGCACGCTCGTCACTTGCTTCTGGCGGTATCGCCGTCATGCCGGGATGGCTAGATCTGCAGCTCAGCGAGAATTCGGGCGGTGCGTTTGGTTTGTTTTCTGGCGGCAGAGTCGTCTTTCTCGCCGCAGTGAGCGTCTTGGTCATCGGTGTGCTGGCCACGATGGGCCGCATCGAGAGGCGCTCCACCGCACTCGCCCTGGGGATACTCCTCGGCGGAGCGCTTGGAAATGCGATCGACCGGATCTTCGCAGATGGCGGCTTCGTCACAGATTTCATTCGTTTTCGGTGGTGGCCATCTTTCAACGTTGCTGACATCGGGATCGTCGTTGGTTCGTTTCTCGTGGCTCTGATCATCTGGAGGCGCCCGGTCGAGCGGACAGATCCCGTCCCCGTAACCGAGACGGAAGCTGGACCATGACCCGGCGCAGTTTCGTCGTTGATGACGAGGAGGCCGGTGAGCGCCTCGACAAGGCCATCGCGAGCCAGCTCGGTGTATCGCGGTCGGTGGCGGCTTCGCTTCAAGCGCTGGTAGATGGCCGCGAATTGTCCAATAGCACTCGCTTGCAGACGGGGCAGCGAGTTGAAGTCGAGCTGGCCGAGGAGGATCAGGCGGCGATCAAGGGGCAGCCAGTCGACTTCGACGTCCGATTCGAGGACTCAGATGTCGCAGTGATCGTCAAACCCGCAGGCCTCGCTGTCCACCCGGGAGCCGGTCGCAGGGAGTCCACACTTGCCAATGGCTTGATTGAGCGTTGGCCCGGGATCCGAGATGTCGGCGAGGCGACACGCCCAGGAATTGTCCATCGTCTAGACGCGGGAACATCTGGACTCATGCTCGTCGCGTTGTCGAAACGTGCCTACGAGGCGCTCGTTGAGCAGATTTCTGCTCACGAGGTGGAGCGGAATTACGTCGCGCTAGTGCTAGGCGACGTCCAACCTCCCACTGGCAAGATCGATGCTCCGATCGGAAGGGATCCGCGGCGACGGAAGCGCATGGCAGTCCTTGAAGGTGGCCGGCATGCGATCACGCATTACAGGGCTACGGCTCACTACGCCGGCGGGTACTCGCTGGTCGAGGTCGCGCTCGAGACCGGGAGAACCCACCAAATCAGGGTGCACATGGCCGCAATCGGTCATCCGATTGCCGGAGACGACACATACGGAGGTGGGAGGGCGTCAAAGAAGCTTGGTTTGCATCGCCCGCTTCTTCACTCGGCGCGGATAGCCTTCAACCATCCGGTGACAGGTGAACGTATAGAGATCGCCGAGCCGTTGCCCCCGGACCTAGAGGGTGTCTTGGCTGTACTTGGTGAGCCCGGAGACGAAAGATGACCAGAAGAGTTGAGGTCCCTGATCCAGAGGTAGATCTGGCCGACGAGGGTGACCTCTCCACACATGCCGTGCCACTCGACGCGTCGGGCGCTATCGGAGGCTGGATTCGTCGGCATGTTGTCGAGATTTCAATCTTCCTCGCCGTGATTCTCCTCATGAGCATTGGGACATTCCTGATCATGCGAGATCCGGGACCAGGCGACGTCCTTGATGTCGATGTCGTCGGTCCAGCTCCCGGCCAGGACCTCGACCCGTATATCGCCGTGCGTCGCCGTGCTCTCGACGACGCTGCTGCAGTTGGCGGAGAGCGTGTTGGCGTTGTCTCCTTCTCGAAGCGGCTGACCGCGCCCGAGTTGGCGGAATTCACAATTCCAAAAGGGGTGGCAATTGAGGGGGTAATAGCGGGCGTGAACCGCGACGACGGCGAGATCATCACTGAGGGCGAGATCGGAAAGTGGATCTCCAATCAGCTAAATGTCTATGAAGCACAGTTCAGAGGTGCTGATGAGCAGCTCGCGGCGAGTCCGTCGCCCACGCATGCAGCCGATTGGTTCACCTCCGAAAAGGAACGCGCACAAGTCTCACTCGACCGGCTTCGCGCCGGCTCAGTGGTTGAGGGGTTGATTGTTCGAGGACCAGTGCGCGACCTTGCGCTTATTCAGCAAGAGCCGTCGGTGGTGCTGGTCGATCTTGCGGCCGAAGGGAAGTCTCCCGCCGAGGTTATCCCGGTACTCGTTGGCGTTTCGGAGTAACCGAAAGCTTCTGGAAGTCCAATGTCTGACCTGCGACGTCTGCCAGAGTAACGCTCTTCAAAATGTCGGAGACGGCGCCGCGGACTCGAACCCAGACGAGCTGGAGAGCGCAGCTCCCCTCCTCGGTGCAGGAGTGATCCGGCTCGGTTTCGGCACATCCCAAGGGAGCAACCCGTCCCTCGGTTGCCTCGACTATCTCATCGAGGGTGATGAGGCTCGGATCGCGGGCAAGCAGGTAGCCACCCTGAACCCCGCGACGCGAAGTGACGAGGCCTGAAGATTTCAGGCCGAGCATGATTTGCTCGAGATATGCCTGAGGCAAGCCCGACCGTTCGGCGATATCGCGAACCGAGGCCGGCCCCTCCAACTGATGAATAGCGAGATCGACCATGGCCCTCGTCGCGTAATCGCCCTTGGTCGAGATCTTCATCGTCACGGCAGCATTCCACCAGCTTTCACGTACGCAGCGTATCTAAAGTTGAGTAGTTTAGTCGGGATTTATAGACTAGGTGACAGCGAGCACGTCCGTCCAGCGGAACAGCACCCCCCAGGAGGGAGAATCTTGAGCACTGTCACGGTCGAAGAGGAAGACCAGAAGCTAGAGGACGCAACTCCTCAGGAAATCATCGAGTTTGCCATCGGGCGCTTCGAGCCGTCGAAGATCGCACTTGCTTGTTCGTTTGGGGCCGAGGACGTTGCCCTAGTCGATATGGTCTCGAAAATCACAGATGAAATACAGGTCTTCTCCCTGGACACAGGTTTTCTTTTCTGGGAGACAGAGGAGACTCAGCGAAGGCTGAGCGATCGGTACAACCTGAGTTTTGAGGTGGTCCACCCCGAGCTGAGCATCATGGCCCAGGCCGAGAAGCATGGGCGCCAGCTCTACCTTTCTGATCCTGGGGCCTGCTGCAATCTAAACAAGGTGGTTCCGCTGGAGCAGACGCTTGCCAAGTACGACGCTTGGATCACGGGGATTCGCCGCGACCAAGCCCCGACTCGCGCCAATTCCCCAAACTTCACATGGGATGAGCGATTCGGCCTCTACAAGTTCAATCCGCTGGTCCGTTGGACCGAGGACGAAGTTTGGGACTACATACAGGCCAACGACGTGATCTACAACCCGCTGCACGACAGGGGCTATCCGTCAATCGGGTGCGCCCCTTGTACCAAGGCAGTAGCACCTGGTGAGGATCCACGCTCGGGCCGGTGGGCAGCGTTCGAGAAGACCGAGTGCGGGCTGCATGCCGACTCTTGAGCCACCTCACGGAGGGACACTCGTCAATCTGGTTGTGCCTCACAAGGAGCGCGACCTTCTTGCTGAGTTCGCGTCTGGACTGAAATCGAAAGAACTCGACGAACGGGAATTCTGGGATCTCGGGCTCTTGGCAACGGGCGCATACAGCCCTCTGCGCGGATTTGTCACCGAGCGTGACTACAACTCGATCTTGGCCGGTAACCGCCTCGACTCGGGCCTCATTTGGACGCTTCCGATCACGCTCTCGGCTACCGAAACTGAGGCAAACCGGCTTTCGGGCGAAGAGGAGATCGCGCTTACTTACGGTGATGCCGGAGCGATCGCGATCATGCGAATCGAAGATGTCTACAAGGTCGATCCCGTCGCCGAGTGTGAGGCCGTTTTCAAGTCGGCTGACCCCGCGCATCCCGGCGCGAAGGTGGTGCTCGAGGCAGGTGAATACCGAATAGGCGGCGAGCTTCAGGTGCTCGATGAGCCGGCTGCGCCATTCCCCGGGTTTCCGTACACACCAACTGAGACAAGGGCCGAGTTCGAGCGCAGGAACTGGAGCACGATCGTCGCCTTCCAGACGCGCAATCCGGTTCATAGGGCCCACGAGTACCTCTGCAAGTGCGCCCTCGAACTTGTCGACGGCCTGATGCTCCACCCGCTGGTTGGCGCAACCAAGGAAGACGACATTCCCGCGGACGTACGGATGCGCTGCTATGAGGTCCTTTTCGAGAAGTACTTCCCTCAGGACCGGGCGATAATCGCCTGCCTTCCGGCGCCCATGCGCTACGCGGGGCCGAAAGAGGCAATACATCACGCTCTGATAAGGCGGAACTACGGAGCTACGCATTTCATTGTCGGGCGCGACCATGCGGGAGTCGGCGACTACTACGGCACCTACGAAGCACAGTTGTTCTTCGACAATTTCGACCCGGCGGAGCTCGGTATCACACCGCTCATGTTTGAGCATGCCTTCTTCTGCAGGGCCTGCAATCAGATGGGATCCGACAAGACCTGCCCGCACGGACCCGATGAGAGGGTTCACTTGTCGGGCACGAAGGTGAGGGAAATGCTTGGGGAGGGCGAATCGCCGCCCGGCGAATTCAGCCGTCCCGAGGTGGCCGAGGTACTAGTCGAAGCCTACGCGAGGAGGTAAACATGGCGCTCGCAGTCGAGCTTGCCCCTGAGATTGCCCTCGAACTCGACCGCTTCGAGAGCCAGGTAACCGATTACCTAGAGGGCCGGCTCGACGAGGAGGTCTTCCGGCCGATCCGCTTGACAAACGGGATCTACGGGATCCGTCAGGGGAACAACCTTCAGATGGTCCGGGTCAAGATCCCTCACGGTCGGGTCAATGCTGAGCAGCTCGACATGCTTGCGCATATAGCAGAGGAGTACGGCAGGGGCTTCGGACACATCACGACCCGTCAAAATGTGCAGCTGCATTTCGTGCCACTCGAACGAACTCCCGACGCGATGCGCCTCATCGCCAGCGTTGGAATGACTACTCGAGAGGCTTGCGGGGATACGGTCCGAAACATCGTCGGTTGCCCGCTGGCAGGAGTCTGCAGGACCGAGCTCTTCGACGTCACCGCCTGGGCGAGAGAGACAACCAAGTTCTTGCTGCGCCATCCGCTTAGCCAGCGGCTTCCCCGGAAGTTCAAGATCAATTTCTCTGGCTGTGAGAATGATTGCGGTCAGGGCATGATCAACGACATAGGCGCGATTGCGACGCGCTCGCCAGACGGAGAGTTTGGATTCAAACTCGTAGTCGGTGGCGGACTGGGCGCAAACCCATTTCCAGCCCAGTTGCTCGAGCCATTCACTCCATTCGAAGACCTGATTATCACGATTGAGTCGATCTTGAGAGTCTTCGACCGCACCGGAATCCGAACCAATCACTTGCGGGCCCGCATGAAGTGGGTTGTGGACTCAATGGGGATTGAGGACTTTCGCCAGGCGGTCTTCACGGAGCGAAACAAGATGCGTTCCGTCGTCGGCCCGCTCGCGCCTCACGGAATTCCAAAGGGCTTGGACCCTGATGCTTTCGGTGATAGTGAGCGAGAGACTCCCGCCCCCTCGATTCCCAAGAGGGTTGACGGCGATGGCTACGAGGCTTGGCTTCAGTCCAACACGATCCCGCAGCGTCAAGACGGGCTGCACGTCGCGTTCGCGACGATGCGCCTCGGCGACCTCACGGCCTCGCAGTTCAGAGCAGTGGCCGGAATCGCGCGCAACTACGGAAGCGGCGACATCCGCTTGACTCAGCGACAGAACCTCGCCATCAGAGACGTTCCCGAGAGTCAGCTGCCGGCAATTTATGAGATTCTCGAATCCAACAAAATGGCGCGCATCGGTCGGATTCGCGACGTGGTCTCGTGCCCCGGTGCCGATACCTGCAATCTTGCTGTGACCCAGAGCCGCGGACTTGCCAAAGCAGTTGGAGATCACCTCGATGCCGAGGGCTTGGGCGGTGTCGACGGCATCAGCATAAACATCTCAGGGTGCTCAAATTCCTGCGGGCAGCATCACATTTCAGACATCGGTTTCATGGGCTTGGAACGACGCATCGACGGCAACTCGGCCCCTGGATATCAGCTCTTCCTTGGTGGCGGGATCATCGGTGAAGAGCACGTCGAATTTGGAAAACGCACTCTGCGAGTGGGCGCGAAGCGCGCCCCTGAGGTCGTGGCCGCGCTTGTTAGGAAGTATCTCGACGAGCGGCAAGACGGGGAGGACTTCAAAGGGTGGGTCAAGCGAATCGGTGCCAAATCAATCGCGGAGTCGCTCGAGGAGATCGCGAGAATCCGATCGGTCGCCGATGCACCCGATGACTACGTCGATTGGGATGAGCTCGAGCAGTTCCAGGTCAAGCTCGGCCGGGGAGAGTGCGCAACTTAGCCGAGTAAGGGGCAATAGCGACGCCACGGCTGCGATCACTTAGTACCCTGTCAACGCAATGGCGCCAAAGTACACGGGGCTCAGCTCCGCAGAGGTCAGCGAACGTATAGCCCGGGGCGAGGTGAACCGGGTCGATCAGCAATCGAGCCGCTCGGTCTCGCAGATCCTCAAGGGAAACATCTTTACTCGCTTCAATGCGATTCTCGGATCCCTCTTTGCCGTGATTGTTGTCGTCGGTCCAATTCAGGACGCGCTCTTTGGAATCGTGCTCTTCACCAACGCGCTGATAGGGATCATTCAGGAACTCCGCGCGAAGTGGACCCTCGACAAGCTGGTAATTCTCGCAGCACCGAAGGTGCAGGCAATTCGCGACGGCGAGACAGTCGAACTTCTCAGCGAGGATTTGGTCCTGGGCGACCTGGTCGATTTGGGCACCGGCGACCAGGTTCCCGTCGATGGCGTGGTGATCGAGTCCCGCGGGCTCGAGCTCGACGAATCTCTGCTGACCGGCGAGTCAGATTCGGTCGCGAAGGAGTCAGGCGATGCAGTGATGTCAGGCAGTTTCGTCGTGGCGGGCAGTGGCCTAATTGAAGCCACCGCCGTTGGTGCCGACTCGTACGCACAGGATCTCGCGGTTAAGGCCAAGCGCTTTGCTCTGACCAAGTCAGAACTGCGGTCGGGGATTGACCAAATCCTCAAGTACATAACGTGGGCGCTGGTGCCCACAGGGATTCTGTTGATCATTAGCCAGTCGCGGGCGCACGAGGACTGGCGCGAAGCCGTTAGCGGATCAGTTGCGGGAGTGGTCGGCATGGTTCCAGAGGGGCTCGTATTGCTGACCAGCATGGCCATGGCGCTAGCGGTGCTACGTCTCGGGCGGCGGCAAGTACTGGTTCAGGAGCTTTCTGCCGTTGAGGGACTGGCACGTGTCGACGTCGTCTGCCTCGACAAGACCGGAACCCTCACAGAGGGCCGATCGGAGTATGAACGCATGCTCGTACTTGGCGGTGGCAGGCATGCGGAGGCAGAGATCGGCGAAGTGCTCGGCGCGATGGGCGAGGCTGAGCCGAACCCGAACAATTCGCTTCAGGCAATCATCGAGAAGTTTGGCGAGCCTCCAGCTGGCAAGTTCGAAGTGCTCGAGACCGCGCCGTTTTCTTCAGCGCGCAAGTGGAGCGGTGTCGCCTTTGAGGGTCGCGGCACCTGGGTAATGGGAGCGCCGGAAATCGTCCTGCCACCGGATTCAGATGCAAGAGCTGAAGCTGATCGGATATCAGACTCCGGTAGTCGGGTCATCGCGCTGGCCCGCAGCGATGGGAAACTAGAGCCGCCGAAGCTCCCAAAGGGGCTTCGCCCCGTTGCATTGGTGATGCTGGCTGAGCGGATTCGCGCTGATGCACCGGACACTCTCGAGTTCTTCTCTGAGCAAGGTGTGAGCCTCCGCATCATCTCAGGGGACAATCCAAGAACAGTGGGAGCGATCGCATCTCGCCTCGGAATTGAGGGCGCTGAAAGCCCGGTTGACGCGCGTGATCTTCCCGACGACCCTGACGACCTCGCCGAAGTCATGGAGACCCAGCGCGTCTTTGGGCGAGTAACGCCCGATCAAAAACGTGCGATGGTCAGCGCGTTGCAGAGCCGGGGGCACACAGTTGCGATGACCGGCGATGGCGTCAACGATGCTCTGGCTCTCAAGGACTCCGACATCGGCATTGCAATGGGCTCCGGATCGGCGGCAAGTCGCGCCGTCGCGCAGCTGGTCCTACTGGACTCGAAGTTCGCAACAATGCCAGGGGTCGTAGCTGAAGGCCGGCGAGTGATTGCCAACATCGAGCGGACGGCCAACTTGTTTCTCACCAAGTCGACCTATGTGATGCTCCTCGCGCTGACGGTTGGGGTGCTCGCGATGCCGTTTCCGTTTCTCCCTCGCCACCTAACCATTGTGGGGGCGGTGACAATTGGAATCCCCGGATTCTTTCTCTCTCTCGCTCCGAATTCGCGCAGGGCGCGGCTCGGCTTCGTGCGCCGGGTTCTTCAGTTTTCGGTTCCAGCGGGACTTGTAGCAGCCGCCGCAACCTTCGTCGCGTACGGGCTCGTGCGCTGGACCGGTCCCCCCGAGCTCGAAGTCGCTCAGACCGCCGCATCGCTGACGCTCGTGACTTGCGGCCTCTGGATTCTCGGTCTTCTCGCTCGCCCATTCAGGCCCTGGAAAATCGCGCTGATTGCCTCAATGGTGGGAACAGTTCTCTTGGTTCTAGTCGTACCACCTATTAGGAGCTTCTACGCCCTGACACTTCTTCCGCCCGAAATCGCAGTGGAGACAGCCGTGGTCGCGGCGGTGGCTTGCAGCCTCCTCGAGATCGGGTGGCGTCTTGCTCAGAGCGCGGGGGCCAGGCGCAAGGGCGATAAGATCGGATCAAGTTGAAATGGCAGGCCATACATGATTGAGAGCTTGGATGAGCTCAAGGCGCTCGACGAGAACGCGCTGAATCTACTCGCGCACGAGATCCGGCTCTTCCTAATTGACTCAGTCTCGAAGACCGGTGGTCACTTGGGCCCAAATCTCGGGGTAGTCGAGCTGACTATCGCTATCCACCGGGTTTTCGACAGTCCCCGTGACCCGATCATTTGGGATACCGGGCACCAGGCGTATGTCCACAAGATCCTCACCGGCAGGGCAGGCCGCTTCGACACCCTGCGCCAAGCGGGGGGCTTGTCAGGATATCCAAACAGGGCAGAGTCACCACATGATCTGATCGAGAACAGCCACGCTTCGGGGTCACTTGCCTATGCCGCCGGTCTTGCAAAGACGGCTGAAGGCAAGGTTGTAGTGGTGATTGGGGACGGCGCGCTTACCGGCGGAGTCGCCCTTGAGGCTCTCAACAACATCGGTGAGTCCGAAGACGACATCCTGGTCATCCTCAATGACAATGGCCGTAGCTACCAGCCGACGGTGGGGGGGCTATCGGCGCATCTCGCACATCTTCGTTTTGACCCTAGATACCGCAGGGCAAAGGCGCGCATCGAGAACCGGCTCAAGGAAGTTCCCCGGATCGGCGACTCCCTTGCCCGCGAGGCGAAACGAGTCAAGCAGGGACTGAAGCAGCTCGTTGCACCCCAAGTGCTTTTCGAGGATCTCGGCTTCTACTACGCGGGGCCGATCGATGGTCATGACATCGCCGAACTCGAGCGCGACATTCGCCTTGCCGCTGAGATCGAGGGGCCGGTGCTGTTGCATGTGGTCACTGAGAAGGGCCACGGCTACACGCCGGCTGTCGAAGACGAGCTCGAGAAGCACCACGCACTGGGCAAGTTCGACCCTGCCACCGGCAAGAAGCTTCCTCAGGCAGGCCGTACCTGGACCGCTGTCTTCACCGAGGCTCTTTGCGATGCTGCCGAGGAGCATGAGGAAATCGTCGGCATCACGGCGGCGATGGCCTCACCAACGGGAATCGGGAAGTTCGGCGAAAAACTCCCCGACCGTGCCTATGACGTCGGAATAGCCGAGCAGTATGCAACGACCTTTGCAGCCGGTCTGGCAATGGGTGGGCTTCACCCAGTCGTGGCCGTCTATTCGACGTTCCTGCAGCGTGCATACGACCAGGTCCTTTTGGATGTGTGCCTCCACGGCCTGCCCGTCACTTTTGTCCTCGATCGCGCCGGAATTACAGGCGACGACGGTCCGTCGCACCACGGCATTTTCGACCTGACCTATCTGAGGGCAATGCCGAACATGGTCATTGCCGCGCCACGAGATGAGTGGGAACTCCGGGACCTGTTCATGACAGCGGTCAATCACGATGGTCCGTTCGCGATTCGCTTTCCCAAAGGGCAAGTCCCAGCCACGCCCGAGCGTCCGGCTTCAGAAGTTCCAATCGGTGAATGGGAAGTCCTGCGTGAAGGGCAGCAGGCCCTAATACTGGCCACCGGAAAGATGGTCGCCAATTCCATCGACGCGGCCGAGAAACTAGCGGCAGATGGCATCGAGGTTTCCGTAGTGAACTGCCGCTACGTCAAGCCAATGGATCCGCGTCTGGTCGAATGGGCCGCAGACTCGACCTTGGTCGTAACAGCGGAAGACAACGTCCTAACCGGTGGTTTTGGATCGGGAGTAGCCGAGGTACTTGGCGACGCAGGGGTCACGGTTCCTGTCTTGCGCATCGGTGTTCCCGACCGCTTCCTGGAGCACGCCTCGCAGGACATCTGGTTTGAGCGCCTCGGTCTGGACGCCGAAGGAATCGCCTCGAAGGTTCAAGAAGCCGTTGACCGCTGAGCTCGAGAGCGTTGTAGTTCGAGGACCTGAGGGAGTCGAGCGGCTGCCGGCAGAGGGAATCGTCTCCGAAACCAAAGACGGCATCTGGACCCGCTTCGACTGGACGCATCCGGGCGGCATGTTTGACTCAATCGGTCTCGCATTCGTCGGTGGTCCCGGCAGAGGCGGGCGGTATCTGAGGAATGGCTACCAGTCTTGGAGCTTTGCCGGTGAGGACCGCGCCAATGGCCCCGTGGAGCGCTCGGCTGTAGAGGTTCTCGCCGATGTGCAGCATTCGATTCGACGCCCACCAGACGATATCGAGGTAGTCGGGGAGTCCTCACAGTTCATCTATTACGAAGCCGGATTGGCCGGTTTTCCGCATTGCCGGCGGGCGAACGGAACCATCTACATCACGCCGAGCGGATTCGAGGCGGTGCTCGACTTGTCGGGAGGCAGCTTTTCGCGGGGCGACAAGCTAGAGAGCTTCTATGTAGCCGGGCGAGTACCGAGCGAAGATAGCGGCGATCTTCTAGGCGCGTTCATGGTCGAAGCTGGAAGCGATGCCAGGGCCTCAATGCCCCACATTTCAGGTTGGTGCTCTTGGTATCACTATTTCCATGACATCACCGAGGCAGCGTTTGATCAAAACCTCGCGGACGCGGCTGAGCGCTTTGGCTTTGACTTATTTCAACTCGACGATGGATACCAGCGAGCGATTGGTGATTGGATCGAGACCAACGAGAAGTTCCCTTCAGGCATAGCACCATTGGCCCGACGGATCGATGACGCCGGCATGATTCCGGGCATCTGGTACGCACCGTTCGCCCTCTTTCCAGACGCCTCCTCTTACAACGAGGATTGGCTCGCTCGTCAGGCTGACGGCTCGCGAATTCCGGCAGTCGTCAATCCGAATTGGGGTGAGGGAGCGCTCGGCTACGCGCTGGATACGACCTTGCCAGAAGTTCAATCTTGGATAGAGGCGACCGCCAGAGGGCTGGTGGAGTCGGGCTACAGGTACCTCAAGCTGGATTTCACCTATGCCGCCGCGATGGAGGGCGTCCGGTCTGGGCCGGCAACCAAAGCCGAGGCGCTCAAACTCGGCTTGGAAGCGATTAGAAGAGGGGCTGGCGACGAGACCATACTTCTCGGCTGCGGCATGCCCCTCTGGCCCGCTATTGGAGTGGTCGACGCGATGCGAATCGGCCAAGACGTCGCGCCCTATTGGGAGCCCGAAGTGCAAGTCGAGGGGCTCACGGAGTCACTACCTTCAACTCAGAGTGCCTACAGGAACACATGCGCCAGGGCCGCGATGCACAGGCGGCTGTGGGTCAATGATCCGGATTGCGTGATGCTTCGCAAGACGGACACCCGGCTGACCGAGGAGCAGATTCACATGTGGGCTGACTTGGTGGCCGATTCCGGGCAGCTGCTTCTGGTCTCAGATGATCTCTCACTTATCGAGGACACCTCCTATTGGGATGAGCTGAAGGACCGGTCGGCCGCTGCTGATGTTCGGGCAGGCGAGGCGCCATGGACCCCTCCAGATCCGTTCTCGTCCGAGGAGTAAGGCATACTTAGCCGCCTGAGTCGGGGAGGCGATATTGCCCGAGGAGTTCGATAAAGACGCCGAGTGGTTCGACCCGGGTGAAGTCAGTGTCACGGAGTCGGAATCAGAGGCCGAGATTCTTACCGCGGGCGAGTCCGCGCCAGTCGTAATAACACCTCAGGCCAGTGCCCTTGGCCATTGGAAGACCGGTCTCGTCATGGAGGCCGTCGCGGTCGGTATCGGAGCCGTAGTCTTCGCGACGCACACCCCAAAGGGCGGCAAGATGATTGCCGGCATTGCGGTTCTCGGTATTGCTGGTGCGTGCGCCATTGCGCTATCTCTGGCTCGCTCCAGAGAGGCGTCGCTCGTTCTCCAGGTCGCCATTGCCGGGCTCTTGGGTGCATTGGCCATAACCGGGGCCGGTCCGGTCGTACTCGTGCCGGTGGCGCTTCAGGCGATCCTCGCCGGGATCAGTCTTGGCGCGACTGCGGGCCTAGCAGGAGGGCTGGCGGGGGCAGTGACATTTGTCGTCGGATGGCTCCTTGCGGGTGACGTTAGCTGGAAGGCTGCGCTTCCTGCAGCAATCGGGATTGTGGTAGCCGGCTATCTCTCCGGCACATCAAGCCTAGATCGGAAAGATGACTCAGGCGATGCCGAAGAGAGCGAGCGTGTCGCGCGATTTGGCAAAGCGCTGAGCCGTCTACGAGATGGCGATCTCTCCGATGACGTAACCGATGAGCTAATCAGTGGACTCGGCGAGGCGTCGAGCGTATTCGCATCGGTAAATGCAGACTTCGCAGAGGCTGTGGCCAATCTCCGTGCGCTCATTTGGAAGATGCGTCACGGAGTCGAGCAGTTAACCGATTCAGCGCAGCAGTTGAGGGCGGCCTCAGATGAGCAGGCATCGCTCTCGGCCGAACAGTCGTCGGCGTCAGTTGAGACTTCCACGACCATTGAGGAATTGGCAGCTGCCGCCGGCCAGATTGCCGAGACGACCGAGTCTGTGGCCGTCCTGGCTGAACGGACTGCTCAGTCCGCAGTCACGGGGCGGCGCGCGGTCCACAATTCAAACGAAGCGATCGAGCGGATACGTGAGAGGGTCGAGGCAATTGGCACAAGGACATTGCGCCTCGGCGAGCTTTCCCAAGAGATCGGCTCGATCCTCGAGCTGATCAACGACATAGCCGACCAAACGAATCTCCTCGCACTCAACGCGGCTATCGAGGCCGCTCGAGCGGGTGAGCATGGACGCGGATTCGCAGTGGTTGCCGAGGAGGTTCGCAAGCTAGCTGAGCGCTCGGTTGAAGCGACAGAGGACATACGCGAGCTCATTGCGGAGATCCAGTCCGAGACCAACAGCACGATCCTCGTAACCGAAGAGGGGAGCCGTGAGGTCAACTCCGGTTCTCAGCTCGCCAACGAGGCGGTCGAGATGCTCGATCAAATTGCTCAGTTCTCCGAGGAGACAACTGGTGCCGCAAAGGAGATTTCAATCGCCACCGCCCAGCAGCGTTCCGCGAGCGATCAAGTCGTTGTTGCCATTGCACAGATTGCGGACACTAGTCGCCAGTACCTCGCCAGCTCGCAACAGGCCGCAGAAGAGGCCGCGAGGCTCACGACGCTTGCCGAGACCCTCATGCTCGAGGTGGATCGTTTCAAGATTGCAGACTGACCGCTAGAGCGGCTGGGCTGACGCGACGGGGAGAATCAAGATCACCGTCAGCTTGCCGCCATCAGTCTCAAATGCCATCTTTCCGCCCATCGTCTGGAGATCACGGGCGGGCGCGACCAGTTCCAAAGGATCACCTGGCGCTTGACCGATCACTGCCACGCGACCGCGAAACCAGAGCTCGTCGTTGTAGGTCCCTGAATCAGGTTCGGGGCCGTCGTCGGCGACCTTGATCTCGACCCATTCACCGCTTCGCGATATCTCAATTCGAATACCTGTAGCGGCCCGGGTGCTGGAGTGAAGGATCGTTCTCTCCAAGACGTCTGCAAGGATTGCCGGATTCGCTGCGACGCACGGTGTTCCCGGGAAGTTCTCTATTGTCACCGTGATGCCTTCGCGGGCGTGATGCACCGCCTCGGCGAGCATTGCGTGGAGGTCGCACTCTTCAAGCGGTACCGAGAGAGAAGCAGACTTGGCTTTGAGCTTGGCCCTCCCTTCCTCGAGGATCTTCTCGAGATCCCGTGACGACGCTTCGATTCTCTCGAGGAATTCGGCCCTCAGCTCGGGGGTCAGGCGGTCCTGTCGCTGGAGGGTCTGCGCCATGCCGAGAATCGCAGTCAAGGGGGTCTTCATGTCGTGTGCAAACCGGTCGAGGAACTCCCGCTCATGGTCAACAAGAGACTCAAAGCGCGCATCCCCCTCAAGCTGGAGGATGCGCACCGTGGCAACCTGAACAAGCGCCTCGATCGCCTCGATCGTTTCCTCTGATATCTGATCTGGCAACACAGCGACGAGTCTTCCGGCGACACGCTCACCTTGCGCCAAGAAGGCGACGAGCGTGGCGTTATCGAGGCCGTGATTTATGTAGGTGCGGGTTGGCCCCGATCGATAAAGCTCTGCCGGCACTTGCGTTCCTGCCGGCGCGACCGTGACAAGGCGAGCGCCTTCGCGCAGGCTAATCGTGACGTCACCGGAGGTTATTGCCTCGACGGCTTCCTTCAGGCGTGTTGCGACCTCTACTGACGTCTGGCCAGTCAGCAGCCCCAAGGGAGCGTGCATGAGCACTTCTTTGGTCCGGTCGCCGTTCTCGGCCATATGGGTCAGTGCGTCTCCTCTAGGCGGCAGGTGGGCACGATGGGCTGCCAAGCATATGGCCTGTAGGACACACCCATACCAGCCTCTTCAGTCTCACTCTGCAAAGTAGCAGTTCAGAGCGGATCCCATGCAATTGCTGGCGGAGCGTTATAACATCGCCAAAGAGCAAGTTACAGGGTTGTGATTTACCTGTTCAAAACTCTGGGATAGTGGTCGATCGGGGCTGGGGCATAGGAGCACTGGGGTAGGGGCACAGAGATAGCCGTGAATTCATTCGTACATCTGCATTTGCATACCGAGTACTCGATGCTCGACGGGGCGGCACGGGTGAAAGACGTCGTACGAGTCGCTGCTGAAGACGGCCAGCCCGCGGTCGCGATCACCGACCACGGCGTCATGTACGGGGTTATCGATTTCTTCGAGCAGGCGCGCGCGGCAGGTATCAAACCGATCCTCGGCATGGAGGCCTATGTGGCGCTCGAGTCCCGATTCGACAGGGAGCGCTCCCCAAGTGGCGGTGATCGCTACTACCACATGACCCTCCTGGCCGAAAACGAAGCCGGATTCAGAAACCTCATGAAGCTTTCGAGTCAGGCGTTTCTCGAGGGGTACTGGTACAAGCCACGAATTGACCGGGAGTTGCTTTCGAAGTTCTCGAGCGGGCTGATCGGAACCACGGGATGTCTCTCGGGCAAGGTCAACAAGCTGATACTCGACGGCCGATTCGATGATGCAGTCTCTGTGGCGGCCGATTACCGTGACATCTTCGGTCCCGGCAACTTCTACGCCGAACTCATGGATCACGATCTCGCAATGCAGCACAAGGCCAACGCCGGGCTCCTTGAAATAGCCAGGACTCTCGACCTGCCTTTGATTGCCACCAATGATTCGCACTACACATGCAAAGAAGATGCTCACAACCACGACGCTCTGCTGTGCGTGCAGACCGGGGCAACCATCGATGAAGCCGACCGTTTCAAGTTCGACTACGACGACCAATCAGGCCGCCTAAACGACAACTTCTACATCAAGAGCGCCGCTGAAATGCGAAGCCTCTTTGGCGAACTCGAAGAGGCGTGCGACAACACTCTGGCAGTTGCCGAGCGCTGCAATGTCGATATCGAGTTCGGAAATCCTGTGCTGCCGTATTTTCCAGTGCCAGACGGGCACGACGAGGCCTCATATCTCAAGGAAATCACCTTTGAGGGGGCGCACGAACGCTGGGGGAGCGAGCTCAGCCGCGATGCCGTCGAGCGCCTTGAGTACGAGCTAAGGGTAATCAACGAAATGGGATTCCCCGGCTACTTCCTGGTGGTCTGGGATCTCGTCCGCTACGCGAAGAGCAACGGAATCAGGGTTGGCCCGGGTCGCGGTTCTGCCGGGGGATGCGCGGTCTCTTACTGCCTCGGAATTACCGACATCGACCCGCTGAGACACGGTCTGATCTTCGAGCGATTCCTCAACCCGGGTCGCAAGCAGATGCCCGATATCGACATGGACTTCGACGAGCGCTACCGCGGCGAAATGATCCGCTATGTGGCGCGTCGCTATGGCGAGGATCACGTCGCGCAGATCATCACGTTCTCGACAATCAAGGCACGGGCAGCGGTCAGGGACTCGGCTCGGGTGCTCGGATATCCCTACGGTCTCGGCGACAAGATCGCAAAGATGATGCCCCCCTTGGTCATGGGGCGCTCTACGCCTCTCAAGGCCTGCCTCGAGAAGACGCCCGGGCACGAGGAGAGCTTCAGGATTGCCTCGGACTTGAGGCAGGCCTACGAGAGCGAGCCTGACGTCAAGCGAGTAGTCGATACCGCGTTAGGGCTCGAAGAGCTCCGTCGGCAGGACTCAATCCATGCAGCGGCTGTCGTGATTACTCGCGAGCCGCTGACCGAGTACCTTCCAGTGCAGCGCAAGGGGGACGATGCCGAGGTCGTCACCCAGTTTGAGCTGAGTGCCGTCGAGAAGCTGGGCCTTCTAAAGATGGACTTTCTCGGACTTCGGAACTTGTCGGTCATCGAGCGAACCCTTGAACTCCTCAGGGAGCAGGGGCGAGAGATAGATGTTGACGGCTCAGAGTTCGACGACGAGAAGACCTTCGAAATGCTGCGCGACGGCAAGACCGTTGGTGTCTTTCAGCTCGAAGGCAGCCAGATGCGGTCGCTCCTGCGAGGTTTGAAGCCAACTAGTCTCGACGACATTGCCGCGGTCATAGCGCTTTACCGGCCAGGGCCTATGGCGAACATCCCTCACTACGTAGATCGCAAGCACGGGCGCGAGCCAGTGACTTACCTTCACGACGACCTCGAGCCGATCTTGAAGGACACGTATGGGGTATTGGTCTATCAGGAGAGTGTCCTCGAGATAGCGTCGCGCATTGCCGGCTTTGACATGCCCTCGGCCGACAACTTCCGCAAGGCGGTTGGTAAGAAGATTCCAGAGCTGGTCAAAGAGCAAGAGGTTCGTTTCATTGAGGGCTGCATATCCAACGGATACGACAAGCGCTTCGCCGAGGACTTGTTCGCGCTCATTGAGCCTTTTGCCGACTACGGATTCAACAAAGCTCATGCTTACGGATATGCCTACATTTCGTATCAGACCGCATATCTGAAGGCGAACTATCCGGCCGAATACATGGCCGCGCTCCTCACATCCGTCAAGGAAGACAAAGAGAAGACGGCAACCTATCTCAACGAGTGCCGGGCGATGGGAGTGACGGTCGCACAGCCTGACATCAACGCGTCGGCGGTGGATTTCACAGTCGTCGATGGCGAAATCGTCTACGGGTTGTCGGCTGTGAGAAATATCGGCGAGGCCGTCGTGGGGGAGATCCTCAGAGCTCGTTCGGAAGGTGCATTCACGGACTTTGTCGATTTCGCAAAGCGCGTAGGGACCGGAGTCCTTAACAAGCGAGTTATCGAGTCGGCGGTGAAGGCCGGCGTATTTGATTCGCTCGGCTACGCGAGGAAGGGACTCTTCGACTCGCAGCCGCTGATAATCGAGCAGGTTCTCGAGAAACGCAAACGCGAAGACGAAGGGCAATTCAGCCTCTTCGACGATGGCGGCGCCGACGACGTGCCCGGGGAATCGATCCAGATTGGCACGCAGGAGTGGGATCGGTCGCAGCGGCTGGCCTTCGAGAAGGAGATGCTCGGCCTTTATGTAAGCGACCACCCTTTGCTAGGGGTTGGCGAGATCCTTCGCGCCTACGCAGACGCTACCGTAGAACAGCTCAAGGAGCTCCCCGACGGCGCGGTGCACACGGTGGCTGGCGTAGTCGCGTCGCTCCAGCACCGCTACACAAAGCGGGGGGAGCCCATGGCAACGCTCATCCTCGAAGACCTAACCGGGGGGATCGAGGTTGTCTGTTTCCCTAAGGTCGCGCACATTCATGGCGACAAGCTGGTGGAGGATCAGACCATAGTCATCAAAGGCAAGGTTGACACTCGCGACGACACTCCTTCCCTGATTGCGGAGGAGATCAGGAAACCCGACCTGTCGAAGCCGCCACCTGAGCGGAACAACGCCCTCACTATCAATGTTGAGCCGGATCGCTCCAGAGACGGTGACGTCGGAAAGACCCTTCGCGCGGTTCGCACGGTTCTTGGAAATCACCCGGGTGAGACGCCTGTCATCATCCAGGTCCGCGAGGGCGCTGTGGTAAGCGTTCTCGAGGCTGGCAGCGGCTATCGGGTGGAAACCCGCCAGGGTCTATATGCCGAGCTGGCTGCCGTGCTCGGGGCAGATGCAGCCTTCAGCTTCAGCTAGAGCTCATAGCAGGACCGATTCGTCCCAGCCTTCGAAAGCGGCAACCTTTCGCCGCCATTCATCACTGATCCTGACGGTCTTCTTCGCCTTGAAGTCATAGCAGACTGTGATGCTCATTCCTTTGGCGAGAATCGTGCCAGTTTCAGCGTTCGCGATTTCATACGCGGTTCTAAACGACGCTCGCCCAATGCCGTTGGTCCCGCAGCGGATTTCGAGTGGATCACCGAAGAAGCCTTGGGCCAGATATCTGCATTGGACTTCGCCAAGAATCCAGCCCTGCCCGAAAGTATTGAGCGCTCCGTGAACGTCAGAGAAATACCGCGTCCTTCCAAGTTCAAAGTACGCGATGTACGAAACGTTGTTGATATGTCCGGAAGCGTCGGTATCGGAGAACCGGACTTGGAGCGGCACCCGGGTCGGGTACGCAGTTTCGAGGTCGATCAACGAAGTGAGCCTTTCGCAGTGATCTGCCGGCGCAACAAGACGGCGATCAAATCACTGCTGAGGTGAATTGTCGATTCGCGTCTACGCCATGTAGCGGCTGTAGCTCTGGGCCGGACGCTCGTATTCAACACCTTCGTGAGCCACGAGTCCGGCAACCGAGAAAATCGATGCTCCGGGTTTGACCCTCCACGAGAAGGTGGCAACGGCCTTGCCGGAGAAGACCGTGACGACGGGTGCTAGCTCGCCACTCGCTGGCGTCGCCTCGACCAGTTCGATTAACTCACCCGTGTTCGGGTCCTCTTCGAGTACACGGCGGCCGTCGCGGATCTCCCAGGCACGAGGCGAGTAGAGCGCGGAGCGGAACAAATATGGCGTGTCACCCACGGGCGCACCGTGATCGTAGATTCGAAATCGAACCGCAATGGAGGCCATTGGGGTTAGCGGGAACACCTCGAGCCTACAGGGGGTGATCCGCCTGATATCGGGGAGCATGACGCCGGGGGGAAGCAGCAGCGTGTGGGGGCTGTCGCTGGCGAGCGGAGTGCTCCCCGGGAAGAGTCTGAGCGTCGGAAGGTCGGCACGACGGGGGACGGCACTGATTGCCACCGACGCAGAGACTGCTTCGCGGATCACCCATGCCTGTGGGCATTCTGGATTCAGCTTGAGTGGCCCGGTTACTAGAAACGGTGTTGGCACGTGCGAGGTGAGCGTGAGGGGATCGAGTTCTACCATCCGCCACTCGGGACCATGCTCAGCTGCGGCCCACGCGTAGCGATCGAAGGTCACACTCGCCATTGAGGCGCCTTCGATGGGCCTCAGCTGAACATGGTGGTGGTAGTGGGCCGAGTCCCCCTCGAGCAGTGGCGGGAGGTACGGGATCACCGATGCGCCGGGACGGACGGTCGCACCACGGCAGTCCAGAGGAGCCGACGTACTCCAGCTCGACGTGGCGTGCGTATCGGTCAGTAACATGACTGCTCTCCCAGGGCTTCTCTCTTGACCCGGGTATCGGCAGTTCCGCGGTTTCGCCTTGAGCAGTCGAAATCAGCGAGCGATGCGCCTGACCGTCTCACCCTCGTTGACGCCCGAGACAACCTCGGATTCAGCATCGTTGATGATCCCAGGGACCACCTTGCGGTTCTCCTCGCCCTTCTCGGTTATGACTGTCACGTAGGTGTCTGCACCGCGTCCGCCAATTGCAGAAGTCGGAACAACCAGAACGTTGTCCCTCCCTGGCACGGTGATCTTGACCCTGACAGTCTGACCTGCTCGGAGTGAGTTCGACTCTGGCAGGGGCAGGTAGACGGGGTAGATCGCAGGCCCCGCAATCGCCTTGAGCGGATCTTTCGGGAGAGAACTCACCGTCGTCGAGATCTCCATCGCTGCCGAGGTCACCCTGACCGATGCTTGAGCACCAGGTTTGACGGCAATCAGATCGCCCTCGACCAAGTCCGCTCGTGCTTCGAGGTTGCGGGTTCTGATGCTCACCGCGCCCACGCCCTGAGGGAGGAGACTTCCCTCGGTAACGTTGACCGAGGTCACCACCGCGTCGTAGGGAGCGTGAATCATCAGCGCCTTCTTTGAGCGTTCCGCCTGCCTCACCTGTTTGCGGGCTGCTTCGACGCGAGAAGAGGCTGCGGCCGTTGCGCTTCCCCCGCTGCGCAGACCAGCCGCTTGCTGCTCGAGAAGCTTCGCAGTCGCGCTCTGTGCGCCTGCCTGGCCAGAAGCCGACGCGATTGAGCTGAGGCATGCGATAGCCGCAGCGACGGCAGCCTGGGTGTTGGGCAAGTACGGAAGAAGTTGCTGATACGTCGGAACAGGAGGCAGACCTGCTGGCGGCGAGGCCATAACCGCAGCCGTCTCACCAGCGGCAGTTGCCGCCACAGCGTTGATCTTTGCAGCACAGCTCGAAATTGCGGCCTGGGTATCGGCCTGGCCCTGAGCGGCGCCAGCCGAGGCTTCGGCAGCCGCCGAGCTGAGCTTTGCGGCCTGCGCTGCCTGAAGTCGTGCCATCTCTTGAGCCTGCTTCAGTGATTCTTGTGCCGCGGAAAGCCCGCTTCGAGCGGCGTCTAGGCGCTCTTCGACGTCGTCGCCATCTAGCTCGACGAGAGCATCGCCCTCGCTGATCACGTCGCCCGCCTTGACGAAGACACTCTTGACCCTGCGGGATCCACTTGAGGCGGACAACCCCGCCCCCGATGCAAAGGCCACATCGGTTGACTGCTTAGGAACCACCTGACCGCCGGTGACTGTGGTGTATTCGATTGACTTCCTGATTACTGTGGCGGTCTGGGGTCCGGCGACTGCCGGAGCGGGCATCAATGCGAATCCAAGTGAGATGACCGTCGCAAGTACCGCAAGCGCGGCGACGAGTCGTTGGATCTTGGGCTGAGATGTATGTGTCAGATGCATTGAGTGCTCCTACTCATACCTGAGGGCTTCAATTGGTTCGAGAGCGGAAGCTCGCCGTGCCGGATAGACGCCAAAGAAGATCCCGACAGCCGCTGAGACCACGAACGCGACAATGATTGCCGTCACTGACGGACCGCCCTTGATCTCCATCGCGCCGGTGATACCGATCGCCCCCAAGCTGCCGATGACTATGCCGATGATCCCGCCGAAAATCGTCAGCACCACTGATTCAGTCAGGAACTGAAGAAGAATGTCTCTCTTGCGTGCGCCGAGCGCCTTGCGGAGTCCAATCTCGCGGGTCCGCTCACGCACCGACACCAGCATGATGTTCATGACGCCGATTCCTCCGACAAGAAGCGAAATTCCGGCAATGGCAGCGAGCAAGATTGTCAGCACCCCGGTAATTGCCTGAAGAGTCTGGAGCAGGTCTGCCTGAGTCGAGATGCTGAAGTCCTCGAGTGTGCCTGGTGGGGTTCGATGGCGGTCACGAAGCAGGGCCGTGACCTCAGCGAGAGTGGCCTTGCCCTGAGCGCTGTCGGCTGCATCGGCGAGAGAAATGTCGATCAGGACGAGCCGCTCATCCCCGACGAGGAGTGACTTGGCCGCCTGCGCCGGAATGATCACGTAGTTGTCCATGTTTCGCCCACCGACGGTACCCCGGCGATCCATGACCCCAATCACCGTGAATGGGCGGTTTCCGATCGAAATCTCGCTGCCGACCCGGGCGCGCTGCCCGAGGTCTTGGACTATGTCGTGCCCGACGACTACGACATTGAGCCCAAGTTCCTCCTGGCGCGGTGTGAAGAATCCGCCTTGGACCATCTGAACGTTGCGCACCGGAGCATAGTCCGCCGACGTGCCGAGTACGGTGGCGTTGACGCCTACCCCCCCTCCGCTCACCGGTGTGGTCGCGTACAGCTCGGGAGCGACTCCATCAATGCCTTTGACGTTCTGGCGGATCGCGTCTGCGTCCGAGAGCGTCAGCGTTCCGACGGAGCCTGCCCGTGCAATTGGCGGCGGCTGGCCGAGGCGGGTCTTGCCGCTCGGAGCTTGAGGAAGAACGAAGGCAAGGTTGGGGCCGAGTGAGCTGACTTGGCTCGTGATGTCCTTCTGAGCTGCCTCGCCAGCTGATACAAGCGCGACTACCGATGAAATCCCAATGATGATGCCAAGCGCTGTGAGCATCGCCCGGACCTTGTTTCGTCTTAGGAAATCAATGGCGAGGGGGAGAAGTTGGCGCGTCTTCATTGGGCGTCGTCCCTGATGATCAAGCCGTCGCGCATTACAACCGAGCGCTTGGCCCTCGACGCAACCTCATCTTCGTGAGTGATCAGGACTATTGTCCGCCCCTCTTCGTGGAGTGCCTCAAAGAGCTGAAGAATCTCTTCGGTTCTCGACGTGTCAAGGTTTCCGGTCGGTTCGTCGGCGAGAACTATTGTCGGGTCGCCGACGAGGGCACGTGCAATTGCGACCCTCTGCTGCTCTCCGCCGGACAGCTGGGCGGGGGTGTGGTCACCTCGGGCTCCGAGCCCGACCCGCTCGAGCATTGCCTTGGCCAAAGGGACCCGCTTTCTTCGCGGCAGTCCTCGATAGAAGAGGGGAACTTCGACGTTCTCCAAAGCGGTTGCTCGTGCGAGCAAGTTGTAGCTCTGAAAGACAAAGCCGATGCGCCTATTGCGAATCTCGGCAAGTTCATTTTCGGTCTTGTGCGAGATCTCCTCGCCCTCCATGCGGTAGAGGCCATATGACGGGCGATCGAGGCATCCGATCATGTTCATGAGCGTTGACTTACCGGACCCAGAGGCCCCCGTTACCGCCACGAAGTCGCCCTTGTTGACTATCAGGTCGATTCCGCGAACGGCTTCGAAAGCGACCGAGCCGCTGTTGTAGATCTTGCGGATCCCCCTCAGCTCGAGCGCGGGTGCGTCGTCGCGCTCAGCAATCTCCGTCGCCTCTTCGGTGGTGACAGTGATGCTCAACTCGCTACCTCACCCCCTGGATTGAGAACGACTTGATCACCAACGACCAGGCCACTCAGCACCTCAGCACTTCGCCCGTCGGAAATTCCGATCTCAACCGAACGCATTTCACTTCGTCCGTCCACGAGAACCTCGACCTTTGCGTCTTTGCCCTCTCCCACGACCGCGGCTGCAGGCACGGCGAGTACGTCAACCTTCTTCTTCGGGATCACCAGCAGCCGCGCAGTCAGGCCCGGCTTGAGCCCTTCGGTGGCCGGCATGGGAATCGTCAACGAGTAGTTTGCCGTTCCCTGCCCCGCCGTGGCCCCGCCGCTCTGAGTGCCGCCCACGGTCGCCGCGGCTGTCTGGGCGACGGGATCCTTGGGGAGCTGCCCGATGGTCACCGCCACACTCTTCGTCAGTACCGGAACCGTTATCGTCGCTTCGATGCCGGGTTCAATTGTTGATAGGTCTGTCTCGCCGATCTTGAACTCGCCCTCAAGTGAGTTGGTGCGCATCTGGATTGTTGCGCCAGGCGGCGGCGGCGCTCCTGCCGCTCCCTTGACTTCGGTGATCACCCCATCCACCGGCGCCAGAAGCCTTGCAGAATCGACGTTGTCCCCTTCTAGCTGGGCGAGGATGTGCCCTGCGGCGACTTCGTCCCCAACCGAGACGTTTACAGATGCGATGTTCGGTCCCACAACCACATCCGAAGCGGGAATGGGAAAGGCCAGTGAGTAGGAGCTGACCGGAACCACCTGACCGTCGATCTCGATTCGCTTCTCAATCGTTGCGCGAGTGACCTCGGCCGTGGTCGGTTTGTTAGCGTCGTCCTTGCCTTGTGGGCTGCATAGGAGCGGGAGCAATACGACTGCCGCAGCGGCGACGACGATCCCAATAATCAGACCGCGACGTTTCTTCTTGGGCGGTGTTACCGGAATCTCCGAAAACGCGACCGCTCCATCTCCCGAATCACTCACTTGCCTTGCACCCTGGTATTTCTCTGAGAAACTTGAATGTGTCAAATTACCTTATCGGCAATAGTTGATAGACACAAGTATTAAGTCTAGACTCGAAATGACTACTTCCTGAGCAACAGGCTGGGTTCAGTTGGCAACAGACGAAATCGCCGTTTCGACAGCTCTTGGCGAACCTGCTGACGTCCGCACCGAGATCGCCGACTTGATTCGGACAATTGGCACGCAAATGCGAATGCATTTCGTCGCGTGCGTAACCGAGGTGGGGCTGGCGCCGCCCCAAGCTATGGCGCTGCTCCAATTAGACGAGCCCCTCTCGATGGGTGGTCTCGCCGAGGCATTGGCGCTAGACGCCTCCTACATAACCGGGATCGCTGATCAGCTAGAAGAGCGCGAACTCATTGAGCGCCGGCCCGATCCTGCTGACCGCCGGCGCAAGATGCTGGCCCTCACAACTGAGGGTCGTCGGCTTCATGATGAGCTGAGCGCACAGCTCGATGTTTCTCAGTCTCCCGTGATTGACTCACTCACTGGTGAGGAGCAGCGGCAGCTGCGTGATCTTCTCGCGAAGGTAATGCGTTCGGTCGAGGCCGCCGAAGCGGCACAAGTCACTCGCGTCTGACTCAGTCTCCGAATTGCCCGCCATCGGCGAGGATCGCCGCGAGCAGTTCCTGCGCTTCGTCGCTTGGGAGCAGCTTTGAGAAGAGGCGCGATTCGAGCGAGAGCCCCTCGGCGATCTGCACGTCTGACGAGCTAATCGCGGTCTTTGCCGATCGGAGCGCCTCGGCTGAGTAGCGGGCAAGATTCGACGCATACTCGAGCGTCGCGTCCATGAGCGAGGAATCCTCATAGACCCGGTTGACCAAGCCGATTGAGAGCGCTTCGGCCGCGTCAATCACTCTCCCTTCGAAAATGAGCTCGGCTGCCTTGGCCTTTCCCACCAGTTTGGAGAGGCGCTGTGTGCCGCCCGCCCCGGGGATGATCCCGGCCCGAATTTCAGGTTGGCCGAGGCTCGCCGATCTCGCGGCGAATCGAATGTCTGCACAGAGCGCCACTTCGAGTCCTCCGCCCCAAGCTTGGCCGTTGATTGCCGCAATGGTCGGTGCAGGAAACGCGGCGAGGCCGATCGTTGCCATGTACCAAGACGCCGGATCGGCTCCGGTCTCCTCACGCCGTCCGATCTTGATGAGATCGCCGATGTCGGCGTGGGCGATGAAGATACCGTCTTGGGCCCCCGTGATCACCAGTGCCTTGATGTCAGAGTCTCCGGCCAGGGAGTCGACGGTCTTGTGGAGCTCGGCCATTCCCGCGACGGGCATTGCTCCGGTCGGCTCGTTTGCGAACTCCAGCACGCAGACGCCGCCATCAAGGCGCTTTTCAGTCCAGAAACTCATCGACGTTCCTTCCCTCAGCTAGACCAGCTCTGCCTTGGGCACCTGCCCATCGACATCATGGATGCGCGCATTGCGCCCAACGAGCTCCTCGTCTGTCGGGGAGTCGTCTGGCAAGTGCACTATCGCCCGGCCCGTCTTGCACTCAACGACTGCCGGAGCCGACATCGGTTTGCCCTCTCTGTCGTAAAGGACCGTGTAGGCGACTATTTCTACAGTCTCACCGGATTCGGGCTGCCCCAAACTTAGTTCGGAAGAATCGATTTCAGCTTGACGCGCAGAGATATCGGGGCGCTTGAAGCCCTCTGCGGGCGGTGTGCCCGAGTAAACCCCAACGGCGTGTTTGGTCACATACCAGCCCAGTGCAGTGCAGAGTCCGTAGCTCTCAGGGCTCTCTCTCAGCAAGCCAACCATTGTGGCAATTGAATGTGTCGCGTAGTTGTTTCCGGGTCCGCCAAAGTACATGAGTCCGCCGGTCACCGTCAGCTGACGAGAGCCATCTGCCGGGAGTCCGAGTGCGTCGGCGCCGAGCTCCACCGCGCAAGGGAAGCATGAGTAAAGGTCGATGAATTCGATGTCGTCGATGCCAACCCCCGCCGCCTCGAGTGAAGCGGTCCCCGCGGCCCTAATTGCGGGCGACTCGGCGAGATCAGGCCTCTGGCTGACAAACCACGGATCGTTGCATTCGGTACCTGCCTGCGGGAAGACCCATTTGTCGCGCTCGACGCCGAGTTCCTCTGCTTTCTCGGCTGATGCGATCAGCAGCGAGGCGCCCTGGTCAACCTTCATGATCGAGTTCATCCACTTGGTATATGGGAAGCCGATCATTCGATTGAGTGGGGTCGGAGTCACGATCTCTTCAGCGGTGTGGCGCTCTGGTAGCCAGGAGAGTGGATTCTCTGCGGCTACTCGGTTGAAGGATTCACACAGACTGCCAAGAACGGCCTGATGCTCCGCAACGCTCCGCCCCTTCGATGCGCGATAGGCGTTCTCAATCAGCGGGTAGATCTGGGCCGGGGCGATCAAGCCCGACTGCATTTCGGCCGGGCCTGCACCCGGACGATCATCACCAATCGCCTGGGGCTGCTCGCCGCGGTTTCCTCGATCGAGCTTTCGCCCCATGGAGCGGGCGGCGGTAGCGGAGGCAAACGACTCGGCCCCGGAGATCAATACCAGCTCACGCTCGCCCTTAGAGATCATCTCGCAAGCCCGGTTGACGAGCCACTGAGGAGTGTTGCCGCCGACCGTCGTGTAGATGGATTCGGCAGGTGACGCGCCAATTGCCTCTGCAAGCTCACCGGCCGGGTCGGCATAGGTCCATGAGATGGTGTTTACAACTTGGACGGAGTCGATACTGGCGGCCACCACGCCTGCGTCAGAGAGCGCGAGCTCTGTCGCTTCAGCCATGAGCGTGACGGGCGCTCGCAGGCGCGTTTCTGACTTGGGGCGGTTTGTGACTTGGCCGGTCCCGATGATCACGGGTAGACGCGGGTCCAACTATCCCTCCGATGCCGTTGTCTTCCGGGATGGCAACGATACGCCAGAGTCCCGTTCTCTATTCAATCCGTCTTCAATCCTTCCCGACTCGCCCCGATTGCCATCAATCCGCTGCCGATCCCTTTGATTCGGCGCGAGATTCGCCCACCCAGCTCGCTAGACAGGTAGCCTCAGCACGGTGATGCAGGAACAACCCGAGACGAAGCCACTGGCCAGGCCGGCCATCGTCATGGCGATTGGCACCGTGCTGTCGAGGGCCACCGGCCTTGGCCGGATCGCGGCGATGGCTTATGCAATCGGAGTAGCTGAGTCGCGCCTAGCCGACACCTACAACATTGCCAACACTCTCCCAAACGTCATCTATGAGCTGGTTCTCGGAGGAGTGCTGACGGCGGTCTTCATACCGGTAGTCGTAGATCAAATCAAGAGTGCGAAGTCGCAGGGGGACGCGGCCCGCGATGTCTCGGCACTCGTCATGGCGACGCTGATTGTGCTCGCCGTGGTTTCGCTGCTCGCAGTTATTGCCGCTCCGTGGCTGATGAGGCTCTTCACGTTTCGCGTCGGGGGAGAGCTCGGTGTGGCACAGCAGGAGCTTGCGACCTTCTTCTTCAGGGTCTTTGCAGCGCAGATCTTCCTGTACGGCTACTCAGCCATCGCCGACGGGCTTCTCAACGCGCACGATCGCTTCGCCTTACCGATGTTTGCTCCGATCCTCAACAACGTCGTTGTCATTGGCATCTTCATTGCCTTTGGCCAGATGTACAAGGGCGAGACTCCGTTGAGCAGCGGAGCGAAGTGGCTTCTAGGCGCCGGAACGACCGCCGGCGTCGCAGCAATGGCCGCGATTCATTGGCCGTTTGTGAGGCGCCTCCCACTCAAGCTCAAGTGGGTGGTGGATTTCAAGCATGAGGCGGTCCGAAAGCTCACGCGCCTCTCGGGCTGGACGATCGGCTATGTCGTGGTCAACCAGATCGGCTTTGGGGTCGCTCTCGTGCTCGCCAACGGAGTCCAAGGCGGCCCCACCGCTTACTTCGTAGCGTTCGCGTTCTTCCAGCTTCCCTATGGCGTAGTCGCGGTCTCGATCATGACAGCACTCGTTCCTACTCTTGCCCGCCTCTCTCTCGATGAAGACTTCGCCTCCTTCTCACTCAGGGTTGGCCGTGGCTTGCGGGCGACAGCGGTCATCCTCTTGCCGATGACCGCGGCGACCATCGTGCTCGCGCTTCCCGGGATCGAGTTCCTTCTTCAAAGGGGTGTGATGTCGGCAAGCTCGAGCGTGCTGGTCGCTCGGGTCCTCCAGATGTTCGCCATCGGAATCCTGCCCTTCGCAGCGTGGGTTCTTTTCCTGAGGGCCTTTTACGCAATGCAGGATTCCCGCACGCCGTTCATGCTCAACTTGATCGAGGTGGGAACGACGATCGTTCTCGACATCCCCTTCTTTTGGCTCTGGAAGATCGAGGGTCTCGCCCTGGCCCACACGTGCGGCTACGTGATCGGCTCGGTGGCCGCGGGCATCGCGCTTTCTCGCAGAACAAAAGGGCTTGGAGGCAGGCACACGACGGCCCAGATCTTCCGTGTCTTTGTCGCCAGCGTGGCGGCGGGATTGGCTATGTGGGGAATCTCCTCTGTGATCAGCTTCTCCGGATGGATGCGCGCGCCGGCCCAAGTAGTGGCGGGTCTCGTCGTTGGCGCTGCAGTCTTCTTCGCTGCCGCCAAGGCGATGCGAATCGAGGATCTTTCCGTCTATAGGCGCCTCCTACGCGGTGGCGGTGGCCTTGGCGGTGGCGCTGGCGAATGATCGTCTCGGTCTATCCACCGCTCGAGCGCGGAATTCTCTTCGGAGCCAAACCGGACCGGCTCGAATTCCCGATGACCGACGAGCGCTGCGTACTTACTCACCTGGGGAGGGGAGCAGTCTGGCTGGCCCTCAAGGCGCTCGGGGTTCCGAAGCGAGTCGCAATGCCTGCGTTCCACTGTGGATCAGAAGTTGAGGCAGCGCGCGCTCTTGGAATCAAGATCGAGTTCTACCGGGTCAGTTCAGACCTCGAAGTTGATGTCGATCACATGACCGAAGTCGCGCGAGGCTGTGACGCCCTGTACCTGATCTCGAACTTCGGATTTCCGACCCCCTACGAAGAAGCTAGGAGCGCCGGGAAGATCGTCATTGAAGACGTCGCTCACGGGCTCTTCTCCTCGTCGCCATCTGGGAGGCCACTTGGCAACGGGGCCGATGCAGCCATCTTCTGCCCCCGCAAGAGCCTCGGCGTACCAGACGGCGGTGCGCTCGTGGTCAGCGGAGACATTGATCAGCCCGAACTTCGGGCCCAGAGCCGCCGGGCACTAGCCTCGCTCATCCTCAATCGGGCGGCGCTTTCAGGGTTCGCGCCAATATCGGCAGTTGCAGGAGCGGTCCTGGAGCGAGTCAGCGCTACCGGCCGGGCCGCGGAGGCCGGGACGATGACTGAGACGGTTATCGGCGAGTGGAATCTGACCGAAGCAGACTTGAGGGCTGCCGCGGCCGAGCCTTCACGGCTCACCGGTCGGGCCCTTCGCCGGGCCGACGCCGCGGCAATTCGGGAGCGGCGCAGGGAGAATTTCGTTGCGGCGGCCGAGGTCTTGGCTGACTTGGTGCAACCGGCATATCGGGCCCTTCCGGATGGCACTTGCCCGCTATACGTGCCAATCAGGGTCAAGCGCCGCGACGCAGTCATGAAGGGCTTGTGGGGCAGGGGAGTGAGGGCAATCGAGATTTGGCCCGTGGCACATCCCTTACTAGAAGGCTACGAGGACCTCAGGCAGGTTCGCTCGGAGCTGATCGCCTTGCCGGTGCACCAAGCTCTGAGCGTCGAGAGGGCAGTTGAGGCCGCGAAGATCGCGGCGAGTGTCGTCAGTTCAGAGACTGAATAACGACAACCGGGGTCTGCTCATCTTCGTTGCCCGCGGGGTTGTCAGCGAGGACCTCTTCGACCCATGAGCGGTTGACGCCGTCAGATGCGCCTACCACCCATGCACCTGTCAGGTGATTGGCGTCGACAATTGCCACTTCGCAGCCGAGCGCACCGGCGAGCCGGCTGGCAAGGCTGTCGGGCTGGCTCGGGCCGAAAATCACATGGTGGTCCAAGGGCGGGAGGCAGGCCGCGACATCGTCGATCATCGCCGTCGACGGACCTGCGATCTTGTAGAACCACCCCTTGCGCCCCATCAGCTTCCCGAAAGCGCCGGCAACGGCGCCCGCTAGAACCCTCGTCGCGCCGACGTCGAGAATCGCCCCCTGCATGCCCGCGGGGCTGTGAAGCGGCCCGATCTTGCCAACGTATCTGCAGAGAATCTTTGCGATCAACGAAGGCTTGATGAGCTCGAGGGGTAGCACTCGCCCTTGCGAGGCGGCCGCCGGACTTTCCGAGACCGCAATGATGTCACCCGGCCTTCGGATCGAAGTCGTCGCAGCATCTACAACCGAGATCAAGTCAGAGCGGGATGTGATCAGTGGGGTTCTTACGGGAATCCGTCTCACCCCAGCCGCATCTTCGTCGAAGCGAGGGCGGGCAGCCGCGACGGGTGCGGGCTCACCAAGCGCCTCGGAAATCTCTTCGTTCCTGGGATATATCCCCTGAGCCTTCCGCAATACAGCTTCGGCTAGCTCGCTGTCTCCGTTTCCCGAGTACAGCTCTGCAAGTGTCAGGTAGTCGTTCGCGTAGACGAGATAGTTGGGTGCGAGGTCAATCAGGGCCGACTGCCATTGAATTGCGACCTCAATCTCGCCCTTGTCCAGTGAGATTCGGGCCAGCCGCTTCAATGCGTGACGTTTCAGATCTGGGCTCTCGACGGCCTCCTCGAGTACCCACGTTGCCTCCTCGTATCGCTTGGCATCGATTAGTGCGTCGGCAAGCGAGAGGTCATACCAGGCGATTCCAGGGTTTGCCGCCCGAGCTTTGCGGAGCACTTCAACTGCACCGTCGAAGTCCGAGCGGTACCGCAAGATTTCGGACAACGTGGCGGCGGCGAAGCGCGAGGCCGGGTCCAGGTCAATAGCTCGCCGCGCTGCGTGTTCGGCAAGGATGAGGTCGCCGCCTGTGGTAAAGGCGAGCCACGAGAGCAGTGACATGCCCGGGGCGTCGATCGCACCTTCGTCGAAGTCATACTGAAGGCTGGCCAACACGGCGTTAGGCTCGCGTAGCCAAAGGCGGCGCGCCCGGCGCGAATGGATTTTGATGACCGGCGTCGCCACTGCTACCGCCCCAACTCCTGTGCTGCGCCGAAGTGGCGCGAGATTGCTCCGTTGAAGGCCAATTCTCGGTTGTATTGCTCGCGCCGTGCAACGCCGATGCGTACTATCAGGGAAGATCGGCTTAGGAAGGGCTCGAGGAATGGACAAGACAGGTCGGTGGGGAGTGATCGTGGTTGCGATTGCAGTCGCGGCCGCACTCGTCATCGCAGTCTTCGTGGGGCGTGCAGATGAGCCGCGCGTTGCGACCGGCTCAAGCGCTGGCCCCGACCTGACCAAGACAGCTGAGCCTGCGCCTCGCAGTCCCGACGCGACTCAGACGTCGCAGCCGCCCGCCACCGGGACCTATGCGGACCTTGCGGCGGACCTCGCCAAGCGAGGCTTCGAGGTCAGACCCGTGCTAGCAGATGGAACTCCGGCAGATCCGGCAAAGGCTGCAGCCTCAAAGGTCATCTCGCAGTCCCCGCCGGTCTCAGATCAACTGCCACCCGGTACGACTATCGAGGTGGTTGTTGATTGCGGGCAAGGCTGCGCAGGCGACGGAGCTGTCCAGTGCAACTACCCGCGAGGCTTCACTCACCCAATCGCTTCGGCCTCTCGCATCCGGCCAGGGGAGGGCTTCAGGCTCTCGGGGGCGTCAAGTCCCGGCGAGCCCATGGTGGTCGCGCTGCTCGAGAAGGAAGGCGCACCAGCTGCGAGCCCGTTCGCCAAGTACCTCGGCGCAGGGAAGGCAAAATCAGCTCCCACCTGCGAATATGATGTCGATCTGGTGCTGCCGTCAAACGTCAAGCCTGGGCGATATCAGATCTTTGTTCTTTTGGACGGCAAGACTTCAGCCGGACCGCCCATCCCAATTGAAGTAGCTGGGTAGGAGTGGCCGCTTCGCTGTCGGTGCTTGGATAGCTTAAAACTCAAGGTATTCCCACTAGCGGCCGACGCTTTTCGGTAGCCTAGAGAAATGCAGGGGACGCATTCAGGGGGCGTCGCCGCTTACGGGGAGGCTTTGTTCTCGTTCGCGTCGTGGCGTGCCCTCTATTGGAGATGCGACTAAGAGAGACGCGTGAGCGACGACCTAAAGCAGCGATACCAAATCATTGGTGAACTTGGCCGGGGCGGCATGGGAGTCGTCTACCATGCGCGTGACGGCCTGTTGCATCGAGATGTGGCCATCAAACAGCTCTCTCTTGACATGGGCGAGGACGCACCACTCGGAGCGACGCAGGCGATTCAACGGTTTCTGATAGAGGCCAGGGCCGCGGCGAACCTGCAGCATCCCAACGTCGTGACCCTCTATGACGTCGTAGATGGCAGCCCTCCCTACATCGTCATGGAATATGTCGTAGGTGACACCCTTCGCGACATAGTTGATTCCCCTGGCGGTGGTGCGCTTGACCTCAAAGATGCGTGCACCTACCTCGAGGCGATGTGCAAAGGCTTAGCTGCAGCCCACGAGCGCGGCATGGTGCATCGCGACATCAAGCCTGAGAACGTGATGATCACCGGTGGAACCGCCAAGGTCCTTGACTTCGGGCTTGCCCAGATGGCGGTGGCCTCGAAGGTCCAGGCCGACGAACCACTCCTTGGCACCCCTGGATACATGGCACCCGAGCAGATCCTCGGCAAAGACGCAACGCCGGCCAGTGACATTTTCGCTGCCGCATGCGTCTTTGTTTATGCGCTGACCGGTGAGGACCCGTTCACCGGCGATGACGTGCGGGAGATCTTGACCAAGACCGTCAAGGAAGATCTCGACTTGAGCGAATTGCCGATTGGAGGCGGGCTCAGACCGACCCTGTCGTTGGCGCTGTCAAAGGATCCCGAGGATCGCCCAGATGCCGTGGCTCTCGCCGAGGCGTTTCAGCTTGGCCGTGATGAGTCACCTGACCGGTACAGCTTCTTCTTCGAGAGCTCGTCGGAGAGTGTCGAGGCCGAGCCCCCGCCGTGGGAGTCGACCGAGATTCCAGCTGGTCCTCCCGGCATGGCCCCACCCATCGATGATCAGCTGCAGGGTGGCCCCCCTGGCATGGCGCCACCTGTCGTCGGTGGCCCTCCCGGCATGGCGCCGCCTGTCGTCGGTGGACCTCCCGGCATGGCGCCTCCTGTCGTCGGTGGCCCCCCCGGCATGGCACCTCCGATGGCTGGTGGCCCCCCCGGCATGGCGCCTCCGATGGCTGGTGGCCCCCCCGGCATGGCACCTCCGATGGCTGGCCAGCCTGCCCCGCCAACTGCCGGTACTGCCATTCCGCCAGGCGCCTACGGCGAAACATCGAGAAGTACAGCTGGTCCCACTTGGAGCGCCGGGGCCGCATCGGCCGGCAAGAAAACTTCGGTGGGCGGAGCTGGACCGGGTGGGAACTCGAAGATGCTGCTCATCGGAGTCGCAGTCGTTGTTCTTGTAATCATTGTGGTGGTTGCGATTCTGGTGCTTTAGACCCCGCCCGCAGAGGCGGGGTCTTTCGCGCCTCGACTACAGACAGGCCCGCGGGCGATCCGTCGTTGCCACAAGGCCGCGCGTCGTCTCGTTGATTGTGACATTTCGATCGTTGGCTTTGACCGCGGCGGCATCTAGCGGCCCTGCGGTCACTCCGTTGTATCTGAAGTAGTACTCTTTGGCGCCCTTGGCCTTGACCTTGAAGTTCGAGAGCCGTCCTGATCCGCACTTCGATCCGGCGTCACCGATTTCGGTCGAGCCGATGACGTTCTCGCTCTCGTCGAGGACCTCAAAGGTTCCGGTTACGGCGACATCGGAGCCCGTGACAAGCGCAACACTCAGCGATTCCCCCCCGAACTGCGACTTGGCGCCAAGAAAAATCAGCACACCAACCACGATGACAATGGCCAGGACCCGGAGGTTTCCGAGGATTGCCCCTGCTGAGGCCCCGCCCTTGCGCTTCTTCTTCTTGGGCGCGTCGTAGTTGCGTCTCGCAACCGGTGCTCGAGTGCCGTAGCTCGAAGAATCCGCGGTTCCCCATCCTGGTGGAGGAGCCTCCGGTTCTGCGGGACCCCATCCGGGGGGAGGGCGGGAATCGTCCGATGTTGTGGCGCCGCCGTAGCGTGACGTCCTGGCACCGGTGGCTTGATCAGCCTTGCTTGGACCAGTCTCTTTGACTAGCACCTGATCGCAAAGTGTGCAGCGGGAGGCCTCGGGTGAATTGACCGATCCGCAGAAGGTGCAAGTCGGCATCGGTTGTACCTCCCCAGGGGTGGCTTCGGCCGGCTACGAAGCTTGCTCGATTACCAGAGTACCCATTGACGGGTGGCGAAGCTTCGAGAGTGCCTTGGCCTCAATCTGGCGGATGCGTTCCCTTGTCAGCCCGAAGGACTTCCCAACTTCTTCGAGTGTGCGCTCTTCGCCGCTGTCAAGGCCGAAGCGTAGTTCAAGAATTGCGCGCTCTCGTGGCTTGAGGACTTGAAGGATCTTGCGTATCTCGTCTTTTTGCGCTGCTAGAACCGCCTCGTCTAACGGTTTGGCGGCGTCTGGATCCTCGATGAAGTCCTCGAGCTCGGTCTCATCTTCTTCGCCCACGGTCTCGTGGATTGAACCGACGTCATAAATAGACTCGAGGGCGAGACGGACCTTCTCTACGGGTAGCTGAGTCGCTTCAGCCAGTTCATCTTCTGTGGGCCTGCGGCCAAGTTCGAGCTCAAGGCGAGCACGTGCCTGATTGAGCTTGGTAACCACCTCGGTCATGTGAACCGGCACACGAATCACACGTGACTTGTCAGCTATTGCGCGGGTGATTGCCTGACGAATCCACCACGTCGCGTAAGTCGAGAACTTGAAACCTCGTCGGTAGTCGAACTTCTCAACTGCCCTCATGAGGCCAAGGTTGCCTTCTTGGATCAGATCGAGGAGGGGCATACCCGAAGAGTTCGTGTACTTCTTGGCGATCGAGACCACTAGGCGAAGGTTGGATTCAAGGAATCGCTTGCGGGCAGCCTCACCTTCACGTGCAACCCTTTTGAGCTTGATTGTCTCGTCGCGAGTCTTCTTGGTATCGGAATCGTCGAGGCGTTCTTGGGCCTCTACGCCGGCCTCAATGGCCTTGGCGAGCACGACTTCGTCTGCCTGGGTCAGCAGGGGGTGCTGACCGATCTCCTTCAGGTACTGACCGAGTAGATCTTCGTGCTCGCTCGGTTCACTGCGCGTCTTGGCCATCTAGGTTTCTGGTCCTTCTCGTTGATGGCGCCCGCGCTCGAACGCGGGCGGTCGTGTCTAGTTGAAATACGCAGGTTTGTGAGGTCTTAGTTGTCTTCCGGTCGCGTTACTTGGGTATCCGCGCGTTTTCTCACGCCTACTTAGCCGACCAGGTCGCCGGCAGGACATCTAATTGTAGTCAAACAAGCAGTTCAACTAAAGCGCTTTAGCAATTTTCACGTCTGACCTGCTGGTTTGCTTCAGCGAGCCTCGTCAAGGGCCAAGCGCAAACCGGTCAGATCGTATACAGGGGCATCACATGCGTAATTCTTACAAATGTAACCAACCGGTCTGGATGCCAAATCCTTCCCAAGTAGTAGAGGCGTCGTGGGATCTGCCCCAACTGCGCCGGTAACGAGTGCTGCAAATGGCAGAAATCGCCTGCAGGCCTCAGCCGCAAGGTCGTCACCTGAAACGATGATCTCGACCGGGGGTGCGAGCTGTCTGGCAATCACCTGGAGCATCGCCCCGAAGCCGCCTGGAGCACGTTCGATCAGTCCTGACGCACTCGAGGTGATCTTCTTGGTCGCCTCGCGCAGTGACTGATCGTCAGTCAGCGTTGCGAGATGCAATGCAAGCTCTGCCCCTGCCGAGGAAGCACTTGGTTCAGCGTTGTCAAAGAGCTCCTTAGGGCGGGCAATTAGGGTCTTATCGGATGTGGTGAAGAGAAACCCGTCGCTCTCATCCCTGAAATTCGAAAAGAGTGTCGAGGCGAGGTGTTTGGCTTCGTCGACCCAGCGCCATTGCCCTGTGGCCTCAAATAGCGAGATGTAGCCGAGCCCGAGAAGCCCGTAGTCGGCTGCAAATGCAGGCACGTCGCCGCCCTTGATCCGCACGAGCTCATCGGCATGAATCTCGGCGAGCCAGGCCTCGGCGCACTTCAGTGCAATGTCGAGGTAGTCGGTGCGCCCGAGCGCCCTTGCGGCGTCAGCAAAGGCCGAAATCGCGAGGCCATTCCATGCGCAGACAATCTTGTCGTCGGTCGAAGGGCGAGTTCTGCGGGAACGCCGTTCAAAGAGCGCTTCTCGAGCGGATTCGATTGCTAAGCGCTCTTGATTTTCGAGTTCTTCGAGCGGGCGCGCAGCTGTCAGTACGTTCTCTCCTTCGAAGTTGCCATTTCTGGTGACCCCGAAATGCCTGGTTGCGTCTTCCCCTGCTACTTCGATGAATTCCTCATAGCTCCAGGCAAAGAACTTCCCTTCCTCGCCGTCGGAGTCAGCGTCGGTGGAGGAGTAGAAGTTGCCTGACTCGTCGAGCATTTCCCGTGCTAGATAGTCGAGGGTTTCGGTTGCAATCCGGATGAAGAAGGGTGAGTCGAGGGCGATTCCCGCCCAGAGGTACAGGCGCGCAAGTTGCGCGTTGTCATAGAGCATCTTCTCGAAGTGGGGGATCTCCCATCTCTCATCGACTGAGTAGCGGGCGAACCCACCGCCGACTTGGTCGTAAATGCCGCCAAGGGCCATGGATCTAAGGCTGTTGCGCACGATCGCAAGGGTGCGTTCATCTTCGGGGTAGGCCATCGCGAGGCAGAAGGCCAAGTTCATAGTGTTGGGAAACTTCGGAGCTGACCCGAATCCGCCAAACTCGAAGTCGTAGGTGGACTGCAAGGCGCGCAGGGCCTTGTCCAAGAGGGCGGCACTGGGGGCCGACGGGTTTGCGAAACTTGGCGGAATGACTGCCTGGGCCAGCTTGGCCGCTTGCGCTTCAACCTCGCTGCGGCTCTCTTTCCAGGCCTCGGTAATCGCGGCCATGAGGCTCTTGAACGACGGCACGCCGGGTCGGTCATCGGGTGGGAAGTAGGTGCCACCGAAAAACGGGCGGCCGTCGTGGTCGAGAAAGACGGTCATTGGCCATCCGCCGCGACCGGTCATGGCAGTCACGGCGTCCATGTATATGGAGTCGATGTCGGGGCGTTCCTCCCGGTCAACCTTGATGCTTACGAAGTCTGAGTTCATCTGCGTAGCGGTTGCCGGGTCTTCAAAGCTCTCGTGCGCCATCACATGACACCAATGGCAAGAGGAATAGCCGACTGACAGCAGAATCGGGACATTTCGCTGCCTGGCCTCGGCAAAGGCCTCGTCACACCAGGGCCACCAGTCAACCGGGTTATCTGCGTGCTGGCGAAGATATGGGCTTGTCTCGCCGGAGAGGCGGTTTGACATGTGATTCCTCAACCGGCCCATCCGGATTCCATCGGCTCTCTGCGCCGGGGGAGATCAATTCTTACCTTAGCGCGTCTGATCCTCGGCCTCGGCCGGTCCGCGAGTTCGCCGACTTCTCTCGGTGAGCATCGAGGTGGTTGGCGCATTCCCGTGGCCCTGGCTCGCCTGCTCCGATCCGCGGTTTACGCCATACCGCGATATGCGGATCCTGAGTGTCATAGGCCAAAGGTAGGTTCCAACCATGGGAAATTTCCAGGCCGTCCACTACCGAGCGTCTGACGGTACGGAGCCGGTAAACGACTTCATTGATCAACTTGACACGCGTCGGCAGGTCGCTCTCGACAACCAGATTGACCGGCTAAACATGCTTTCGGGCGACATGGCGCACCTGCCGTTTCCCCACACTTCGCAGGTCAGAGGAGAGCTTCGCGAACTCCGGTGTCATTTCGGGAGGGAGCAGTACCGGGTTCCTTATCGGCGTTCGCGCAATCTGCTCGTACTTCTTCACGTCTTCCAGAAGACGACGAGCCGGATTCCGGAAACCGAAATCCAGATCGCGGAGGCGCGTTGGGCTGATTTCAAGGCACGAATGAATGCCCTACGACGCCGCCGGCCTAGGGCTGCGGGCCACGACGCGCCATGACTCGCTAGGGAGTCGACTCGAGTCGGCGTTGAGGTGACTGTATCAATATTGATAAACTTGTGACTTAGGTGTGGAGGGTAGTCATGGCGAAGATGGAACCTGTAGGGTCGAAAGTCGCGGACACGCGTCGACTTCGTTCGAGTAGAAGCCCTGAGTACGCCGCCGAGCAGCAACGTTTGGCTCAGTTTGAAGAACTAGCCAGGTTGGTGATCAAGCACCGAGCATCACTTGGAATATCTCAGCAGCAACTCGCCGAGCGCGTCGGAACTAGCCACTCGGCGATCTCGCGTCTCGAGAGCGGGCGTCACAGGGTCTCTGTTCACACACTCCAGCGAGTTGCGAATGCTCTCGGGGTGAGGCTGTTGATCGGGTTCGAAAGTGGGCCGAGGACTCGGCCGGTCCGCGAGTTTGCCAATTCCTCTCGGTGAGCATCGAGGTGGTTGGCGCATTCCCGTGGCCCTGGCTTACCTACTCCGATCCGTGACTTGCGCCTGGCGGCCCCGCTCGATTCAGTAGCAGCGATTCACAATGAAGTATTGATCGGCGGCGGCATTGGGCGGAGTCTGGGTGAAACCCACGGTTTGAGACTGGCCAGTCGTACAGAGCGCGGCCATGCCTCCCACATTTCCCTTCTGGTTGTACGCGGGCCCACCTACCCACCAGTCGTTTTCGACGCTGTCGTTTCCCTGCCCCAGGCGGGTGAACTGCTCGAATCCGTCCCCGAAGGTGAGGTTTCCGCAAATGGCGAAGTTCAGCTGATCCGGCGACGACGAACTGCTCTTTGCGCCGAGCATTTGGCCGCCGCCAACCTGATCCTTGAACCAGTCGGCTACATCCGTCGTCTTGTGCCGGCCTGCCTTAGCCGTGACTATAAAGGCGGGTTCGCCTTCGTACTGAGTTGATGACGTCGTCACGCCACCCCATGGCTGGCCACTCGACACCTTGTATCCCGTCAACTGGAAGCCATTGGGGAAGCCGTTGAGGGTGAAGAGGATCACGTTGTTGGTTCGCATCGAGTCGCCTGGCCCTGTGCCCTCCGTGAGGGCAGGAGGCGTGGCCTTTGGCTCTGGACTCTTGTAGGCATCGTCCTCGACCTGGACCGGCTTTGAGCACGATGTTGCGGCGATCAAGACCGTTACTGCGGCTGCTGCTACTAGCCAATTCGTCGTCCGCGCAAATCTAGTCATTGCCGGCCCTTCCCAGACGGTGCTCGTTGGTGAGACTTTGACGTTAGCAGCTCTTGGAAAGGCCGTATGCCACGCAACACGAGGCGAGACCATCGGGGCAGAGATCGCCTTCCGCCGGCCATTGACTGGGCGCGCGTGGGTGGTTTAGGCGCAGTCCAGCTTCGAGCCGGCGAGACGGCACTGCTTCCAAACCGAACCGCCCTTCGTTACAAACTCCAGTTGCCAATTGGCTCGATCGTCAATGCGATGGAGCTGCACATACCCGAACTGCGCGGTGATCTCCGCGCCGGCAAAGGTGACACCGTCGATTGTCTGTTGCGCGAAGTCTCCGGTGTGCTTGTCGAGAATCGCGCTGCCGCCACCCGAGACGATCTGGGCGGGGCGGCCATCGGCGAACGTGTAATACGCCAGCGAGTGCATGTGGCCCGAGAGGATCAGCGACACATCGGCCGGCAGCGTGTTTCCTGAGCTCTTGATTGCATCTTGGAGCGTTTGGTTTAGGGCATACGGCCCCTTCTTTGATTCGGCCGCAGCCCAAAGCGGGCGATGATCGACAAACCACGTGTTGGGGTGCCCTGCGGCAAGCTCGTGAACCTTCTTGAAGTTCTCGGCGTAGTCCGGCACTTGTGATGCCTTGGCCGGATTGTCATCGGCAATTGCCGAATCGAAGACGATGAACGACTGCCCGGCGATGTCGACCCGGTAGGGGTCGGTGTTGTTCGAACACGGAATGTTGGCCGGGGCGAGCACCTGGAACCACCCCGGCCCGCCGTTGTCGTTCTTGGTGTCACACGATTCGTGATTGCCTCGCGTGAAGATCCAGGGCGCTGCGCTCAGCGCGGGCGAATACGGGTCGAAGAAGTCGTACGCCCACGATTCCCAGTTGTCTCCGGTCGGTACGCCGCCGCACTCTGCCGCCTTCTCGGGCGGGCATTCGGTCTGGCTGTAGTAGATGTCGCCGACAAAGACGACCAGGTCGGGCTTGGCTGCTTCGATCTGCCTGGCGAGGGCGGCCGCCGGGAATTGGCTCGGATCGAGACATGCCTGGAAGTCCTTTCCCTGCATGTAGCAGCCGATATCGCCGACGACAATGACCTTCTCGAGCTGCTTCGGCGGCGGCGGCACCGCGACTCCGTCGATCGTCACCGACTTTGCGGTTGGCGCGATCTCGGCTTGGCACGTGGTCATGGGGAAGTTCTGAGTCGGATGCGCGAAAACCTCTGACTTGACCGTTGCGCCGTCGACGTGTGCGTCAGGGCAGCCACCCTTGGCCACTGAGCGCACGAGAACAGTCGATCCTGGGCCAAATTGCGTCCACGCATATTTGCCGGTACCCGCCTTCGTCTTCACGTTAGGTGACGGTGGGGCAGTCTTGGTCTCGTCAGCCTTGGTACATGCGGACGTGAAGACGAGGAGTGCGGCGGCGAGGGCCGCCATGACGGGCATCTGGCGCCGTTGATTCATGTGAGTTACCTCTGATTCGCGGCGAGTGGCCAAGAGTACGGGCTGGCGCGGGCCGTGCGTCGGCGCGGGCCTCGCTCCGCCAGTCACTTGACCTTGCCGGGATCGACGCGCTCGACGCTCTCGATTCGGTCGATTGACTTGTCGAATGACACGACCGTGTCGATACCCGTTGCCTCGGCGGTTGCCACCAGATAAGCCTCTGCGAAGTCGATTCGGTCGGTTTCGTAGACCTCGACTGCTCGCATTAGCAGCGCTGGGTCATCGACGCGTATTGGCTCGAACCCGAGTATCGAGCGTGCGCACTCGGCAACCTGAGCACGCGGGGCCTCGTAGAACGACTCGAGCACATAGACAACTTCGGCGAGTATGAGATCGGGCATCAGCAGGTCTTTGGCAGATCCGAGAAGCCTCGTCGCACTTGCTGCCGCGGCGGGCGGATCGCCTGTGAGGTGGCGAACAAGGACGTTGGTGTCAACGAGAGCAGTCACCGCCGCTTGGCGCTCCGCGTCTTTCTGGATGCGCGCCGGACCTCACCCCAGCGCTCGCTGCGCCGGCTCGCCGGAACATCGATCGAGCCTGCCAAGTCGAGCAGGTTCGGCGTGCGCGCCATTGTTGCGGTCTTGCCCTCGATTCGAAACACGACCGCGTCGCCCTCGGCGAGTTCGAGTGCGTCTCGCACCGGCTTCGGAATCGTCACTTGGCCCTTCGATGTGAGCTTGGCTGCTACGTCCAATCGGGAAGTCCTTACTATGAGGCAGAAGTAAGGATATCTCATTCGCTGTCAACTGGAGTCCTGCCATCGTCGTAGAGCACCTGGAGCTTGCGAAGTTTCGATGGGAATCCTTCGTGCCATGGGTAGCGACCATCGTCATCGCACCAGACGATCTGAACCGCCCTTGGCGCAGACGGGAATCCGCCGATCGACCGATAGTAGTTGCGGCAGCCAAGCATGAGATCTTCTTTGCCCCGCCAGTGGCGCTTGGCGACCTCGACGAGGCGTGCGAGGCGGTCGAAGGCCGGCTGCTCGACCTCGCGGCCTGTCGCCAGATCGGCACCGCTTGAAATCGCATGCCAGTAGCATCGGAGGATTCCTGCAGTCGATTCGGGATCAAGGCCGACGACGACTGCCTCGGGACGGTCGAGGTTCAGACATCCGATCGTGTAGGCCCAAGTCGGGTGCCGGCCATCGCCCACGACGTACTGAATGAAGTAGCCGTGTTGCTCAATTGCGTGATCGATTCGAAAGAGAATTTCGTCTCGGAAGTTAATTGCGTTCATGTCTCTGAGTGTGTCAGAGGGGTATGACAATTCTTGGGGGTGTGCGTCTAGTCGACTAACTGCCCGAGGCGGCGTGTCGAGTCACGGGCTTCGGAATCTCAATGCCACTTTCTTTGGCAGCGGAAATCCAGGCTCCTCGCGCAACCTGCAATTCGGCCAGCGCTTTCTCGGGTGAGTCTCCAAAGGCCGAGCAACCAGGGAGTTCCGGAATTTCGGCGATATAGCCGGCGTCGTCCTCGCTATAGAAGATATTGATCGCGTAATCCGACAAGTTCACGCCTCCAGCTCCAAATTGTAGCGGTCTATCAGATGCGCGATCTGCCGAACCTGATATGGCTTCGCTTGGCCTCCGACCTCCTGCACATTGACGATCTCGCGGCATTCGAGGTGGCTGTAGACGTGATGACTGCCACGAACACGTGCTAAGTCAAATCCCAGACCGACGAGGAGGCGATGCAGATCGGCAAGGGCGACGTTGTTCACGTTGCCTTGTTTGATCTTGCGCAGCAGCCGTTCTGTATTCATGGTTCCGACGCTATTCGGGTGGTATGACAGATTCGACGGCCGGGTAACAGCGGCACGGCACCCCCCCTACGAGCGGGTAGACTCACGGACTCCTGGGAGCATCCGGTATCGCCGTGATCCCCGCGAACGCATCGTTTATCGCCGGCGAGAGGTCGAAGAATGCGTCGCAATAAGCCGAGGGCCCGGGCAGTGATTCTCTCTTTCGCGTTCGTCGCGCTCACAGCTTGCGCAAAGCCGCCCGGCCTCCAAAGCACTGCTCTACAGCTCCAGCCGACCCTTCAAGATCAATTTCCGTCGAGCACAGACATGATCTTGGTCCGCGGCAACGAGCGCATTCGAAGCCAAGTCGATACCGGGAGCGTCTACCTCTTTGTAGGCGGTCACCCCGAAGACCCGAATCTCACCTGCCCGAGCAAGCCAACCTTCTACTACGGAGCCGGATTCGCGGAATTCTGCCCGGCGACAGCGCCTCTGAAGGCTTTGGGCGCCGACAATTCGGTCGTCGAAGTCGCACCGAATCTGAAATACGGGGATGCGAACTTCAAGAACTGGGTCGGTCCGCACTCGATCATTGGTGTGTCGGGAAACATGGAAGGCGAGAACCTACCCGGCGTCGAGACGGTCATCGACCAATTGCGGCCGGACCACATGTCATTTCAGTTCCCAAATGGAGGCCAGAACAGTGCGATCGTCGAATTTGCAGCGCTGCCGCCCGAGAAGCTTCGTGGAGTTGCGGCCGTACCTCTTGTCAGCCCGGGTTCCCTCAAATACGGCTACACGGCAAACATTTCTAGAGTTGACTTCATGGTGGATTCGAGGATTCGCGCCAGCATCGTCTCGGAGGCGGGGGGCGTGTTTCTTGAACGCGACGGGCAGCGGTCACGAATCGCGGAGAAGAACCTAGCCTTCTTCGACACGGGCGCGACGCTGCCATTTACCCCCCTAAACGGTGACATCTCGTTATTGAGCAATCAGGTTGCCAAAGCTCCCATTCCATTTACTGGTACTGAGGCTTATGACAAGGTGCAGTTCACCCTTGATGTCGGCAACGGTGATCACGTCGTGCTCGTAAATGACAACGTGAAAGCGTGGGGTGCGCCACCAGAGCCGCCGTTCTTCACACTTCCAGCGGCCTCGGACTTCCCGCCAGGACTAGTTCAGTTCACGTCGGTGGTTGGCCTCGGCACGCTTTCGCTATACGACTTCCAGTTCACGTTCAAGGATGGCCGGGCCACGTCTGCGTCGTTTGTCTCGCACTGACCGCCGGACGGGCCACCGAGGCGCGCAGCGCGTGCTTGCGCGTCGACGCATTCGCAGATGAATTCCGGGTCCGGAGCCGGCGCGCCGTCTTCAACGGGCCCGTCGATGGGAAGCCGAATGGCCTCTCGGATGCGCGCATACGACCCATGAGAGCCAGGCGAAACGCGAATGCGTCAAGATAGGCACATGCCCTCCGCCGCCAATTCCGAAACGCCGAGCATCGACTCGGTTCTCGACGACTTTCTCGCGGACGAACGCGAACGTCTATCAGAGCGCACCTTCCGCAACTACGCAGACGTGGTAGGCCTGCTCAAGGACTACTTGAACTCTTATGCCTACGAGGACCTCGGCGAGTTCGACAAGAAGCGATGGCAGCGTGCCTACGACGGGGGCGACGAAGGTGCCTTTACCAACCTCTTCGGTCCCGATCAGATCGTCCCGAACCTGAGCATGTTCCTCGGCTACTTCATGGTCCGAAAGGTCGTTGCAGGCGAGGAATTGCTGCGAGCTTCGGGAACCGTCACACGCAAGCTGGCCAAGTGGCTCGAGCGACGAGAATACATAGACTCCGCAGACGCAAGAATCGGAGCTGACGCTGGCGCGGAAGCCGCACGCGACCTGCCCCGAGCCGAGAAGCTTACCGGTCTCCTACATGAAGTGTCGCTCGGCGGGCCGCGTGTCGCCAGCTTCGAAGACCTTGACGAAGCGGACTTGATCGAAGACTACGTCGACATCGCACGAGTTGAAGAGGGCGCGATCTGGTTCGGTCCCGGCTGGGCATCGGCGTCGGAAATGGACGAAACAATCGGCCCGATCGAGGTGCCCCGGGAAGCAAGCGATCTCGCGCAGGTCGGCTGGAACCTCTACGCGGAGCTGGCACGCGTCGACGGCCGCTGGTATCTCATAGGGGTGGGGAGCATCTACCCGTGAAGCGAGATCGCGGGGAACCACGAGGACCAACGGTCGCTGCTAGTCTCAGTCACAATGAAGATTGAGGATCTGCCCGAAGACTCACCCGCGCGGGTCGAAGCGGCAATGATCGAAATCGTTGCGGCAGACCAGGGAATCGGATGCGCCGACCTCGACCGTGCGGTGTGCGACCGGCTCGGACTCGACGACACCAATCAGTCTGACCGAGCGCTGCTCGACGAGGTATTCGAAGAACTCATAGACCGCGACTACGGCCCATTCGCACTGCTTGCGCCCGATCGCGTGGTCCACAAGCGCGGTCTAACCGATGGAATCACACTAACCCACCGCCTGACCGAGGCCGAGCAGCAGTCGGGGGTCATCGGCGCCACGTGTGACCTGGCCGGCTTTCGCGGCTACGACGTGCTCAATTTGGCAGACGACGAGACGACCGTGATCGAGATCTGGGACGGCCCCGGCGGTGCCATCACCTGGCACGGTCCGCCGGGCTGGCTCGACGGCTTCGAGGCGGGCAAAGCCGTCGCGATCAGAGTCGACTCGGCTAGCTCCGACGACCGTGGCAGGCTGATGATTGCTCGGGTGAATGCCGACCCGAAAACCAGCGGCGCCTTGGTCGCCGCGGTGCGCGCAGCTTACGACGTGGAGGTGGAAGAGCCGTGGCTGCCCGTCAGCGCAGAGGAGTTGCTGCTGGCTGTGCTTCTTGACGCTCCCGACGCGTTCAGCTCGGCCGCTCCGCCTCTCTCCGAGCTGTATCACCAGGCAGGGCTTGAGGTTCGAGGGCGAGACGTAGCTCACGACGCGTCTGTCTGGCACAGCCTTACCCGCGTGATACGCCTGGGACGAGTAATGGATGAGCTCGGCCGCGACTCGAACCTCACTTTGCCGGTCCTGAGGGTTCTCGATACCGCCGACGTCGCATCGGGCATCGACGTCGAGTTGCTCACCGAATACGAAGGTCCGCCGACGGCCGAGGACTTGAGAGAACACCTGAGCGTGATGTCGAAACCCGAAGTCCTTGAAATCGTCTGTGACGAACTTTTCGACCAGCCGTACAGAGAACCACCTGCGGCCAGCGCGTATCTCGAGCCGGAGTCGCGAGCTCAATTCGCTAAGGCGCTGGCAGGGGCTGCGCGCACACGGCGTGAGAAGGCGATCGCCCGATACATCTCTGCAATTTGTGCCGAGCGGTCACTTGAGCCCGAAGTTGCTGAGGAACATCTGAAGGCCGCAATTGAAGCCGACGGCGATTTTGAGCCGGCACTCGACAGGCTCGGATGGTACGCGTCAGACCGTGGCGACGCCCCGCTCGCGGCGCGGTACTGGGGCCGCGTGGCCACATCTTCGGCGATAGAGGTGCCTCTCGCTGAAGTCAGGGAATTCGCGCGCACAAGCACTGCGAAGATGGGAAGGAACGAGCCCTGCTGGTGTGGATCGGGCCGGAAGTACAAGCAATGCCACCTCGGCATTACCGAGCTGCCCCCGCTGCCTGATCGCATCGGCTGGCTTTGTCGCAAGGCAACGTGCTTTCTTGAGAGGCGCGGCAGGAATGCGCGCATGGCCGTGATGACTCTGGCCTCGGCCCGGGCCGTCGACCCGCACGACAACGATTCGATTCTCGAAGCGCTCTCAGACCCGATCGTGATCGACCTCGCGCTTACCGAGGGAGGCTGGTTTGAGCGTTTCTTGGAGGAGCGGGGCCCGCTGTTGCCAGAGGACGAATCGGTGCTGGCGCATTCGTGGCTGTTCGTTGAGCGGAGCGTCTTCGAGGTGATCGACGTAGAGGCTGGCGAGGGACTTACCTTGCGAGACCTCCGGACCGGCGAGAGCGTCGAGGTGCGCGAGCGGTCGTTCAGCGAGATCGCGCATCCGAAGATGATGATCTGTGCGCGCCCGGTGCCAGACGGCGGCGGTTACCAATTCGTGGGCGGAATCATCGTTGTCGAGCCCGGCCACGAACGGGGGTTGCTCGCGATACTCGACGACGGTGATCCGTATTCCATTGCCGAATGGTTCTCTGCAGCACACGCGCCACCGCGCCTGGCAAATCGAGAAGGTGATGATCTCGTGCTCTGCGAGATCGAGCTTGAGGTTGCTAATCCACCCGAGGCAGTCGATTTCCTCGACGCGAACTTCGAAGGAGAGCGGGATGGCTGGGTCGAGGTGCACGACCTCGACGAAGATGAGTCGATTATCCGCGCTCAGCTTGCACTCAACGGCAGCCGGCTTACTGTGAATGTGAACAGTGAAGAACGGGCCCGCAGAGTGCTTGCATTGCTTGACCGTATGCCGGGCGGTTGCCTGGTCGTCTCCGAACGGCGCGAACCGTTAGATGTTGCGACGGTGCAGGCTCGCGCATCTGAGATGGCCGAGTCGGCGGGAGCTTCGTTGAGCGATGAGGAGATCCCTCTCGAGGCCCGGGCCTTAATGGCGGAGTACCGCGACCGCTATGAAGAACGATGGTGCGAACAACCGGTGCCCGCCCTGGGCGGTCTGACTCCGCGCGAGGCGGCCGAGGACCCGACCCGGCGTGAAGAGCTGGACCGCTTGATCGCCAGCTTCGAGAGGGAGTCGGTCGCAGACTCCGAGGATTTCGACGTTGTCATGCGTCCGGCCCGGCTGCGAGAGCTCCTCGGCATGTGATTCGTGTCTGCCGGCAAGCGACCTCGCCCCGGCCTGGCATTCGTCGGGATTTGAGGACTCGTCCAGGACAGCACCCGCACTAACCGTGGCTCGGGCCTCAAACGCATTGCCTCGCTAGGTGGTTAGCGAGGCCGAACCATCGCCTGGCGTCGCCTATTGCGTCATTCGAAAGCTCGGAGTCGTCGCGCCGGATTCTCAGAAGCGCCCGGCGCCTCGGCAATCCGGGCAGCTTCTTCCTCTTGGATCCGCCGCCCGCGAATGGTCGGTTGCCCCAGTAGCCAATCTGGACCAAGTTCGATGTGCTACGGCCTCTTGAGACTGTGCGTGCCCCCGCGCATTTCAAGAAAGGCATTGCCGCGCTTGCTCAGCCCGATACCAGGTACCTAGGCGTCGACGTACTCGAAGTCGAACTCTGGGTCTGGCACCGGCGCGCCGTCTTCAAGCAGGCCGTCGATATGAAATCGGATTGCCTCGCGGATGTTCCTCTCGACCTCCTCGCGGGTTCTGCCGGTCGCGACACATCCCGGAAGATCGGGTACGTACGCCGACAAATTCCCGTCAGCCTTCTCGATGACAACGGCGTAGCGCATCAGTATCGACCCTTCAATTGGGCTTGTTTGAGGATGCTGTTAAGCGTACCCGGAGCAAGATCGTCAGAAGGGCTTCCGGCGACTGTCACCCGCCCGGGTTTTCTCGTGTTCTTGAATTGCCGATGGCTGCCGCGCATCGCGACTTGGTACCAGCCGTCTCGTTCGAGCAACTTGATCACCTCTCTCACCTTCATTCTTGGAGACTCCTTCTCACCGCCGTTCGGATGGGCGGGGGAAGTGATCGAAGCCGAGCGTATGCGAGCGGTGTGACATCTAACCTCCCTCGTGCCCTAGATTCCGTTCCGATCGGATTGCCGAGGTGGCTGAGGGAGTGTGACTGGAGAGACCGCGAGGCCTGCTCCGAAGAATTGAACGCCCAAAGCAATCCGGACGGGACGGCCCGGTTAAGGGATTTGGGGGCAGCTCAAAGGCTGTGCCCCGGTTTACTCAATTCTTGATGCCAGTGATGGGGTCGCGTTTGTCTCGGGTAGGCTCGACGACCGAAGCGCATCGCCGAATCGGCATGAGGGATTCGCAACATGGCGCAGACGGGTCGGACGAACCAGAGGCAGAGGCGGCGGCGGCCGCAAGAACGCCGAAGGGCGGCAGCTCTCGCCGCAATCGCCGCGCTCGTGATCGCCGCGACGCCCGCGACACCGGCAACCGCAACGGCCAGGGCCCACGACACGGCCCGCATCCCATCCCCGGTAACAACCCTCTACTTCGCCGAGGGCTATACGGGGCCGGGCTTCGAGGAGTACCTCACCATTCAGAACCCGACAACGGCCACGGCCAACGTCGACATCACTTACCAGACCGGCACCGGGGCGACGATCAACACCAGCCGCCAGGTCGCGCCCAACTCACGCGCCACTGTCAACGTCAACTCAGAGGTCGGCCCCGGCCAAGAGGTGAGCGCCAAGATCGAGTCAGATCAGGTGATCTTCGCCGAGCGCCCGATGTATTTCACCTACAAGGGGTCGGTCACGGGCGGGCACGTCGCATCCGGCCAGAGCCAGCTCGCCCAGACGATGTACTTTGCAGAGGGGTACACCGGCCTGGGCTTTGACGAGTACATCACGTTGCAGAACCCGGGTGGCGCACCGGCCACCGTCGACATCGAGTACCAGCTCGGCACCGGACCGGTGATCAACACCCAACATGTAGTCGCTCCGACCTCGCGCCAGACCGTCAACGTCAACGCCGAGGTCGGCCCCGGCCAAGAGGTGAGTGCCAAGCTCACCTCGGATGCGCCGATACTGGCCGAGCGTCCGATGTACTTCACCTATCACGGGTCGATCACCGACGGACACGTCTCGCCCGCGCAAAGTGCAGCCGCCACCACCCTTTACTTCGCCGAGGGCTATACCGGCGCCGGATTCGACGAGTACATCACGCTGCAGAACCCCGGATCGGTCGCGGCCAACGTCTCGATCGCATATCAGTCGTCTTCGGGCACGCCCTTTGGCAATGCGCTTGTGGTGCCGCCACACGCCCGCTCGACCGTGCGGGTCAACAACGTTGTCGGTGCCAACCAAGAGGTCTCGGCCAAAGTCACCTCAGACCAGCCTGTGCTGGCCGAGCGCCCGATGTACTTCAACTACAAGGGTTCGGTCGATGGCGGCAGCGTCGTCGTCGGGCAGAGCGCGCCGCTTACAACCGGCTACTTCGCCGAGGGCTACACAGGCCCCGGATTCGACGAGTACCTGACGTTTCAGAATCCCGGTGGCATCGACGCACGGGTGACCGTCGCATACCAGTTCCCCGGTGGGGCCACGGCGTCGACATCACTGATGGTTCCGGCCAACTCTCGCCGAACGCTCGCGGTCGGCAACGATCTTGGCGTCGGGGTCGATGACTCGGCGCGCGTCGCGTCAGACCAGCCAATCGTCACCGAGCGCCCGATGTATTTCACCTATAAAGGATTCGCAGACGGCGGCCATGTTGGCGCTGCCCAGCCCGGTCCGCCGGCTGCGCCTGAGCCCTACCTGTCGGCGGCATCGCGCATCCACCATAGAGGTATTGGCCCGATTCGCGCGGGGATGTCGATTACAGAGGCTGCCCAGATCGGGGGATTCACATACACGCTTGGTATGGATTTCTATGGCGATGGCTCTTGCCGCTACGCGGCTCCGACAGGCTGGGACATCCGGTTCATGCTCAACTACGGCGTGATCGTGAGCACTCGCGTCTACGGAACTTCGACAAGTCTCACTGCAGAAGGTCTCGGAATCGGCAATACGGGAACACAGGTCATCGGTACCTACTCCGGCCGAACCCATCTCAACATCAAGGGAGAGTACCCGCCGTGGTCAATCGTCCAGGTCGATCCAGTCCTTCCGACAAACGTCGGCACCTCGCTGGTCTTCCACACGGAAAATGACGTCGTCCGTTTCATTGACAGCGGATTCAAGGTCAACGCCGAACTCTACGACGGCTGCCTGTGACTCAAGCGAAGTGCAGCCAGCCTTCCACCCGTCGCTGCTGCCACGCGATTCGGTTGGGGGACTTGAGCCGACCTATCGCTTGAATTGCCATTGCTCACGGCGAGCGAGTTCTTGCAGCGAGATGCATTCGAGATCGTATTCGTCAGCGACGTTGGGTATGCCGAGATTGTGATCCAAGACGCCCGGCCCGCGCCGCCTTTCATGTGTAACGACAATTCTCCCGTGACCAGACGCGTTCGCGACCACAAAGGGGTCGGCGGCGTTCTTGCGCCCTTGCACCCAATCGGGATGGTTCTCGGCGATTTCCGCGACGATTGCTATTTCGTGATCGTCAGGTTCAACCACGAAGTCATCGAGTCCCTTCGCCCATTCGTAGGCGTCGGGATCATGTCGCTCCAACTCATCGAGGACCTCTCTGGGGATGACAGCCCTCCCCTCGACGACGAGCGTCTCGATTGATTCCCACACGCCTGGGAACACGTCGCGCGGATAGACACGCCCGAGGTCCATAACGACATTGGTGTCGATGCAGTAACTGTCGGCGGGCACAGCCGGCACCGCCTAGCTCGCATTTCGATCTTGAAGCGCTTGCTCCATGCGCTGAATCGTCGGGACCTTCGCATCTAGGTAGAAGGCAGCATCGGCGAACGTGATCCGATCGTCTTGATAGGCGTCGAGCACAGCCTCGACGTAACGCTGACCGAGATTGCGAAGGTGGATCAGGTGATGCGGTGGCCCGCCCTCCCGATCGCTTGCTCGCTGCCTGTTTTCGGCGACCCAGTCAGCTGTCTCCTGGCGAATGCGGTCTAGATCCTGTTGTTCCAATCTGCCGAGTACTTTCAATCGAACTGCGGCCGCCTCACGACTGACCCGGAAACGACTTGCCAGATCGGAAATGGCCTCGATTGGGTCGCGGTCGCCGAGCTCGTGCAGAAACTCAGCACCTGGCATCAGCGCGTCGGCAGCAAAAGCGTTGCAACGTCGCTCAGCCGCATCGTCTGTCCAGCCACAAATGCCGCCAGAACTCTCGAGGAGATGGCCCAACTCATGGAAGAGCGTAAAACTCTTCGCCTGAGGGACATCAGCGCCGTTCAAGACAATCACGGGTGACTCAGGCTCGAATATCGAGAAACCGCGTGTCTCCGCGAGCGGTACCCGACTCATTTGAAAGACCAGTACCCCCGAATTCTCGATCGCGGACAGCCAGAGCGAATATGCCCAACTGTTGTCGCGCGCTTCGAACTGCTCGCGAATCGAGACGCCCAATGCGTCGCGAACCACTCGCGCCGCGGTCTCGGGCTGATCTAGCGAGACGCCTAACTCCGCGAGCCTGAAGTCATCTGCACCGTGCAGTTCAATGTAGCTAGCACGGCGCTCTGCAGCGAGGCGCATTTCACGACGGAGCTTTGGACTTAGGCTGCCGCGGACGGTGAGACCACGAAAATCCGGTTCCTTAGGAAGATCTGATGGCGGAGGGGTCTTCAGAAAGAAGAACGCTGGAGTTCGGCCATAGCTCGCAGCGAGCTTTCGAACTTGAGCGAGGGTCGGCTGATCGTCGCCGGCCTCCCACGCGGCCACACGGGTAGCGTCCTTGACCCCTACGCGTTTGGCGATGTCGGTCAGCGAGTATCCCGAAAGCTCCCTGGCCCAGCTCAAGAGGCTCGGAGTAACCGGAACTTTGGGCGTGCGCGCCATGCGCCCCCTTTCTCGAAAACCAGACCCAAAGTATCGCTCAGCGAGATCCGTCGAGGCGCCATGGGCCGACGAATGCAGTTCCAGTTCGACTTCAATCGAGTCGCTTGCACCGACGGGTCGGCCACACCCTCGGCAAACCGCCGGAAGAGTCAGCTCCGAGTCTAAGCACGGCCAGGCACCGCCGGTCAGCGACGCGACCGCCGCGTCAGACTCAGTCGAAAAGCAGAGCCAGCTGCAGTAGTAGATGAGTTCGACCAAATCACCGTTGTCGTCCTCGACGTTGCGGATGAAACGCATGGCTCCCCTTGAGCGAGATAGCACCAAGAGGAAGCGGCTGACGGTCAGCCCCGGCAAGTCGCACACTAGCCACCAGGTGCGACAAATCCGTGTGAGCACAACGAGTCCCGCCGGAAGACTCACGGCAGAGTGTCACACCCGCGCGTTAGTCTTCTCGACGCAGCATCGAGCTGGCCGTGCAAGCGCTGTCGCGAAGCCCAATTGGTCGGTCACAAGCTGCAATTCGGGGCGGCCGACTGGGGCGGAACCAAGTGGACATATTCGATCTCCGCGAAGGACTGATCGATGACTTCTCCTCATACGTGAGGAGTTTCATCAACATTGCTGACGCGCGCATCGAGGCGAAAGTCAGCGACTATTTCGACCGTGGCCTCCTCTGGCCCGAGCCGCGCATCCAGTTAAATCCTTCGTTCGAGCGTGGCGCTCCGATCCCAGACCTAATCGCCGAAGGCCTGCTCCACCCGGAGTGTGAACGCATTTTTCGGCGTGACAAGGCCAAGAATGATGACGGCACCTCTCGCGAGGGCGAGCTGATCCAGCTCCACAAGCACCAGGAAGAGGCCATCAGAGCCGCAGCAACCCAGGCGAACTACGTGCTAACCACCGGCACGGGGTCGGGCAAGAGCCTTGCTTACATCGTTCCCATCGTCGACAGGGTGCTGCGTCAAGGCTCGGGAGGCTCGATCAAGGCGATTGTCGTCTACCCGATGAATGCGCTCGCCAACTCCCAAGAGGGCGAGCTCGCCAAGTTCCTCTGCAACGGCTACCCGCAGAACAAACCGCCCGTCACCTTCCGCCGCTACACCGGACAGGAAAACGAGGAGGCCAAGCAGGCGATCATCACTGACCCTCCCGACATCTTGCTCACCAACTACGTCATGCTCGAGCTCATCTTGACTCGCCCCCAAGAAGCCAAGCTGATTGCCGGAGCCGAGGGCCTTCAGTTCTTGGTCTTCGACGAGCTCCACACCTACCGGGGGCGCCAAGGCGCAGATGTTGCGATGCTCGCCAGGCGGGTGCGGGAAACCTGCAACTCACCGAGTCTTCAATGCGTTGGCACGTCGGCAACGCTCGCCGGTGGCAGCTCCATAGAAGAGCAACGGACTCGTGTCGCTGAGGTTGCCACGCAGATCTTTGGCACAACGGTCGATGCTAAGAACGTCATCGGCGAAACACTTCGCCGCGCGACGCACGAACCCGATCTCAACAGCGAGATTTTTCGGGATGCGCTGGGCAAGCGCATCAACAACTACAACCGGCCGGAGAATTTCGCTGACCTCCAAGGAGACCCGCTAGCGCAATGGATCGAGTCCACCTTCGGCCTGATACGTGAAGACGAAACCGGCACTTACATTCGCCAGAAGCCACGGCCTATTGACGGCCACGGAGGTGCGGCCGAAGTACTCGCGCAGCTCACGTCGACAGACCCCGATGCCGCCACATCGGCCATCCGCCAAGCCCTCCTCGACGGCAACGCGATCACCAACCCCGCAACGGGTTTCCCGGTCTTCGCATTCAGACTTCACCAGTTCATCGGCCGCGGAACGAGCGCCTATGCATCGCTTGAACCGGCCGATCAACGCCACATTACAACCGAAGCACAGCAATTCGTTCCCGGCGATCGCGACAAGATTCTCCTGCCCATCGCCTTCTGTCGAAATCCGGGATGCGGGCAGGAGTACTACGTCGTATATGCCTCCGACGACGAAGACGAAAGCGACCTCACCTTCTCGCCCAGAGAGCTGACCGATCGCTTCGAGGATTCTGGCAAGAAACCTGCATTCCTATATATGAGTGAGACCAAGCCTTGGCCGGTCGGCCCTTCAGAACAGATCTCGCTGATTCCAGAAGACTGGATCGAAGGGAGCGGTTCTGACGCTCGGGTCAAGCGCAACAGCAAGAAGCACATACCCAGAGCGATTCGAGTTGGCACCGATGGCGCACAGAACGGAGCAGACGCAACCGGCAGCGGTGTCGACTGCGCGCTGATCTATGCGCCATTCCAGTTCTGTATCAAGTGTGGGGTCACCTACTCGTCGAAGCAGCGCTCGGACTTCGCCAAGCTCGGCACGCTATCTAGCGAAGGGCGATCCACCGCAACGACGATCCTCTCGCTGTCGCTTGTTCGCCGCCTCAAAGCCGACCAAGATCTGGCGGCTCAAGCCCGCAAGCTCCTCAGCTTCACCGACGACCGGCAAGATGCATCACTTCAGGCCGGTCACTTCAACGACTTCATCCAGACGGGGATGATCCGAGCGGCTCTCCTCAACGCAGCCGAGGAGGCAGATCCCGAGGGGCTCACCCATGAGGAACTTCCTCATCGCGTACTTGATTCGCTCAACCTTGGCTTGGAGGACTTCGCGGCAGATCGAGAGGTCAAGTACGCGGCCAAAGACGACACCTACCGTGCCATGCGCGAAGTCCTCGGCTATCGCCTCTACCAAGACCTCAAGCGCGGCTGGCGCATCACCTCGCCCAACCTTGAGCAGTGTGGACTACTCAAGATCGAGTACCGGTCACTCGATGAGCTCTGTGCCAACGACGATGACTGGACCGGCCTCCACCTCGCCCTCACAACGGCCACACCCGAGGTGCGCGCCAAAGTCGCTACAACACTCCTCCAGTTCATGCGGACTGAACTGCTGATCAAGGTCTCGTATCTCGACCCGGTGGAACAAGAGCGAATTCGCAGCGTTTCCGAACAGCGTCTTCGCGAGCCGTGGGCAATTGATGAAGGTGAGAACCTCGAGAAGTCGGGCTTGTTGTATCCCAGGGTCAGTAAGCGGGGTGAGTCCAGCCTCAACCGCTATGGCTCGGCACGGAGCCTCATCGGCCAGTTCCTACGAAAGAAAAGTACTTTCCCCAACTTAGAGTCGCCGATCGGATCCGATGAAGTGCCGATGGTACTTCTCGATCTGCTCGAGAATCTCCGCAAAGCCGGGTTGGTCGAGTGCATTGACGAAGCCAAAGGTGACCAAGCAGGTGGTTATCAACTAGTCGCAGCGGGCATGAAATGGGTTCCGGGCGACGGCACCCCCGTCAGAGACGAACTCCGCACGAGCGGAGGCGACGCAGAGGGCACTGGCGACGCAGAGGGCACTGGCCAAGACAACGAGACGGCCACCGCAATCCCAGATGCCGCCAACGAGTTCTTCACCGACTTCTACCGCTTAGCCGCGCTCTCAACAAAGGGTCTAGAAGCCCACGAGCACACCGCGCAGGTCCCTTACGAGGTGCGCGAACGACGCGAAGAGAACTTCAGATCCGCGCAGCTGCCGATCCTCTACTGTTCGCCGACCATGGAGCTCGGCGTAGATATCGCCGATCTCAACGCGGTCCACATGCGAAACGTTCCACCTTCGCCCGCCAACTACGCGCAGCGCTCAGGGCGAGCAGGGCGTCAGGGCCAGCCCGCGATTGTCATCACCTACTGCACCGCCGGCAGCCCGCACGACCAGTACTTCTTCCGCCGCCAAGATGCGATGGTCTCGGGCGAAGTCTCCCTGCCCCGCATCGACTTACACAACGAAGATCTGATTCGCTCACACGTTCAAGCGATCTGGCTCCGCGCCACCGGCGTGGATCTCCACAAGTCGCTGCGTGACATCCTCGATCTCGAAAATGAGACCGGCCACTACCCCCTCAAAGACCACGTCGCCGAGGCGCTGAGAAGCAAGACCGCTGCATCTACGGCGCGGACTAGGGCCGCATCAATGCTCGACGAAATCGATCTGCGACCGGGAGACCCCGACTGGTACTCAGATTATTGGCTCGACGAGGTAATCAGTCAGTGCCCCAGCCAGCTTGACCGGGCATGTGACCGCTGGCGTGAGCTCTACTTTGCCGCCCAATCCCAGCACCGGAACCAGAACGCGGTGATTCAGAACGCCGCCACGGCAGCCGAGGCACGAAAGACCGCCACGCGTCTGCGCAATGAGGCCGAGCAACAGATCAAGATCTTGCTCAGCTCAGAGGGAAAAGTCAGCCAGTCTGACTTCTACTCGTACCGCTACTTTGCGAGCCAAGGGTTCCTCCCCGGCTACAGCTTCCCTCGCCTGCCGATATCGGCATACATTCCGGCCCGCAGGCGGAACAAGGGCTTCGACGAATACCTGAGCCGGCCTCGCTTCCTAGCGATCTCCGAGTTCGGTCCCCGGGCGATCGTCTACCACGAAGGGGCGAAGTATCAGATCAACGGTGTGATCTTCGCCGGCAGCAAAGACACCGACGAGATGAACGCCCTGACGAGTACGGCCAAGCTCTGCGAATCATGTGGATACATTCACGAGATACCTCAACCTCCGGGGCCCGACGAGTGCCACCTCTGTGGTGGGGCTCTCGGCTTTGCCCGCTCCGATCTCTTTCGGATGCGCAACGCAAACACGAGGCGGCGCCAGCGCATTACCTCCGATGAAGAGGACCGCCTCCGCATCGGCTACGAGATCCATGCCTTCTTCAGATTCGGCGGCTCAGGCAACAGCACTCACAGGCGCATTGGCCAGGTCGAGATCAATGGCGACGAGTGGGGTCGGCTCAGCTACGGAAGCTCGGCAACCATTTGGCGTGTCAATGCCGGGTGGCGCAGGCGTAAGAAGCAAGATGCCTGGGGCTTCCAGCTCGACACCCAAAATGGCTATTGGGGCCGGAACGACGAGCTGTCCGAAGACGAAGACCCCGGCGACCCGATGAGCGCAAGCAAGCGCATGGTTGTTCCCTATGTGGATGACAAGAAGAACTGCCTTCTGATCGAGCCCGGCGATGACCTCGGCACCGCAGAGATCAAGTCCCTCCAAGCAGCACTCGCCGCGGCAATTGGCATCGTCTACGAACTTGAAGAGAACGAGATTGCCTCCGAAGCCCTTCCGACCGGGGGCGACCCGAGGAGGCTCCTCTTCTATGAAGCAGCCGAAGGCGGCGCCGGAGTACTTCGTCAGCTAGTCGATGACCCCAATGCTCTAGCGGGCATCGCAGGTAAGGCACTTGAGATTTGTCATTTTGATCCCGAGACCGGCGACGACCTGCGCCGCGCCGACAACGCCGAAGAAGACTGCGAGAAAGCTTGCTACAACTGCCTCATGACCTATCGCAATCAGCGAGACCACAAGGCACTCGACCGCAAGGCGATTCGCCAGCTCCTGATGGATCTCACCAACGCAAAGGTTGCTGCATCCCCGGGGCCGCTGACACGTGCCGAGCACCGGGCAAGACTCGAGAAGCTATGCGATTCAGACCTCGAGCGCGAGTGGTTGAAGTTCGTTGACGAAGCCAATCTCGACATGCCTGATGCAGCACAGGTGAAGATCGATGGCCACTACGTACAACCCGACTTTTTCTATAAGTCGTACTCAGCTGCTGTATTCATAGACGGCCCTATTCACGACAACGCTGATGTGGCAAAGGGCGACGCCGAGAAGCGCGACGCCCTCACCGATGCCGGCTACACCATCATTGTTTTCGGATACGACAAGTCGGCTTGGCCTGAGATTGCAGCCGGCTACCCCGAGATCTTCGGTACGCCATGAGTGTGAGCGAGCAGGCCCCCGCAGCCGAGCGCTTCTCGCCAGGGTCGATCGTGCGTGCCCGCGGACGTGAGTGGATCGTCCAGCCCGAATCAGCAGGCGATTTGTTGGTGCTCCACCCTCTCGGCGGCTCTGCCATCGAGGCAGCCGGTGTGCTCGCGACGCTCGAGAAGGTCGAGTCAGCGCAATTCGACCCGCCCGACCCCTCTCAGCTCGGCGACTACCTCTCGTGCCGCCTACTGAGAGACTCACTGCGTATCGGCTTCAGATCATCAGCCGGCCCCTTCAGATCAGTCGCCAAGGTCGCCGTCGAACCCCGCCCCTACCAACTGGTGCCCTTGCTCATGGCGCTCCGTCTCGACCCGGTGCGCCTTCTCATTGCAGATGATGTCGGCGTCGGCAAGACCATCGAGGCCGCGCTCATTGCCAAGGAACTTCTCGAACAAGGTGACGCAACCGGGCTCTGCGTGCTCTGCCCGCCTCATCTTGCCGAGCAGTGGCGTGGCGAGCTGTCAGAAAAGTTCCACATCGAAGCCGAAGTCGTACTGCCGTCGACTGTCTCACGCCTAGAGCGCCAGACCAGTTTCGGCCAGTCGCTCTTTGAAGCGCATCCCGTGACAATCGTCTCGATCGACTTCATCAAGTCGGATCGTCGCCGCGATGACTTCGTCAGGGCATGTCCTAACCTGGTGATTGTCGACGAGGCTCACACTTGTTCGGTTGGAGCCGAGACCCACAATCGCCATCTGCGCAACCAGCTCGTGACCAAGCTCGCCGAAGACGACGATCGCCACATTGTCCTTGTTACTGCGACGCCTCATAGCGGCAAGCCCGAATCGTTCAAGTCGCTCGTGGCATTACTCAACAGCAAGCTCCGCGAAATGCCCGACGATCTGAACGGCCCGCAAAATGAAAAGCACCGGAGAGCTCTTGCGCGCCACATGGTCCAGCGCCGCAGGGGCGACATCCGCCATTACCTCGAGACCGATACATCGTTCCCTGATCGTGAAGACTCCGAAGCCGCTTATGAGCTGACACCCGAGTATCAGAAGCTCTTCAACCGCGCCGTCGACTACGCGAGAGAGAAGATCCGCGACACCGAGACCGGCACGTATCGCAACCGGGTCCAGTGGTGGTCGGCCCTTGCACTGCTGAGGTCTCTCGGGTCATCGCCAATGGCTGCTGCCGAGACGCTGAGAACCCGGGCGGCGGCAATCAATACCGAGACACCGGAAGAGGCCGACGAGGTCGGGCGCCGGACTGTTCTCGACCTCGCCGATGACGATGCAGGTGACCCAAGCGACGTAATCCCCGGTTCAATCTCTGACGAGATCGAATCCGAAACAAGCCCGGCTGTGGCCGAGAGCGAGCAACGTCGTCTGCGAGAGATGGCCAAGGCAGCAGAGGCCCTCGCCGGTGATGGCGACCCCAAGCTGAAGAAGGCAACAAAGCTCATTGCCGAACTTCTCAAAGACGGCTTCAGTCCGATTGTCTTCTGCCGCTTCATTCCAACCGCCGAGTATCTCGCCGAGCAGCTGCGAAAGAAGCTCAAGAAGGGCACTGAGGTCATCGCGGTCACCGGCCGCCTTCCACACGATGAGCGCGAGGCCCGGGTGTGCGAACTCGCGAAGTCAGAGAAGCGGATCCTCGTTGCCACCGATTGCCTGAGCGAAGGCATCAACTTACAAGACTGGTTTGACGCAGTAGTCCACTACGACCTGGCGTGGAACCCAACCCGGCACGAGCAGCGCGATGGGCGCGTCGATCGCTTCGGCCAGAAGAGCCCCAAGGTGCGAGTCCTCACCTACTACAGCACCGACAACCAGATCGACGGCATCGTTCTCGACATTTTGATCCGCAAGCACAAGGCGATTCGCCAGGCCACTGGTGTCTCGGTACCCGTACCGGTCGACTCGAACAACCTCGTCGAGGCGATCTTCGAGGGGCTCCTACTAAGAGAGCAGTCGGGCTCACAGGGCGAACAGCTCCGCCTTCTCGATGAGTTCTTGAAACCCAAGCGCGAGGAGCTCTTCGGCGAGTGGGAACAAGCCGCCGACACCGAGAAGCGCTCCCGCACGATCTTTGCCCAGCACGGCATCGACGCTGCAGAAGTAGGCGAAGTCGTCGATGAGATGCGCAGGGCGATGGGCTCTCCGGGGTCGGTGCGCGACTTCATACTGACCGCGATCCCGGCACTTGGCGGCACGGCAAAGACTGCGACCGCGAAACCCCTCGATACCGTTGAAATCAACCTCGCACATACACCTCGGGCATTGCGCGACTACGCGAGCACCAACACGGCGCCTGGGCCAACTCACAACGGCTCTAACGATCTGACTGCGACATTTGATTTCCCCGCCCCCAAGGGAGCGCAGTACTTCAGCCGCACTCACCCATTCGTCAACGGATTGGCGACCTACCTTCTCGATCTCGCAATTGACCCCGTTGACGAACCCGGGGCCGGCCAGATCTCGCCCGCAAGGCGGTGCGGCGCATTTCGCACCTCGGGTGTCACAACGGCGACGACCCTTGTGCTGCTTCGCATCAGGTTCCACCTCACGGCCAAGACGCCGAGCGGCCTCAAGCGGTCACTTGTCGAAGACTGTGGTGTGCTCGCATGGCGCAACAGCACCGGCAAAGCTGAGTGGCTTGAGCCCGACGAGATCGAGGCGCTTCTCGATACCCGCCCCGACGGCAACATCGCGTCAGAGGATGCGCGAACACGCATCGCCGCCGCGCTCGAATCCGCCGCCGGCCTGGCGCCCGTCTTTGAGGCCGAGGCGCTCCGGCGTGCCGATGCCGTCGCAGAACAGCACATGCGAGTGCGCGAGGCCGCCAAAGCTAAGGGCGCCAAGGTCGATGTAGAGGCCGAGCTTCCACGCGACATCGTCGGTATCTACGTCTATGTGCCCCAGCCACAGGCACAAGCAACACAGGGCGGGGGAGCGTAGCGATGGCCCGCCGCCGCCAAGAGACTGCGTCGTTCATCTCCCTCACGGTCGAGGGGTCGCTGATTCCGCCCGACATAGTCGCCCGCATATCTCAGGGTGACAGCGAGCTCAAGGGCCTCCGCCCCGGTGACTACCACCTCGCCTCGGGCGAGCGCCTCGGTGAAGCTGCCAACCGCGCATGGACTCGCCTCGTCGGCGCATGGGCCGCTTACAAAGACGCACTCGCAAAGACCCCCGAAGACGACCATGCCACCGGGCTCACCCGCGACCGATGGTTGCTGATTCTCTTCCAAGAGCTCGGGTTTGGCCGACTCCAGCCTGCCCGCAAGGCGACTGAGCTTGATGGGCGGGAATACCCCCTATCGCACTTCTGGGGCCATGTGCCGATCCACCTGATCGGCGCCCGCTTAGACATAGACAAGCGAACGGCCGGCGCCCGCGGCGCCGCGCAGGCGAGCCCGCACTCGCTGGTACAAGAGTTCCTCAACCGCTCAGACGATCATCTCTGGGGCATCGTCTCCAATGGCGTGCGCCTCAGACTCCTGCGGGACAACGCCAGTCTCGCCCGCCAGGCATATCTCGAGTTCGACCTAGAAGCAATCTTCGACGGTGATCTCTACGCCGATTTTGTCCTCGCGTACATGCTCTTCCATGTCTCCCGGGTCGAGGGAGAGCCGCCCGAGACCTGCTGGCTCGAACGCTGGCGTGACACCGCCATTCGCGAAGGCACCCGCGCCCTCGACCAGTTGCGCGCCGGGGTCGAAGAGGCTCTTGCAGCCCTGGGCTCGGGCTTTCTCGAGCACCCGAAGAACGACGTACTCCGTGACCGCCTGCGAAGCGGCGAGCTCTCGACACTCGCCTACTACCGCCAGCTGATGCGCCTGATCTATCGCCTGATCTTCCTCTTCGTCGCCGATGACCGGAACCTTCTCTTCGGCCCGGAAGCATCCGGCGAAGCCCGCAATCTCTACATAGACAACTACTCAACTGCGCGCCTGCGCGAACTCGCTGAGCGGAGGGTTGGCACGGCGCACTCCGACCTATTCGAGATTCTGCGCCTCGTCACCGGGTGGCTTGGTGACGAACGTGGATGCCCCGAACTCGGCCTTCTCGACGCGATCAGGTCGCTCTCTCTAGTCGATGCAGCGGGTAAGCGCCGTAGGGTCGACTACAAGAACCTAGGTGCAGAAGAGCTTGGCTCGGTTTACGAGTCGCTCCTAGAGCTTCACCCCGTGCTCAGTCTCGATGCGGCTACCTTTGAACTCAAGGTCGCAAGTGGCAATGAGCGCAAGACTACGGGGAGCTACTACACGCCGTCATCGCTAATCGATGAACTCCTAGATCGAGCACTTGACCCAATCTTGGATCGAGCGCAGCAAAGCGACGACCCCGAAGCCGCCCTACTAGATGTCAAAGTGCTCGACCCGGCTACGGGCAGCGGCCACTTCCTCGTTGCCGCCGCTCGTCGCATTGCTCGCCGCGTAGCTCAAGTGCGCACCGGCGAAGAAGAGCCGCCCCCCGAAGCGGTGCGCCACGCGCTGAGAGATGTCATCGCCCGCTGCATCTATGGCGTCGACAAGAACGAGATGGCAGCTGAGCTATGCAGAGTCTCGCTATGGATGGAGGCGATGGAGCCCGGCAAGCCCCTGGCCTTCCTCGACCACAAGATCTTGGTCGGCGATTCGCTCGTAGGGGCCACCCCGGCACTCATCAAGCGCGGGATTCCCAACGAGGCCTTTGCGCCTATCGAAGGCGACGACAAGAAGATCGCGGCGTCGTATAAGAAGCGGAACAAGTTGGCGTCTGAGGGCGGGCAGCTCAGCCTCGCACCCCAGCGCGGCCTCGAATCGCGCTACTCAGCAATCAGCGCCGGCGCCCTCGAACTAGAGGATGCGCCGCAGGACTCCATATACCAAGTGGGAGAGAAGGAGCAGCGTTATCGGAGCCTAGTCGCTTCCGATGACTTCGAGAAGGCAAAGCTGGTTGCAGATGCCTGGTGTGCGGCCTTCTTCTGGCCCGCGGTCACAGACGGCCCAGAGCCTGTCACCCAAGAGGTCTTGACCAACCTCGTGACAGGCGATGCCCCGGTGCCCCGCCGGACTCTGGATGAGATCGACCGGCTCGCTCGCGAAAACCAGTTCTTCCACTTCCATCTGGCTTTCCCCGATGTCTTCTCGCCCAAAGACAACCTCGCGATCGACTCAGACGAGGTAACCGGATGGCGCGGCGGCTTTGATGTCGTCGTCGGAAACCCGCCATGGGAGCAGCTCGTTACTGCTGAACAGGAGTTCTTCGCCTCACGCGACCCCGAAATCGCGTCCGCCTCAGGAGCAGAGCGCAAGAAGCTTATTGCGAAGCTCGAATCCGAACAGCCCGAACTGCACGCGGAATTCAAGCGAGCTGTTCACAACAGCCATGCGACAAGCCATTTCGTTCGATCGTCCGGCAGGTACCCGCTGAGCGGAACCGGCAAGATCAACAGCTACGCGGTTTTTGCCGAGGGGATGCGCACATTGGCGTCGGATGCCGGACGAGTTGGCGCTGTGCTGCCGTCGGGGATCGCGACGGATGACACGACCAAGTTCTTCTTTCAAGATCTCGTCGAGCAGAGCTCGCTTGTCGCGCTCCTGGACTTCGAGAACCGCGATCGTGTGTTTCCAGCGGTGGACAGCAGAGTCAAGTTCTGCTTGCTCGCTCTTACCGGTCCCGAGTCTCCCGCCGCAGCAGCCGACTTTGTCTTCTTTGCACACTCGACCGAAGATGTTGCGCGCCCCGAGAAGCAAATCACGCTCAGCCCCGCCGACATCGCACTGATCAATCCGAATACCAAGACGTGTCCGATCTTCCGCACGCGGCGGGACGCCGAGATCACCAAGGCAATTTACGAGCGTGTGCCCGTACTGATCGATGAGTCCAAGGGGGAAGAAGGCAATCCCTGGGGCGCACAGCTGAAACAAGGTTTGTTCAACATGACTTCAGACTCGGGGCTCTTCCGCACTCGCGAGGGGCTCGAAGCCGACGGCTGGACACTGAAAGGCAACATCTTCCAGCGCGCCGACGAGCAGTACGTGCCCTTGTACGAGGCCAAGATGATCCACCAGTTCAACCACCGCTTCGGCGACTACTCGATGCTCCCAGCGGGCTCCAAGAGCACCCAGCTCCCAGACATTTCCGATTCCGTGCTTGCCGACCCCAACTACCAGCCGCTGCCCCGCTACTGGGTCCCCGCTGCGGATGTCTCGGCCCGCCTTGCCGGCAAATGGGACCGCCCCTGGCTCCTCGGCTGGCGCGATATTGCCCGCAGCACCGACGAGCGCACCGCGATATCGGCCCTCATCCCACTGGTTGGCGTCGGTGACAATTTCCTCCTGCTATTACCGTCGAGCGGGCAGCTTCCTGTTGTGTACGCCAGTCTTCTCGGAAACATTGACGCTTTCGTATACGACTTTGTGGCCCGCCAGAAGGTCGGTGGCACACACATGAAGTTCTTCACATTCAAGCAGCTGCCGGTCTTCTCGCCCTCGACGTACGACGCGTCTGCGCCATGGGCGCCAGCCGAAACGCTCGCCGACTGGATTTCTTCGCGCGTCCTAGAACTCGTCTACACGTCGTGGGGTCTCGAACCATTCGCTCGCGACCTCGGCTACGACGGCCCGCCTTTCGCGTGGGACCCCGAGCGCCGCTTCCAACTCCGCTGCGAACTCGACGCCGCCTTCTTCCACCTCTACGGCATCAACGCCGACGACGCGGCGTACATCCTCGACACCTTCCCCATCGTCCGCCGCCACGACGAAGCCACCTACGGCACCTACCGCACCAAAGACACCATCCTCACCCTTATGGAATCCATGAAATGACTTTTCAATGCAGTTTCCGCCCAAAGGTCGCGAGCGGTTTCTACAAGCACTCGTTCGCTGACGGGGTGGCGGAGCAAGATAGACAGCTGCCCGCCGACGCGTCTGCGCCAGATAGTGAGTATCGGATCAGAGGGAGGAAAACGTGGCCATAACAGTCTTCAAAGACACGACATATAACCTGTCGACTCTATTAGAGGAGATTCGGCGAGGCGAGATCGCGCTGCCAGACATCCAGCGCCCGTTCGTCTGGAAGGCCGCAAAGGTCCGGGACCTTTTCGACTCGATGTATCGGGGATTTCCTGTCGGGTTCTTGTTGCTCTGGTCAACGGGGGCCGAGGCCGGCGCCAGGAGTATTGGTACCGACACGAAGGAGGCCGCGCCACGCCTCATGATCGTAGATGGCCAACAGCGCCTTACCTCGCTCTATGCCGTCATGACGGGTCAGCCCGTTGTCCGCGATGACTTTACCGAGAGCCGAATTCGTATCGCTTTTAGGCCCCGCGATGCCCAGTTCGAAGTGGCTGACGCCGCAATTGAGAAGGATCCTGAGTTCATTTCCGACATCTCCACCCTTTGGGCCGGTGGAGGAATGAAGAAGAAGGTGCAGTCATTCATCGATCGTCTGGAGGCCGCCAAAGGCGAGCTGGACGAGGATGAGGAGGACCGCCACTGGACAGCCATCGACCGCCTCTTCGACATGAGGAATTATCCATTCAAGATCGTAGAACTTGGCAGCGACATCGACGAAGAGCAGGTCGCCGAGATTTTCGTGCGTATCAACAGCGAGGGTGTCCGACTTGATCAAGCAGATTTCATTCTTACCCTGATGTCTGTTTGGTGGGATAAGGGGCGCAAGGCCCTGGAGGAGTTCGCGCGTGCCGCGAAGACCGCGCCTTCGGGTGTGGCGTCTCCCGCGAACCCTTTTATCGCGCCCTCGCCAGACCAACTGCTGCGAGTCGCGGCAGGCCTGGCGTTCCGGCGTGGCCGACTCAGGTCGGTCTATCAGGTCTTGCGCGGGAAGGATCTAGCGACTGGCGAAGTCTCTGCTGAGGTCCGGGAGCGACAGTTTGACGCACTGCGCGACGCACAATCGGCGGTGCTAGACCTGACGAACTGGCACGAGTTCTTGAAGGGGATCCGCCGAGCCGGATACTGCAGCCACTCGATGATCAGCTCGGAGAACAACCTGTTGTTTGGCTACCTCTTTTACCTGATAGGCCTGCGGACCTATGGCGTCGACCGGAGGCTACTTCGGGAAGTGATCGCTCGCTGGTTCTTCATGACCGCGATAACCGGACGGTATACGGGAAGCTTCGAGACGCGCGTGGAGGCAGATCTCCGCCAGCTCGAAGGCGTGACCGGCTCAGACGGCTTCGTTTTGGCCCTCGACCAGATCATCGAAACGGCGCTTACCAACGACTATTGGGAGATCCAGCTGCCGTCTGGATTAGAGACCTCTGCTGCCTACAGCCCGACGCTGTTCGCGTATCACGCAAGCCTCGTCCTCCTCAGTGCTACTCCTCTGTTCTCGCGGCTCACGACCGCCGAGCTGCTGAACCCATCGACCCACGCGCCTCGTTCTGCGATCGAACGTCACCACCTCTTTCCTGCGAAATACTTGGGAACCCTTGGATTCGATAGTCGTATGCGGAATCAGATCGCCAACTACGCCTTCGTCGAATGGCCCGATAACGCTTCGATTGGTGACCAGCCCCCTAGCGCGTACTTCCCTGCCCTGTTTGGTGAACTCAACGGCGAAGAACAACAGAAAGCCCGCTTCTGGCACGCATTGCCTGAAGGGTGGGAGAACATGGAATACACCGAGTTCCTCAAGGAGCGGCGGCAACTGATTGCCAACGTTGTGCGGATAGCGTTCGAGAAGCTTCGGAACGGGGACTTTCCCAGCGATGAGACCGAGCAAGACGCACCTCCTGCGTCACCGCCTACTGAGCCAAGGTGGACTCTCAAGGATCTCATCGATGCCGATGAAGATGGGACTGTCGAGTTCAAGTCGTCGGCGTTCTTCAGCTACAAGCCGGACGTGCCCGAAAAGGTTGTGACAGAGAGCGTGATCAAGACAGTAGCGGCGTTCTTCAACGCTGACGGGGGTACCTTGGCCATAGGGATTTCGGACGATCATCAGGTACTCGGGATTCAAGCAGATCTCGATCACAAAGGCATCGACGCGGATCGGTATGTGAACGCGCTGAGCAGCGTTCTCGCCTCCGCGCTCGGCGCGGCGACGTCGGCTCGCGCTCGAATCCGCATTGAGGGCATCGAGGAGGAGCAGGTTTGCACCATCACCGTTTCACCCTCTCCCGAAGCGGTATACGCGAAAACATCCAAGGGCGAGCAGGTGTTCTACGTGCGCGTGAACAACTCAACGCGAGTTCTTGAGGGAAAGGATCTCGTCTCTTTTGTGAAGAACAAGTGGGGCTGAGAACGATGTTCTCAGTTGTGCCTCGTGCCCCCGAGATGGCCATCTGTGGCCCGTCCCGTGCTGCATCTCTCCACGGGCAGGAACCGGAACAAATTTGGAGTTGACGTGCATTGTCTCTCAATACCGGTCGAACCCAGACCCGAGTGAGACCTCGCATGTCTGACGGCACTCGATTCATCCACACATCCGACTGGCAGATCGGGATGACGCGGCACTTCCTCGATGCCGATGCGCAAGCTCGGTTCAATGACGCGCGACTCGAAGCCATCCGGGCGATTGGGCGCGTTGCGGCTGAGGAATCCTGTGATTTTGTAGTCGTTGCAGGCGATGTCTTCGACTCCAACTTCCTGCACCGTCGCACGGTGTATGCCACTCTCGAAGCGATCTCCGAGTGCGAAGTCACCTTCTACTTGCTCCCGGGCAACCACGACGCGCTTGATCCATCGTCGATATACCAAACGCCCGAGTTCGGGGAACGCAAGCCGGACAATGTCGTTGTCCTCGACGAGCCGGGACTTGTAGAGGTGTCACCGGGAGTCCAGGTAATCGCAGCTCCGTTGCTTACTCGTAAGCCGCTGACAGACCTCCTCGCGGATGCAATCGCGAAAGCGGGTATCGAAGGCGGCGGCAAGTCGGGCATCCGGATTGGCGTCGCGCACGGGCAGCTCGATTCGCTGGTACCAGATGAAGCGAATCCAGCGCTTATCTCCCTCGCATCGGCCGAGCAGAATGTGCGCGACGGACTACTCGACTACGTTGCCCTCGGCGACAGGCACTCGACGCTCGATGCAGGGGAGACCGGCCGCATTTGGTACTCGGGGACCCCGGAGCCCACCGATTACGTCGAAGACGATTCCGGCAACATCCTTGTCGTCGAGCTCGACGGCTCGAAGTGCCGGGTCGAGAAGCGCCACACTGGAACCTGGAGTTTCATCCGCCGGGAGTTTCCGATAGACGGGGCTGATGACCTGAGGGTTGTCGACGATTGGCTCGAGAGTTTCTCACAGAAGGATCGAAAGATCTTAAAGCTGGCATTTCGGGGGACGGTCAGCATTCGCGAGGAAGCCGAGCTGGGTGAGATTCTCGACAGAGCGAGCGACCTTTTCGCTGCTGTCGAAGACTGGGACCGCGAGAGTGATCTCGCGGTTCGCCCTGACGACGACGACTTCAGCGACCTTGGACTTTCCGGCTTCGCCAAAGATGCACTCGATCGTCTTGTGGCCGAGGCATCGACGGGAGGCACCGATCTTGACGATCCGTCGCGGGCGGCTCGAGACGCACTGGGATTGCTTTACCGGTTGGCTAGGAGCGGCACGTGAGGATTCACCGTGTCGGCATCCGTAACTTCCGTGGGGTTGATGAGTGCGATGTTGATTTCAGTACTGATGGGATCACAATCGTCGAAGGTCCGAATGAGGTCGGTAAGTCGTCGCTCATAGAAGCCATCAACCTTCTCTTTACTGCGCCTTCAGACTCAACCAAGAAGGATGTCAAGGCGAGCAGGCCGGTTCATCGGGATGCTGACCCCCGGGTTGAGTTGACGTTGCAGACGGGGGACTACGAACTCACCTACAGCAAGACATTTGGCCCAGGCCGGCGTGGCGAGACGACACTGCAGATCACCAAGCCGCGAACTGAATCGATCGCGGGACGAGAAGCGCACGAACGGATGAGCGAGATCATCGCGGAGACGTTGGACGAGGGTCTTTGGGCAGCTCTTCAATTCGAGCAGGGCACAGAGATCTCTCAGCCGACGCTGGGTGAGTCGCATGCGCTTCAGGCTGCACTCGATGGCGCTGCCGGCAGCACACCCGTGAGTGCCGCGGAAGACACACTTTTCGCGAAGGCAGAGACCGAGTTTGGCAAGTACTTCACGGGTACCGGGAAGCGCAAGAAGGAAATACAGGAGCAAGAAGACGCAGTGAGGGAACTCGAAGGTCGCGAGGGTGAGCGAGAAACGGCCCTCAGAGACCTTGAAGAGCTCACATCAACAGCGGAAAGCCTTGCAAGAGATCGCGCCCGACTCGAAATCCGCCTTGCGGAGGCGGAGGCTGAGGCCGCGGATCTCGGTGCCAAGCTCGATAACGTGATTGCGAAGGCGTCAGAGATTGAACAGCTTGAGTCTGAACTCAACAGCGCCAAGGCCGAATTAGCTCCCGTCAGCGACGCGGTGGAGCGGCGTAGAAAGCTCGCTGACGACGAAAAGCAGTACATCGAGCAAGAAACCGGCCTCGCGAGTGGCCGCGCGGCGGTATCGAGCGATCAGGCGAACGCCAGAGTTCGTGTTGACAGGGCGATCGAGCGCGGCAAGCAGGCGAATTCTGTCCTGGAAGACTGCCGCCGAATCGAGCAGATTCGGAGGACCGACCATGACTTCCTTCGAGGCAAGCTCGACCTCGAAATGATGGGCGAGCGCCTGGCTCGAGCAGAAGCGGCCGAGCAGGAGGTGGCCGTCGCGCAAGAAGTCGTGAGTCGGAGTCTCGTGGATGACGACGCGCTGGAGCGTCTGCGGCAACTTGAGCACGAGGCGATTGTGAAGCGCGCAACCCTTGAGGCTGGGAGCCCGAGTGTTCGCCTAGAGCCTCACACTAACTCCTCGCTCGTGATTGACGGTGAGCCAGAGCAGCTCCGGGATGGCCACCCTATTGAGAGGAGAGTTACCGCCGAGGCCAAGTTCGAGATCCCCGAGATTGTCACAATCACGGTTCGGCCCGGATCTTCCCCGGAGATTGCATCCCGGGAACTCGACGATGTCCAGGCGAACATCGCTGGGCTCCTGGCCGACCTCGGGGTAACCGACCTTGCTGACGCCAAGCGAGTCAACGACGAGCGACGCGAGGCAGCCGGCGTTATCAAGCATGCTGAGGAGCGCATCCGAGATGCTCTTCGAGACTTGAGTCGAGAAGAACTTAAGCAGAAGGTGAGCAACCTCAGAGCATTTGTGGATGCGCATCCGGAAACGCGCCAATCTGACTTATCGATGGCTGCTGACCTCGACGACGCCAGCGCGCTCTTGGCCGCTGCTGAAACGGCCCGAGAGGAGGCCGATGAGGAGCGCGCTGAAGCCGAAAGTGAGCGGGATGCTGCACAGTCCCAACTCGAAACGCTCAATCAGCAACTTGCCAAGCAACAGGCCGATCACGAGCAGCTGCGGGGCCGACTGGCACAGGTCCGGGAAGAGCTGGAAGGAGCCCGGCAGCAGCATTCAGATGAGGAGCTTGAAGAGAAGCTCCGCTCTAAGGAGCGCGATGTCCAAGAGAAGGCGGCTCGCCTAGAGGACGGCCGTCGTGAGTACGAGGCTCTTGAGCCCGAGAAAGTCCGGGCCAGAGCTGAAAACGCTTCCGCCGCAGTCGACAGATGCAGGGAGGACCGGGACAGCACCGCGCACGACCTTCGCGACGCACGCGTGAAGCTTGAGACTCTGGGCGCTGATGGCATAGCGGAGCAACTGGACGAAGCCAGGTCTCAGCTGGAGCATCAGCGCCGAGCTTGGGAATCGCTGTGGCGTCGCGCGCAAGCTGCCGCGAAGCTCTACGAGACGATGGCAGCTTGCCGCACTGAAGCGTTTCAGCGGTACAGGGCACCGCTGCGGGAGAAGATCGAAGAGCTGGGCCGGATCGTTTTCGGTGCCAGCTTCGCGGTCGAGCTGAGTGAAGACCTCGCGATCAGCCGGCGTGCGCTTGACGGCGTGACGGTCCCCTTCGAGCAGCTGAGCGTTGGGGCTCGCGAACAGCTCTCGATCTTGGCGCGCCTGGCAACGGCTGCTCTTGTCGACCCGGACTCAGGCGTACCCGTTGTGCTCGATGATGCGCTGGGCTACAGCGATCCTGAACGGCTCGAGGCACTTGGGGCAGTGATTCGCATGATCGCCGCGCGCCAGCAGTGCCAAGTGATCCTGCTCACCTGCTACCCGGATCGCTACCGATTCATCGGCGACGCCGTCACGGTCAAGCTTCCTCAAGGCGCGCGACCATCCGAGGAGCTCGCATCCTCATGACGACCGGTGATGGCATTGAAACCGGCTCTCGGCACGAGTCGCGGAATTCGCTTGCGCGGGCCACGATCTTGAGCCGGTCGTATGCGGGTCGCGGCCACGAGGGCCTGCCGTTCGGCTGGGATCTCGAGCGCCGCCTTGAAATCGGCCGTGGACTTGACGCGGCCTGTCTTCGACAAGGAGATCGTCGCTACGACGCCGGCGACGAATTCCCTCACGCTGTCACGCCGCTGAAGCAGAATGCTCTGGCCCGTTCGCTCGTATCCGCGGAAACCCAGGGAGGACGCTGATGGATCGACGGCTCATCCCTATCAACGCTTGGATAGCGTTGATGCGCGGTGACGCGGGCTGGCCGAGACCCCTCGGTAGTCAAGGACTGCGCCCGGCGTGGTTTGAAGTGCCGATCTCGACGGCGATTTCAACCGTCATGGCCGATGGGGTTGCGCTTTCCGATGACTCGAAACTCGCAATCGTTACCGAGGCCAAGAGCGGCGCAAACGTCGATGTCGATCAGGCGCGGAAGTACGGAGCGATGACGCTGAAGGACCTTCGTCGCATAATCACGATCAACCCCCCGAAGGCGTCGAAAACGAAGGTCGAGGTCGTGTACGCCTTCCTCGAAGAAAACGAAGAGCGCATTCTGAAGGGGATACAGCAATCTGGCCTAAGCTGCGCGACGCTGGCTGTCGGGGGGCGGCAGTGCAGGTTGAGGGTCCCGTCGGGCTCCGAATTGAAGCCGTTTGAGGTCCCGGTCCCAGGGCCCCCGCCCGCGCTGATCCAGGTGGACGCGGAAAGCTCGGACGACGACATCGAGCGAATCTTCGTCGCGGAGGTAGTAGCCGCAATGAGCCGTGGCGAGTCAGTCGTCCCCGTTATTGCACTTGTAGATCGCGTTCCCTTTCTGACGATGCTGAGCCACACGACACGTTCGCGAATCGCTGTCCGGGTAACGGACGTGCTCCACCGGGCGGCCCAAACGACGTTCTTCGGTGACTTCACCGTTTCGCGAACGACCGGGCGAGTGAGGAATCAAAGAGGCGGGACCGTTACGATACTTAGGAATCCTGCTGATTCGGACCCCAGAGGACAGACACAGGGTTGGCAGCGGCTGCTGCGTCAGGCGTCGGGGCGGCGACGCCGACGTCGACCCGAGATCGAAGGGCAGCTTTCCCTCGATGAGTTCGCCGGCGAGGCCGAGAGAGGAGACCCTGAAAAGTGAAGACGAGCCCTACTAACGGCCTCGATCGTCAAGGATTGGCGAGTCTGCTCAGTCCATTCTTGGCCGGCCGCGGGCTGCCATCCGATCAAAAACTGGTTCGTGGTCGCGGCCCCGTCAAGTCATACGGCCTTGAAGTTGATGGCTTGAGCGACACAAGCGGCGCGGCGGAATTCGCGGAGGACCTCGCGCATCGAAATGACATGCGTATCCAGGCCACGGGGGACAACACGTTGCTGATGATGGAAAGCGACGCAGTCACATTCTTCGTCGATGTGCTCGACCCGCGCTTCTGGCTGCTCCATACGGCATCGGCGTCAGGGAACGCTCACAGAGAAGTACGCCGCCTTGCTTGGGATTCCAAGGTCGACGCGTGCTGGTTCCCTCAGTTCCTGCTTGAACAGATTCAGTCGCAGTCGCAGGCGACCTGGTTCAAGGCCGATTTCAGGGGTGCCGACCTTCTGCCTCTAAGCGGCGTCAAGGACCGGCGGTTGCGCATTCAGGTCGAGGGCGATGGAGCCACCGATCTCCTCAGCGTGCTACGAGCGACTGAATACAAGACCGCAGCCGCGCTCACGGGAGTAGCGACCAAAGTGAGCGACGCAGAATCCGATGGTGCCCCTCTTGATGAAATAGTTCAGTTCAATGGACGATTCGTTGCTCGCGGGGAATCGTTTGAAACGCACGTTGGGTTCGTGGCCGACACGATCCGTCAGTACGCGGATCTCGTGCTATCGATCGAAGCAGCACACCGAATCCAGTGGCGGGGTTCGCCCGACACTGGATTCGAAATCGACGGCGAGATCGTAACGATTGAACTCGGTCGTCGTATTACCGACATGCCCCGCTTGCTGGAGGGGCTGTTCTCGTGTCGTGAGCCTTTCCGCCTCTGGGGAGTTCCCGAGGAGGTTACGGAGAACTACTTCACTGCTCAAGTCGTCGATCTCCACATTGGCGAACGAATCACGATCGACATCACTCCTGACAAGATCTTCGTTTACCTGACTCCGTATTCCTGCGGAAATACGGCACTGAGACTGTTGGCGAATCTCCAACATCGATACGATGCCACCGCCAAGTTCCCACGGTCCCCCGCATACGCCAGTTGAGCTGAACGCCAGGGTGGCGTGCTCATTGCCAAACTGGAGTTACCGGCACTTCGGAAATAAGCGGGGTCTGAGGTCCACCAGGCGCGTAACAGGGGCTCCCAGAATCAGGAGGTCTCATCCACCTGAACCGGGAGAGCCCCTGTGGAGACCAACCCTACGCGCATCGCCGAGATTCTTGTCGGACTTCCCGCCGTCAACATCCTTGGCGTCGATGATGTCGACGGCGAGCCGCTGCTCATTCACATAGAGGCCCGCGTCGAGCGGCCGAGATGCCCAAGGTGCTCGGGTGGCGCCTGGGTGAAGGATCGTCCCGAAGTCGAGCTGGTGGACCTTCCGGCATTCGGCCGGCCTACAAGGATCGTCTGGCGCAAGCGCCGGCTCATCTACGCCTGCGAATGCTCGACGGCCTCCTTCACCGAGCAGGTACCTACGATCGCGCCGCCTCGGGGAAAGATGACCGATCGGGCCGGACGCTGGGTGACCTACCAAGTCGGCAAGTTAGGTCGGAGTATCCAAGAGGTCGCCGACGAGCTCGGGGCCGATTGGCACACCGTCAACGACGCGGTTCTCGCCTACGGGACGGCTCTGGTCGATGATGACGACGGACGGATCGGTGAGGTTGCAGCCCTCGGGCTCGACGAGACTCTGTTTGTCCGAAAGGGCAAGTGGAGGAGCAAGAACTGGTCCACCTCAATCGTGGGCGTTGGCGCTGATGAGGCCCGACTGTTAGATGTGGTCGAGGGGCGTTCCGCCAAGGGGCCGAGCGAGTGGATCGAGGCACAGCCCAAGGAGTGGCGGGACGGCATCTGTTTTGGCGTACTCGACCTTTCCGGTCCGTATCGGAAGGTCTTCGAAGACACACTCGCCCACGCGACCCAGATCGCGGACCCGTTTCATGTGGTGAAGCTGGCCAATACCAAGCCAGATGCGTGTCGCCGACGCGTACAGAACGAGACCCTTGGCCACCGGGGGCAGAAGGCCGACCCCCTATATCGGGCGAGGCGTCTGTTGACCAAGGCGCACGAACGTCTCGACGAGAAAGGAGAGGCCAAGTTGATGGGGCTGCTACGAGCAGGCGACCCCCACGGCGATGTCCGGATGGCCTGGCACGCCAAGGAGGTCATCAGATCCATCTACGAGATCGATGATCCCCAACTTGCCGCCACCTTCGTTACCGAGCTGGCAGCTGACCTCCAAGACGATTCCTTCCCGGTCGAGGTCCGGTCACTTGGCCGGACGCTACGCCGCTGGTTCGACCAGATCGTCGCCTGGCATCAGGTCCGATACTCGAACGGGCCGACCGAGGCCATCAACAACTTGATCAAGAGAGTCAAGCGCATCGCGCTTGGGTTCAGACGGTTCAGGAACTACAGAATCCGTGCGCTGCTCTATGCGGGAAGACCCAATTGGGATCTGCTACCGACCGTGACTCCCCGCTGAAATCCGATGAGCTCGTTTAGTGTCGATCAGCCCCCGGAGGTACTCGAGCGCCGCGTTGCTACTGAACGGACACTGCGTCTTTTCCCGAAAGTTAGATCGCAACCCAGTCCAGGTGGCACCAGTGAGTTCGGTGCCCTCGCGTAGCCAAGCGCCGACGCGCTCGCGGGCTTCGGTAGCGGTCTCGTCTGGCTGAGATGTGGCGTCGTCGCGCTCGACGCTCTCAATGCAGCTGTCGATTGTGCCCTCCCGTCCGCGGAGATCGTCGCTGGCCTGCGCCAAGGTCGCCTTGGTACTGGCGGCCCAGTAGGTGGGCTGGAGCGGCGCATCCTCCAAAACCACGAGTGTCAGCCGGTCCCCGACGAAATCCGCGCGAATTCGATTGGCAGCTCTGGGCCGTCGTCGTGCCATGGGGATTCAATCGGCAAGTCGCGAGGATCCCAGACGAGTGACCCCCAGCCGATTATCGCTATTTGACCCACCGAAACCTCCCTATATCGTTCGCACACGGTCCGTAGTCGACGATATCGACATTTGGGTACTGGATCCGGCCGCCATCACGGAGGTGAGACGAGCGCGGGCGCGTAGCGCTTTGAAGCTCGGAGTAGCGCCGTGGCTCGCGGTACCAATGCGTGCCTGAGCGCTCTGCCGTTAGCCAGATGGCTCCCATCGGTCGATCACCTCTGCTGCGTACCGAGTGGGCGATACGAGGGCGAGGCCAGAGTGGTGTGAGCCAGTCTTGCCGTCGGGCGCGCTGATATTCCAGTGCCCCAGTAGCACGCCGAGTACGCATGGGACGTTCGAGTCGAGGAACACCGGCGCGCCACTGAATCCCGGTGTGGATGTAACGTCGACAATGTACGAATCGAAATCGCCTTGGTCGGTCCCATCGGCGCTTCTCAGCAAATGGCGCTCGTCGTTGAGGCGCGCTACGGCGCCGAATCGGAGTACCGGTCGAACGACGCCCTTGCCGGGAGCCTCCGAAAATAGCCCAACCGTGATGACCCGGTACCCGAGCAGAGGGAAGTCCTCTTGCCATTTCTTCCCGATACGGTCGTCGAGGTAGAAGTACGTGAAGCTGGCTGTGTCCTCGACATCGTCACGATCCAGACACGTCACAGCGACATCCTCCGTTTCGTGCTCGATCCACGCCGCGCGGCAAATAGGAATTCGAAATTCCTCACCCGCCGTCGAGTTCATGACGAGGTCCGTGTAATCATTCGGACTTGGTGCACAGCCTCGAACAACATGTCGAGCCGTGGCGACAAAGATCGGACTCGTGTCCGATGCGGCGAGAGCAAAAGCTGTCCCCGCAGGGCGACCATCTTGCCCAGCGATGAAGAACGCGCACCGAGGCATGTTCTCGTAGTGATGGCTCATTCTTCTGCTCCAGTGATTCGCACGACCTTGTCACGTTTCGTTGTTTGGTCGGCTCCGTTCGTGTTTCTTCAGATTCGCCCGCATGGACTCGAATTCGTCCATAGCGGCTCGCTCGGTGCAGAGGGTCTCATCGGTTAGATCCTCCACCAACTGGACGAGTCCTTGTCCGAACTCCTTCAACATCGATACCAGATCGTTGTCATCTCGTGTCTCGCTGTACTGCGTATAGGCATCGAACTTCAGATTGAGGACCGGCTTCTTCGCTGCCAACGGGACTTGAAAGATTCGTTCGATTGTCCCGTCACCATTGAGCGTGTTTGAGGATCCCTGGCCCCATGATGCATAGCCCGCATGGTCGTTAGTATTGCGAACCTCCTGGAAGGCGGCACAAACATCGAGACCTCGAAACACCTCCAGCTTTTCGTCGAGGGTCTGGCGCGTAGCAGACTTAGGTGTGTAAAGCCGGTGGATGCACGCCTTGGCAATCTCCAGCACGCGCTGGCCCGAGCTGAGGGTGTTCGAGAGCGTCCTGTCGATTTTCTCTCGCATCTCGACGGACAGCGCATCCTTCTTGAAGAAGTATGAGCGCTGTGCATCACCCGAGTCTGCTGGGACTCCCGCGGCCAGCCTCTCAAGTTCCGTAAGATTCCGGCCGAAGGCCGACAGAGCCGATCCGAGGTTGTAGTCGAGTTCAGCACGCACTCCGTATCCGCGGTGGCTTAAGACTTCGCCTCGGAACTCCCGCAGCGTGGCAAGCCACTGGTCGTATTCATTTCGGTTGCCAGATGATCGCGCGGCCATCCCGACATCACCCAGCCACGTGCCGCCTCGACGATGACTCGTGGGCGGGCAGTGCCACAAGCACCTCCACGGCGGCGACATGGAGGAAAAGGAAGATTGGCGCGAGAGCCGCGTACTCGGGGTCCCGAACTCGTTGCATTAGCCACGATTCTCCACGAAAACGCCCTGATCTGAGCAGGTAAATCCGCGAAAACGCCCTCCTGACAGGGGAAACGGCGGGTGCAAGCCGCACAGGAACCTCGACGAGAAGGGCACTTTCTAGGTGAAGACTACACGGGCAGCAAACAACGTCAAGGTAACCGCGAACGGCAAGGGGGTCGTCGGCCATGCAGTCTGGGTTGGGGAGACTCACCTGCCTACCAGTGCTAGCATTGCTAGCACTAAGGAGGTATTGGCGATGGCAGCTGTGAGCATTCGAAATCTAGATGACCAAGTGAGAGAGCGACTGCGCATCCGAGCAGCTGCGAATCGCCGATCGATGGAAGCCGAGATTCGCGCCATCCTTGCTGAGGCGGTCAGTGAGCCGGGTGATTCCAAGGGCCTGCTCGCATCACTCGTGGAGCGCTTCAGTGAGGTAGGCGGTGTCACACTTGACCTACCCGAGCGGTCGGCTACGGTGCGATCACCAGATCTGTCTGAATGATCGTTGTCGATACCAACGTAGTGTCTGAGCTCATGAGGCCCGAGCCGGACCCCGCAGTGAGAGATTGGGTGCTGGCTCGACCTAGCGGGGAGTTGTGCACAACCTCAATCACGGTTGCAGAGATTCTCTACGGAATCGAGCGACTGCCGAAGGGTCGCCGCAAAGAGATCTTGAAGGCCACGGCTATTGACGTCTTCGGTGCGTTTGAGGATCAGGTTTTGCCCTTCGATGAGACTGCGGCGCTGTGTTACCCGGAGATAGTCGATGCGCGCGATCGCCGGGGAGTTCCGATCGACGGGTTCGATGCCCAGGTTGCCTCGATTTGCCGAGCTCACGGGTCGGCGCTGTTAACGCGGAACGTCAAGGATTTCCGCTATACGGGCATCAAGACAATCGATCCTTGGCGACGAAAGTGATCGACCCAGATATGCCGATTGCAGGGCTCGGGATTTCGTACCCAATTGGGCTGAAAGCCGATTGAGACCCAACAATACTGTCGTTGTAGAGCGAATCTCGTTAGCTAGAAGCACCACCTGATCTAGTATCTCGTCTGGTGACTTAGTGAAATCAAGAGTGCGAACGAATATTCGCTTGCTGACCCGTTAGATTGTGTGAATGCCCGGGCCCTCGTGAACTGAGAGTAGCGTGCACGCCCGTGGTGTACGAAGGGCCTGACACCTAGCCCGACGGGCCAGGAGATCCACAAAGATTGATGACCACCGCGTCATCCTCAAGAAGACCACTAAGTACCACTTGAGGAGTAACGCGATGGTCGCACATAACATGGACGTTCTGACCTGGCTGCGCAAGCGGCTTGAAGATTCTGACGGAGATGTCATCAAAGAGATGGTCGAGGAGTTCGCCGGCCAGCTCATGTCTGCCGAGGCAGATGCGCTCTGCAACGCCAACTACGGCGAGAGGACTCCCGACCGGGTGAACTCCCGCAACGGGTATCGGGAGCGGACCTTTGACACCCGGGTCGGCACGATGGAACTTGCCATCCCCAAACTCAGAACCGGCTCGTACTTCCCCGACTGGCTGGTCACCCCGAGACGGCGTGCAGAGCGTGCGCTTATCGCCGTTGTCGCCGAGGCCTACGTCCAAGGCGTCTCGACACGCCGTGTAGAGAAGGTGATCAAGACCCTTGGCATCGAAGCGATCTCCGCGTCCCAGGTAAGCGCACTCGCAAGAAGCCTCGACGAGGGAGTCGAGGCGTTTCGGTCCCGCCCCTTGGACGAAGGCGGCTACCCCTACATCTGGATCGATGCGATCACCCAGCGATGTCGAGAGGGCGGGCGTGTCGTCAATGTCTGTGCTCTCATCGCAACCGGTGTCAATGCCGACGGGAGTCGAGAGATCTTAGGCCTTGACGTCGTCACCACCGAAGACGGCGCGGGTTGGCCCAGCTTCATCAGATCTCTCAAGGCCCGAGGGCTATCTGGTGTCAAGCTCGTCGTCTCCGACGCCCATGAGGGGCTCAAATCCGCGATCGCTGCCGAGCTCCCAGGTGCGGCGTGGCAGAGGTGCCGGGCCCACTTCCTCAGGAACTTGTTGACCAAGGTCCCAAAGGCCTCAGCCGACATGGTGGCCACTCTTGTCCGCTCGATCTTCGCCCAACCGGACAGGGCATCTGTCTATGCCCAGTTCGAGAGGGTGGTTGCAGAGCTCGCCCCCCACTTCGAAGACGCTGCCGAGATGCTCGCCGACGCGAGGGAGGAGATCTTGGCCTTTGGAACCTTCCCCAAGGAGCACTGGCGACAGATCTGGTCGAACAACCCGCAGGAGCGGCTGAACAAGGAGATCCGTCGCCGGACCGACGTAGTCGGCATCTTCCCCAACCGGGGATCGATCATCCGCCTAGTCGGCTCCGTGCTATCTGAGCAGAACGACGAGTGGCTGATCACAAGGCGCTACATGTCGATCGAGTCGCTGGCAAAGACGCGCTTCGTCGTGATCGACGCGGGTGAAGACGGACGAGAGGGGGTGAGGCCGGAGATCGAGGAAGCTGGCTAATTCAGAAGTGAGGATGACGCTGTGGTCTTACACCACTTGCGTGGACGTGGCCGTGACTGAGCCCCATCCTTCGGTCCACGCGATATGAGACTCGGGGTGCACTCCCGGCCCTCCACCGGGCCGCGAACTCTGCCGGCGTCGCGAGTCCGAGCGACCGGTGAGGTCGGCAGTTGTTGAACTCGTGCCGCTAGTCGTCGTGGATCGACTGTCGCGAACGCCCAAACCGGAGGCGAGTGAAGAGTGGCTCTTCAGCCCGAACCCGTCGCTTGATTATGAAAGGCCCGCCGACATGTTGAAGGACGGCAACTACCGTGGTGTTCTCGGCGCGATCGACGCATTGGGTCGGGTGTGTTCGCCTAGAAAATGCCCGACCCGCGGATCGTCGTACGGCTCGACCGTCTCGAGCGTTCCGCCAACGCGATACCGGCGTATCGCTGCCCATGCACTCACGACGGTAGGCCTTCTGACACAGGGGGGCTAGCCTCGAACCGATGCTATTGACACGGAAGCTAGAATTGTTGCCATGACACGAGCTGAACTCCATCGCATGGTAGATGAGCTTCCCGACGGAGCAGTCGAAAGCGCGTCCCTGCTCATTCGGCGCGTTCTGATCGACGACATTGACCCCGACCAAGCTTGGGTTTGGACCGCGGAGTGGCAGCGTCACCTCAGAGACTCGCTTGCGGACCTCGATGCAGGGCGAACCGCTCGCTTCGACGACGGCGAAGACTTCCTCGAAGCACTGCAGTAACGCGGTTGCCAACCTACGAGGCGACCGAAGACTTTCTTCGAGCCTATAGGCGGCTCGACCCCTCGGCTCGTGAGGCATTTCGCAGAGCGCTCGCACGGTTCATCGAGGACGCGAAGGCCCGAGAGTTTCGACCGGGGCTTCGCGTCAAGGGCGTTCGGGGGCTACCCGGGTGCTTCGAAATGACATGGGCTTCCGACGGTCGTGCGATCTTCAAATACGGTCCAGCGGTTCGCGCTGGAGAACCCCATTTCGTCTGGGTCGCGATAGGCGGCCACTCGATCCTTCCATAGCGGCGAGCGCACCTCGCGACGGCCGACCAGCTACGCACCTTGTTTGGTTGTCTGCGATTGAGGAGCGAGAGACATTGTCAAATGTTGTGGATGAGCCTCCCCGCTGATCACGCGGCGACCTCCTCCTCGCAGCTCTCGACAAGTACACCTTTCTCGAACCTGGCCCCGGCGCGTACGAGTGCCACGAGCTCCGGCCCGTTGATCTTCCGCCATCTGGCCTGCGAACCGCGCCGGGAGATGACAGAAGCCGACAGGCCGGCGGCTGAGCCGAAGTACGCTCCGAGCGCGTCTGTGAAGTCCCCGGTGGAGAGGCCGTGTAGATACAGCAGGGGCAAGACCTCGACCACCTTGGGAGACTTGCGACACCAGGGAGGCAAGACCTTGGAGACGAAGCGGTGCCGTTCGCCCGTCTCGGAGTCCACCCTCTTGTCATTGACTCTCGGGGCCCTCACCTCCAATGCGCCTGCGGCCGTTGTCACCGTCCGGGCGTTGTGGTGGCCGTTTCTCACCACAAGACGATGGCCCTCCTCATTAAGATCGTCTGAGAACGCGGAAACGTACTCCGCCACCTCGGCCTCGAGCTCGGCGGCAAGCATCCTCTTTGCTCCCTCGCGACAGATCGAATCCAGCGTCGACGCGAACTCCGCGCCTTCGACGTCTTCATTCGCTAACATCAGCATCGGCGTTTCCTTCCTCGCCGGCGTCTACTGCCGGCGTTTGTTTACCTTTCACATAGGAAGGTGCGCCGCGTCCTCGAACGAGTGGGTGATCCACAACTTCTGGTTATATCTATTTCCGCGAAGACCGAGTCCACGAAATCCAAGATCCGGTTCTTTTCAGTCATGAATTGGTGCTTCCTCGTCGCGAGTCATGAGTGCTAGTCCGAGAGATGCTCCCAGGCCAGCCGATACTTCTTACGCAACCAATCAGCTGTGGCCTTGTCGATCTTCTCGAGCTCACACAGGCGAGCTGGATTCGAGTTGTCGTCTAAATCAGCAAGCTTGACCGCAAGAGCCGCAGGATTTCTCTTGATTGCTTCGTAATACGAGTGATCGTCAATCGCGTAGTCGCGACTCAGCAGTACCACCGCATCGACTACTTCAGGCGAATACCCCTCGCCCAAGAGGTCCGATGGCGTCACGTCACTATCTTCTAGAACGTCGTGAAGTGCGGCGACTTGGCAAGAGAAGTCGTCATCGAATCGACTTACTACCCGCATCACATGATCGATGTATGGCTTGCCAGCCTTGTCGGTCTGCCCTTCATGGCACTTGCGTGCGAGGGCAATTGCATCTTGTGCAGTCTTCTCGGTCACCGAACCTCCGCGAAGATGTGATCAACGAGCGAACCATATTGATCTCCATTGAAGACATCCTTTGCAATCTGCAACTTCTGCGACGCCATCTGCGGCCTTGAGATTGAGCACTCAGGGCGCGACATACGTCGCATTCGCGGTGACATGGCTGACCCGTTTAGCCGGGGACACATCTGCCCAAAGGGATCGGCTCACAAGGACCTTCTGAATGATCCCGACCGGCTGCGCCACCCCATGCGCCGCATTGGATCCGAATGGCATGAGATCAGCTGGCGTGAAGCCGTAACCGAGACCGCGAGACAGCTTGTGGCCGCCCAGCGTGAAGGCGGACGTGACGCAGCCGCCCTCTACTACGGGAATCCGATGGGCCACAACTACCAGGCGATGCTAGCTCTGTTACCGCTCATCCGATATTTGGGATCGCGCAACACCTATACATCGAATTCCGTCGACGCATACCCACGAATGCTCGTCTCACGACTCCTCTATGGCAACCAGGCAATCCTTCCGGTGCCAGACGTCGAGCGTACGGAGATGCTCGTGATCATGGGTGCCAACCCGATGGTGAGCCACGGCAGCGTCATGGGGATACCAGACACCAAGAGGCGCCTCAGCGCCATCGGTGAGCGTGGCGGGGAAATCGTGGTGATCGACCCTCGCCGTACCGAGACCGCGGCCATTGCAAATGAACACCTGGCAATCCGACCGGGGACCGACGCCTATCTGCTCCTCTCGGTGCTGAACACCTTGGAGCGAGACGGGCTCATCCAACTGCGTCACCTCGAGCCGATAGTCGAGAACCTCGATCAGGTGCTAGACCTTGCAGCGCAGTATTCGCCGGATCGCACCGAAGGGGTTACGGGGGTCAGTGCTTCGGCGGCCCGCAAGCTCGCCCGCAGATTTGGCGAGACCGAGCGCGCAGTCTGGTATGGGCGCATGGGCACGTCCGCGCAAGAGTTCGGCACGCTGACGACTTGGCTGATTGATGTTGTGAACATTGCGACGGGCAAGCTTGATTCGCCTGGTGGACCAATGTTCACGACCCCGGCGGTTGACCTCGCGGCGTTGAGCAAGGTGCTGCGTGAGCCCGGCAAGTACGGCCGATGGCGCAGCCGGGTTGCGGGGCTCGCAGAGTTCAATGCGGAGCGTCCCGTAGCCGCACTCGTCGATGAGCTTGAGACACCGGGGAGAGGTCAGATCAAGGCGATGCTCATCGTGGCGGGCAATCCCGTACTCACCAATCCGGGGTCTGCCCGGCTCGAGAAGGCCCTTGGCGATATCGGGTTCCTGGCCTCGATCGACTACTACATCAACGAAACGAACTGGCGTGCAGATATCGTGATGCCGCCATCGCTGGCGCTCGAATCCGATCAGTACCCGGCACTTGAGCACTCGATTGCTATTCGGAACAGCGCGCACTTTTCACCGGCTGTATTTGCGCGTGAGCCGGGGACGCGCCACGAGCTCGAAATCCTCACCTCGCTGATCTCGGCAATCGCATCTGAGCGACGTATTCCGAATGTGGTCGCGCGGGCTGCGGGGGGTGCAATCAAGTGGGCAATCGGTTCGGGCGTTCTTTTGGATGTGCTATTGCGACTCGGCCCGCAGAGGCTCTCGCTCTCGGAGTTGAAGCGGCAACCCCACGGGATTGATCTTGGGCCGCTGGAGCCTCATCTTCCGCAAATACTCCAGACTCCGGGGGGAGGAATTGATCTAGCTCCGAGTCTGGTTATGGCTGATGTGCTTCGCCTTGCCGAGCGTTTCGGTCGCTCTGGTGGCTCCGGCGCGCTTGGTGGCGGGATGCTGGGCGGGGGAGTGGTTGGTGTGCCGTCTGGGGGGCCGGGTGGGGTGTTGGGTGGGGGCGCGACCGAGACTTCGCCAGGCCCTGTGTCCAATAGCGAGATCCTGCTTATCAGCAGGCGGACGCTGAAGGGCATGAACTCGTGGATGCACAATCTCCGCTCGCTGAGCAGGGGTCGCGAGTCGTGCACCATTCAGCTAAATCCACTCGACGCCAAAGAGCGCGGTATCGCCGATGGAGACAAGGTCGTTGTCGAATCGGCCGAAGGGATGATCGAAGTCACAGCCGAGGTAACAGATGCCGTCATGGCCGGTGTCGCGAGCATGACCATTGGGTGGGGCCACGATTCACCCGGTGCTCAGCTGTCAGTCGCGTCAGGCAGGCCCGGGTCGAACATCAATGTCGTAGTTGACCCGGGGGTCGTAGATCGCCCATCCGGCACTTCGGTCGTAAACGGAGTGCCCGTCAAGATCAGTGCGGTTTCGTGAGTTCGGGGGAGTCAGATGTTGAGTATCACGACGCCCTCAACGTGGGCTGCCATGCGCCTGAAGTGCCGGGCATCGGAGGTCGCCACCAGATCACCTCTGCGAGCGGCGCTTGCTACGACGATCGCGTCGATCGCATCAGCTACATCGGCCGATCGGCACAGCTCCCCGGCAAGGCGAGCGAGTTCTAGATCGGTAGGTTCGACGCGGCAGAGCTTGATGAAGCGGGCGAGGTTTGACTGGCGTGAGGATCGCCACGCTTGGGCGACGACGGGAGCGGGAATTGTGGGAACTACGCCTCTTTCAACGAAATCCTTCAATAGCGCCATGATGTTGCGGTCGTTGCGGTCGTTGCGGTCGATCGCGATCAGAGCACCTGCGTCGAGTGTTAGACCGCGGTGATCCCCCCTCTTCACGCTTAGCTGGCTCTCTTCGTGCGGTTCTCCGCTGATCCCGAGGCATTTTTGGTGCGCGCTCTTGAACTCTTGGGCTGGCCGCTCGTCGCTATGGCGTGGTCGATCTTGCTACGCGCTCGTCGCCGCTCCTCTCTGGTGATCTCTCCGTGTTGCGATTCCCAGTCTGCGATGAACTCACGCAGACCGATGATTGCAAGCCGGTCCTCAGCGGCCCGAGCCAGCCATGCCGACGTGGTCACACCCTCTGCAAGCGCGGCGCTTTCGACCTCGAGTAGCAGGTCTGAATCCATTGATGCGGAGTATTTCCGAGCTGGCATGCCGCCATCTTACTACTGCGGTAGGAATTGGCAAGACTGTCTTGTCGGATCGGCGCTGGCGGCTTTCGCCTAGGCCTTCCCGTAATTCGCCGTGTAGTTCAGGCCCCTGCCGAACGACTCTGCGGGCTCGAATCCTGCCCGTGCCGCCATCTGATCGAGATGAGCGCGCTTGATGAAGTCGGGATCGCCCGGCTGTTCGGTGATCGACAGTTGGCCATCGGCCTTGAGCACCCGATGTGCCTCCTGTAGGCAGGCTTCATGATCTGGCACCTCGCCGAGGACCGCGACGAGAAAGACACGGTCGAATACGCCGTCACGGTATGGAAGGCGTGTCGCATCACCAGCTGTGTATCCGGCATTGGTCAAGCTGTGGTGCTGAATGCGCCGGCGTGCCTTCTTGAGCATCTCGGGCTGCAGGTCGAAAAGCTCGAGGCGGCCCTGTGGCAGGCGCTGGGCAATCTCTGAGCTGAAGTAGCCGGGTCCTGGGCCGATTTCGAGAACGACGTCTGATTCCTCAAGCGAGAGGCGTGATGCAAGCGCTGCTGGGCTAAGGATCAAGTTCCGCAGCGGCGACGTCAAGATGAACGCGAGTTCGTGCGGATACGTCGTCTCACGCCCCGTCAGGCCTCTCCAGATTCTTTGCAGTTTCTCGATCACCTTGAGCGCCCCTGCGTAGTGCGACATCAATTGTCACACCCGGTCGATAGGTTCAGAGGTGTTCCCTTTTCCGTCTAGTGCATAGACAGTTAGAATGACCGACAGAGAATTGATTCGACGCCTGCGAAGGCAGGGTTGTGAGGGGGTCCGCCAGAGCGGTTCTCACATGGTTGTCCGATGCGGGCACTGCCAGTCGGTCGTGCCTAGGCATGCTGGCCGTGATCTGGGCACGGGGCTGCTTCGGGCGATTGAGCGAGATCTAGAGCCGTGCTTGGGAAGGAAATGGTTGCGATGAAATCCAAGCGCAAGACCAAGACCGTAGAGGTTCGGTTCACGCCAGATGACAACGGAACATGGCTGGTCGAATCGATCGATGAGCCGCGCGTACACAGCTACGGCCGGACTATCGAATCAGCCAAAGCCAACATGGCAGATGCTCTGGCGCTCTGGTACGAGACCGCTGCAGATGACTTCGAAATCGTTCCCCGATTCGGCTTCCCGAAGCGATTGCTCGCTCTAGTCGAGACGACTCGAAGGATGCGGGACGAAGCTCGCGCAATTGAGGATCAACTGAATGAGAAGACAGCTCTCGCTGTTGAGCAGCTCACGGCGCGCGGTGTCAGTCGACGTGACGCGGCGACCCTCTTGGGAATTTCACACCAGCGTGTGCAGCAAATCCTTGATCGAGCGGCCTCTTAGCCGCGGCCTCATCGTGCGTCGGCCAGCCGGAGTTCGCGAGCCGCCGGTACTTCCTCAAGCGAGAGGCATGATGCAAGCGCTGCTGGGCTAAGGATCAAGTTCCGCAACGGCGACGTCAACACGAACGCGAGTTCGTGCGGATACGTCGTGTCGCGTCCCGTCAGACCTCTCCAGATTCTTTGCAGCTTCTCGATCACATGCGGCGCTCCTCTTTGGCGCGGCATCGATTGTCACACCCCGTCGATAGGTTCAGTGATCAGCCTGTTGGTTATTGGCCGGCTGAATGGCACGGATTTTCGAAGGGGGGCCACATGCCTCAATGCGCACGAGTCGACTGTTCGGACGATGTTCTTCCCTTGACCGACCAAGCCGACATGCATATGCTAATTATGATATGAGCCGCAACATGTGGGAGGTGTGGTTCTTCAGTGACGCAAATGGAAGGGAGCCCGTCAGGCTGTGGTTGGAAGAACTTGAGCGGGCGCACCCAGGTGACTGCGGTCGAGTTCGCCACCACATCGATCTATTGGAGGAATTCGGCCCGCTACTGTCGGAGCCCCATAGTCGGCAGCTAAGAGGGAAGCTACGGGAGCTCCGCCCTGGAAAGTGGCGCGTGACCTATTTCGCGGATCCGAAACGCAGAATGATTCTATTGTCGAGCTTTCGAAAGACTTCAAGAAGGACGCCGCCTACGGAGATCGCACGAGCCGAAAAACCCATGCGAGCCTGGCTCAGGAGAAATGAGAACGAAAAGTGACGACATGGCGAGAGCATAAGCAGCCCCGCCCTCTCAGCGGTGCTGCCAGGCGGGCGTACGAGAGCGAGCGTCGTTCGATGGGGGTTGGTTATGTGATCCTCAAGGCGCGCGCATCGGCTGGCCTCACTCAAGATGAGCTCGCGCGAAAGATCGGCTCGTCGCAGGCCGCAATAGCACGATGGGAGGGTGGGTCTCAGATGCCGAGCGTCAGGTCGTTACTCAAGATCGCGGATGCCACCGGTTTTGAGCTGGCGATCGGTCTGCATCAGCCCGGCGAGTCGCATAGCAAGTTCGCGGTGCTGGAAACGGTGAGCGCGCTGACACGCTGATTGGAGTAGCGGGTTGCCAGCCACGATGCGATCCGGCGTGGCGGTCGGGAGACAGATGGAGCAGTGCTGTGGAGTCGTTTCCCTTCGCTCCGAAAACTTGGCTGGCCCTTGGTGGCAATCAGGATCCAGCTGGCACGGCGACTCCGAGAATATCGACGGGACAGCACCGGTCTAAGCCGGCGATAGCGTTCGGGCGTTTCCTGTTGATCTCCGAGAGAGGAGCGGGTTTCGGCGAAAAGTCTGCTCCAGACCTTCGGCCGGCGATCCGCTGCCGAAGCCGGCCCGGAAATTGTCACACCCCGTCGCTAGCCTTGAACTCAATCAATCTGGGGGTTTTGGCAATGACACAATCTGAATCAGACCGTCCTCCGTGCCCTAAGTGTGGGTCGGCAAATGTGCTTGAACTCATCTACGGGCTTGTCGGATCGCCAGATGACCTAGCGGAAGGCACAGTTCCGCGCGGCTGCATCGTTGAAGCAGACAGCCCAAGGTGGTTGTGCAGTTCCTGTAGGCATGAGTGGGGCACGCCCGAGGAGATCCAGAGGGTCTTAGACAACCTTGATCTGAAAGACGAGTAGGCGAGCGGCTTTGCCGCTCGCCCTCGACGAGGTCTGCCTTTGCCCGCTCCGCCAAACGATCTTCTATCTCCAAGTCATTCACTGCAATACCGAACTCACGCAGAACTCGAATGCGTTCGATCAGCCCGCGGGCTGTGTGCTTTGGCGCAAGTACTCGCCCGCCGAGGCGCATCCAAGTGAGTTCGGGGTGAAATTCGAATACGTGCTCGTGAGAGTCTTCTGCCAGCCACCCGACGTCTTGCCATCAAAACTTCCGCTTCTTAGCCGGGGAAACTTCCATGCGCCCTGAACCGATCGAAACGCTCAGCCAGCAGGTCGGGATCTGGCTTGTGCCGCCTAGACCGCGGCGTCCAAATGGCCTCGCCGTGCAGGCCCTGGAGCGTGTAGCGGAGCGTGGGACCATCGGATTCTTCGAGCACATCACGCCGAAGCTCGATGCGATAGTCCGGTGAGATCCCCATGATGTCCCGGTCGTAGGCCGCGTGGTGGATCTTGCACATTGCAATTCCGTTGGAAACGACGGGCTCGCCGTCGTCCTTCTCTTCCCGGATGTGCGCAGCGTCGAGCAACTCCGTGTAGTGCAGGCGGCGCAGCGCTATGTCGTCTTCTCTCGAAATCACCGGCGCCACCCCAGATAGCAGAACAGCCAATTATGCCGAAGATCGACCCATCGGTCGGAGGCGTCTGATCCCTCGAACCAAGCTGTCCCGTCGAGCAAACGACTAGCCACACAACCCACCCAAGAACCGGAGATTCTCGCACCGAAGGCGATCAGCTTCTACCCTAGGTGCCGCGCGCACGGCACAGCGACGAAGGGTGTGGCAATGCGCAGGTACCGGTTACGGCCGCAAATACTTCAAAGCTTGGCGGTAGGGGCTGCTGGGTTCCTTCTCGCCGCAGGTGGGTGGTTCGCTCTCTGGCCGTACGCGCAGCGCGGTCCATCTGCACTCGGGGCCGGTCTTCTTGCGGCTTTGTTCTGCGGCGCAGCATCGTGGATGCGATCACACGATGACGCCTGGGAAGCTGCCAATCTCAGGACCGAACCGTTGCTATCGCCATCGCGCGCCAAGCGCAACAGGAGTGCGAACAAGGCCACACGGGCGGCAAAGAAGGCCGACAAACCACCGAAGGCCCAGAAGAAGAAGCGGGGCAAGGGCGCTCCGCCGGCGCCGAGTGGTCCTGCGCCGACTGACCCAGCCGCGCCGCAGAGCGCTTCAACCGCATCCGAGGAGGCCGGGGTCGGCCATGGCGGAATCCCGTCGTAGCTCAGCCTTCGTGCTTGGCTGTGACGGTCGTCGTTATGCCACCCCTGATGTTGAACTTGGCCTCGACCGTCATCTCCCTGGGTTCGATCGCGGCAACAAGATCGTCGAGTACCTGATTGGTGACGGCCTCGTGAAAGTGCCCTTCGTCCCTGAACGACCAAAGGTAAAGCTTGAGGGATTTCAGTTCGACGATCGAGGGTCCGGGGCGGTAGTGGATTGTGAACGTCGCAAAGTCCGGTTGCCCCGTGCGTGGACAGAGGCAGGTGAATTCGGGGCAGACCATGGTGACTTCATAGTCCCGTTCCGGATTCGGGTTTGGAATCGCCTCGAGTTCGCGGCTTGGTTTGGTACTCATGGCATGAGGCTATCCAATCAGATGAGCAGGTGTGCACCATAGAGCTCTCGCCGTCACCTCTCCGGATGCCGGGTGGGGCGCCCGTCATGGCGCATTCCCGATTCAGAGGAATCGAATCAGCCGCAGAGGCTCGTGATATTCAGGTGCTTCAAGCGACATCGGTTCCAAGCGATACAGGCGCCCACGCGATCAGTCTCGACGGGCAGTGGCGCCGACTGGCGATCGAAGGCGATTGCTCGGCAGCTGCCCTAGATGACACAAGCTGGCCGAGCGTCAGTGTGCCCAATTGCTACGGCACCGAGCCTGCTCTCTCCCGATATTTCGGTCCGGTCTGGTACAGACGCAAGATTGCCTTGCCGCATGCGCGCACAGGCAACTGGCTCGATCTCGAATTCACATCGGCCGACTACTTCAGCGAGGTCTATCTAGACGGAGAGTTACTTGGCCGGCACGAGGGGTATTTCGCACCCTTCAGCTTTGACGTTTCAGGAAGGGCGAGGCCAGGCTCGGTTCTTGCCGTCAAGATCGAGTGCCCACTTGAGGAACTGGACCCGTCGAAGTATCTCGTCGAGCATCGCAAGCGCCAGATCAAGGGCGTCTTGAACTATCACGACTCTCGCCCCGGAGGCATGCCCGGAGCGTCGACCCCAGGCTGGACGCCGGTGGTGGGTCAGTCAATGCCAACTGGCGGGATCACCGGTGGAGTCCGGTTGAGGGCGACGGGCCCGGTGCGAATCGACGCGGTCTTTGCCACCCCGTCTGACAAGCAGCTCAACATCGCCGTGCTAGCAACAAATAGAACTGCCGAACCGCTTGGCATTGAGCTCGGAATCGCAATTGAAGGACTCCAGTCATATGGCGGGGTTGTCGGCGCAACTCTTGATCCCGGAGCAAACAGGATCGACTTGACGACCGAGCTTGCCGACGCTGCCATCTGGTCTCCTGACGCATCGGGGTTGCGCCCGGCCCTTTACGATATGACGGCGACGGCCCTGGCCCAAGGCGCGGTCTCGGATTCGCGCTCGACCACATTCGGATTTCGGAACTTCGTACTGGAAGACCCTTCAGCGCAGAGCTGGGTATTTCGCCTCAACAACAAGCCGGTTCCGATCCGCGGAGCCAACTACATTCCCACGCAGCATCTCGCGGGCCTTGACGAAGACTGGTACCGGCGAGATCTCGCCCTCGCCGCTGACCTCGGCCTCAACAGTCTTGGGTTGCACGCACATCAGCAACCCGCCGCGTTCTATGACGCCGCTGACCGGGCGGGCCTCCTTATCTTTCAGGACTTCTCGCTGCAGTGGAATTACGAGTCAGACGAGTCGCTCAACCGGGGCTTTCGGGAGCGCGCACCGAAGATGGCAGCGGAGATGGCCTATGTCCTTTGGAACCACCCGAGCGTTGTCTATTGGTGCTGCCACAACGAGCCGCCATATGCGTGGGCTCCGGAGCCGCCCGAAGACGATGCCGCTGACCCGGACAATCAGGCCCTCGACCGACTGCTTCGCGATCGCCTAGCGGCAATTGATCCTTCGCGGCCGGTGATTGGGGCATCGGGGGTGGCCGATTCCCACAAGTACGAGGGCTCGCTTGCGGGAGGGACACTTGGGGACTTTGCCACCGAGCCAGCCGGCTTCGTCTCGGAGTTCGGCTTTCCGGCGCCGGGGTGGTCCTCGGCTCTTTGGGGCGACCAAGGCTGGCCGCCTGATTCAGAGAATCTTCGGGAATGGGCGGGCCGGCTCTCATGCTTTGGCACCACTGCCACCTATGTAGGCGCGCCCGAGCGGTATTCATGCCCGCAGGATTGGATTTACGCCTGCCAGCGATATGGAGCCCACCTGCTCAAGTGCCAGGCCGAGACTATGCGCACTTGGGCGAGTTCGAACTTCATGGTTCACATGCTCACGGACTGGTGGGGCTACGCAGGCATGGGGCTAGTCGATGTCGATCGAAGGTCAAAGCTCGGATACCGATGGCTGAGAGACGCCCTGGCACCGCTGAAGGCGGTGATTGCGCATCCGAGAAATGTCTTTGCTCCGGGCGAGGCCGTCTCCCTCCCGGTCTGGGTTGTCTCCGACAGAGACCATGACACCAACGCTCTGGTAGTGACTTGGAGGCTTTGTCGGATGCGCGAGACCGAGATCATTACTTCGGACCCTTCCGCATCGGTCTTGGGTGGCACCGGAATTGCCGCACCTGAGAACCACAGTGTTGCGTTGCCCCGGGGCGAGGGTGCCGTGAGCGAGCTCGAGACGGGCCAGTTCTATTCGCCGGTCAACGCGCGCTCGTCGGTTATGGCCGGGGAGATCTCATTCACGACTCCGGCGGAGAGTCCGTGCGGATACACGGTCTTCTTGGATTGGGAGAACCCGCTCGGCGAGATGGGTAGCAACTGGTTCCACTTTGCAGTTGCCGGCGATCCGCTCCAGCCGGGTCTCTGGCCGGCCCCTCGCTTTGACCTCGAAGTCGGCGCCGGGGAGGCGGGGAGGCGGAGCAGGGTTCACATTGTGCGTAAGTTCAGACCGAGCGATGGGTACATCGAGGCGTACACCGGAGAAGGGGGAGTGGCGCACTTCACAGGCTTGCCACCCGATTGCTACGAGATCACCTCACCGGTCACCGCCAGGTCTGCGACTTTCGAGCTTTGGGAGAACTCGGCGATTGATCTCAGCTGAGGTGCGCTTCGATCTCCGCCGCGCAGAGTGCCGGGTCTTCAAATGGGCCGAAGTGAGTCCGGTCTTCGAACTCCACGTAGCGGGAGTTGGCCACGCGTTTGGCAAGTGGCGGCGTGGCAATCGGTCCCTCTCGTGAAGACAGGGCGCCCGCGGCGAAGGTCACGGGAATTTCGAGGCGCTCAAGTGCACCCCAGCCGCCGTGTGATGTTCCCATCTCGTAGTTGACGGCCTCGACCTCCTTGCGGCAAGCCAGTCTGACGCCGTCACCCTCACCCTCACTCACCAGCGCGAATTCGAGATAGAGGTCGAATACCTCCGGTGCCCAAAACATGAATGGGGCCTTCGAGCCGAGACGCTCTCGAGCAGCGTCGCGCGATTCAAATGAGTCGCGCCGCCGCCTCGCTTGATCCGAGAGCGGTGACTTGAGGCCCGCGAACTGGGGCGGAGAAATGATCGGTTCGAACAGAAAGAGTGACGAGAACTTGGCCGGCTCGAGATCAGCGGCGAGCACCAAGGCAGCGGCCCCCATGGAGTGCCCGACCCCTGCGACTGGTCCGATGTCAGTCGAATCGATTACAGCCAAGAGATCCGCTGCGTACTTCTCCCAGGCATAGTTCTCGTGAGTTGGCTCAAGTGAGGAGCTGGCTCCGTGCCCTCTCAGGTCAGGTGCCACGACGCTCCCGGCCGTATTGAGCCGGGCGATGGTCGGTTCCCACATGCGAGCGCAGAATCCATTTGCATGCGAGAAGAGCATCGGGGTGCCTTCACCCTCGCGCATGTAGCACGCAAGAGTTGCGCCATCGGACTCAACAGTGCTGGTCAACGGGAGAATTGACAGGGAACTTTCCAATCATGTGAGGGCTCGGGAGCGGCGCAAGAAGCGTGCTCGTTGGTAAGAAGATACGCGCGGGGTGCGCGGAGATGGCAAGCTTAAGGCCTCATTGCTGGCAAATCGGAGCGAAGTGCGGCGCTTTATTTCATTCCTATTGGCACTTCTCGTTCTCTCTGTCCCCGCATTTGGACAGACCGACGAGGTCTCAGGCATTGACGCGGAGATGCGCGAAGTCGAGGCCAAGCTGAACGCACTCCGTGATCAGCAAGATGAGGCGGTCGAGCGCTACAACCGGCTCGAAGATGAGCTCGAGAAGATCCAGGCGCGCGCCAACGCGGCCACGCAGGCACGCGAAATTGCAGCAGCGGATGCTTTCAAGGCAAGGAGTGCCTTCGAGGAGAGAGCGCGTCTTGCCTATAAGAGGGGGAGCCCCAGCGAGCAGGCAGTCCAAATGCTCGTCAACGCCGAGAGCCCGGCTCGCGCGGGCGCAGCTCTCAAGGCGCTCTCTGAGATCTCCCTCGCAGATGCCGCAGCCGCGAAGAAGGCGAGTGCCGAGGAGGCCCGTCAAGGTGAACTAGAGGCTGAGGAACGCGACGCATTTGCCCAGATGGCAAAGGTTGCAGCTGAAGTAGAGGGTGAGGTTGAGCGCATAAATGCCTCGATCTCCGAGGAGGAGCGCTATCGCGCCTCGCTCGATCGCAAGAAGTCTGAGGCCCTCGCCCGTATTGAGGAGCAGCGCCGACAGGAAGCCGAGGCAGCCAGGTCCCGGATCTCGGGAGCGGGGGGGCGCCCACCTGCCGAGATCAAGGTCGATTCGGCGGCGTTGCGGGTTTTCATTCAGACCGCACTCGCTCAATTGGGAAAGCCCTACCGCTACGGAGGCTCAGGCCCAGATACCTTCGACTGCTCTGGTCTCATCATGTACTCGCTTAACGCGGCCGGTGTGAGAGGGATCCCTCATCGGGCAGATCTTCAGTATTTCTTGTCGAGTGTTCACCCGAGTCGTTCGCAGCTCAAGCCCGGAGATCTGGTCTTTTTCTCGCGCAACGGCTCACCTGAGGGCATTTCGCATAACGGCATATATATAGGAGATGGTCAGATGGTCCACGCCCCCCACACCGGTGATGTCGTCCGCATCGCGTCCGTTGATCGCAATTGGACGAACCTCCTCGCAACGAGACTGTCGATCTGATGAGCGTTGGATTTGGCGCGTTTGTGCCGCAAGGCTGGAAGACCGAGTACGCCGGGACTGATCCGCAAGATGCCTGGGGCAAGAGCAGGGCCGTGGCGTTGGCGGCGGAGTCACTGGGCTATGACTCGATCTGGGTTTACGACCACTTCCACACGATCCCGCGCCCGACCCAAGAGCCGGTCTTCGAGTGCTGGACCACCATGGCAGCACTCGCTGAAGCGACCGAGAGGATCCGCCTTGGACAGATGGTCGGATGCATGTCCTACCGGAACCCGGCGTTGCTTGCAAAAATCACATCCAATATCGATGTGATCTCAGGTGGCCGCCTTGATTGGGGGATAGGCGCGGGCTGGTATCACCACGAGTACAACGGATACGGCTTCGACTTCGGCACAGCAGGGTCCCGCCTCAAGGCGCTGCGCGAAGGCGTCGAGGTGGTCAAGTCAATGTGGACCCAGCCATCGACGTCTTATTCGGGTGCGGTCTTCACCCTTGAGGATGCGCGTTGCGACCCGAAACCGATTCAGCAGCCACATCCGCCGATCTGGATTGGTGGCGGGGGAGAGAAGGTGACGCTGCGCATCGTGGCCGAGCATGCCGACTGGTCCAACTTCGGCGGCAAGTATCACGAGTTCGAAGCGAAGTGCGAGATCCTCAAGGGCCACTGCGAGGTGGTCGGGCGTGACTACGACGAGATTGGCAAGTCGATCCACCAGGACTGCTTTGTTCGCGAGACGGAGGCAGAGGTTGAGGAGTGGCTCGGCTCGGCTGATGGCGGCTCGATGTGGGGTGAGCCGGCCGAGTCCTACACCGCTGGCAATCTCATCGGCACCCCGGGCCAGGTCGCTGAGCGGATTCGGGGCTATCTCGATATTGGTGCGTCGTATTTCGTCCTCTGGTTCAGGGATTTCCCGTCAGCTGAGAGTCTCGAGCTGTTCGCATCGAAGGTAATACCAGAGTTCCGTTAGGCGGCTATGCTTGGGCGCCTGACGCCTAGGAAGTGGGGACGACGTGGCACAGATGTATTACCCGGAGCAGCCGCATCAAGGAGCTGTTCCAGCTGAGCAGTCCACTCAGCCAGCGCCCCAGTCCTATGCGCCCCCCGCCCAGGCATGGGTAGCTCCCCAGCCCGAATGGCGCACAATCGTGACGACCACACCGACTATCGAGGGCATGAGAATCACCCGCTACCTCGGTGTGGTTGCTGCCGAAGTTGTTCTTGGAACCAGCTTGACCAAGGACATCTCGGCTCAGGTCAAGGGATTCGTGGGCGGCAGGTCAGAAGCCTATGAGCGTGAAGTCCGGCACGCACGGCAGCAGGCGACCAAGGACATGGTCGCAATCGCCGAACAGATGCAGGCGCACGCAATCATCGGTGTCTCGTTTGACTACGATTCGGTCAACGGATTGGTCATGGTGACCGCGACCGGCACCGCGGTTCAGATTGCCGCGGGTTAGCCCCTAGCTGACGACCGTAACTGAGCGAGATCTCCGGCCGAACTTGCGGCACTCGTCGAGGCTGGACATCCAGATGTCGATGGTTCGGCCGCGCGGGCCTCTGTCGCGAACTGTGTACTCGCCGACGCCTTCGATTGAGATCTTGGTTCCGTTGGGAAGGATCGACCAGTCTGCGGCTGCTACTCCTGGGCCAGTCGGATGTCCGCTTGAGGTATTCCCACCGAGCGTGTAGCAGGTAATGGAGAAGACGCCCTTGTCGTTGGAGGGCTTTTCCGGCTCTACAGGAGTCGCAGGCGATGGCTTGGCTGCAGGCTTTGTCGCCGTCGGCGATGGCTTGGCTGCAGATTTGGCGGTGGCCTTTGGTGGCTCGGGCTCGCGGTAGTCGACTTCTGCCGCCGTCGCTGCTGTGGGGGGTTGGACAGGCTGGCTGAAGGCAGGTACGGCCTTGCGCGGAGCAGGCGACGCGTAGTGCCCGTCTTCGGCTTCGGAGACGTTGGCAGGCTGTGCAATCGCGGTCGCGCCCATGAAGGCGAGAAGGATCGAGGTCGCAATCTTTGCGACCCGTGGCACTCGGCCCACGGAATACCTTCCGGTTGGCTACAAAAACGCCTCCGGACAGGCCCCGCTCCGAAATAGGGCTGGCCAATGGCACGGCTATGTGCCCGCAAATCCGAGGCGCGCAGGTGGCCGAGCGTGGAAATCCACGACGGTTCGCCCGGAGGGGCGCTCCCGGATAGTCCCAAGACCCTAGCTTACGGTTCGATTCGGTGCAAAGTCGTGATTTCACTTACCGGGGGTAGTTGTCGCGACCTTGCTTGGAGCAGCGTCAGGCTAGGCTTGGAGTCATGGGAAAACCACGAACTCAGAAGGGCCGCGCGACCGAAACTGCCAAGCGTCTTGCTGATCAATACCCCGACGCCAAGTGCGCGCTGGACTTCTCGAACCCTTTTCAACTGCTCGCCGCGACGATCCTCTCGGCACAGTGCACCGATGAGCGCGTCAACATGGTGACCCCGGAGCTCTTTGCGAAATACCCAGACCCTGAGGCCATGGCCGGGGCCAATCCGGAAGAGCTCGAGGAGATCATCCGGTCGACAGGTTTCTTTCGCAATAAGGCCAAGTCGTTGATTGGCATGGCGTCTGGAGTCGCCCGGGACTACGGCGGAGAAGTCCCAAATCGCATGGAGGACCTAGTCAAGCTCCCCGGTGTTGGGCGCAAGACTGCAAACGTCTTGTTGAGCGTCGCGTTTCGAGATGTCGAGCTGGCGGGTATAGCAGTTGATACGCACGTGGCACGCCTGTCACGCCGCCTCGGCCTGACCGAGGCCAAGGATCCAAACGCGATCGAGCAGGACCTCATGGGCTTACTGCCACGAAAGGAGTGGGGTGATATCTCGCTCCGCTTGATCATGCATGGCCGTGCAGTCTGTGACGCTCGCCGTCCCAAGTGTGGCGAGTGCTGCCTGGCTGATTTTTGCCCTTCGGCAGAATTCACATAGTTCTCACAAAGACCACACGCTTCCTTTGCTTCGACCTTTGAGAATCGCGACCAGAATCCGATTTTGGAGGAATCATGAAGAAGTTGCTGGTGGTCACATTGATGTCGTTGGTCCTGCTCGGAGTGGGCGGAGCAGCTATTGCCGCGCAGCCGGGCCAGGCCCCCGGGCAAGGCCAAGGCCAGGGCCAGGGCCAGGGCCAAGGGAACAAGCTCAAAGAAGCTCGCAAGCACGTGATGCGGTCTCATCGTGAGGCATTCCTTGACGGCAAGGTAGCTATCGTCGATACGGACCGGGGCGAGCTGTTGAGTACGAGTGAGAACTCGGTTGAGATCAAGTACGAGGACTCATCGACGGCCCGCATTGAGGCAGTCGGCAAGCTGACCGTGTGCGCGAACGGAAGCCGCGAAGGTTCGCTCTCAGATCTGAAAGCCGGCGATCAGGTCATGGTGATCCGCGCGACCAACACTCCCAAGGGAGACCACACGGTAGTCGTGAAGCAGACTGGCCAAGGCCGTCCTTGCGCCAAGAGTCCTGGTCAGGGCAATCCGGAAGGCAAGGGTAAGCCGGAAGGCAAGGGCGAGGCCAACAGTCAGTAGTCCGCAACATAGGCCCGGACCTGAGCGGCCGGGTCCGCGGAAGTCGGATGTGCCAATCCCTTCCCCCCAGGGGGTGGACATCCGAAGGTGTGGGGAGTCCCTAGACGGGGCTCCCCACACTGCGTTTTCTGATCTCGTCTGATACGACCCACGGCAGACTCAGGCAGAACCGCGCCCCTTGTGGATCGGCCTGCTCATACCAGACCCTTCCACCGTGGGCCTCGACCATGCCTTTGACGATCGCGAGTCCAAGCCCGACTCCCGAAGCTCTCCGAGTCGCACCCTGCTCGGCTTGGAAGAACTTCTCGAAGATCCGATCAGCCTGATCTGGTGATACGCCCTGCCCCTCATCCTGGACAACGACTACGGCTTCGCCATCGCTGTCTGTGACATCGATGGTGATGGTCCCGGCGCCGTACTTGATCGAATTTGAGACAAGGTTCGAGATCACCTGCAGGATCTTCTCGCGATCACCCTCGACGAGCGCCTCGCTTCCGGTCAGCTCGATACGACGCCCGCCGGCCTGGGCCTCATTTTCGGCTATGGCCTCCCGGGCGACGTCGGCCAGTTCGACTCGCCCGAGTTCGAGGGTGAGTGCACCTTGTTGGATCCGGCTCACATCCAAGAAATCTGTGATCAGGCGCTCGAGGCGCTCGGCCTGCCGCTGGATGATCCCGAGGAATCGCATGCGCTCCTCGGTGCCATACTCCTCGTAGTTCTCCAAGAGGGTGGATGTGAAGCCCTTGATTGATGTCAGTGGTGTGCGCAGTTCGTGGCTCACGACCGAGACGAATTCGTTCTTGATCTGGTCGAGTTCGCGAAGACGGGCAACAGCGGCGCTCTCGGATTCGAAGAGGCGAGCATGGCCGATCGCCTTGCCGATCTCCTCGGCCGCTCTGGCGACGAAACGTTTCTCCGAGGCCGTCCAGGGCGATTTGAGCGGACCCCTGGTTACCACGAGCACGCCGGCTTCGATTCCGCCGAACTCGATTGGCGTTGCAATTACAGAGTGGAGGCCGCCTGTAAGTTCGAGCTCTTCGTGGTGATCTTCTGACTCGAGAATCCCCCCTATAGCTCCGAGCATCTCGGAGTCGGTTTCGATTGCCTTCCCGGTCGAGTACTCGCCTGCGATTTCCCGCCCGGTCTGGCTGGTGAGAAACACCAAGCAACGTTCGGCGCCGATGCCGCGTCCGAGGGCGGCGGCCGCAATTCGGGAAACCTCCCGGGCATCAAGTTCGCTCCTGATTTTCTGAATCATCGAATTCAGCAGTTCCGCGTAGAGCGCTTGCTCGCGGGCGGCACTTAGTAGCCGGGATCCGTCGAGGGCGATGGCGACTTGGCGAGCCACGGTTCCGAGGGCATCGCGGACCTCGAGGTCGATGCCGGTCGGTTGGCGGCGCCCGGCGAGGAGTACGCCGAGCGCGCTGCCTCTAACCATGAGAGGCGCCGCGATTGCGGCTCTAATTTGCTCGCCGGGGAGGATCTCGGCGGCGGCACTCCCCACGAATTGCGCTGAGGCCAAGTCTGCCGAGTAGTCCTCGGAGACCATCGGCACGCATCTCTCAATTGCAGCGCCGATGAGCCCTTCACCAACTCTCGCCGTGAAGTGAAGGCATAGGTCACTCGAGTTCCCGTCGGCTGCCTCGACGTGCCAGGCCATGTCTGAGTCGACTAGTGCGATTGCGGCGACATCTGAGTCGGTCATCTCTCTGGTGATCCGGCACAGTCCGCCGAGGATTCCTTCTATTTCCGAGGCGGTCGCGATCAGCTCGAGAACATCCCCAAATGCCTTCTGGGCGCGCGCCGAGAATTCAGTCATCGGGACTTTGTGCCCGCCTCACGCTGAGCGGTCCATACGCGCTCCGCGAGGAAGCGAGTGACCTCGCCGTTGAGCTCCTCGGGGGCTTCGATTGGCAGGGCGTGCCCAGCTGAGGGGATCACGAGCAAGTCGGCGTCCTTGATGGCTGCGGCCATTCGTCTGGCGATCCACGGGGGAGTGAGCACGTCAATCCCCCCAGCCACAATGAGAGTCGGAATGTCAACTGAAGGCAGAACATCGGCAGCAGAGTGCATGTCCATTGCCCTGAACATGCGAACGAGCATGGCGATATCGAGATCCCCAAGGCCCTTGAAGTAATTGCGCATGGCATCTCTGCTCGCATTTGGTCCGACCATGAATCCGGCGCGGGCAATCAGATAAGGGAGGTCAGTCCTAAATCCCGCGTGCCAAATGGCTTCGAGTGGGTCGTGCAGGTACTCGGTCGCGAACTCGAGGAAGGGGAGGCTGAAACGCCCGATTGGCAGGCCGTATGTGGATCCGAGAGGGCGCTCGTAAGGCCCTGCCACCGCGATGAGAGCTTCGGCCGCTTCGGGGAATGCCCTGAAGATCTCCAGAATCACTTGAACACCCATGGAGTGCCCAATGAGCGCGGCGCTCGACGCGTCGGTCGCTTCGAGGACCGCGATGGCGTCGCGCGCGAATGAGGGGATGATCACCTCGGCTGAGTTCTCTGGCGGTCCGGAGCGTCCGTGTCCCCTGTAGTCCCAAAGGATCACCCGAGCGTCGCCAGCCAAGGCGTCGACAATCGGCTCCCAGTAGGCATGAGCCGTGCACGCGATCCCGTTGCAGCACAGGATGGTCCGTTCGCCCCGCCCATAGACCTCGAAGCTCAGCCGGGTGCCGTCAAACGAGTGAGTTTCGCCTGCCTCGACAGGCTTGATCGATGCTCCCATTTACCGCCATCTTCTCTTTGGCCGAGAAATCAGCCCAATCCGCGCGCCCCTGACACCTTAGGATGTCTGATCTACCTATCGGAGTGAAGTTGTGCTGACAAAAGTCGATGTCCGCGGAGCCGGAGGAGAGCTCCCGTCGATAGTGGCAGGGCTGAGGCCGGTCCCGGAGCGGGCAATTGTCGAAGAGATCATCGCCGACGTGCGTGAACGCGGCGATCAGGCCCTCATTGAGCTCACGGCGAAATATGACGGTTGCGATCTCTCATCAACTGGAATCGTGGTCGGGTCCGCCGAGATCGAGGCTGCCGCTGAGCGAGTGCCGACCTCTGTTTACCAGGCACTTGAAGAGGCCGGCGGGCGAATTCGCGCTTACCAAGAGCAAATCATGGAGTCGATCCCAGAGAGGACGGTCTTTGAGCGATCAGGCGCGTATGTCGAGTCACTGCGCAAGACTGTCGCCGCCGCCGGGCTCTACGCACCAGGGGGAAGGCACTCCTATCCCTCAACAGTACTGATGTCAGTGATTCCAGCGAAGGTGGCTGGGGTAGAGGTCACGAGGTTGTGTGTACCGCCCGGTGACGGTGGGGCAATTGCCGACGCGAGCCTGGCGGCGGCAGGGCTCGCAGGTGCAGACGAAGTCCTGCGAATTGGGGGAGCGCAGGCAATTGCGGCGCTGGCTTACGGCACTGAATCAGTTGGCCGGGTAGATGTGATTGCCGGGCCGGGCAATTCCTTTGTGGCCGAGGCCAAGAGGCAAGTCTTCGGCGATGTCGGGATCGACTCGATAGCCGGGCCGAGCGAATTGATGGTGATTGCAGACAACCGGGCCAACCCGGCTTGGATCGGCACCGATCTCTTGGCCCAGGCCGAGCACGGACCGGGTGGCGCTTGCGTGCTGGTTGTATGGGACGAATCCGTTGCGGCCCAAGTCGATGCAGCTCTCGGTGAGGTCGAAGGCTCATCCGTGATTTGTGATGGACCCGAGCAGGCTGTCGAGATTGCCAATCTTTTTGCCCCTGAGCACTTGCAGCTCATGGTGGATGATCCAGGAACATTTCTCGACGGCGTGAACAACGCGGGTGCGGTATTTCTCGGATATGACACTCCGACGGCCTACGGTGACTACATTGCCGGCCCCAACCACATCTTGCCTACGGGTGGATCGGCGAGATTCTCCTCAGCACTTTCGGTTGAGGTCTTCCTGCGCCGCATGCACGCGGTCGAGTTCACGCAGTTCGGCGTCGAAACCGTGGGCCAGGTAGCGGAGGTCATCGCGGAGGCCGAGGGCATGTCGGCTCACGCGGAGTCAGTCAGGCTCCGCACCCGCGCCGCAGAGGCAAGGGAGTGACGGGGCCACGGCTCAGAGATGGTCTTGCGCCTTACCGCTCAGCCCAGCCCGAGGCGCGCATTCGTCTGAACTCAAACGAGAGTCCATATCCGCCTCCGCCCGAGTTCTTCGAGCGTCTCGCCGACGCAGTAGCCGACCTAGAGCCGAATCGCTATCCCGACGGGGCTAATCGCGAGCTCACGGCCGCCCTAGCAGAGCGCCACGGCGCCGACGTGCTAGTCGGCGCGGGATCCAACGAAATGATCTTTGCCCTCCTGCTTGCATACGCCGGGCCGGGCCGGCGCGTCGGGATCTTCGAGCCGACCTACACGATGTACTCGTTGATTGCCCAAATGATCGGATCGGATCTCGTGACTCAGCAGCGGGATGCGCGCTTTGAGATCTCAGACATCTCAGGCATGGTCGCCGAGGCGCCTGATGTAGTAGTGCTGTGCAGTCCCAACAATCCCACCGGCAACGCTGATTCTTCGGGCAGGGCCGCAGAGCTGGCAGAGGCATTGCCAAACTCCTTAGTCGTTGTCGATGAGGCCTATAGGGAGTTCAGCGCGGTACCGCAGGCCTCGCCGAGACCGGCGAATCTCGTCTCGGTGCGGACATTTTCCAAGGCCTGGTCCATGGCCGCCTTCCGGATCGGATACGCGCTCGGCGATCGAGAAGTTCTTGATGGCGCAGCCTCTGTCCTCTTGCCCTATCACGTCACGACGCTCTCGCAGCAGGCGGCGGTAATTGCTCTCGATTACGAGGAAGAGATGCGATCGCGAGTCGCGCGCATCCTCGAAGAGAGGGAGAGGCTCGAGCGGCAGATGGCACAGCTGGAAATCACCGTGTATCGAAGTGACGCAAACTTCATACTTTTCCGTCCGGAAGATGCGAAGTCGGTTTGGCAGGAGCTCGTCAATCGCGGCGTGCTGGTGAGAGATTGCACCGAGTGGCCGGGAGTTCCCGGGTGCCTGCGGGTGACTGTTGGAACCCAAGATGAGAACTCGGAGTTCCTTGCCACACTTGGCGAAGTCATAAAGCATCGAGGCGCGGCGCCGGAGCGCCAAAGGAGTAAGTGATGGCACGGCGTGCATCCGCTGAGCGAAATACCAAAGAGACTCAGGTCTTTGTTGAAGTCGATCTCGACGGTCAAGGGGCCGGCGAGGTCTCGACGCAGATTCCCTTCTTCGACCACATGCTCGAGCAAATTTCCAAGCATGGCCGGATTGATCTTGTGGTCAGGGCGACTGGAGACCTCGAGGTCGATGCGCACCACACCGTTGAAGATGTCGGCATTGTGCTCGGTCAGGTTCTCGCAGATGCATTGGGCGACAAGGCCGGAATTCGCCGCTACGGACAGGCGCTCGTCCCCCTCGACGAGGCGCTCTGTGAAGTTGCTCTCGACATCTCGGGCCGCCCGTATCTCGAGTGCAATCTCGATGCGGGAGTCGAGGCAATCGGTTCCTTCGATCCGTTTCTCGCGATTGAGTTCTTCCGCGCCTTGGTGACGAGTGGCGGGATCACGATGCACGTCGTCCAGCGGGCGGGCGCGAACCCGCACCACATCTTGGAGTCGGCCTTCAAGGCAGTTGCACGCGCACTCGGCGATGCGGTCTCGCTCGACCCTCGTCTCGGGGGAGCGGTGCCCTCGACCAAAGACGTGCTGTGAACGGCCCTGACGTCGTAGTCCTCGACTACGGCATGGGCAATCTGCACTCGGTATCGAAGGCACTCGAGCGTGCCGGGGCGCAAGTTCGCCTTGCGACTTCGCCAAACGAAGTCGGCCGTGCCGCGGCCATGGTCCTGCCCGGCGTTGGGAACTTCGGGCGCTGCGCCGAAAATCTGCGAGCTGCCGAGCTCGATCGAGCGGTCCTCAGCTGGATCGAAGCAGATCGCCCATTTTTCGGTATCTGCGTCGGCATGCAGCTGCTCTTTGAGGGATCTGACGAGTCCGAACTTCCCGGCCTCGGCGTGCTCGAGGGGCGAGTGGTTCGCATCCCATCAGATGTGCGTGTGCCACATATGGGTTGGAACACCGTCGATGGTTCCGGTCCGATCTTCGAGGGTCTCGAGGATTCGTGGTTCTACTTCGTCCATTCGTTTGCAGCTGACGCCGAAGGCGTTGGGATGTGTGAGTACGGCATGAGATTTGCCGCGGCGGTCGAGCGCGGGCAGATGTGGGCTACTCAGTTCCACCCTGAGAAGAGCGCCGCGGCGGGCCTCAAGGTGCTGGGCAATTTCGTGGGTCGGCTATGAGTGATTTCGTCGTCTACCCGGCTGTTGATATCAAGGCCGGCCGCGCCGTGCGCCTGCTGCGAGGCGAAATGTCAGCTGAGACGATCTATGGCGAACCCGTTGAGATGGCATTGCGCTGGCAGTCAGAGGGCGCCGAGTGGCTGCACGTCGTGGATCTTGACGGAGCAGTAGAGGGGCAGCCGGCGAATCTCGGCGCAATTGGGGCGATTCTCGATGCAGTCTCGATTCCAGTTCAGCTCGGAGGGGGACTGAGAGATCTCGGCGCAATCGGCGCTGCGTTAGATGCAGGTTGTTCGCGGGTGGTACTCGGCAGTGCCGCCGTGGAGGATCCGGTATTGGCGGCACAGGCAGCCAGGGAGCACCCCGGCAAGATCGCCCTCGGTCTGGACTTGCGTGATGGCAAGGTCGCGACAAGGGGCTGGCGTGACACAGCGGGCGATGTTGGTGAGGCCCTCGTGGCCTTAAGCGGCGCTGAATTTGCCTGTGTAATCACGACTGACATCGCGCGTGACGGAGCCATGACGGGGCCTGGCATCGAATCGCTCGCGGCGGTTCTAGAGGTCAGTCCGTGGCCGGTGATTGCATCAGGCGGTGTCAGTTCGGCCTCAGACGTCGTGGCGATTCGCGAGGTAGTGGCGGCGGGGCGCCAGGCGTCTGGTGTGATTGTCGGGCGCGCCTTATACGAGGGCGCCGTCCGGCTCGGAGAGTTGAATTGCTAGCGGTTCGGGTCATCCCCTGTCTCGATGTGGACTGCGGCCGAGTGGTCAAGGGAGTCGAGTTTGTCAACATTCGTGACGCCGGTGACCCGGTGGAACTCGCTCAGCGCTATGACTCCGAAGGCGCTGACGAACTGGTCTTCTTAGACATCACGGCATCTCATGAGGAGCGCAAGGCGACCTACGACATGGTCAGCGCGGTAGCCGAGTCGGTCTTCATACCCTTTGCGGTAGGAGGGGGAGTGACGAGTGTTGGTGACGTCAAGGCTCTGCTGCGTGCAGGCGCGGACAAGGTCTCGCTCAATACTGGAGCTGTGGAGCGCCCCGCCCTGCTAGCCGAGGCCGCGGACGCCTTTGGGGCTCAGTGCGTTGTGTGTGCAATCGACGCTCGTATCATCGAGGCGGGTCGCTGGGATGTCGTAACCCACGGCGGGCGCCGGTCGGCGGGGCGCGATGTAGTCGAATGGGCAGTAGAAGCAGAATCCCTTGGCGCAGGCGAGATCTTGCTCACGTCGATGGATCGCGACGGCACGAAGGACGGCTACGACCTCGAATTGCTGAGCGCGGTGACCGGCGCAGTCAACGTGCCGGTGATAGCGAGCGGGGGAGCGGGCCGCCTCGGCCACCTCAGTGAGGCAGTTCATGCAGGTGCCTCCGCGGTCCTTGCGGCCTCGATCTTTCACTGGCAGCAGCATGCAATTGCAGATGCCAAGGCACAGATGGCTGCCGACGGCATAGTCGTGCGTCCGGCAAAACCAATTACTTAAGCCTTCAGGCTTCCGTAAAATCGAGCGCAACCCAAGGAGCCAGGAATTGGACGAGATCGCCTTCAATGACGATGGACTCGTACCGGCGATCATTCAAGACGATGAGTCCGGCGAGGTCTTGATGCTTGCCTGGATGAACAAGGAATCCCTCGCGCGCACACTGGAGACCGGACGGACTTGGTTCTGGAGCCGGAGCAGGCAGGAATACTGGTGCAAGGGCGAGACCTCAGGTGACCGGCAATTCGTGAGAAGCGCTCACTACGACTGCGACGGCGACACCCTCTTATTCAAGGTTCGTCAGGAGGGCCGCGGAGCGTGTCATACGGGCGAATACAGCTGCTTCTTCAGGAGCCTCGACGTGGCCGATGCTGATCCGGGTACGGAAGAGGAATGAGCGTTAGCCCTGACAAGCAAGCATTTCTCGAACAGGCGCGCCACCATACGGTTGTTCCGATATGGCGGGAGGTACTCGCCGATCTTGAGACTCCGGTCTCGGCCTATCTCAAACTCGTAGGTGATGCTCCGGGCTTCTTGCTCGAGTCAGTCGAGGGAGGAGAGCAGTGGGCTAGGTATTCCTTTGTGGGCCGCTCTCCATCGGTAGCCTTGAAGAGCTACGGGGGCAAAGTTGTCTGGGAGGGCAAGGCGCCCATCCAAGAGACTGGTGATCCGCTCGAGGTTCTCTCGGCGTTGCTCGGCTATTTCCAGGCACCGCACGTCGAGGAGCTTCCACCTCTGCACGGTGGCGTCGTCGGGTACTTGGGCTATGACGTCACGCGCTACATCGAGCGCCTGCCCCAGACGACCGAAGATGACCTCGGCCTGCCCGAGATGCTGCTCTACGTAGCATCTGACCTTGTCGTCTTCGACCACCTCGACCAGAAGATTCAGTTTGTCCAGAACGTCTTCATTGGGGATGACCCGGCTGCTCAATACGATGAGGCCCTCGCCAAGATCGACGAGGCCGTAGAGCTGCTCGCTCGCCCGCTCGAGTACTCCCCGGCGTCGATTGATTTGAACTGCTCACCGGCCGAGTTCAAGTCGAACATCACTCCCGAGCAGTACGGCGAGGCAGTCAGGCAGGCCAAGGAATACATCTTGGCGGGCGACATCTTCCAGGTAGTTCTCTCGCAGCGATTCGCGATGCCCTTGGAGGTCGAACCCTTCAACATCTACCGGGCGCTGCGCCTCCTCAACCCCAGCCCATACATGTATTACATCAAGCACGACGAGGTGACCCTGGTTGGCTCGAGTCCTGAGCCGATGGTGCAGCTTCGTGACGGCAAGGTTTTCGAGCGGCCAATAGCCGGCACGCGCCGGAGGGGCGTCGACGCTGAGGAAGACGAAATGCTCGAGGCCGAGCTGCTTGCCGATCCAAAGGAATGCGCAGAGCACGTGATGCTCGTTGATCTGGCTCGCAACGACATAGGCCGGGTCGCGCAGTTCGGGACTGAAATCGTCGATGAGCTCATGACAATTGAGCGCTACAGCCACGTGATGCACATAGTCTCGTCTGTGTCAGGGCGTCTCGCTCCGGGTCACGACGCGTTAGATGTTCTCAAGGCGACATTCCCGGCCGGAACAGTTTCGGGTGCTCCAAAAGTACGGGCGATGGAGATCATCGACGAGCTCGAGACTGCCCGGCGTGGCCCGTATTCGGGTGTCGTGGGCTACTTCGATTTCTCAGGAAACATGGATACCGCAATCACCATCAGAACCGTGGTTGTGGCAGGTGACACTGCCTATGTGCAAGCCGGTGCGGGAATAGTTGCCGATTCTGATCCGGCTCTTGAGCAAAAGGAATGTGAGAACAAAGCCCGCGCGCTACTCACTGCTGTCGAGGCTGCCAAGCGAATCGGCATTCGCGAGAACTAGCTCGTTCCCCAGGCTCCGGCTGCCCGCGGGCGTCTCTCTCGCCTCCGCGTCCTTCGCGCTGCCGCCCCCTTCATCCGCCGCTTTTGTCACTCCCCCCATCCGAAAGGCGCGAGACTACTTGTGACGGGCCGGCCCCGAACGGAGAGTGCCGTGCCAGATCGTCAACTGTTCATCAACTTGCCAGTGAGTTCCCTCGACCGATCAGTGAAGTTCTTCAAAGAGCTGGGCTTTGAGTTCGTTTCCGAGTTAACCAATGAGACCGCAGCGTGCATGTCAATTAGCGGCAGCGCCTTCGCAATGCTCGTCTCAAACAGTCGTTTCAGCGACTTCACCCCTAAGATCATCTGCAATGCCCGCGAGCGCTGCGAGGCGATCATCGCGGTTTCGGCCGATAGCAAAGAAGAAGTTGACGCCCTTTATGACAAGGCAATGGCTCTCGGAGCGTCAAAGGTTCGCGACCCCGAGGATCATGCCTTCATGTACGGGCGAAGCTTCAACGATCTCGATGGCCACGTCTGGGAGGTGTTTTGGATGGACCTTCCGGACTGAGGGGGCGGGTCAGAGCTGGCACCTTCTGAGGCTGTTGGGGGCAATGTGAAGCGGCGATTTGGCGCCTCGCTGGGGCGAGTTGGCGCACGAGTGGCTCTGCCGACGATCGGGGTGGCTGTGATTGCCGTAGGCGTCGGCCTCGCGGTGGGTCTGCCCAATCACACTTCTGTGGTTGGCTGGAACGTGGCGTGGGCTGGATTCGACATTGCATTGGGCATTGTGATCATCGCCACATGGCTGCTCGCGCGCCGGGGGAGCATCTGGGCGATAGCGTCGGCGGGCGCCATGAACGCGTTTCAAGGCGTTGACATCTGGTTCTCGCTCACCATGTTCTATTCGCTAAGGGAGCGACCCGGTATCCTGGTTTGGGCGGTTGTGATTCAGCCGCTGTTTGCCTACTTCACCTGGCGCTTTGTGCTAAAGAGGCAGCCGTCGCCCTCGCCTCGACCGTGAAAGCGCTCGTACCGGAGCTCTGTGTCAGCAGCCGCTGTTCTCCAGACTCTGGCCATTCCAAGTCTGGAATCTGAACCATACGAATGTGATTCTTGCGTCGGCATATCCGTACATTGGCGGATTGCTACTTGACAGCCAGTCGTAGACGTCCATATGTCCGCGAGCGCCAAATAGTCCGATGATCCACGAACCTTCGAAGTCGACCCTCAGCACGTTCTGGTCTCCCCAGGCGTGGATCTTGAATTCGAGATCTTCACAATAGAGCGGGAAGCCGGTGTCGACGCGCGCTCGCATTTTGCCTTCTGCGTCGTAGCTGAGAGACCCCGCCGAGATGTCGACTGTCAAGGGTGCGCCGTTTCTGGGTCCAACATCAACCCAGGTGATTGTCTTGTTCATGTTGTTGAGAGTTATGTGGTAATTGGTGGATCTGAGGCTGCTACCAGAGACCGTGAAGGCGCCAGAGCCCGAGAGCCAGCCGTTGCCCATCGGCCCATTGACCGCGACGTTTCCGCCACCGCTCACAGCTACGCTGCCACCGGAGACGCTGAAATTGAGAGATGTCCCGGTCAGGGTGATGCCGAACTTGTCATAAGAGAACCTAAGGGAGCTCGTGCTAGCTGACCCGGAAATGGTGCTGGGGGTGATGTTGACGCTGAAGGCCACGCTACCGCTGATCGCCTTGCCCCACATCGTCCCGGTGCCGGTGGTGATCGCTACGTTGAGGGTATTGGTCGAGACGTTGTAGTTGGCAGTACCGGAGAGACCGATGTTGAGCTGAAATGGGTTGCCGATCTCAAGCGTCGATCCAATTGTCGCGCTCACGGTTGTGGCGTTGGCTGTGAACCCAATCGTGGTGTTCTTGAGAGTGGCTGGGCCGTATGCGACATTCCCGATATTGACCGATCCGGCGATGTTGCCTGAGGCAGGCCACGTCACGGTCGCCGTTGCTCCGGTGACATTGATGGAACCGACTCGGCCTGCTGCGGCAAGCGTGAGGTTCAATGTTGACGTCGAGAGGTTGTAGGTGGCGTTGCCGGAGACCGTGGCCGAGAGCAAAGAGCCTGCGGTGATGCTTGTCGGCCGGAGCGCGGCTGTCACGGACGAAGCCGATGCACTCACATCGATGACAGCGTCTTGAATTGAGACCTGGCCGCTGGTGATCTGCCCGATGCTGAGTACGCCGGTGACGTTCCCTGATCCCGGCCAGTTCAGAGATACCTGGCCGTTGGTGATCTGCCACGACGCCACTCGCCCATTGAAGGCAAGGCCAAATGCAAGCGAATTGGATGGCACGCTATATGTGAGGCTGCCGAACGCATTCACTTGTGCGAAGTCGCCCACCTTCAGCTGAACGGGATTGGCTTCGTCATTTATGGCCGCGGTTACGGCGCCAGCAGTATTTCCTGCGATGTCGACGCTGACATTGGTGAGTGATGCCTTGCCGGCTGTGATTGAGCCAACATCGAGTGACCCGGAGACGTCGATTCCCCCTCCGGCCGGCACAAGGCCAAACTGAAAGTCAACGCCCTGTATCGAGACCGGACCGAGCGAGCCTGACGCCTTGACCCCGAGCGCGAGTGACTGCTGCGCGAGATCGTATGAGACATCGCCACTCACATCGAAGTCGCCACCAAAGCTTGGCAGTCTCACGTCTCCGTCGTAGCCGACGTCTGCACCGGCCTGGCTTATGGCTGCAGTCAGTGCTCCTTCGAGTATCACCTTGTCGCCCAGATTCAAGTAGAGATCGCCTGTCAGGTTGACGCCCATTTGGGCTAGATCAAGGCTGAACGGTCCGCTGAAGGTAGTGGTGACCGGAACCCCAAGGACGCTCCCCGATACCTGCAGTTCAGCAGTGATATTTAGGGGATTGCTGAAGTCGGCGGCAAGGCTGCCCTGGTCGATTACGACAGGGCCAATTGAGCCGTTTAACCCTGATGCCGTTATGACGCTGCTCACGGGCTCGCCATTGCGGATCTTCATGACGCCCACGAGCGACGGAATGTTGATGGTGTCGATTGAAATGCCAGGTCCGGCAAATCGAACATCCGCGCAGTTGCCACAATCGGGATCAGTCCAAAATGTGCCGGAGCCGTCGTTGAGTATCCCTAGTTGGGGAGGGTCCATCAGGCCTGTGAAGCTCAGGTAGGAGGCGTCAGGGCTCGCCGTGATTTCGACAAGTGCGTCTACTGATGCACTCGGCACGTCAAGGCGGCCGATGTGGCCGCCCCCTCTAAGGCTTGCTGCGGCTGGATCCCAGCCGAGCGTCACTCCATCTGTGAGCCCGGTACCGGGAAGGGCAAATTTCACCCACTGGCCCTGTTCAACAGCACCCAAAGATGTCTCGCCTGAGACGGGTGCAAATATCAGCCCCATGGCCTGGGCACTCAAGTTAAGCCCGCCTGGGCTCGGGGCCTGGACCAGCGCGAATGGGCTACCCACGGACCCGGCTTCGGAGGAGACGACGAAGATCGGCGACTGGCCGGCTAGATTCGCGCCGACATTCACATCTTGGGTTGCGAAGCCCCACGCGCTGCTGCGCGAACTGTCAAGGGTTGCCGATGCTGACAAGCTCACAGTGCCCGCCGATGGGGGGCCGGAGCCTTCGATACTTACCTGCGCGGCTTGGAGTCCGGCCCATCCTAGGTCGCTTGCCTCGCTTGAAGTGAAACTGAACTCGCGTTCGCCGAGACTCTCATTGACGGTTGCCACGGCGGTTCCCTGGATCCCCTCGGTTTCCCTGCCTGCGGCCGCATCGGGCTCGACTTGAGCAAACGCTGTACCGGTATAGCGAATTGTGCCTCCACCAAGATCCTCGGTGGTTTCGGGATAGATCACTATGTGTGTTGCCCCGCCATTGCGATCGAGGAGCATGATCGGAATATGACCGCCGCCCGAGCTTGCGGTCTCTTCAGTCAAGCAGCCACCAGCGAAGATCGTAATGAGACCGAGTCCGGCCATCAGTATCCACTTGGCCAGGAAGCGGGGTGCGAGTCGTGTGCGTGCAGAAACGTCGGTGTGGGTCATGTCTTCCCCAGTTCGTCCCAACTCATTCGCGCATTTGGGTGTCAAGTTCCGCTCAAGTGGTGGCGAGCGCTGATGATGATTGCGATGACATATCGCTACCGGCCCTACGGAACCACCCGCAAATGCGTGAATTGACTATAGACAAGCTCTGGCGTGCTTGCAACTGCAAACGGCAAATTTCACCAAACTTGTGCAGCACATACTACGCTCCGTGGTCATGCTTAAGGCTACTAACAGGACATATGCTAGGGGGTTACCGAGAGTAGTAGCAGGTCAGTCCAAGCGGTGCTTGCAGAGGTTAGCACTCCGCGCCCAGTCGGCCAGCTTCGGCCTAGGAGGGCTCCTCGGAGGTTCTGGAGAGTCTCCTGAAGATGAGAAGCAAGATGATTGCGGCTAGTGGCCCGCCGAAATCCGTGGGAATCGACCAGACGTTGTCCGGTGCCATGTTGTTGTGCCGAGTCACTTGCATGATGTGACCGATGGCATCTCCCCAATACGAGATTGTCCATGCGATAACAGCCGCGTTCATGAACGAGCCACGATTCCAAATGCAGAGGAGCAAGATCACGCCAATGGCTATGTCACCCCATCCAACTTCCCACTGAAACATGCTCGGGATATACGCGGGGCCGATTTCACCCGCGATCTCAGCAGCGTTGGGCCCAATGTGACCGACACCGCCGAAGACGCTCCAGAATCCGGATCCCGCAATCCACCAAATCAGGAAGAGCTCGACTACCCGCCGCTTTGTCCTTCGGTCAGCTTTGCGATCCAGAAATACGTGGATGGTCGCAAAGATCACCGTAATCAGAGTGCTTATGAGAAAGAACATGTCCGAATCGTACCCTCCGCTATGCGTGCGGGGTCAGTGTTGGCGTGATCCAAGCGCGTAGTGGGTGCCATATATAGGGTGTTGCAGAGCCGGGGCCGGTGCCATCGCGGTAGGCAGCACGTCAGCAGGTGCCAGCCTCAGGAGGAACAAATGACCGCCGCCCCCAAGAGCCTCCCGCGGACCGCGGTTCTCATAGCTCTCGCGCTACTGATTCCAAGTGCTTTGCTTGCGGCCTGCACGAGAGTTCCGTACGGGAAGTCGGAGCGCGGATCTGAGCTGTTTGTGCAGTCAGCGACAGGCGGCACGCTCACGAAGCGAAGCGACGGGACCTACGCGCTGGTTTTGACGGGGATTTCACCTTCGACGGTGAGCTTCACCGACAGGCCTGAGCGATCGGCGAGGACCATTGAGACGGCAACGTTCGTTGACTCATGGACGAGTGAATTTGGTGCTGTAGCGCCAAACGCAGCGTTGGAGCTTGCCGGTGCGAGTGAATCGTCTGACACGGTGATTCTGGCGATCTCGAATCCCCGTTTTGACCTCAAGGCCGGCACCGTCACTTATGACGCATCACTTGTGCCTGTCGGGGGCACGCATACTCTCGGCGGTTTCAGGGACCGGGCTGACGACTTTGTGCCGGCGAAATTTGGGGAAGCGTCGTTGTTTGTTGATGGCGGAGCCTCGCCGGGCGATGCTCCGAGAACTCCGGCCAAATTCGTGATTGCGAACAACTCGGGCAGGCCCGACTCAGACATCTATGTAGCGCTAACCGATGGGAATCCGGGTAGGTACGCGCCGGTGACGCTGACTGCGACGCCAACCGGAGACAAGCAATACATGGTCCCTCTGACGGACTTGCCGTATCTCACGGGCAGCGCTGGTCCACGCTACTTCGAGCTCAATTTTGGCGCTCTGCCCGGTCACACAACCGGGTCGCTGCTCTGGATCGCGTATGGCTACGGATCGAGCTCTCCAATAGAGGTGTCGCCGACCGCGTTGAGTCCGGATTGGGCCTCTGCGGTGGGAAAGACCCGTTTTGCCAATGTCGAGCAGGCATATGTCGCTCCTAGTGCTGTCAATCAGGGCGACACGACATATGTGAATCAGTACTCGATCCCGATGGATATCGAGGCTTGTGATGTCGATGGCACAAACTGTGACGGCCTTTACATGAAGTACTTCACTGACTGCATCACCGAAGCTATGCAGACGCAAGTCTCGAAGCATGGCGGAACCTGGTCGGGGGATTCCGGAGTCGCACACTACGACGAGGCCGGAAATTTCATAAGGATTAGTTCTCCCGATACCAATACGACGGGATGGCCGTCGCTGAGCGGGTATACGCAGTCGTTGATCGGTCAGAGCTATCAGATCTACAACTCATTTGGCACGGTAGATTCGACCAAAGCCAAGAGCACCGCATTTCCGAACGAAGAGGGCTACTACGTCTATACGGGGACCACTCGGGCTGACGGAGTGACAGTTCTCACCGGAACCATCGCCAGGCAAGTCAATGGGGAACACCCCAGTCCAGGTCGTGAGGGCGACACGGTGACGATCCAGCCAGGTGACTTGGCCAGTGCGATCTATAGCCAGGCCGGTCAATACTCGGCGACTGGACCTGACGCGAGCACGCCAAACAATAACGACGCATATAACTCTGTATATGCGGACTTTGTCACCGGCCTCACGTCGGGATATTGGGGAGGGAAGTACGGCAACAACAACCAAATCTTCGGCACCGGGTCAAACGTGCCGTTTGCCGGCGCGCGCAAGCCAGGCGAGGCATTTCTCGCCTACAGCCCATATTCAGAAGTCATGTGGCACTACTCGAATGCGTACTCGATGCCATATGGCGAGAGATACAACAACGGTGGCCACCCGTCACCGCTGATCACGATGAAGACCGGCGGGCAGTGGAAAGTGACAATCCACCCCGATGTCACTCCGGGGGGATGCGCCGCGGGATGGCAACCCGGGAGCTAGGCGAGCCCCGCCGGGGAGCTCGGCATGTCGTCTGCTCCGGCGGGAGCGCCAGTCGCGATCTCAAATGCCTCCGGAAGGCGGTGCGCGGCGTATCTCAGCATGCAATCGGAGTCGTGAGCTATTGAATTCGTAAGCTCGGCCAAGTCAATTGAATTCATGACGAAGGCTTCAACTGCGCTTTGATAATTTGGATCGCTTGGCTCTGGGAATTCTTCCAGGACACCCTCCGCAAGACTCCGCAAGTGCTGCAGACCGTGGTGACTAGCCACAAGGATCTGAATGAGTTCAGCGAGGATCTCGCTATCGGATGTGTACACAGTTCCCCTCCTTTGTGCCGCCAGGCGTTGCAAAGGACACACACGTCGTGTGGACCTGGAGACAAGTGTATGGATGCCCTATGACACTCATGATGTAAGGGTCACGGTCTCGGGGGTAGGTCTGACTCGCTATCTATGACTGGCTCCGTGCCTTGCTGTTGATCTGTCGGTCTGGC
>QEUQ01000042.1 GCA_003577105.1 Acidobacteriota bacterium | reverse complement strand
TACCTGCGAGCCCGGTGGATGGACCCGAACACCGGGCGCTTCTTGTCGCGCGACCCAATGGCAGGTGCCTTGCAGAACGTGATCACTTTGAACAAGTACATCTACGGTAATGACTCGCCGGCAACGGACATCGACCCGAGTGGCTATGGGCCACGCAGTACGCGGGTGATTGTCTGGTTCCACGGAACCAACGCAGACCAAGCTAGCAAGGATGCCTGGGAAGGCTTCTTCCGCGGGCTCTTCCCCGAGACTGACTTTCTTCAACTTGGGTATCGCATAACCTGGGGCGACACACTCTTCGGTGGCGAAGAAGGCCAAGTCCGCCAAGCCTCTGACGAGATGCGCGCAAACGTCGGTGGGCGAGTGACCTATGCGGCCGGGCACAGCGAAGGGGGCGACATCCTGTTTCGGGCAATAGCTCGGGCGAGCTACTTCGCCCCCGCCGTCGCGACTATGGGCGTCCCTGTCAGCTTCATCTCAGGCAATGAATGGGCGCACGTCGGCTACTGGCTTGATCTGTGTTCGCATTACGACCCGGTTTGCAACGGCGTCGACGCAGCGCTCGGTCGGCGACATGGCCCTGACGAACGACGCACGGTGAGTAACCCAGGGGTGTACACGCACAGCGGGTACATCAACGATGAGGAGGCCGAACACATCAGGCGTGTCTTCGGGCAGCGTGGTGCGAAATAGCGCGACCACGCGGTCGGAATCCTCCTCACAGATCGCTTGGCGCAAGGTAGCCCTTGTGGTTTGGCTTACCGTCTGTCTCGACGCGTTCTTGGTCGTGTACATCCGGGAACTTCTGATCGCAAAGGCAAATGGCGACGGCGATGCCATGATTTTCCTGGTGCCGATGACAGCGTGGGCGGCAATTGTCACCGTTTCTGGCACCCTCTTGGCGATCATGGCTGCGCGAGGGGCTGCAGCGGCGAATGTGACTGGCGTGATCTTCGCGGTTGTCGGATCTGGCCCAGTGCTGTTGCTAACTTTCCCAAGCACTCTCGGATACCCGGCCCTTCTCGTGTACTTTTTCGTGCTGGCGGGGTCAGTCGCGGCGACTGTGGCGGTGTTCACGGTAGCGCAGAAGCCCTCATGAGGTATCCGGGCATCCCTTAGACGCGGATGCCCAGCGCCGCGCCTCGTGCCTGAGAAGAACTCCTTGTGTGTGGCATATGTTCTTGTTCGACCGGTCATGGGTTATTTCACCTACGACCCGAATGATCCACCCTTTAGCTCGCTGACCTTCGCGTACGGTTATGGATTCCGGGTTGCTGTCGCATGTGGCATTGTCTGGTTGGGAGCAAGCGGCGGGTGGTTGCTAGCGAGCCGCGGGACTGGGGGTGCAACAATCGCCGGTGAAGTCAGCTCGCCTTGATTTCTCCACTGGCCACTAGTCCGACCCCCGTCATCTTCTACCACTACAACGGAGATCGCCTGGTCGGCGAAGAGGACATGACCGGGACGGTGAGGGAGTATCTTTGCGCCGGAGGCGAGGCGCCGACCGCGATGCTGACGACGCTCATCTAAAGCTCCCCATTTCTGCTCACTGAAATTCCCCGCCTCCCAGATCCACTGATGCGGATCGGACCCCCCTCACGCTCACGGTTGACCAAGACCGGTCGGTGCGAGAGAGGAGCCCGCCGCGATGTTGACAGAGGAGGAAGATATGGAAATCCATGCACTTGTGAAGAGGGGCTGGAAGGTCTCTGGCATAGCGCGCCATGGTGGACGTGACCCGAAGACGGTTCGTTCCTGGCTTTCGGGCGGGAGGGGGTGCGGGTTGCAATCGGGACGACTGAAGCCGGACGGACCCTGAGAGCTGAATATGTACCCGACCCCGGTGGCCGGTCCGGCTTTGTCATCACTGCCTATGACCTGTCGCCCAAGGTTTCGTGGGCCTATCGGAAGAGGCTGAGGAAGAAGAAAGGAAGGAGATGAGCAACAAGACAGAAGATCGATACCCGCCCGGCTGGGACGAGGCGCGTGTCGAAGAGGTCCTGGAGCACTACGAGAACCAGACCGACGAAGAGGCAATCGCCGAAGACGAGGCCGCCTTCACCCGACCCGGCGAGACCGTCATGCCGATTCCCAACGCCCTGGTCGACGAGGTCGAGGCGATGATCGAGCGCTGGCAACAAGAAGGCTAATGCCCACAGAGCCCTGATCCAAGCGGGCAATCGAGCCCCGCCGAGACCGGGGAGCCCATAACGGTCCGTTATGGGCAGCGAGCGAGGGGAGGCCGCAGCCGCCACCCGCAACCCCCGTTCTCTCGCGACCCCGGCGGCTGCGGGCCACTTCGACATAAGGCGCCTTATGTCGACTGCCGAGCGAAGCGCATACCTGGACCTCGCTCACCAAACATCGAGGGCCTTCTACCACGACAACGGAAATCGTCTTGGCGGCGACGAGGATTGGACGGGACGGCAGCTGACACTGGGTTGAACGCTGGCGGGTCTGATGGCAAATCACATGGTAAAATAACTGCCATGCGAACTTCCATTGACACATCTGGCCGTGTTGTCGTTCCCAAACGAATCAGGGAGCGACTTCACCTACTTAATGGGGGAGAAGTCGATATTCGCGAACGCGACGGTGTGATCGAGATCATCCCGGCCCCTGCGAAAGTGGAACTCATTGACGAGGGCGGCAAACCGGTGGCAGTCCCTACCGACCAGGTCGTGCCCCTCACAGATGATGACGTTCGGGCGGCAATAGAAGACCTCCGTCGTTGAAGGCGGTAGACACTAGCGTGGTAGTCCCGGCAGTTCTCGCCTGGCATGAGAACCATCGGCAGTGTTACGAAGCAGCTTCGAATGCGCGAATACCCTCACACGCATTACTCGAGTCGTACTCGGTATTGACGCGCCTCCCCTCCCAGCACCGAATCACTGCTGAAGTGGCTGCTCAGCTCCTCGGAGAATGGTTCTTGGCAGATGACGTGCTTCTCGCGCCGGCAAGACTTCAGCGAGGAATCGCGCGGGAGCTAGCGGCGGCGGGGATTGAGGGCGGAGCGGCGTACGACGCGTTGATTGGTCTGACAGCCCGTACTCACGGTGCGATTCTGCTCACTCGTGACGAGCGTGCCGCCCGTTACTACAGGGCGCTTGACATCTCTCACGAATTCGTCGAGTAGGCCGGAAATCAGGCCAATTACCTGAAGAAACCGGCGCCATGCGGTCGACGTCTCAGAAACCACTCCCGCCTCAGAGCACATCGCCATATGTATACCCGCCTCGCTCAATTCGCGCATCCGGTGAGTGAAGTGATGACAAGAAGCCTTTGGCATCGCTGAAATCCGGGATCTCGACGTAGGAGTTCCCGACGAACTGCGCGTAGTGCGCATCACTGCCTGCTGCGAGTGCCTTGTCAGCCGAGGCAGCGAACTCAAGCGCCTGCTGGTTCCCCAACGCCGAAGCCTTGCTGTTGTGAACTTCGACTATGTCGATTTCAGAGAGGAGCCGCTCGATGAAGTTATCTCTCAGACCGTTGTGCATCGCGCAAAAGGGGTGGGGCAGATAGACGAGTCCCCCCTGATCGCGAATCGCCTCTACAACCGCCTCAGGCTGAAGATTCCCCGGAATCCGCTCAGTCAAGAAGAGCCCGATGATCTCACCGGCCCATGTGCGGCACTCCTGCCCCACAATCACTTGAAGCGAAGAGTAGGTTGATTGCGCTTCGAGAGCGCCTTCGATCGTGCCGTGATCCGTTAGGCAAATTGCCCCCAACCCGGCGTCAATCGCTGCGGTTTCGATCTGGTCAAGGGGCGTTCTCGAATCACCGGATCTATAGGAGTGAATGTGGCAGTCAACTCGCACCAATCTCGCCTCAGCCAACGATCCCTCCGTTATTCATCAGGCCGAACTGACTGCCCAACGATACTGTGACCTCAACATCTCACCGACCACATGAAAGGCAAACAATCGTGGAGACTGGAGCGACAGCCGAAGTGACTTGGACTGTTACTGAATCTGACACTGCAATTGCGCAAGGCAGCGGAAGTGTCCCGGTTTTCGCTACTCCCCGCCTTGTCGCCCTCTGTGAGGCCGCAGCAGTTGCCTCCGTCGCACCAATGATCGGGGATGAGCAAACAACGGTTGGCGCACGCATTGAAATCGACCATTTGGCGCCGTCGGTAGTGGGCGCGACGGTCAGCGCGACTGCAACCCTGACCGAGGTCGACGGGCGAAGACTTACATTTGAAGTTATTGCTCATGAGGGCGAAAAGCTGATTGGCAGAGGCACCCACGACCGAGTCGCAATCGACGAGGCCCGCTTCTTGGCATCGCTGCCGTGATCTTTGCCGCCAGTGGATGAGCCACTAGAACACGCCGACATGAAGGGGGTCGCTGCCGTCAGCTTCGCGACGGTGATCTGGGCCGTGACCGGCCCCCTGGTGAAGATCGTTGCTGTGCCTGCTCTGGTGATTTCCTTCTATCGCCTCTGGATTTCCGTACCAGCTCTGGCGATTGCCGCCAAGGCCGGCGGCAAGAAGGTACTCAAGGTGCCGCCGAAGTGGGCACTCCTTGGGGGCCTGTTGTTTGCGCTGCATCAGCTGCTCTTCTTTCAGGCGCTCAAGGCCACGACGGTCGCCAACGTCATGATCATCGGGGCGCTGCAGCCGGCAATGGTCGCGATCGTTTCGCTGCCTCTATTTGGCGAACGAGTCAACAGGGTTCAGGTGGTCTGGATGGCCGTCGGGATCGCCGGAGTCGCCACTGTTGTCGCGGGTTCGGCGGGCAGTCCGGCCTGGAGCGGGTGGGGTGACATCTTGGCGGTACTCAATATCGTCGCGTTCACCGCGTACTTCCTGGCTTCGAAGCAAGCCCGCACGAAGGTCGATACGACGACTTACAGCCTCGTCATGACAACTACGGCAGGCATTGTGATGGCAGTGATCTGCCTTGCTAGCGCGCAACCGCTTGTCCGCAGCGACGCGAAAGAGTGGATCGTTGTCGCGACAATTGCACTCATACCGGGAACACTCGGGCACTTCGCGGTCAACTGGGCACATCCTCGCGTCCCGGCCGTGACATCATCGACGATCCTGCTTGGTCTGCCTGCTCTATCGGCGGCCGGCGCGTGGATAGTGCTGGGCGAGTCGATGACACCACTGGCAATCGCGGGTTCGGCAATCGCCATAATCGCCATTGGCGCCATGATCCGCGCGGACCGGAATCGAGCACGCGCCGACGAGATCGAGCTTGAGTCAACGGCGCCTTGAGCCTCTATGCCAGCTTGAACCCCGGCCCTGCTGTCGAGTCTTTGTATGGAATTGCCGGGGTGTATACGGCACGCTCGACGATCACGTTGGAGCCGGACACCACCTTCACTCTCGTTGAGACATCGAAGGACTTCACATAGTCATTGGCCTTGAAGGACCGCCTTGACTTCGGCGGAATCATCTGATTCTGAGGGCCGGCAACCTGACCATCCGTCTTGTAGAAGTCCATGCTGACTGTCGCCGTTACGTCACCGGGATTGCCCACGAGCACCCAGGTCGTATAGCCGCCGTCTGTACAACCCTCGACCAAGAGCCAGTCACTCCCCGAATCCTTCACGCCTTCGCCCGTCGCCGCGCCTTGCCCCAGAGTCGGGTCGTTGTTGTACATGGCCCGCTCCGCCACTACCGGCGCCACGGTCGAGGTCACTTGGGTTGAGACGTTGTAGTCCCCGGGTACGATGTCGTCAACCCGGATCGACTTGCGCAGACCGGGGCCGAGGTCAAATGCCGGACCATAGACGCGCCCATTAGATGTGAAGTAGGTCAGCTGCACTCCCGCTGTCTCGGTCAAAGATGGGTTGGCTACTAGCACCCACGTCTCGAAGTTGCCCATGGTGGCGCCTTCGGCCAGATACCAGGAATATCCAAGGCCTGGGGTGCCCGGTGAATCAGTTGCCCCGCGGAGGGTCTTCGTGTTGACGTAAGTCGCCCGCTCAGCAATCACCCCGGTGCCAGTGGACCTCACCATCGTCGAGACGTCATATGAGGTGACCGTATTGCCAACTCGGATCGAGCGGCGCTTACCTGGTCCAAGCTGAAATGGCGACTCGATCGCGGGAATTGTGTCAGTTGCCGTGAGGTACTCGACGGTCACCGTTGCCGTCACAGATGACGAAGGATTCGCGACAAGAATCCACGTCTCAAAGCCAGCTTGCGTGGCGCCCTCCGGCAGGAACCACTGCGTGTCTGTGATCGGGACTCCCTTGCCAACGTGGCTGCCCTTCATGCCGTGAACTGCCGAGATCACCGAACGCTCTGCGTAAACGGGACCGTCGATGCCTTCGACAACCGTGGACACGTCATAGGTCTGAACCCATTGCGAAACCTTGACTGACCTACGCGACTTGGCGGGCAACGCGACGATCGGGCCGGGCACAACTCCGTTGCCCGTAAGGAATGTGACGCACGCCTGAACAGAGGAATCGCCCGGGTTTGAGATGAGCACCCAGGTCTCGAATCCGCCAGTCGAAGCCCCTTCGGCGAGATACGACGTAGAAGCAGGTGGCTCAGGCCGAGGATCGCACTTTGCGACTGAGGAGAAGGGGCTGTGAGTTGTCCACTCCGGTCCAGCCGGGCTGCCACCGAACTTGCGCTCGCCATTGCTCGGGCCGCCCGCAGCCCCCGACGAGTCGTAAATGACATCACCGATTCCCTCATCAAAGTGGTAGAGGGCCGCGGTCGATGCATCAGGCGTGAACGGCTGACTTGGTACGGTGAAAGGCGCCGCATAGCGCAGAACCGTCGAGAGTCGCACCTCGTCGACCTTGCCGCTATACGACGGATACGCCGAACCGGCATCGTGCTTCTCGGCACCGATCACCAGGTACGGATCGCTATTGGTGCAAGGTCCGCCGCAAAAACTGCCGGGCACACCATTGTCGGGGTAAGACACATCGCCATCTGGGCCGTTGCCAGTCGCGTCGAGTACTCCGTCGACCCAGATCCACATTTGTCCGTCAGAGCGGCGACGCTGAACGGCAACGTGATGCCAAGAACCATCGAGAACGTTCTTGGTTCCACAGATTGTGAAGTCACCGGTCCCGTCGCCGCTGACCCCCCAGACCATCTTGCCTCCAGCTATCGAAAGCCCGAACTTGCGGTCTTGGTTGTAACGATCGCGGTCAATGACGATGTTGCCGTTGATCCAATTGACGTTTGAACCACAGCTGACCGCACTGGATGTGTTGTCTCCGCTGAACGCCTTCATCCAGAACTCGATTGTGAAGTCAGTTGCTCCAACGTCTGCGGGCGGTCCAGGGTTGGAGTTGGCGGGGTCGTCAACTTGGATCTTCACCCTGTCGATATCGGAGAAGCCGTTGCCGCGAAACCAGAGTGAGGACCCACTGGTTGATCCGGTCGCTTCTGCATCTTGTGGTGAGATCGCGCCTATCGCAACAGCAAACCCCGACGCCATCAAGGCGATCGCCGCGATAGCGGCCAAGACTGCTCTACCCCTCATGACGCCCTCCCCGGATGTCGTGTTGGCCTAACTCTCGGCGAAAGCTCGAAATTGCTTGAGCAACCCAGCACGGCCAAGCCAATACAATCGAGGCATGCTTGAAGACAAGGTCGACGTTCTTGGCGCTGCGGAACGCCTCCGCCAGGCCTCAAGAAACGGCACCCTCGATCGTATTTGCGACCGCCTAGGAGTGCGGCTCTTGGGCATATTCGGGAGCGCTGCTCGCGGCGACACGTCACCCGACTCTGATTTGGATGTCTGCGTCAGCTTTTCGGAAAAGCCAGATGAGCTTGGCTTGATCGACGAGTTGACCAAACTGACCGAGTTCGATCAGATCGACCTAGCCGTCATCGACAATGCTCCGCCGCTTCTGCGAGCCAAGGCACTCGTCGGAATCCCGCTCTATGAAGACGAGCCCGGAAGGTATGCGACTACCCAAATGGCGGCTCTTGGCGAAGAGCGCGATACAAGGTGGATGAGGCAGCTCGAGCTTGAGATGCTTGAATAACCGGCTGGCTCCTGCGGCGGGGCTACGAAATGTCTTGATTCACCGGTACACCGACATCCGCGCCGACTTGGTGGATGAGTCCGCCAAGCAGATACTTGAGGGGTTTCCCGAATACATCGGCCAGGACCGCGATTTTCTGCGGAGTCTCCCGCAGGCAAAGGCCTGATCAGAGGCAGGACTGGGGCCGGAGCCGGAATAGGAGACCGAGTCGATGAGTGCATCTGCTGAGGAGCTGTGGAGCTGGGAACGCGTCTACTGGCATACACATTGCTCGAACTGCCTCGCCAACTGCCCTAGCCATCTCTACGTCAAAGGTAATGACGCCATCTTTCAGGAGCCCTCTGGCGACCTCCCCGAAATAGAGGGCGTTCCAGACATGAATCCTTTGGGGTGCAACAAGGGAGCTGTCTGGCATACGCAAATCACCGGAGGTGACCGAGTTCTCTACCCCATGAAGCGAGTCGGCGAACGCGGCAGCGGCCAGTGGGAGCGCATCTCATGGGATGAGGCACTCAACGCAGTCGCGGACGCGATCATCGACGCCCACGAAGAAGAGGGTGCCCACTCGGTCATGATCGACGAGGGGAACGAGTGCGGCACAGTGACCATGGCCGGACGATCCCGACTGACCTCGGCGATCAACGCGGTCGCGTTGGACGGCACCGGGAGTGTTAGCGATGTCCACCAAGGGCACTGCCTCACATTCGGGAATGCAACAGGCGGATCAGGGGCAGACGACACATTCCACTCAGACGTAATCCTCGTATGGAACGCCAACCCGGCCTACACGCGCATTCCGTATTACCACTACCTCGCTGAGGCCCGATATCGCGGTGCGACAGTCGTCATGATCGCCCCCGACTACAACCCGTCGACGATGCACTGCGATTTCCATGTCCCGGTGACCCCTGGTACAGACGCAGCTCTGGGCCTTGCCATGTGCAAGGTCATAATCGACGAAGACCTCGGGGATTGGAACTTCGCCAAGTCCCAGACTGACTTGGCATTACTGGTCAAAGCCGACGGGAAGTTCCTGCGCAACTCCGACCTCGACCCGTCGGGGCGCACAGACCGGTTCTATGTGATCGAAGATGGCCAAATTGCTCCGGCAAACGCCGGCAAGCTCGATGATCCTTCGGCCGAATCAGCCGTCGAGCTCGATGCATCGGTCGAAGTCGAGCTGGCGGATGGCTCGTCCACCGAAGTTAGGACTGTCTTTTCGATACTGAAAGAACGCCTCGAGGACTACACGCTCGAGCGAGCCGCAGAAGTTTGCGGCGTGCATCAATCGATCATCGAGAAGTTGGCGCGCCTGGTCGCGTCGGGCTCCACACGCCTCTACAACGGCCTTGGCAGCTGCAAGCACTACCACGGCGACCTCATGGAGCGAGCCATGAACCTCGTTCTCGGGCTGACCGGAAATTGGGGCAAGCCTGGCGCGGGCCTCGACACCTACACGATCGGCCTGATCGACGGCGAGATCCTCGGCATGCTGAAGGGGCAGGCTGGCGGATCAGCGGAAATGGCCTTTCAGGGACTAAACGCGATGCTCGACGCGATGAAGGCTGCCGACCCGGAGATGAGTGACAGCCAGGCCGCAGGAACCATGATGCGCCGATCGGCAACTTTCGGCACGACGACTCCCGCTGCGTTCTTTCTCTACTACCACTGCGGCTTCGATGAGATTTGGGATCGGGAAGGCTGGGGCGACAACCCAAGGCCGATGTCGGAATACATCAACGAGGCAATGACACGCGGCTGGTGGGGCGGGCTCGCCAAGCCAGGTCCGGAGACCGAGCCCAAAGTGCTCATCCAACAAGGGACAAATACGCTGCGCCGGACCCGCGGCGGTCAGCGAGAGATGCTCGAGACAGTCTGGAAGAAGCTCGACATGATCGTGCTGATCGACTTCCGCATGAACACTGCGGGCATGTTCGGCGACATCATCTTGCCGGCAGCTGTCGAGGGGGAGCGGATCGAGCTCCACGCGCCGAACTCTCACGCGTTCGAGCGGACCTTCTCCGACAGAGCGCTGGAGCCACTCGGCGAGGCTCGCAGCGACTGGCAGATATTTCACGACATCACCGAGGCCATTTCCCGCCGGGCGGCGGAGAGGGGAATCGAGTCCTTCTCCGATAGCCGGGGCGGTCAAATTAAGTACGCGGAGATATTCCCCTCATTTACCGCCAACGGTGCGGTCACCAATGAGGAGGATGCGCTAGCCGAGCTGATTGCAGACAGTCACGCCGGAGGCAATATCGATCCAGACTTGTCAATGGAGCGACTGCGCGAAATCGGCTGGTTTCAGCCACTCAGGCTTCCGAGAGCCATCGCGGCCGCGACAGGCGGGCAGTACGAGCCGGGCAAGCCATTCGTCGCGTATCGCGACCAGGTCGAGAAGGGAACGCCGTTTGCAACTCTCACGGGCCGGGCGCAGTTCTACATAGACCATGCGTGGTTCCTGGAGGCGGGCGAGGAGCTGCCAGTGCACAAGGCTCCCCCAAGAGCAGGAGGCGATCACCCCTTCGTGATCACAGGTGGGCACCCACGCTGGTCAATTCATGCAATAAACACGACGAATCGGATCATTCTCGAAACGACGCGCGGTTACCCAACCGTCTTGCTGGCCCCCGTAGACGCGACCGCGAAGGGCGTCGAAGAGAACGACTGGGTGCGGATCTTCAACGATCTCGGCTCCCTCTCGGTCAGAACCAAGATCTCACCGTCGGTCAGCCCAGGGCAGGTTGTCTTGTATGCGTCATGGGAGCAGTACCTCTACCCAGAGTGGAAAGACGCGACGGCAATTGAGCCGGGGCTCGTCAAGTGGCTCCACTTCGCAGGTGGATATGGCCATCTCGGCTATGCGTCGCTCCAATGGCAGCCGACCCAGTCGGACCGGCTCTTTCGAGTCGACTTCGAGAGAATCGACCCGCTCGGCGCAGACGAGCGCGCCACGGGTGCAAAATAGTCGTGAAGGAACCGGCCCCGGCGGGGTAGCGGTCAACTGGCCGGATGACCCAATGCCAAGTACCCTGAGCAGCCACTCCGGAGGAAACAAATGACACCGATGCGCGGAACGATCGACGGCAACGAAGCGGCTGCGGCAGTCGCCTACAGGCTCTCTGAAGTAATCGCGATCTATCCAATCACCCCGTCTTCGCCTATGGGTGAGGAAGCAGATGCCTGGGCGGCGACTGGCAAACCGAACTTGTTTGGCACCGTTCCCGAGGTCATCGAGATGCAATCGGAGGCGGGCGCGGCAGGAGCACTCCACGGCGCACTGTCCAAAGGCGCCCTTGGTACGACCTTCACTGCGTCTCAGGGTCTGCTGCTCATGCTCCCCAACATGTTCAAGATTGCAGGTGAGCTGACTCCCGCCGTAATTCACGTGGCCGCTCGCACGATTGCAACTCACGCATTGTCGATCTTTGGCGACCATTCCGATGTCATGACCGCGCGCACCACGGGCTGGGCAATGCTTGCTTCCTCTTCGGTTCAGGAAGCCCACGACTTCGCCGCTGTGTCCCACGCGGCGACGCTCAAGGCACGAATCCCCTTCCTCCACTTCTTCGACGGGTTCCGCACATCCCACGAAGTGAACAAGATCGATCTCATCCCCGATGAAACTCTCGCAGCTCTGATTGACGAGGAGCTGATCGCGGCCCACCGGCTGAGGGGGCTCGACCCAGACCGACCCACGCTCAGAGGCACGGCACAGAATCCGGATGTCTTCTTCCAGGCCAGAGAGGCGTGCAACCCGTTCTACGACTCGGTGCCTGCAATCGTCGAAGACACCTTTGCCGCGTTTGCAGAGCAGACTGGTCGCAACTACGGACTCGTCGAGTACTACGGTGCGAGTGACGCTGAACGGGTCATAGTCATGATGGGCTCTGGCGTGGGTGCAGTCGAAGAGACCGTCGACTTCCTCAACTCGCAAGGCGAAAAGTCCGGCCTCGTCAAGATTCGCCTGTACCGGCCGTTCCCGGTTGACCGCTTCATCGCAGCACTGCCGGCATCAACGAAATCGATCGCCGTCATGGACCGCACGAAGGAACCGGGCACGATCGGTGAGCCCCTCTATCAGGATGTGGTCACAGCCCTGGCAGAGGCCGGCGGGCTGGGCGGGCTGATGCCGCTGGTAGTAGGTGGGCGCTATGGCCTCTCGTCGAAAGAGTTCACCCCGGCGATGGTCAAGGCAGTCTTCGACGAACTTGAAGCTGCGACGCCGAAACGGCATTTCACAGTGGGCATCTTCGACGACGTGACTGACATGAGCCTTCCGCCCGTTGAACTTGATACGGATCACGCGGATGTCAGGGCCGTCTTCTGGGGCCTCGGTTCAGACGGAACCGTCTCGGCAAACAAGAACTCCGTAAAGATCATCGGCGAGAACACAGATCGAAATGCCCAGGGCTACTTCGTGTACGACTCGAAGAAGTCGGGGTCGATCACGGTTTCGCATCTGCGCTTCGACGACAACCCGATCCGCTCGACGTACCTCATCGACAATGCGAACTTCGTAGCATGCCACCAGTTTGGGCTGCTCGAGAAGTACGACGTCCTCAAGACCGCCGAGCACGGCGCGACCTTCTTGCTCAACAGCCCGTATGGGCCCGACGAGGTCTGGGAACATTTGCCGGTCGAGATCCAAGAGCAAATCATGAAGAAGGACCTTCAGTTCTGGGTGATCGATGCGCATGGGATTGCGGCTGAATCGGGCATGCGAGGCCGAATCAATACGGTCATGCAAACGTGTTTCTTCGCCCTCTCGGGAGTCCTCGAGCGCGATCAGGCAATCGCTGCGATCAAGGAGTCGATTGAAAAGACCTGGGCCAAGCGGGGTAAGGCGATCATTGAGCAGAACCTCGCGGCGGTTGATCACTCAATTGAAGGCCTCTATCGCGTCGATGTGCCTACCGAAATCTCGGGCGACAAGCACTTGCGCCGGCCGGTTCCAGATGGCTCCCCAGACTTTGTTGAGCGAGTGACGGCCCGAATAATTGCAGGTGATGGCGACCTCTTGCCCGTCAGCGCCCTCCCCGCCGACGGCACGTTCCCTACCGGAACTGCTCGCTACGAGAAGCGCACGATCGCCCACGAGATCCCGATATGGGACTCGTCAATCTGCATCGACTGCGCAAAGTGCGCAATCGTTTGCCCCCACGCGGCGATCCGCATGAAGGTCTTCGATGATTCTGCGCTTGCAGGAGCTCCGGAGACCTTCGACTCCAAAGAGTTTCGCTCTAAAGACCTTCCGGGGATGCGCATGACTATTCAAGTCGCGCCCGAGGACTGCACGGGCTGCGGAGTCTGCGTCGAGGTGTGCCCCGCCAAGTCAAAGACCGAAGCCAAGCACAAGTCGATCAACATGTCTCCTATCGAGGAGCACATCGAGGTTGAGAAGAAGAACTTCGACTTCTTCCTCTCGATTCCCGAACTCGACCGTACGCTGATAGACGGCGCTTCACTCAAGGGGTCGCAGGTCCGCGAGCCGCTCTTCGAATTCTCAGGTGCCTGCTCGGGCTGTGGTGAGACCCCTTATCTGAAGCTACTGACTCAGCTCTACGGAGATCGGATCATCGTCGCTAATGCGACGGGGTGCTCATCCATTTACGGTGGCAACCTCCCGACGACACCGTGGACCGTCAACGACGATGGGCGGGGACCGGCATGGTCAAACTCGCTCTTTGAGGACAATGCCGAGTTCGGCCTCGGCATGCGACTCGCCCATGAGCGGCAAGCGGAAATGGCCCGCGCGCTCCTCGGCGATCTCCGATCAGAGGTCGGCGAGGAGTTGGCGGCTGAGATCCTCACCAACTCCCCCGAGACACAGCTCACCGATGCTGCCGTGGCTCAGCAGCGCGAGCGGGTCGCAGAACTCGACGCGAAGCTCGCCTCGATACTCGAAAGTGGCTCCGGCGAGGCAGTCCTCAAGGCGAGCAGGCTGGCGGGACTAACGGGCGCGCTAGTTCGCAAGAGCGTGTGGATCGTCGGCGGTGACGGATGGGCGTACGACATCGGCTACGGCGGACTTGACCATGTCCTTGCGTCGGGGCGCGATGTGAACATCTTGGTCCTCGACACCGAGGTCTACTCGAACACCGGCGGTCAGGCCTCGAAATCGACGCCTCGGGCCGCAGTAGCGAAATTCGCGGCATCAGGAAAGACCACGTCGAAGAAGGACCTCGGCATGATCGCCAGCCAGTACGGCAACGTTTATGTCGCTCAGATCGCGATTGGGGCCAACGACATTCAGACGATCAAGGCGCTAGCCGAGGCTGAGGCATGGCCCGGCCCATCGCTGATAATTGCCTACTCCACCTGCATCGCACACGGCGTTGACATGGAGAAGTCAATGGCCCGCATGCGCGAGGCCGTCAAGAGCGGCTACTGGCCCCTCTACCGCTACCACCCGGGAAGCGACGAGGACACTCATCCCTTCAGGCTGGATTCGAAAGAGCCGACGATCTCGCTCCGTGAATTCACCGAGAGCGAGGGGCGCTTCGCAATGCTCGAACACGCCGCTCCCGAGCGGGCTGGCACCTTGCTCGATCTCGCTCAGGCAGATATCGACGAGAGGTGGCGCCTATATTCACAGCTCGCCAGTGTTGAGCGCAGCGTTCCAACGCCGGAGGAAGAGGAATGAGCCGCCTCGCAACACGTTATCTCGGCCTCTCTCTGAGAAGCCCGATCGTGGCGTCGGCCGGTCCTGTGACCGGGCGGCTGGATCTCCTCGAGCGCCTCGATAAGGCCGGCGTCGGAGCGGTCGTATTGCCCTCGTTGTTCGAGGAAGAACTGACCAACACCGCAACCGAGCTGAACCACATGTTCGATGTTCACTCGCTGACGAATCCTGAAGCAGCGAGCTTCTTTCCGGAACTAGAGGACTTCAGAGCGGCACCAGACGCTTACCTCGGACTCCTCAAGTCCGCCAAGGAATCCCTTGGGGTTCCCGTGATTGCGAGCCTCAACGGCGCCACCATGGGAGGTTGGGAAACCTACGCAGCCGAGCTCGAAGCCGCCGGCGCTGACGCGATCGAACTCAACATCTATCTGGTAGCGGCAGATGTCTCACGTGATCCGACTGAGATTGAGAAGACCTACATTTCAATTGTCGAGGGCGTGAGGCGCGAGGTCTCGATCCCGCTTGCGGTCAAGCTGAGCCCCTACTTCACGGCGGTCGGCCACTTCGCGACGTCAGTCACATCGGCCGGTGCAAACGGATTAGTTCTGTTCAACCGCTTCTACCAACCGGATATCAACACCGAAACTCGCGAAGTAACCCCTGGATTGTCCCTCTCGACCTCGGCTGAGATGCGTCTGCCACTGCGATGGATCGCAGTCCTGTTCGGCAAGATCGATGCCTCACTTGCGCTCACAACGGGCGTTCACACGTCTGATGACGTTGCTAAGGCCCTGTTGGCCGGTGCCGACGTCGTCATGTCGACGTCATCACTCATTGAGAATGGCCCCGAACACGTGGGCGCCCTCGAGCAGGGCCTGCTCGCCTGGATGGATGAGCACGAATACGAATCTGTCGAGCAGCTGCGCGGATCGGCAAGTCAAATGTCGGCCGCCGACCCGTCTGCCTTTGAGAGAGCCAACTACGTCGAGACGCTGCGGCGCTACTCAAGCTCCTTCGCGCGACGCTTCGGCGTCTGAATCAGGCGGCTCGAGAGGTCTATCCGGATTGGATCGGCCCCAGGGATCTTTGTCGCGTCTCGGCAGCGCACCAGCCTTGTGAGCGAACTCGATCGCCGCCTCAAGCCACGCTAGGCGCTGAGCGGGAGTCGCAGCAAGCCACCTGATTCTCTGCTCCCGCCGAGTCTCTTCCCATCCGCCTTCCGGCACCCACTCCCTCCGAATCGCGGGATCCGCGAAGTCCATTGCATTCACCGGCAGACGCGGACGAAGACCAATCCGAGTAAGTTCGCTGAGAGCAGCCTTGAGCGCGGAAGTTTCGAGATTCACGACTATGTCGAGGTCGGCCGTAAGGCGGGCATGACCATGAAGTACAACCGCAACGCCACCTACTACGACATAAGCGGTCCCAGTACGATCAAGTGCCTCAAAGATCGAATCAAAGAGAGACATACGGCGACTATACCGGGCGCTTGAAAACTAGAGCCCCGTTGCGCGAGCCATCGCGAAGTCCATGACGGAATCGGGAACCAGTCGTGCAGCAATCGCACCTGCTGTTGCCGGCAGGGTCACTGTGTAGCGTGACCTTGGAGACTTTGAAGTGGCTGCCCGAAGTATCACCTTGGCGACAGCGTCGGGTCCAAGACTGAAGCGCTGAAGGGCGTCGTTGCCGCGCTCGCCGGATCCCAGGTACTCCGCATAGGCCGAGTCCGACTTGGTATCCAAGAACCGATCACTCGCATTACGCGCTTTTGACTCGAATTCGGTCTTGATCGGCCCGGGCTCAATCACAACCACCTTGATTCCAAATGGCCGCAGCTCAACTCGGAGTGAATCCGACATGGCTTCAACGGCGAACTTGCTAGCTGAATAGACACCTAGAAACGGAGTCGAGATCCGACCGGCAACTGACGAAACATTGATTACCTTGCCCCCGCCCACGTCTCTCAGGCGGGGAACCGTTGTGCGAATCACCCGGTGAACGCCGAACACGTTGGTCTCGAACTGCGCCCGGATCTCCTCTTCGGTGACTTCCTCTACCGGACCTGGCTGACCGTATCCGGCATTGTTGACCACCACTTCGATCGGTCCAAGGCGCTTCTCGGCCTCGGCAACTGCAGCCTCAACCGAATCGGTCGAGTTCACATCGCACTCGATGGCCGCGAGATTCTCAGACTCCTCGCCCGCGAGGGTCTCGGGCTTACGCGCAGTTGCAGCTACCTTGATCCCTCGGTCCCGAAACCTCAGTGCCGTCTCGCGACCGATCCCGGTCGAACACCCGGTTATGAATACGCTGCCTTCCAATTGGGTCCTCCCTGATTGTTGTTGCGCTTCTCTAAGAAGGCCGTGAAGGGCGGTTGGCCGGCCGTCAGTCGCCCTCAGTGGTTCCCCCCGCAATTCGTGCACGGTAAACCAGCCTCACCGCAAAAGCGTCACGCATCTCCTTGGTCAGCTCTTCGGTGAACTCCATACGGTAGGTCTTGTCAGTGAAGACCTGCACGGTCAGAAAAAGACCCGAGAAGGCCGTCAGAAAGATCGTCACCTTCAAGACCTGTTCGGTCAGCGCCAGCTCTCGACCCCAAAGAGATACATCAATCAGCTTTCGCGCCGGCCCGTGAACCCAGTCAGCCTGCAGCGGAATGTCCACCACAAACGTCCCCATCGCCAGATAGAAGAGCCCAAGCGTGAGCGTGACAGCCAGAATTTGCATGCCCTGGCGAAAAAGGAGCACGAGAAGCACGTTGGTCCACTCCCGCTGAGAGAAGCCGGTCGGCACATCCATGAGTGCGGCGAAAATCCCTTCGCTGTCGCGCGGATCACTTTGCGGTATTCCACCGGGGCCAAGGTCAAGCTCAGCTGGGTCAACACGCTCGTCGGGATCGCTCTCCAATTCGGCCGAGACCCGCTCGACTACATCAGACGGCTGAGCGGCGAAAGGGGTCTTACGAAGGGCATCTTCCACAAGTGACCAGCGCAAGAAGACACTGTCCTCCGATGCCTGGCTCGGCAGACGGGAAATCAGAAATACACATCCAACTGCGACGAAGAAGCACGAGACGAGTGTGAGGCGCGCGACGTCGAAGTTCCCCGCTAACTGCCACATCTCTTGTGTGAAGAATGAGAAGATCACCACGATTAGCAGAAGTGGAAGTGCCCGGGCCGCCATCTGGATAGTGGCCCCGACTTGGCGGCCTATGCTTCTGATCGCCCAGCGCGCCATGGGGATGAGCGCAAAGCTCGCAGCACCATAGACCAGCGCAACGAGGAGTAAGTTGACCACGGCGACGAGAGCAGCCTGGAAGACCTGAAAGCCAAAGATCAGCGGCAGCGCAGCTGGGCCGATCACAAAGACCGCTAGCTCCCCAATGCCCAATCGCTCCGGCCGGGAAAAGATGCTGCGGCGGCGGACGAGATTGCTCACACCCCAGACTCCGCTCAGCACGGCAAGGCCCCCAATGACCGCCAAGATGTTTGCGACAATTCCCCAGCGAATATTCATGGCCAGGAATACTTGAAAGAGAAAGACCGCAATCAGCAGCGGGAGTGCCCGCGTAATGAAATCGCCGGTGCCCTCATAGTCAACGATGAATTGCGGCAGTCCCCGCCTGAGAAACCAGCGCTCCATGGCCTTGCGCTCGGCATCGCCTCCTGGCTCTGCCGGCGTGGCTTCGCTCATTGCTGACTCCCCGCTTCTTCTTCGATGGGCTTGCGCCAGTTCCGTTCGCCCCTCCAGACGAGATAGCAGATTATTCCTAGTGGGAATGTGATTAGGTAGGTCAACGCCGTATAAACCATTACCGCGGCAGCGATTTCAGGCTCCGTTCCTTCTGGCGTTCCGGCGGCGAGCATGCCCACGAGCCCGAGCTGTGTAATCCCGACGCCGCCCGGAGTGATCGGGATTGTTGTCACCAATCGAACAATTGCGAACGCAGAAAATGCCTCTGCGAAACCGACGTCGTGAGAGTTGACGCCGAGCACGCGGAGCGAGACGAGTAGCACGACAAAGAACGCAAGCTGGCTCGCTATCGATGCAAGGCTGATCTGCTTCCAGCGCGAGGTCAGCAGCTCGACGGTATCGGAGCGAATCTCCGAGGCCTTGTCGTCCCACCCCTCAATTGGGCCCCTGCGAAAGAACTTCATGAGCGCGGACACGAAACGCTGCAGCCCTCGCCCGATCCTGCGCGCAAACGAGTCGCTGCGGACCACGAGAATCAAGATGACAATGAGTACGGCAAGTATCACAAGGCCTAGAGCGGCGAGACCGAGCACGCGCTTGTCAACGGAACGGTCAATGGCCAACAAGATGACGGCAAGGACTGGTATCGCTAGCTTGACTAGCGCGTTGCCAATGCCCGAAACCGTTGTCGCCTGGACGATCCTGGTCGTCGAGAAGCCCCACGAGCGCAGCATCGCCCAGATCAGACCCATCGAAATAGGGCCGCCCGCTGGCAACGCGTTGTTCACTCCAGCCGACGCCTGAGTCATGACAACGGCCTGACTCAACTTCAACCCGGGAAGCGATGCAGACCACAGCGACGAATACGCGACCACGTTGAGAAGGGTCGCCAAGATCAGGAGCGCAATCCCGGGAAATGCGACCGTCTTGAGCTCCTCGAACATGGCGCCATAGCTGGCGAACTTAGGTATCGCGACAGCAAAGACCCAGACGACTATTGCAAGGGAGATCAAGCCACTGAGGACACGCTTGGCCGTGAACTTCTTGTCCCCGGTGGAAGGCTCGCCGCCATTGGCCGAGCTTTCAGGGAGGGGCTCTTCGGCCGGTTGCGACCCGTCACTGGATCCGGTGGAGATACCCGAATCGCTCAAGTCCTAGCCCTCCTGACGCTCTCAGCACGCTCTCAGCCGAATTCAAGAGCGTACCGGAAGGCGCTGATCTCCTTGACGGTTCCTCAGCAACTGGTCAAGATTTGGATCATGACGACAATTCCGTTTTCAAATGCAAAAAGCCACTTGTCCGAAATCGCGGACCGTGTCGAGGCAACTCACGAGCGCATTCTGGTAACCCGAAACGGACATCCGTCATTTGTCTTGATCAATCCCGACGATCTTGACGCCCTTGAGGAAACCATCGCTATCCTCCGCGACGACGAACTTGCCAGGTCGTTGCGCAAATCGCGTACCGAGGCGAGTAAGGGAATGCGCCTTCGCCTCAAAGACGAGGTCTAGAGGCTGCAATTCTACGAAGTCGAGATAACTCCTGAAGGCCTGCGGCACCTTCGAGAACTCCCCGAGAAGGTAGCCAGCGCTGCGCTGGAGCTGATATTCGGCTCCCTCGCGCAGAATCCGGCACGAGCAGGAAAGGCGTTGCGTGGCGAGCTTGAAGGTCTCTGGTCGGCTCGGCGCGGTGATTATCGAGTGATCTACGAATTCGACGACGAGACGCGGGTATTGCTTATTCACCGCGTCTCGCACCGAGGGGATGTGTACCGGAAGCGCTGAGCAAGCATGGCGCACGGCTTCGCTATCGGTGCGTCGGAGCCATCGATAGACACCTCTATGTTCTGGTCAGCTCCTCGGGTAACAACTGAATCAGCTCCGTGGCCTCTCCCATGAGGTCGCCAAGCTCATCCACCCGTTCAGCCATGCGATCGATCTCGAAGAAGAGGCCATCGGCGCTCCCGCTCTCACTAGCTGCTTCGATTTCGCCCCAATGCAGAGGGGCTGACACCGTTGGCCGAGCTTTGGCCCGCACCGAATATGGTGCAACCGTCGTCTTGTGGCGCTGATTCTGACTCCAGTCAATGAGCACCTTGCCGGCACGCAGCTCTTTGCGCATCTTGGTGACGACGCGGTCAGGCGACGTCTCTTGGATTTGCGCCGCGATTCGGTGTGCGAATGTTTCGGTCTTCTCAAATGTTGTCGGCGAATTGAGAGGGACGATCACGTGAACACCTTTGCTTCCGGAAGACTTCGCGAACCCCCTCAGACCGAAATCAGCCAGGCGATCACGGATCATCAGGGCGACCTCGGCGCAATCTGCCGCATCGGCCGGCGGCCCGGGATCCAGGTCGAAGACAACGTAGGTCGGCAGGCCGAGACTTGATGCCCGAGCAGGTGAGACATGGAACTCGATCGCCCCGAGGTTGGCCGCCCACATCAAGGTTGCGATGTCGTTGACGACGATGTAATCGACTTCTCGATTACTTGTCTTCGCCCAAATGCCGATGGTCTTCACCCACTCGGGTCTGCCCTCAGGCGCCTGCTTGGCGAAGAAGCACTCGTCACCAACTCCTTCGGGGCAGCGAAGCAGCGAAGCTGCTCGCTCCGCGACGTGGGGGAGCATGATGGGCGCAATCGATTCGTAGTACTCGAGCATCTCCCCTTTTGTGACGGAGAGAGACCCGTCCGAGCCAGCCGGCCAGTAGAGCTTGTCCCGGTTCGTCAGGCGTACGTCGACGCCGTCGAACTCAGGCACCGTTCACATACCTACCCGCCGATGCTCGATGGCACCGTATAGCCGTCTTCCGATCGGATCTCGTCGAAGTGGTCCCGCACATCCTCAATAGTCATGTCGGGATTGGTGTACCCGGGAGTGCGGGCAATGAAGATTCTTGCAACTCGGCCGCCGCCGGCCCCGTAGATCTCGCCACTCACCGGGCAGTCCTCATGGCACAGCCATGCGACGACCGGCGAGACGAGTGCAGGATCCATAGCCGGAGTCGAGACCGCGCCAGGCAAGTTCTCTGTCATACGCGTTCGGGCGGCGGGCGCGAGCGCGTTGACCTTGATGTTGTACTTCGCTCCCTCTATGGCGAGCACGTTGGTCAGACCAACCAAGCCCATTTTTGCCGCCCCGTAGTTGGACTGTCCGAAGTTGCCAAAGATCCCTGAGGTGGATGAGGTCATGACCACCCTGCCGTATCCCTGCTCGCGCATCTTGATCCATGCGGGCCTTGTCACCCAGAAGGCCCCTTCCAAGTGCACCTCTAGCACCCCAGTGACCAAGTCTGGTGTCAGATTGTGAAACGCCTTGTCCCTCAGGATTCCAGCGTTATTGACGAGTATGTCCACACGCCCGAAATTGTCGATCGCGGTCTTGACAATTGCCTCGCCGCCCTCCGGGGTCGAGACGCTATTGGTGTCGGCCACCGCGACTCCGCCGGCGTCGTTGATTTCGGTAGCTACTTGCTGGGCCGGACCCTCCGATGCGCCCGCACCATCAACGGAACCGCCGAGGTCGTTCACCACGACCATCGCACCACGCGAGGCGAGCAACTTCGCGTGCTCCTTACCCAGTCCGCCACCGGCGCCGGTGACGATCGCCACCTTGCCGTCGAAGCTCAGTTGATCACCCATTTTCAGCCTCCATCGCTAATGCCGAGCTCTTCCAATGCTCTGCTTCTCAAGCCCTTGTAGTCCACCTTGCCCGCAGGGCTCCGCCCAATCGAGTCGATCGCGAGCACGCGCTTTGGCGCCTTGTAATGGGCAAGCCGATCCTTGACGTGTGCGATCACGGCCGCTTCGCCAATTTCGGACTGGTCTCGGGGCTCGACCAGTGCGACGATCGCCTCGCCGAAACGGTCATCGGGGACGCCCACAATCACTGCGTCGAGAGCCTCAGGTAGCTCCTTGATGACCTCCTCGACCTCTTCCGGATATACCTTCTCGCCACCCGTGTTGATACAGACCGATCCACGGCCGAGCAGCTTGAGCGACCCGTCAGCCTCAACCATCGCATAGTCCCCCGGAATCGAATATCGCTCGCCGTCAATCTCACGGAAAGTGGCTGCCGTCTTATCCGGATCCTTGTAGTAGCCAATCGGATTTGGACCCTTCAGAGCTACGACGCCGATCTCGCCCGATCCAGGCACGACATCACGCCCTTCATCGGTCACGACACGAGTTCTCTCACCGAGCATGAACTTCGCCGTCTTCGCAGCGCCGCCGGCCGTCGATACCGACTGGCCCATCCCCAATGCCTCAGACGAGGAAAACGCGTCGACGAGCATCATCATTGGGTGGTGTTTGAGCAACCCCTCTTTGACCGCTTCGCTCCACATGACTCCAGACGAGGTGATCATCTTCAGACTCGAGATGTCCCAGCGATCGGGCTCGGTATCGAGAGCCCGCAGGATCGGTTTGGCGAAAGCGTCACCGACGATCGCTGTCGAGGCGACCTTCTCCCGCTCAATGGTGTCGAGGAATTCGACGACGTCGAAGTGCCGGCCTTCAAGCGTCACAATCGATCCTCCGAGCATCATGGCCTGGTACGAGACAAAAGCCCCCGTGCCGTGCATTAGCGGGCAGGCCGGCGTGCATACCGGACCGGGCTCCTTGATGCGGTTCCTGACGTGGTCGAGGTCGGGTTCAAGTGGATCAATCTTGGTCGTCATGACGAAGACTCGATAGAGGTCGTCCTGTTGCCACATAACCCCCTTGGGCATTCCCGTGGTTCCGCCCGTATAGAGCATGTAGAGGTCCTTGCCGCTCCTTCCCCACGGTGCGATGGTCCGATCTCCCGGCTTGGACAACTCAGCAGGCTCCTCGTAAGGCACAGCCCAATCGGGACAATCCCCCGAGCAGTCGTCGACCCATAGCCAGAGGCGAACTTTGGCCGCCTTTTCTCGGAGCGGCTCTATCCGCTCGGCGAAGACACCGTGAAAGACGACGGCGATCGCGTCGGCGTTGTCCCATAAGTAGAGGAGCTCCTCGTCGCCATACCGGTAGTTGGTGTTTACCGGCACAAGACCCGCCTTCATGCAGGCAAAGACAGTCTCGATGTACTCAGGGCAGTTGTAGAGGTAGATCGCAACCTTGTCTTGCTTGTCCGCGTTGGCTTCGTCAATCAGGGCACGAGCGACTCCGTCTGCCCGGCGGTCAAACTCGAACCAGGTCATGCGGCGATCGCCCTGTGCTTGGGCGGGCGCGTCGGGAAGCTCCTCGGCGATCACCTCGAATACGTCGCCGAAATTCCATCCGTCGGTTGCAATCATTCCCACTCCCCGGGAGTCCGTTCTGCGATCCTCATTGCAAAGCCCCGATTCTCACCTAATTTGGGGATGCGCGCGCAATGCCTGAAGCGATAGTGCTGCTATGCCGCAAGAGCGTCTACGGAGGGGTCTCGATGTTGACATCGATGTCCGGGGCATCTACATCAGCCGCATCCCAGATACTTGTTGCAGTTGAATACCAACGGGTCTGACCTAGCGGAGGAATGGCGCGGACCCGATATTGATACCCCGACGATGCACTGGTGACGACTTTGACCGAGTAGTTACCCGCGACATCAGTGCCTGCGTTCTTAGGGGTCATGCACCCGCAGGATGTGAATACCGAGACATATGCTCCCTGAAGTGGCCAGCCCGACTGCATCACCCATCCACCTATGAGCCCTGCTGGGCGAAGTGAGAAGTTTGCCGTTGCAGGCGGGGCAAGGGGGCTTGATTCCATGTAGCCCTGGGACGCCGAATACCAGATGTCTTCATGAGTGGATGGGCCTTTGACTAAGACCTTGTAGGTATCGGCGGGGTCAAGGAAGATCTCGTATCTGCCGGACCCGGCATTTCCCGACTTCGTCCACCCGACGAACTTG
>QEUQ01000003.1 GCA_003577105.1 Acidobacteriota bacterium | reverse complement strand
GCGCTTCGAGCCACATGCCCACATGGATTGCACAGTCGTCCAGACCGCGCTGTGATCTGGGTCAAATACCAGATGTACTTGCTGGTCAATCAGATCGCCGTACGTGTTGAAATAGTCCCTCTGCATAGTATCGGGGGTGCGAATTGCACCAATATGCTCTCTGTTTTTTACCGACACATTAGGGTCGTTCTTGTCCTTGACCAACCGCTCCTGGTACTGGCAGATCATGGTCTGGTAGGCGTCTGGCCACGGTAGGGATGGCAACATCGACGCATTTCGACACGGATCCCCCTTGCGCTTGTCCGAGCGCCAAACCGACCCCGGTTGTGACGGGATTGGCTGGCCCCCGATTTCCTCAAACCTCGGAGGCCACATGCCCGGGTTTGTTCTGATCACACCTTCGAAACTGCCTGCCCAGCCCCCCCAGTACATGTCGGCGCCGGCTTGGACGAAACTGTCGACATACCTCCCGGAAGAGAGGAATCGCCGCTTTGATTCCGCAGTCGATTCGGGCAGACATACAAGGTAGTTGCCCCTAACAGAGGGGGTCCACAGATTGCATTGCGCGTCGCCGGGGCCCGGTGCTGATTGCTGGTGCCACGGGAACCGCTGGCCTCCGGGTGCACTCGAATCGAGCTGAGGCACAAATACCTGGACCTCCGTCGGATCGTACTGAGAAAACCCAGCCGGGTCACGGGCGTCAAAAGCTCCAACCCAAAGATTGCCATCGGAGTCATAATTGATCCCACGTACACTTGCCGCTGTCTCGCCGAATCCCACGCCATCGAGCCACTCGTAGCGATCCTGTGACGGGTTGCTGGCATTAGGGGTTTTCAGGACCTGCGCCTTGACAACAACTGGGCGAGAGCTCATCCCATAAAATCCACCTGACTCGCTCCCTTCCCCTGAATCCCAGATGTACTCCTGGATCGGGTGGTGATCGCCGGGGCTCAAGGTGTCGAAGTTGACTACGAATCTAGCCTTCCTGCACTTCTTGCCGTTGCTCGTGAAGCCCGCACACACCGGAGAGGATTCGATAGAGAGTGGCTGGAGGTACGAAGTCGCCTTGCAGTTCACCCACGCGAAGTTGTCAAAATCACATCCCCACCGATGCGATTCTGGAGTCTGAATAGCTGCCGGAGCTCTACTGAGATTGCCGTCAAAGACAAGGACGCGCTTTCCGACCCAGTCGGTTACCGCTATATCTCCGGTCGGCAGCAACGTCAATTGATTGGCTGCGATCGTAGGGCCGTCGAAGCACGGAGCCGGATTGGGCGGGCTTGGAAAGGGAGGCCAGCCAGAACCGGGCCCGGGGTTATCTATTGTGCAACTGTTCCAGTAGGCCTTGGCGTGAGCCATTGAAATGTGCGCTCCGGAATTCAGATCCCAGGAAGATCCGTCTGGCGTCCTCTCGAAGTAACCGATGTAGTTGGGTTCGCCGATGTAATAAAGGCGACGGCGGTCGCGATCAACCTCGATGTCGGCGACAGATCCCTTGGTCAGCGCACGAGAGTCCGCGCCCTTGATGTCAAGCCGGTTGTAGGTGCGGGTCTCCGGATCGAACTCGCCAATCGATTGGGAGCCCGTTGTGCACCCGCTATTCACGTTGCTGCCGGGCTGGGCACCAGGGAGCGGGTTATTCGCACACGCGCTGAAATGAGCGATGAGAATCTTGCCTTCGTAGTACTGAGTGAACCAGAAGGTGCCGCGCGCAGGGGGCGACATATTAGGAACCTCAACGGCTGCACCCAAGTGCTCCACTACATCCGCGTTGGGTGCGGAGGGGGAGGCAAAATTCCACTCATTACTACAGCCCGATCCAGTGTTGCCGTAGCTCGCAATCGTGTCGATGCCAATCGCCCTTGCCGTGCCGTTGACGTTTGTGTAGCTCCAGTTCGCGTCACCGTAGATGACGGAGTCTCGAGTGGACTCGTCGGCCGGGCAAGGTAGCGGCGGCTGAACTTGCGCCTCTGCCTCATCATGCAGGATTGCCACGACTATCAGTTGGGCCAGTAGGACTAACGTGGCAGCGAGCGCCCCCCCCTCAGTCGAATTCCGCAAGTTTGCATCGGCCCTGGACTCCCCATTGTCTATTCCTGTCTGGGTTCACTACGCGCCCGAGCGGAGGCAATTAGATCCAATGCGTGATTATGGCAGATAGCGACCCGATGTCAACTTGCCCGGCCGGTCGCGCTGCTGTCATGAGTGCTATCATGACAGCATGTATCAAATGACACTAAGACTCCCAGATGAACTCGCGACGGAACTAAAAGAGGCTGCCGCTGCAAATGGTAAGAGCTTGAACCAGTGGGCAACGGCCGTCCTTGAAGCAGCAATTGACCCGGATTTGGCTGGCAGCGAGGCCGAACAAATCCGCGCCAGGCTCGCGAAGGCCGGTTTGCTGGCCCAGCCCTCGACCCGCATGAAACGGCCCGCGCCCGAGGTCACACAACGCGCTCGGAAGAAGGCCGGTGTCGGCACTAGCCTCTCGTCGATCGTGGTGGAGGATCGGCGCTGACGGCCTTCGTGGATTCGTCGGCAATCGTAAAGATCTACGCAGACGAAGCCGAATCTGATGCAATCCGCCAAATCGAAAACCTAGTGATCTCCGGAATTGCGCGCGTTGAGGTCATATCAGCGATCTCCCGCAAACGCCGAATGGGCGAACTGACTGGGGCGGAAGCCCGGACCCTTATTGCCGAATTCGGATTTGAGCTTGCAGATTCGAGCCAGCGGTACTTCGTGGTCGGCGTCACCGACCCGATAATCGAGCTGGCTTCTGAAATCGTCGTCAGTCACGACCTCAGGGCCTATGACTCGGTCCAACTTGCATCCGCCATAGCAACCCGCGACGCGGACCCTAACTGCACGACATTCGCATGCTTCGATGCGAGACTAGCCGAAGCGGCCGGTGCCGAAGGGTTCGACCTAATCGGCAGCTAGCAAACGCCTTGGGCATGCCCGTCCACGACTGCAGCCTCAACGGCTACGAGATACCCGCCGAACGCTCTGCTTTGACGAAGGCGCATCTCACAACCCCTGAAATCTGAACGTCGAGAGCGAGTTAGCGATTGCGAATCCACCGTTCGAGGTCGCGCCTATGCACAACGCCAAGCACGAGAATCACGGAGTCCTCTGGAATCAGATCGAACATGACTCGGTAGTCGCCAACACGAAGCCGATAGAAGCTGTCCTTCGCTCCCTTGATTTCCATGACCTCCTTCCCCGAAGAACCCTTTTCCTCAGTTGCCTGTTCAGCGATGACTCCAAGACCCCGGCGAATTCGCCCGCGGGACTCCGCTGTCAGTTTCTTGAACTCTCTGACCGCAGCTGGCGAGAGGCGAACTTCGAAGTTTTTCAGTCCAGATCGCCGATGCTGATCGAACGCCCCGCTTTGTGGTCGGCACGGGCGTGGCGGCGCAGGCGAACATACTCATCGGCGTTGGCCAGTACCGCGTCTTCGGCATCTTCGATAGGCATGAGAACTGCCGCAGGGCGGCCGCGCTTGGTGACGATGTATGCAGTGCCACCCTCAACATTGGCAACAACCTCTGAGGCGTGCGCCTTCAGATCCTTCACACCGATTTCAGCCATAGATCTCGTACTCCCAATCCAGACTTGTCTTGTCACCTTATAGGCCTAGTGGTCACTTGGGTAGTCACTTTGTTGATGACACTTGGCCAGTGCACACGAAACCCAGTCTGCCGGATAATCACACCACCCCACCAGGCCAGAGTGCTCGCGCCTATGATCTCCCCCATGCCCGATACCTACTATTTCGAAGACCGCGACGCTGCTCTGGCCGCGTTCGGCGCACGTCTTTCAGAGCCCAAACTCAGGTTCTTCCGCTCTTTTGGCATGGACATCGTGATGGGCAAACGTGAGGGTTCCTATTTCTGGGACGTCAACGGTCGCCGCTTCCTGAATGCTCACTGCAACGGCGGCGTCTTCAATCTGGGCCACCGAAATCCCGAGGTGATTCAGGCGCTAACCGAAGCGCTCGGTCGTTTCGACGTTGGCAACCACCACCTTCTGTCAGAGGCAAGGGCCGCAGTGGCGCAAGCGCTGACGGCCGGCATGCCGGGGGATATCGAGAAGGTCGTCTTCGCATCCGGTGGAGGTGAAGCCGTCGATACGGCGCTCAAGATGGCGCGAGGACTGACCGGCCGCTCAGGGGTGGTCTCGGCAACCGGCGGGTACCATGGCCACACCGGCCTCTCAATGGCAACGGGTGACGCCAAATACCGCGAGCCGTTTGGCCCTCAGATCCCCGGCTTTGTACAGGTTCCGTTCAACGATCTCGATGCACTCGATGCTGAGGTGACAAGCCAGACGGCTGCCGTGATTCTCGAAGCGGTGCCGGCAACACTCGGCATGGTCGTACCTGATACCGCCTACATGGCGAGCGTCGCCGAACTCTGCGCCGAGCGGGGTGCGCTGTTCGTACTCGATGAGATCCAGACTGGGCTCGGGCGAACCGGAACCCTCTGGGCCGCAGAGCAATACGGCGTCGTACCCGACTTCATCACAACCGGCAAGGGGTTATCAGGGGGCATCTATCCGATTGCCGCGACGTGCTACCGGACTGGGCATGACCGGATCTTTGAACCAGATCCGTTCATTCATATTTCGACCTTCGGGGGTGCAGAGCTGGGATGCGCGGCAGCGCTCAAAGTCCTCGAAATCTCTTCGCAGCCGGACTTTCTCGAGCGCGTTCGCGCGGTTGGCGAGAGTCTCAGCAAAGGGCTGGAGGTACTTATCAACCCAGCCGATGGCCCCCTCATCGAAGTTCGCCGCCTCGGCATGATGCTCGGCCTAGTTCACCGAACCGACGCTGAAGGCGTGTTAATGAGCAAGATCCTCTTCGACTCGGGGATCTTTGCCGTGTACTCCAACAACGACAAGCGAGTGACTCAGTTCCTGCTCCCGCTGACGGTCACCGACAGTGAGGTTGAATCCGCGATCGAGATCTATGCGGGCGCGCTCGAGAGGCTGGCGACACCTCAGTACCAGACGCTCGCGAAAGCCTTGGCACCCGAATCGGTCGCATAGAGACCGGCATGCTCGAAGCCGACCGGGAATTGATCGAGCGCTTCGAGGAGACTTTCGACCCCGCGCATCCCGAGAGAGGACCCGTGCCGGCGAAGGTGATCGGCTACGGGGAGATGTCAACGATCTTGGCCTTCGATGCATCAGGGTGCGAAGGCATCGTCTTCAAGCGAATGGCGCTCTTCGAAACCAATGACGAAGCCCGTGAGTACGAGACGATCTACCGGGCTTACAACGTTGCTCTCGCCGATCTCGGGCTGCGGCTCCCCGACTGGGGGCTTGTCACGGTTGATTCGAAGTGGGGGCCCGTGCTCTATCTAACGCAGACGAAGCTCGACCCCGCGAGCGTTGGGCACAAGCTGATTCACTCCGCGCCCGCCGATGAATCGCTCGGGCTGATTGACTCCGTGCTCGGTGAGATTCGCAAGGTCTACGCGCACAACGCATCGCTCTCGGGATCTGCGGGAGTCGAACTGGGGCTCGACTCTCAAATCTCGAACTGGGCACTCGCCGAACCAGGGTCCCAACCGTTCTACTTCGATACATCAACGCCGCTAATGCGAGTTGACGGCGTCGAGCAGCTTGATGCCGAGCTGTTCGTGCGAATCTGCCCGCAATCGATGCAGTGGGTCATCCGGCGGTACTTCCTACAGGACGTCCTTGACCGCTACTACGTGCTTCGCCTGGTCTTGACGGACCTGCTGGCGAACCTATTCAAGGAGCAGAAGGGGTCGCTGGTGCCTCCGGCATTGGACTTGGTCAACGACTTCCTTGGTGGGCAGGCAGCCATGGCTGAGTTCGCGAAATCAGGAGTCGACCTGCGCCCAATTGAACTCTCGAGCGTGAAGTCCTATTACCGGCAGGACATGCCGATTTGGTGGTTGTTCTTGAACATGCGCCGAGCGGAGCGCTTCTGGCGCACCAAGGTAAGGCGAGCTGACTACCGACCGATCTTGCCCGGGCGAACCAAGCGGTTTCACCTGAGGGTAGATCGCGGGTAGTCGCGCGATTGCGCCTAAATCGCGCAGCCACTCACCCCAGGTCCGCGAGTACCGCCTCAGCTACGACGAAACCCGATTCAACAGCTTGGTGCGTACCGCACCCGTACCCACCCGCGTCGCATCCGGTGAAGTACAACCCCGGCACCGGCCCTCTTATGTCAGGCTTCGAGGCACCGCACTGCCCGATTACCTGAGCCAACCCGATGCACTCCCCGCCTTGCCCAGGCACTACAGCGTCACGGCTCGCAGCCGAGACCGAATGTGCGTTGTAGATCTCTTTTCGGACTAGGTGATTAGTGATCGCGGGCCAGAGCCGAGCGGTCATCTCTTCGACCTTCTCAATCGCCGCGTCATTCATGGGAGATTCCGGATCGGGGCTCGACAGGGTTCCGACTAGTGCTACCTGGTGATCGGAGTCCGGTATCAGCGACGTGTCGTAGAGGCCTGGCACGGCCACGAAAAGCAACGGGTCCTCGGGCCAATCGCCGGCCTCAGCTGCGGCAAATCGGGTGCTTTCCCACCAGCTCTCATCGCTGAAGGCTAGGTACATGGGGTACTCGAAGACCGGCGCATCGAGGAAATAGCGCACCCCAACAAACGCCCACGATGGCTCATAGGACTTCACCTTATCGATGTACTCCGAATCGAGATCCGCACCGGTTAGCAGCTTCAAGACCGTCGGCTGTACGCCGGCATTGGAGATCACTACCGGCGCTCGGTATTCGCCGTCTGATGTCGCGACGCCGACGGCGCGCCCATCCTCAATCAGGATGCGCACGACACGCTGAGAAGTGAGGAGCTTGCCTCCATGTGACTCGACGTATCCAACGGCGAGCTCGGCGATGTGACCAAAGCCGCCTGCGTGATAACGACCTCCGCCGCCTCGAAAGAAATCCTTGAGTGTTCGGACTGCCTCTGACACTGGTAGTCGGTCGATCGGCACGACGAAGAGCAGGTTGAGCACGACGCCCATGTAGGCCATTAGCGGCTCGGGCAGGTTGAACTGGCCAAGCCACTCAAGAGTGGATGTCTCGTCGTGCTTGGCGATCTCGTCTTCGGGCATTGAGAAGATCGATGCCGTCATTTGCATCATGCCGCCTAGATCTGCCGGGTCGATCCCGAGCGCTTTGGGCATACGGCCGGCCGCGCCGGGATCCTCCGAAGGGCGGGAGGAGAAGCCGAATTTCAGCCACTCGCCACTTGCATCTCTATAAAGGAACTCCCCCGTTTGCTCGGGCATGACTATCAGCTCTGCTGGGTCGAGGCCGAGGTCTCTCACTAGCTCATGGAAGCGCGAGCCCTCCGAAGGCCCTCCGGCAATCGGCCACATTTCGTAGGCCGCTCCACCCTTGCGAATCGTCACGGCCTTTCCGCCTGGCTGCGTACCCTTCTCAAGTATCAGGACACGCTTGCCGGCCTTGGCCATGAGCGCTGCGGTTGTGACGCCTCCGTACCCCGCGCCAATGACGATTGCGTCGTAGTTATCGGTTTCACCGGCCAACTTGACTACCTCCTGAATAGTCCCGCAGCGCGACTCCGGCGGGTATCGACGTGGAGCCGGCCACGGACATCCAAGATGCTATTGGACGCCTACGACAAGAGCCATATCCGCAGGTTGCAGCTACCTGCGATACGCCCTTCGCCCAAAATGTCGGCAGGCTCTGATACCCTTAGGCCACACCGCTTCGCTGCACGCATCGCAACATGGAAGATTCGTGAGCTTCTCCCGGTTGGCGCAACTGATGAACTCCAGCGCCATTCGCACAACGGACGAGAGACGAGGCCAAGAAACCAGGAGCCCGACGCAAAGACTATGAGCTTTCCCGCATCACCAGAACCGGCAGCAGACGCCGAGACAACTGAATCATTGACCTTTAGAGACCTCGGAATTGATGACGACCTAATCGAGGTCCTCGACAACGCTGGCATAGACGAGCCCTTCCCGATCCAGGAAATGACAATTCCGGATGCGCTCGCCGGGCGTGATGTCGCAGGTAAGGCCAAGACCGGCTCGGGCAAGACGCTTGCTTTTGGAATTCCGATGATTGAGCGGACTGCCAAGGCGAAGCAGCGCCATCCGGAGTCGTTGGTGCTTGTGCCAACTCGCGAATTGGCAAGCCAGGTAGCTGATTCGCTGCGGCCACTCGCGGCAGTACGGGGTCTCCACCTCGATGCCTTTTACGGCGGCGTTCCGCTTGGGCGGCAAATAGAAGCCGCCCGCAAGGGAATCGACATAGTTATTGCCACCCCGGGGCGCATGATCGACCTCATTGAGCGCAAGGCCCTCAGCGTTTCGGACCTGGCACTTGTGGTTCTAGATGAAGCCGACCGCATGGCCGACATGGGCTTTCTCCCCCAGGTTGAGCGGATCTTGCGCCAGGCAAACAAGAAGCACCAGACACTGCTCTTTTCGGCGACCCTGGACTCTGCCGTGAACAGCCTCGTCAAGCGTTACATGGAGGATCCGGTTTTTCACGAGGTTGAGTCCCGTTCAGTCACCGTCGACGAGATGGAGCATCGATTCATAACGGTCAAGCCCGCCTCAAAGCTAGGCGTAGCCGTCAAGATCTGTGAGGCTTACCCCCGGGTCCTCGCATTCACCAATACCAAGCAGGGGGCCGACCAGCTGGCTTCGCAACTCAAGTTGAAGGGCCTAGATGCCAAGGCGATCCATGGCGATCTGCCGCAGGCACAACGAGAGAAGGCTCTAGCGGCTTTCGCGGCCGGACGGACCAAAGTATTAGTCGCTACTGACGTAGCGGCCCGCGGAATTCACATCGATGGAATCGACGTCGTTCTCCACTACGACCCACCCGACGACGCCAAGTCGTATCTCCATCGCTCAGGGCGAACCGCCCGCGCTGGTGAGAAGGGGCTTGCGGTCACGCTGGTCTTGTGGAGCGAACAGCACGAAGTTCGGCGCCTGCAGCGTCAGGTCCGCATAAACCAGGGGATTGTCGATATGGATCCTTCGGACCCGCGCCTTGAGGATCTGTCGGCGTGGACGCCCCCGAAGTCTCGGAGCCGTCAGTCAACTGGGCCGTTTTCCCGAGGCCGCCCTCCTTCCAGGGGAATGCGCAAACGGCGCTAGTCGTGGGGGCGTGGCCAGCCTGCCGGGTTTGGCGGGCCTAGTTGTCGAAATAGCCCTCTGAAGCTATTGCTAGTTGTCGTAGGGCATGGGTATAGTCGAACACGTGTTCGTTTGTAGCTGGGTTTGGGTACTTTGTTGTAGCAATGGGCGCTGGGCTTTAGGTAGCTGGGGGGGAGTGTGTGGAAGATGTTTGATTTCTCAGGCTGGGGGCTTAGAGATCTCTATAGGCGCATGGGTGAGCTAGAGGCTGGCGAAGAAGCTATCCGGGTTGAAAAGGTAGCTGTTGTTCGTGCAATTGAAGCAATGCAGGTGGCATCTGGTGGCCTTTAGATCGCTTGGGTGACTTTGGCCTCTGAGACAGGAGTAGCACCCAAAGAAAACTCTGGTCTTGCAGATCGGGCTAGGTCCTAGACACCTGACAAGGCTAGGGCCATCAGGTAATCCATCACTCAGCTGGTGGATTCAGCTTAGGGAGGTTTGGCGCGCGTGGAATTGGAGGCCAATCGCCGGCAAAGGGTTCTAGCTGGCGGACCTTGGTTCCGTGGGGGTGCGACTAGAGATTCGGTGACAGGGCCGAGAAGTGCATATGTGACTGCTTCGTTCCACCCTGATCCACATGAATATGCTTGATCTGCCTGAACTCGTTGTACCCGTAAACACCAAGCTCCCGGCCAATCCCACTCTGCTTGTACCCACCGAACGGATACTTGGGGCTCAATAGGTGGTGATCGTTGATCCAGACCGTTCCGCACTCCATGCGCTCGGCAATGCCCTTGGCCCTCTCGATGTCCGACGACCACACGGCACCGGCCAGTCCGTAGATCGAGTCGTTCGCGACTTCGACAGCATTGTCGTCATCAGAGACCTTGATGACAGAGAGAACTGGCCCAAAGATCTCCTCCTGGGCGATCTTCATCGAGTTGTCGACATCAACGAAGATCGTTGGCTCGAAGTACCAGCCGTTCTCACCACCATCAGGATGCACCTGCTCGCCACCGATGAGAAGCTTCGCACCCTCATCCTTGCCAATTTGGACATAGCGAGTGATCGTGTCGAGCTGCTGCTTCGACACCACTGGTCCGATGTCCGTCGTCATCAGCGGGGCCGGTCCGATGTTCAACTTCGAAGCGCGGTCGGCAAGCATCGAAACAAACTCGTCGTAGATTGACTCGTGAACGAGAGCGCGCGTGCCCGATTCACAAACCTGGCCGCTGTGGAAGAAGGTCCCCCAAAGAACGCCAGCAGCGGCAAGATCAAGATCCGCGGCGTCGGTCACTATCGCCGCGGACTTGCCACCTAGCTCAAGTGTGCATTTCTTCACCGTCGCCGAAGCAAGCTGCATGATGCGACGACCAATCTCTGTCGAGCCTGTGAATGCCACCTTCGCGACCTTCGAATTGCTCGCCAACTCCTCGCCTACCGCTGGGCCCGGGCCTGTGACAAGGTTGAAAACTCCCTTTGGCAGGTCAGTTTCGTCGATCAGCTTGGCAAGCTCGACAGCGGTCGCGCTGGTGATGCTTGCCGGCTTGAGTACGAGCGTGTTGCCGGCCGCGATCGCCGGGGCAATCTTCCAGCAAGCCATGATGAACGGGAAGTTCCACGGGATGATCCCCGAGCAAACGCCAAACGGCTCCCTATGCACGTAGTTCTCCGAGGGGCCGGGCATCGCAGTCGGCTCAAGGGGCTCTACGTCGGAAGTCTCCCTCGCTAGCTTCGCGAAATGCGTGAACGTGCTCGCCCCACCCATGATGTCGGCGAGCTGAGCCTTGCGGATTGTTCCACCTGAGTCCTTGGATTCCAGTTCTGCAAGCTTGCCCATCGCCCCGGTGATCTTTGCGGCAATCTGATCAAGAACCGCTGCACGCTCCTCGCCGCTCTTACTGCTCCAGACGCCCGACTTGTGAGTGTCATATGCAACGTCAATTGCACGAGCGGCATCTTCCTTGCCCCCGCGGGCGACGGTCGCCCACTTCTCTCCGGTCGATGGGTCAAACGTGTCAAATGACTCACCCGACTCGGGCTCACAGAACTCGCCATTGATATACATCTGATAGTCGGACATCTGCTGTCCCTTCTCTGAGATTTGCCGGGCCCCGGTATCTAGCCCTCCCTAGCCTAACCCCAGTGGCGAGGAAGATTCCCACCGACGCACGGGAGGTCAGGGAGCGGGTGCGCCGCCCGTCATTCGAAACGATGACTGGAACTGGGTGAAGTCCTGGAGGTGTGTGGCGAAGTACTCGGTCGAGCCGCCGAACTGGATCTGATAGAGGCGGCCATCCGGACCTTTGACTGCGTACACCTCAACGACCACCTGATAGCCATTTTGCTGCGTGCCGAATCGCGCTCGTACAGCAGGACTTGAACCAAAGGTGACTTTCTGAGGCGCCTGCTCGACTCGGTATCCCTGATCGTTCTGGAGTTTGCGAATCAGTTCGTTCATGAAGGCGTCGGGTTCAATCGCCTTCACGCCATGGTCAACGACCTGGATAACAGCGAACTTCTCATCCTGGGCGCCATTTGAAAAGACTTCCTGATTGCCTTCGAGTTTGGCCGACCAGCCCTGCGGAATTGTCACTGTGAAGCCGAGCGGGCTTGTGTATGACTGACCGCCCGATGCGATCTGAGTTCCGGTCGGGCGGGCCGTCGGACGCGTCGGGGCAGCTGTTGGTGTTGCCGATGGTGCAGGACCCGGCTGAGAGTCATTCTTTAGAACAAGGAAATAAGCGGCTCCTGCTCCTGCTCCGCCTAGCAGAAGAATCGCGAGGATGACGACAATCCAGACCTTGCCCTTCTTCTTCGCCGGCGGGGGCGGGTAGCCGTCCGGTGGGGGGGCATATCCGTCGGGCGTAGTCGGGTATCCGTCTGGCGTGGTCGGGTAGGCGCCGGGCGGCGCTGCATATCCGTCGGGCGTAGTCGGGTAGGCGCCGGGCGGCGCTGCATATCCGTCGGGCGTAGTCGGGCAGGCGCCGGGGTAGCCCTCATGCGAGTAGCCGGCCTGCGGGGGATAACCCTCCTGCGGATTACCGCCGGCCGGGTACGCGGTCGCGGGTGGCTGGACGATCTGCTCATAACCAACCAACGGCTGCTGAGCACCTTGCGGCACGAATCCGCCGCCATCCGCGTTTTGGTCTGTCACTTCACGCTCCCATGATCGTCCTGACACTACACCGGGGCTCAAGATTTGCAGCGCGCTAGTACATACGCTCTCGTGTATTGGGCAGTTCCGAATGAGCCTACGCGATTGCCGGGTCAGGCAGGTGACTCGCGCACCTGAGTACCGGGAACGGGCAAGCCTTGCTCCCAACGAATGTAGGCCACAACCGCCGCCAGTTCCTCGAGGCTCAGTCGATCCGAAAATGCCGGCATTGAACCCCTGCCTCCATAGATCACATTGGCGAGGTCCTGATCCTCCCAACGAGGAGGGGTGTAACGCTTGGCGACGAGCGCGGGGCCTCCCGGCCCACCTACGGCGCCACGGCCATGACATGCAATGCACTGAGCGTCATAGATAACCCTGCCTGCTGACGCTGGCATTGGGGGGTCGCCTTGGGGAGCCGGACTGGCGCGAGCGTCTAATTCTCTGAGATTGCGTTGAGCATCGGTCTCGCCGCCAATTGTGAGCATCCATGCGAGGAACGCAGCGAGAACCACCATGAAGAGGACAAGACCGACAATCATCCTCGGCGAAGGGTTGGCGCCTGCGGGGGAAGGTGTGACCCGAGCCCCCTCGGAATCGACATCTTCCGCACCGGCGACTCCCGCCGGTTCGTCGTCAGGCACGACGGATCAGACCCCGACTTCACCCGCGACTTCGTAGCCGGCCTCGTCAATAGCCTCAATCACCGAATCCTCGGGCGCGCTGCCCAGATCTACTTTGACGGTCTTCGCATCAATATCGACCTCGACTGATCCAATGCCGTCTAGTGCCGAAACCTCGGATTCAATTGCGGTCTTGCAATGCCCGCACGAGATGCCGGGTACCGAGTACGTCTTGACTGCCATGTGATCCTCCAATTGCTAAACCACGTCGCCAATCTTGCACCACGTAGATGCCGCTCCCTCGCCAGAGGCGAGCCTGGCCCGGCCCTCGCCCTCCAGCTTGATCAGATGAGCCCACACCGACATGGCCGCGACCCGGTGTGCAGCTTCGGGAATATCGCTGTACATCTCGGCGACCATCGACACTATCGAGACTCCCGTCGAATCAAGCAACGAGAGCACCTGCTCTTCCCGCTCCATGCGATGGGCGATGTACCAGTCGAGCAGCACGTCCGGCTCATAAATCGGCTGACCATGCCCGGGCATGATCGTCTCGATCCCAAGCGTCTTGAGGCGCTTCACCGAATCTATGTATGCCGCCATATCACCGTCGGGTGGCGAAATCACAACAGTCGATCCGCCCATTAGATGATCGCCCGAGAAGAAGAGCCCTGTGTGAGGAAAAAATAGGCAAATGTGATCCGAGGCGTGCCCGGGCGTGTGCAGCGCGACGACCTCGGAATCAAGGCCGTCGATCTCCATCTCATCAGCAAGAGCGACGTCGGGCTCAAGTTTGGCGGGATGAGCCATGAACGGCACACCTAGATCATCGGCTAGCGCTTTGGCGCCAGGCGCATGATCGCTGTGATGGTGAGTTGCCAGCACTCCGATGACCTGCCGGTTCGATATTGCGTTCTTTATCGCGGCGACATGCGACTCATCGGTGCCGGCAGGATCTATGACGATTGCTGATTCGCCCCCCACGACATATGTGTTAGTTCCGGGTCCAGTGAAAAAACCTGCGTTGGGAGCCAGGATTCGAATCACGCCGGGAATCAATTCCTGGAGCTCACCTGGCACAAGTGGAATGTCCGACGGACCGCCCTCGATCGGCCGGAGTCCCCATGTGATGCCAGTCCCCGTTGGCGAGCCCTCACCCGACTTGGTGGAGGAGCTCATCCCGAAGCTTCCTCGTAGCCTTCGTCACCGGGGATCAGCACTCGGATTCCCCCTGAATCCGAAACAACTCGCGGCAACACCTCGGGCACGACCCGAGCCCTGGCCCAAGCAAGAGCCTCATCAACCGCCTTGAAATCCCGGATCATTTCGAGGTGGCGCAGCGTGGGAAACATGATCTCAATCTCGTTGCGCGACGCCGCCTCGATTGCCTCCGACGGTGATATCCAGATCGTGTCAACGGTCTCGCCACCCTCATGCAGAGCCACCTGATTCTCCGGCGCCCTGGCTGCAAAGAAGCGAGTGTCATAGCGGCGGGGCGGGCCGACCGGAGTAATCCAATGCGACATGTAGATAAGCTCTTCGACTGCGATCTGGAGCGATTCCTCAGATTCCAAGATCGAATAGAAGTCAGCTTCGCCCGCATTTAGGGATGTGCGTGCCGCATCTAGGCGAAGCGCGATCTCGGTCCCAACGGGCAACTCGACCTGACCCTTGGCGTCATAGGCGATCAAGATCCCCGCCTCCTCGAAGGCCTCGCGGATCGCTGCCGCGAAATACGAAAGCCCGCCGGATTCGATTCCGAGGACCTCAGAGGCAGCGGGGTCGTCAAGTCCCGAATAGAGATGCGGCATCGTGGCGAGCGCGGCGTCGCACTCCTCCACAGCTCCTCCGGGAAATACATAGGCGCCCGATGCGAACTCGCTCCTCGGGTTCTTTCGAAGCATCAGCACCTCGATACCCATCGCCGGCTGATCTCGAAGCAACAAGACTGTCGAGGCGGGTCGGGGAGTCATGTCCGGGCTACTCACGCTGATCCTCTTCAGAGGCTGCGAAGACGCCCGCCAAGACGCCTCCATGGCGAACCCGGGAAACGGCCTCGCTCGCTTCCTCATCGCGCGCAATACGGGCGACCGCCAGCACGTTGGTCATCACCTCGCCAAAGGCATCGGGATCAGCGAGGAGCCAGGAGTGCCCGCCCGAGATCACATCCCCCTCCAATCCGATCGCCTCACACATGTCGATGAAGCTGTCTTCAGTGATGATCTTGTCGTGATCTCCCCAGAGGATCAGAACGGGGAGCTCTCGCTTCTTGAGATTTTCGAGTTCCTCTCGCAAGTCGGCCCGGCGGGCCAAGTTCGCCGCCTTCCACATTGCAAGCGGATTCCTGAGGATGTTCGGGAGCGCATCTTCAAGAATGACCGGAAGGACCTTGCGGATCTGACCAACCGGCATAATGTCGCCAGGAAAGTGAATCCCCCAGTCCCAAAGCGGGCGCTCCTTCATTTGCTTGACGACCGATCCGTCCTTGGTCCAGGCCGAGCCTCCTACCGAATTTATGAGCACCAGGAACTTGACTCGATCCGGATAGTCGTGAGCGAGCTTGAGGGAAACGCCTCCGCCGAAAGAGTGGCCCATGACAAACGCGGGCTCGTCGATGCCGACGGCCTCCATGAATCCGTCTAGCCACTTCGCGTAGCCGGCGATCGACAGCTCGCTCGCCGGAAGCTCTGCGGTGCCACCGAAACCTGGCATTGCCGGCGTATAGACGCGCATTCCCAAATTGACAAGGCGCTTCATTGCTCGCTTGTACGCGTGCTGCCCGAGTCCCCATCCGTGAACAAACACAAGCGGTGGGCCATCGCCCGCGACTCCGTAGCCGGCCACGCGCCCGTCTACCTTGGTGCGAGACCAGACAAGATGGTCTCTTCTAGCTTCCGCCAATTAGAGCTCCGCTCGAAATTCTGCCCCTAGATAAGAACAGATTGCCCCGCGGCTCGATTCCGCGAGCGCGTAACGGCACAATTACGGAGCGGCACCGTCAAGTCAACACTCGATGGCGCCGATAGCGGCTGGACGCGCAGTCAGCCGGTCTGTCGAGCCAGGCGTACCCTGCGCTCCTGCTCGGTGAGTCCTCCCCAGATTCCGTGAGGCTCGCGGATTGCAAGTGCATAGTCCAAGCAATCGCCGCGTACCGGACAGGAGTCGCAGATCATCTTCGCCCGGGTTTCCCGGCTGATTTTCTCTTCCTTCTTCTCAAAATGGGTTGGAGCGAAGAAGAGAAAGGCCTCGGGTCCACGGCAGGCAGCATGCGCCTGCCAGAGGTCACCTGGTGATCTGTCATAAAAGGCCATTGACACTCCCGCAAAAGTGGCGTGATCGTGCGGTAATCGCAGTGCACGAGAATGTAAGAAAAGTATCAGAAGTCACACTTCCTGACCAGGGAAAACTTTGTAATTACAGAAATTTAGGTTCTTGTTATTCGTCGTCATCTGCCTTGGCCGCTATGACCAGGTCAGATCCCGAGACAGAAACAACGCTACCCAGGTCACCCCTCATCAACTTCCCACCCGCGGCACGCGCCGAGTACAGGCCTTTTCCGATTTTTGCACTTCCGCGTGGTTTGAGTGGATCGCGTACTTCAGCTTCCTCCCCCACAAGGAATGTGCGATCTATTGCCGGTGCCCAGAACCTTGAGCGGACCATTAGGGCCATTCCGGGGCGCCATGATCCCCCAATGAGAACCAGGTACAACAGCACAAGCCAGATCGGAACTCGTAGCGGCGCGGGCGGCAGAACCCTGATCACGATCAACCCGAGTCCCAAAGATACGAATGCGATCGTCGAGGCCGGTCCTCTCACCCCTTCTTGGATGTCCGAAGCGAACATCACAAACGCTAAAGCGAACAGCGCAATGGCGATCCACTCGGGACCGATCACGGTAAGGCCCGAGGCGGCCAGCGCAACGCACGCCGCACCCGCGAGCCCGACCATGCCCACACCGACGGTGTACAGCTCAAAGGCGATGAGCGTCAGTCCGACCAGCAAGAGGAAGTACGCAACCGACGGGCTTGTAACAGCATGTAGGACGCGATCGGCAAAGGAAGGCCTGAAGAAGCGAACTTGGACCGACGGCTCCCGCCGGGGCTGACCGTCGGGCCCCTCAACGACCCGCGCGGTTCTAATCTCCCTTGAAACCAGCGGCCCCGAGACCCAGGTATCTCCATCTCGCCTGGCATCGGGCGATAGAACTGCCACGCGGCCGTCGAGCCCTACGACCGCGTCTCCAATGGTCGGAGCGGCGAAATCGGCTATCCCCATGGCCGCGGCGTCATCTCCGAGAAGGATCGTCCCCTGAGCTGACTCAAATGCAAAGCGTGCCAGCGCGACATTGCCGGGCGCTCGCATTGACGCGAGAGATGCCAGCTCCTCGCCTCCGTCAGGGTCCACCGGCCTCTTTAGATCCCGCGGCTCGGAGTTGCCGATTCGAGCGATTGGCGACACAACCCGCACATGAGAGGCAACAAAGACGGCAGCGCCCGAGGACTCGGCCCTTCCGGCGCCGGGACCGATCCAGACAACGACAGGCACTCGGGAAGTCGCGATCAAGCTCACAAGTTTGGATGCGTCACCTGCGATTGCACCTGGAGTGTCGAGCTGAAGCAGCAAAAGCTTGGCTTCGTCGCGCGCTGCTTCGATCACCCTCTGCTCCAAGAAGGTCAGCGTCACCGGGTCAAGCGGTCCGTCTAACGTGACCAGGTCGATGAAGCCGTCACTTACCGGCGCATCGGGTGTCGATGTCTCGGTGACGGTCTGCGCACCGACAAGTTGTGCGGCACCGAGCGTGACGAATGCCAAACAAAGCATCGCCAAGACTAGGCGCCGGGAGGCACGGGCTATCATCCGCAACATGGACCTCGATGTGTTCTTGAAGCCAAGCCTCCATATCGTCCTCGGTAAAGGCGGCGTCGGCAAAACCACAGTCTCCGGCGCGCTGGCTGTCATGGCCGCGGAGTCCGGACGCGACACCCTCATCTGCGAGACGGAGGGCAAGAGCGGGCTTGGTTCGATCTTCGGCCGCGGTGGGCTCAACTTCGAAGAAGACCAGTTGGCCAAGGGGATTTGGGCCCGCACGATCTGGCCCGATGACGCGCTGGTTGAATACATGGCCGACCATGGCATGACCAGATTTAGCCGCCTCCTTGTCAAGACCAATGTCCTCGAATATGTGGCCACAGCGATCCCAGGCATAAAGGACGTCCTGGTGCTAGGCAAGATCAAGCAGGTGGTCAAAGGGTCCCGAGCCGAGGAGCGTTCCTACAAGACAGTCGTGGTTGACGCGCCTGCTGCAGGGCACGCCATCACATTCCTCACCTCGGCAGCGGGCATTGTCAACGCTGTTCGGGTTGGGCCAATTCGCGATCAGGCACTTGACGTGATTGGGCTGCTGGAATCGGAGAGTACGGTGGTCCATCTGGTGACGATTCCGGAGGAGACTCCAGTGAACGAAGCCGTCGAAACTGCCGAGGCGCTGCGCGAGCGGGTCGGCTGCAGGCTCGGCGTCATATTCGTCAATGGCTGCTATCCACATGCGGCTGAAGCAATCGAGGCCGAGGAGATCGAATCGCTCTCAAAGGGCCTCGGCGTCGAGATCAATCCCGATCTGGCGCTGGCAATGGAGGCTGCCAACGAGTTCATGCTCGACAGGTACGCACTTCAGCAATCTCAGCGCGAACGCCTTTCCCGCATGCTGGATCTACCCCAAATTGAGCTGCCCTTTATCTTCAACGCGGACTTTGGCCGGACAGAGCTCGAGACCTTGGCGGGCGCCATGGCTGACGCGATCTCCGGTGCACCGTGAAGCCATCTGACCCGCCCGCAAAGGCCGCCAGCGCGCAAGACGGCCCTTCGCTCGAAGAGGTAATCGGAAACAAGCGCGTCGTGATTGTTTGCGGATCGGGAGGTGTTGGTAAGACAACGATCGCGGCCGCACTCGCTCTGCATGGCGCCTACCTCGGCCGCAGAACCGCCGTTGTAACGATTGACCCGGCACGCAGACTGGCCAATGCACTTGGCCTGGATAGCCTCCAAGATGAAGCCGCAGAGATTCCAAGGTCGGTCTGGGATCCGGACAAGAAGGCACCTGCATCGGGCAGCTATTCGGCAATGATGCTCGACGCCAAGGCGACCTTTGACCGGCTGGTTGCGCGCTATGCCGCCGACGAAGCCCAGATAAGGCGCATTCTCTCCAACACCTTCTATCAGAACATTGCCGGAGCGCTCTCGGGCACCCAGGAATACATGGCGATGGAGAAGCTATACGAATTGGACCAAGACGGCCCATACGATCTCATCGTCGTCGACACTCCCCCTTCCAGAAACGCCCTTGACTTCCTTGACGCCCCAGGACGACTGTCGCGTTTTCTCGATGCAAGGGTCTTTAGGTATTTCCTCTCGCCTACGCGGGCATATTTGAAAGCGGTCTCTTCAGCTACGAGAGGGGTGCTGAAAATCGTTGCCAAGGTGATCGGGAGTGAGGTCATCGATGACGCGGTTGAGTTCTTCGCGGCCTTCGAGGGCATGTATGACGGCTTCAAGGATCGAGCAAGCCACGTCTCGGATCTCTTAGATGCCGACGACACCGCCTATCTGCTCGTTGCATCCCCTAGGCGCGAAGCGGCGGCTGAGGCCGAGTTCTTCGCTGAGAAGTTGGTCGAGTCCGGTCATCCGATTGCGGGACTGATTGTCAACCGAGTACACCCCAGGTTCTCCGACCTTGAACCCGGAGTCGCGCTTGGCCGCGCAGCAGCACTCGAACGGACTGACAAACGCGCCAATCGCCTCGCAATCCTCTATAAGAATCTGGCCAACTTCGATCGCGTGGCAGACCGCGAAGCAGGCAACCTGGCCGGACTCGCCGGCAAGTGCGCATCCGCGCCGATTGTTCTCGTGCCCTACATGGCCCACGACGTGGCCGACTTCGAAGGCCTCGACGAAATCAGCTGGTACATGTTCCCCGAAGGCGAGGCTAATCCGGCATAAGCCGGGGTCAGCTCGACTTGCCCTCCGACGCCTTGTACAGGGTTCGCTCCTCCGAAGTCGCCGAGGCGCGGTAGGCGTCGGCAGCCGGCTGATCCTCGATCACCACGAGACGGTCAAATCCGGTCGCGGCAATGACCTTCCGAACTCTCGGCGAGACACATCGCACAACCATCGACCCGCCTGATTGCTCGGCATCCCTAGCGCGTTCACGCAGGACCCAGAGGCCGGCGGTATCAACATATGTGCACTCGGATAGGTCGATGACCAGATCGCGATCGCGATCGATCCTTCTCAGCAAAGTTCTGACAGTCGGCACGGAGTAGCTATCGAGCGGCCCTGAGATGAATGCGACTGTTCTTCCGTCTTCATCAAGAATGCGTGCCATATGGCATTTCCCCGGCAGTTTCGCGAGCACGTTGATTCTAGTTGGGTTTGCCAGATTTCGCTTGGCCGATTGAGCGCGCAAGACTGACTTGGTGATTCCCTTCCAGTACCGTTACCTTTTGCGACATGTTTGATGTATTGCTCGCCACCGACGCCCCCTGGACGGAATCCTCAGTTAGGGCAGCGCTCCTGGAGCCGGACTTCACTGTCAGAGTGGTCAGTGAAGGCCGACGGGTGAGCGAATCTGTCACCGACAACCCGCCCGACCTGGTAATACTCGACCTTCAAGCAGGAAATATGGGCGGCGTCGCTGTCAACGCCGACCTCGAGAATTCCCTCGTCGACTCGATTCCGGTGCTCTTGCTTCTAGATCGCGAAGCTGATTCGTGGCTCGCCAAGCGCTTCGGTGCTGAAGCGTGGTTGGTGAAACCCATATCGCCTGCCAAGTTGGCCGAAACCGGTCGCGAACTAATAGCCGCAGCGGGCTAGGATCAACGGCAACGGGACGTAGCGCAGTTTGGCTAGCGCGCAGCGTTCGGGACGCTGAGGTCGCGGGTTCAAATCCCGCCGTCCCGACTGAGACGCCTTCGGGCGGAATATCAGTCACAAAGCAGAAGGCCGGGCGGTTGACCGCCCGGCCTTCGTGCAATTTTCGCCGTGCCGGCGTCAGTCAGCGGTGATCTCCTGGATCGCCTTCTGAGCATCTGCGCCTGCGCCGCTGCCGGACTGGAGCGCCATGAGCTTGGTCATGTCACCCTCTACCCGGAGCTGACCCGACATGAACGCCTGCATCCCGGCCTGCTGGTCGCCACTGACGAAAATCGCCTTGGCGGTTGCGTAGTCCGTGATGACCTTGGCGTCTGCGCCATCAATGTGGCTGGTCTCCCAGTCGAGCTCACCGTCGACCATCTTCATGCTGATTTCTTTTTCGGAGCCGTCTGGGCAGTCCGTAATCGAAAGATTCAGGGCGAGGTTTGTCCCGCCGAGCCCCTCGGCCGCGCCGGCATGCTCTTCCTGGATCTTGCGAACTGCGTCGAACCACTCATCCGAAAGAAACTCGAACTTATCTGCCATTCGGCATTCCTCCTGCTATATGCGGTACCTGCATAGGTTGCCACCCGCTCACTGGTATGCGATGCCGACAGGCACGCTCGACACAGAAGCAGTGTGGCTGCGAGCGCCTACCCTAACGCGCGAGGGTCGCCGCGCGCCCATGCGACGGCTAGGAATTCCAAACCGTGACCGCGGGTGAGGGCTGAGGAAGCACACCGTCAAAGAACTCCCGGGTCATCTTGTTGGTGCGTTCTGGGTGTTCAATCTGGGGCACGTGCCCGCCGTCTTCAAAGATGACCGAGACAGCATGCGGAATCCATTGAGAAGTAGCTCGGGAGTAACGCCAGGAAACAAGGTCGTCATGGCGCCCCCAAACGAAGAGGGCGTCGGAGCGAATTTTCGGCAGGTTGGTCCAGAACCCCTTTTCCCCAAACGAGTCAGCTAGCAAGTAGCCACGCAGAGCGCTATACAGAGCGCGGCGAGCGCCGGCAGTGGAGTAGATCCGCAAGAAATCGTCAACCGCAGCGTCGATCAAGCTCTGTCCCGCTCCGTCAAGACCACCGAGAAGTGACTTGATGACCATCTCGGCCCTGCCCCTGGTGAAGATCCCAGGAATCATCCCAATGCTCGAAGGGACCACTCTCAGGAGCGAGATCAAGTTGCGATCCTTGATGGGTGCCATCGCTGGAGCGTAGAGGACCATCCGCCCGACTCGATCGGGCCACCGTGCGGCGACCTCCAAGGAAACGCGTCCGCCAAGCGAGTTCCCGATCAAATCGACTTTCTCTGCGCCAATGGCGTCGAGATAGCGAATGACCGTTCCTGCCAGAAAACTCGGCGAGTAGCTCACGTAGGGTTTATCGGAATCGCCGTGGCCGGGATGATCGATGGCGTGAACCTCTCGGTCCACTGCCAGACCCACGATCGTCGGCAGCATTGATGACTTCGTGGCACTCAGCCCATGGAGAACGAGCACGGGGCGGTGATCCCTCGGAGAATCAGTGGCGCTCAGATGCCCCGAGTCGGGAATCGTGGTGACTAGACGGGCAACCTTGAGCTTGCCTACCTTCACTCGATCAACGTTGTAGTGCCACGAATACGGAGTGTCGGAGATCATCATGCCGCCGAAGTCCATCGCGAGATGAACGTTTCCGCGGATGGTCATCAATCCCGCATCGACCGCCTCGAGAACGTTGAATTCGCCGGCCACGACCGATTCCCATGCCTCAACCGACGCGGTGAGCTCGGAGGCAACGGGCTTTCCGTCGTCTGGAATCAGCTCCGTGCCGGTGTCGCAGATGCGGACCTTGTAGGAAATCTCCGGCGTTGCGATTCGCACGAGGGCGTCGAGATTGTCCCGCCGGTCCGGCAACCGGATGGCTACGTCAGCAAGTACGCTCTCTGCCCGGCCAACCCGGCGCGCGCTCGGGACCGCGACAGCCAATCCACTCGTCATAGCGTCATTCACCTCGGTTGAACCCCAGTCATTTTGCCCGCCCGAGAATTATCGTCAATGAAAGCTTCGGCTCTTGACATTTGAGTACTCGCGGGATGAGAGAGCTCGGCTCCCCCGACGGTCGATTCGCTATAGCATCAGTCAATCGGAGCAAGGAGCATAGGACCATGAGCGAGCAGCTGTCGGCACTCGACAACGCATTTCTGGAGCTCGAAACTGAGAGCGCCCACAACATGGTCGGCTCACTCGCGATCTTTGAACGCGAATCTGATGAGATTTCTTTCGAGGAACTCCACGCGCGCCTGATTGCACTCATAGAGGCCAGGATCCATCGCGTCCCGCGCTTCAGGCAGCGGGTAGTGCGGGCACCTTTCGACATCGTGCCGCCGGAGTGGGTTGACGACGCCGGCTTCAATATCGAGTACCACGTTAGGCGCACCGCCCTGCCGAGCCCCGGGCGGGAGAGTCAGCTTTTCGCATACCTGGGCCACATCATGTCCCGCCCTCTTGATCGGTCAAAGCCACTCTGGGAGATATATCTCGTCGAGGGCTTGGAGGGTGACCGCGGAGCGGTCATACAAAAGACTCATCACGCGCTCGTCGATGGCATATCCGCGGTTGATATCGGAACTGTGCTCCTCGACTTTGCGCCAGACGCCCCGATTGGAACGCCCGAGGCGTGGAAGCCATCGCCTGGAAGACCACTGGCCGAGAGAGTCTTGTCCCGCACATTCCAACTGATGACCAGCCCGCGCAGGGCTGTAAACGCGATTCGGGGAGCGCTGCAGAGCCCTGAAGATCTCGCATCCGCTATTCAGGAGCGTGCGACTGGCATCGGCTCGGTCCTTCGCACCAAGGGCGGCATCGTCGCTCCCGACTGCGTCCTCAACCAGAGGATCGGGCCGCATAGGAAGTACGCCGGGGCTCGAACCATGCTCGAGGACTTCAAGCGAATCAAGAACTCTCTAGGCGGCACCGTCAATGACGTCGTCTTGGCGGCCACCACGGGGGGGCTGAGGCACTTCTTGATCGAGCGAGGTGAGCCGGTCGCCCCGGACGCATTCCTCAGGGCAATGGTCCCCGTGAGTGTTAGGACCGATGAGGAGCACCTGGCCCTCGGCAATCGGGTGTCAGCAATGTTCGCGACGCTTCCAATCGGGGTCGCGGACCCCGTCGAGGTGCTCGAGGCAATCAAGTCAGAGACTGCAGACCTGAAGCAGTCCCATCAGGCGCTTGGTGCGGAGTTCCTTATTGAAATGAGCGGATTCGCACCCGCCACGCTCCACGCGCTCGGCGCTCGGATGATGGGGCGGGGACGGCTATTTAACGTGACTGTCTCTAATGTGCCAGGTCCGCAGTTCCAGCTCTATCTGCTGGGATCAAAGCTGGTCGAGGCATTTCCAGTCGTGCCACTGGCTGAAGGCGGCGGGCTCTCGGTTGGCGCGACGAGCTACAACGGCGGAATCTATTTCGGCATCAATGCGGACCCTGCCATTGTTCCAGACGTAGGGATAATCGCTGAAGGCATTGAGAAGTCAGTCGCCGAGCTGCTAGCCGCGGCCTGACCGCTATCAGCCGGTTCCTGCAGGAGCCACAAGCATCGCGAGCCCCACGCCGGCGACCATTGCAACTACGGACGCGACAACCCCTATGCGACCGAGACGGGTCTCGCCCAGGCGCCACGCGAAATACCCCGTGACTATCCCTACGGGACCCACGAGGGGAATGAGCAGCGAGAGAATGGCCAAGCCAATGCTCCAACGACCCATAACTCGACCGCGCCGTTGGAGTTCCTCCTGAGCGACTTGCACCTGAGCACCCGCCGGACTCACAGAGCCCGGCTGAGGCTGCGGAACATAGCCATATTGGCGAGGTGGCTCATCGGGCCCTAGACCTGGCCACCCTTGCAGGGTGGGATAGACATAGTCCGGCCCTCCCGAACCCGGCGGGTACCCCGTCGCAGAAGACCGCGGGCGCGTTGGTGGCCCTACGGACGAATTGGCCCCGACAGACCCAACGGCCGCGGAAGTCGACGCGGCACTATTGCCGCTGTCTTCCGGCACCTGCCGTACGGCAGGCACGTCTCGATAGACAAACGCTCCGCATTCGCTACAGACCAGATCTCTGCCCGGCACCTCTGAATCACAAGAAGGACATCGCACCACGTAATCGTAACCAAGGACGGCCACCCCGGTTCCCCAGCCAAGGGCTCAGCTCGGCTTCAACCACCCCTGGTCCAGCAGGACCTCGGCAATTTGGACGCAGTTCAGAGCGGCTCCCTTTCTCAGGTTGTCGCCGCAGACCCAAATGGCGAGGCCCCCCTCGGAGCTTGTGTCGGGGCGTATTCGACCCACGCAAACATCGTCTGTTCCTGCCACGTCAAGCGGAGTCGGGTACTCGCTCCCGACAAAGAGATCGACACCCGGCGAATCGGCAAGCACATCAAGCGCCTCCTCCACATGGACCGGGCGATTGAATTCCACAACCACTGAGAGCGAATGACCAACCTCCACTGGCACGCGGACGCATGTCGCGATGACTCCAATCGAGTCGTCATTGAGGATTTTGTGGGTCTCGGCCACAAGCTTGACTTCTTCCTTGGTGCGCACTTCATCGGCAAAGTCGTCGCACTGGGGAATGACGTTGAAGGCAATTGGCTTTGGGTAGATCTCGCCTGCCTCGTATCCACCATCTACTCCTGCGCGGCGAAGTCCGCTTGGTCTGTCGAGAAATCGCAGAGCTTGCTTCTCGAGTTCCCGCAGAGCCGCCTGACCAGTACCGGAGACAGACTGAAGCGAGGTGATCACCGCACGCCTGACTCCGAATTCACGATGCAGAGGAGCAAGTACCGGCATCAGGGTCATCGTCGTGCAGTTGGGATTGGCGATGATCCCCCTATGCCCCTGGAGATCCTCGGGGTTGACCTCGGCCACGACGAGCGGAATCCCCTCCTCCATGCGCCATGCCGATGAATTGTCGATCACCGTGGCTCCAGCCTCAGCCGCGACCGGGGCCCACTCTCGCGAGATCGGGCTCTCCACCTCCATCAAGACGAGATCGATGCCGCGGAATGATTCCTCGCTGAGCACGTCCACTTCATAGGTCTTGCCGCGGAACTCGATAGGACGTCCGCGGCTTCGCTCCGATGCAAACAGCTTCAGACCCGCCATCGGAAAGTCCCGCTCGTCAAGGACTCTCAGCATCTCCTGCCCGACGAGGCCGGTCGCGCCCACTACGGCAACAACGGGCGAACCCAGGCTCTCAGGGTCGGTCAGGACCCCTGACGCTCGGGCGAGAGCCAGTTCATCACCTTCGCTCCCCGTCATGCGACCCCCGCTGACGAGCTCTCGGCCTCATCTCCGGAATCGATTCGCTCGACACCGACATGGGAGTCCCGTAGCGCAGACTCGGCTTCAAGCTCAAACGCGGAATGCAGCGCATTGACCGCGGTCGTCGCATCTTTCTCGTGAACTACGCACGAAATCCGGATGGGCGAGGTGGAAATCATTTCGATGTTGACACTGCTCGATGCGAGCACGTCGAACATCTTCGCCGCGATCCCCGGATGTGAGCGCATGCCCGCTCCCACGAGGCTTACCTTCGCAATCGTCTCGTCGAGGTCGTATCCGTTCGCGCCAATCTCGCCGGCGATCTTGGCCACCAGAGTCGCCGCCTTCTTGGCTTCATCACGATTGACGGTAAATGAAATGTCGGTGTGACCCTCTGCAGAGACGTTTTGAACGATCATGTCGACGTTTACCCCTGCTTCGGCAAGATCGCCAAAGAGCTTTGCGGCAATTCCTGGCTGGTCAGGCACTCCCTTCAGCGTGACTTTTGCCTCGGTCACGTCGTGGGTAATGCCGGCGATGATTGCTCGCTCCATACGCTCATCTTCTCCTCTGATCCATGTGCCGGGTGAATCTACGAAACTCGATCTCACATGCAGGGCGACGTTGTGATTCCGCGCGTACTCAACTGACCTGAGCATCAACACCTTTGCCCCCGACGAAGCCATTTCGAGCATCTCGTCGTAGCTCACAACGTGGAGCTTCCGTGCAGATTCGACAACTCTCGGATCAGCCGTGAATACCCCCTCGACATCGGTGAATATCTCGCAATACTCGGCGCCTAGGGCGGCCGCCATCGCTACTGCGCTGGTGTCTGATCCGCCGCGACCCAAGGTTGTTATCTCCTTGGTATCGGTGGACATGCCCTGGAAACCGGCCACCACCGCAATTGCCCCTCCATCAAGGGCGGCGCGAACCCGGTCCGGCTGAATATCGAGAATCATCGCTTTGCCGTGGCGAGGATCGGTGAGCACTCCAGCCTGAGATCCCGTGAAGCTCACGGCACTGTGCCCCAATGCGTCAAGCGCCATGCAAGTAAGAGCCATTGAAATCCGCTCGCCAGCCGTAAGGAGCATGTCCATTTCCCGGACTGGTGGGTCGGGGCTCACTTGCGAGGCGAGTTCGATGAGCTCGTCGGTTGTCTGCCCCATTGCCGAGATCACAGCACACACCCGATGACCTCGCTCAACGGTTGCAGCTATCCGCCCAGCGACCGCCTTGATCCGCTCCGGCGACTGCACTGAGGTGCCGCCGAACTTCTGAACGATGATCCCGCTCAAGGCGAACCGTCAGTGTCTGCTTCAGTCGCCGGCTCCTCAATTGAGTCCTCAAGTGAATCGTCCAGATTCAGGGCCACTCCTGAAGCTCCAAGCTTCTCAAGCATCTCCTCTTCGGTGATGCCATAGAGGAGCGAGAGATTACTGACGTCTGCTCCGCGGATCGTAAGGATCTTGCCGTTGAAGTCACCGCGCTGCATTTGTATCGAATGAGCCAGCCGCTGAAGCGGTTCGAAATCTGCCCCGGCCTGCTCCAATGCCACCAAGTCAATAACGACCTTCTCGGGATTGCCGTCTCGCTTTGGTGCCGGTGCCAAGAGAACTGAAATCGGCACTCCGTAGAAGTCAGCTAGTGAACGAAGGCGCTCGACCGTGAGAGTCCGATAGCCGCGCTCGTAGGCTCCAATGGCTGATGAACTCCACTTGCCACCGCTCCGCTCCTCAACGTCGTCTAGGGAAAGACCCTGCTGTCGGCGTATCGCGCGCAAGCGTCTGCCGACGTCCCTAGAGACTGGATCGGACATCTTTCTCCGTCACTCCTTGGCGCAATACTCGAATTCGTGCTTGCATGAGATTAGCCGCGCCAACTGCAAACGAACCTCCGATTTCGCAAGATGGCACAGCAATCGTTGGCTGGACTCCAAAACCAATCGGCTGTTGACCTACAATCCGCATTCGTCCTGAAGCGGACGTCGCCCTAGAAAGGTCGTCAAATGGCTCCACAATCGTATGCAGCGCCGCCCGAAATGCAAGTTGACGTCAACAAGAAGTACACCGCCCACATCGACACAAGCTTGGGGCCCATCGATCTTGAGCTTTTCGTTCAGGAAGCACCACGCACAGTGAACAATTTCGTCTTCCTCGCCAGAGAGGGTTACTACGACGGACTCACATTTCACAGGATTGTGCCTGGATTCGTTATTCAGGGAGGGTGTCCGATCGGAAACGGAACGGGTGGGCCGGGATACCGCTTTGAAGACGAGCTGCCCCGCGGGCGAAGGTATGTCAAGGGGATCCTGGCCATGGCAAATGCGGGCCCGAACACAAATGGCAGCCAGTTCTTCATCTGCACCGCAAACGCGAGCCTGCCTCCAAACTATTCCATCTTTGGTGAGGTCACGTCGGGGATCGAAACCGTCGGAGCCATCGAGTCAGTACCGACAGGTGGAAATGATCGGCCACTTGAGCCGGTGACGATCAACTCGATCACCGTCAGCGAGGAGTAGTGAGTAGGCGGCCGCGAGAAAGAGGATTCGCACATGAGCAAAGCTGACAAGCGCCAGCGACAAAAAGCACGCCGCGCAGCCGCGGAAGCCGCTCGTCGCAGGGCGGAACTTCGTCAGCGGCGGGTCCGTGCCGGAGTAATTCTCGCAGCTGCGCTAGTCGGCATTGCAGTTCTCCTCTCGGTTGTGTTCCTGGGATCCGGCAAGTCCAGTGACAAGAAGGCTGACGGGCCAACGCCTTCGGAATCGCCACCGCTCCCAGTGGGAGAAGGGATCAGCTGCGCGAGCCCCGCACCACCAAACCCCAAGGAGTATCCGGGAATCGGGCCAATGAAGATCGCCTGGGATTCTCGTGAATATGTGGCGACCATGACAACCAACTACGGGCCAATCGAAATAGAGCTCTTCGCCCAGGACGCTCCGATGGCGGTCAACAATTTCGTCTCACTTGCATGTGATGGCTACTACAACAACACCAAGTTTCACCGGGTAACGAACTCCCCGCAGCTATCTGTAATTCAAGGCGGAGATGCCACGGCTGGTGACGGCACGGGCGGCCCGGGATATTCAATCCCTGATGAGTTGTCGCGAGCCAAGCAAGACGGCTACAAGCGGGGTGCAGTGGCCATGGCCAACAGCGGCCCGAACACAAGCGGCAGTCAGTTCTTCATAGTGGTGAAGGACTCGGTGCTCCCACCCAACTACACCCTCTTCGGCAAGGTCGTTTCAGGCATGGACATTGTTGACAAGATGCATTCAGAGGGAGATCCAGGTGGGTCACAAGACGGCCCGCCGCGCAAGCCATTGACCATCGAATCGGTCACGATCAGCGAGCGCCCGGGAACCAAACCATAGGATGCGCCATAGAGCAGGCGTCAGAAGCCCGCTGCGATCAATGAAGCCCAGATACCGGCTGCCCTTGGCTGGTGCGGGAATCCTGGCCGTCATTCTCCTCGCCGGGTGCCCAGGACCGGCGCCGCCTCCCAAGGAGGATTTGGCTTCAGCCTCCCAGAAGACCGCTGAGTCCGCCGGCATGTTCAACTTCGCGCTCGAAGCGTGGATCGAGCTCCGCTCTCCAGCGGGAGAAGTAACCAGATCGACCAGCAGGAGCGAAGGCTCCGCCCGCAACAACGAGGGATATCGGATGCTCATCTCGAGCGATCCCGGCGGGGGCGAGACGCCGATTGTTCTCGAGGAGATCCCCGGGGCGGTGCGCCAGCCCGGGAGCCCGTACTGGTTCTCCGGCGCCTCCGGATCGATGGACCCCTTTGGTCCTCTCGCCAGCGCTCTCCCGCCCCTCGGATCACCTTCAACCGTCACACGCCGATACGAGTCTCTCGTGAACGCCTCTGCCCGGAGTAACCCCTTCGAGCTGATCGGCACCGGAGAAGTCAGAGGACACAGCACCGACTGCTACAGATTTGGAATCACAACGGCGCCGATATCGATCCCGACGCCGACCGGTTCGCCGTTCAAGACTCCGTCACCCTCAGTGGTCACTCCGACTGCTGCGCCGGCACCATCGCCGAAGGCAATCGAGGAAGCTGCGGCGCTGCTTCTGGCCAAGGCTTCGCGCGTCCTGCCCTCGACACCGCCGGGCGGGCTCGGAAAGATCAGGACGTCGTCCTATGCGTGCGTTGACCAAATCGATGGACGACTGCGAAGAATCCAGAGCGACGTGGAGGCTTCTCTTCACGGAGCAGCAGTGAACGCCCGAGCGACTATGGACTTGTGGGGCCACGACCCTTCGGGCACATTCAATGAACCTATTGACACCTCCCTCATTGGCCCGCTGGAGCAGGAGCAAATCCGATCATCTCCGTTCCGGATTCTTGGACCGCTACGGCTTCCTGAAGGGCTCCAATTCGTGAGTCTCGATCCCGCTGCCGACTGGGCGCCGTGCGCGGCAAAGAAGCTGGTTTTCACGGGGCGCGGGCGGGAAGGCTTCTTCGACGTTCTCCAGACTGCCTCCGATTGCGCTGCCGAAGTCACTTCCAAGGCACCCGCGCCCTTGGTGACGGAGACCGCATCGGGAATCACGGTGCGCTATGGGGAGATCGCCGACGGCTTTCTGGCGGCCATAACAGTCGATGGCACGTACGCGCAGGTACGCACCAAGAATGGCATTTCCAAGGATGAGGCGATTTCGATTGCGGCATCGCTTCGCCCGATCACCGTACCGATACCTTCGTCTCGATCACTCCCACTGCCACAGGACGGTCCCGAGACCCGTTAGCCTCGCTGCGTTGGCGCCGCGTGCTGAAGCTGCGCGAACCTGATTACCCGCAATTGGGCCGACAGATAAGCGAAAGGCCAACTGGAAGATGAACGTCAAGCGGATCGGCATTGTCGGCTCGGGGATCATGGGCTCGGGAATCAGCGAAGTCTGCGCCAAGGCAGGCTACGAGGTCGTCCTCAGGAGCCGGACTCAAGAGAAGGCAGCGGCGACGCTCGCTGCGATTGAGAAGTCCCTTGCCAAGCAGGTGGAGAGGGGCAAGCTTGAAGAGGCCGAACGTGAAAAGGCCCTCGCCGCCATCAAGGCAGTCTCGAACATCAAAGAGCTCTCCGATTGCGACATTGTCATAGAGAGCGTCATTGAAGACCTTGATACCAAGCGGGAGCTCTTCGCCCACCTCGATGATGTCTGCCGCGACGACGCAATAATTGCAACAAACACCTCCACGCTCCCCGTGATCGAGATGGCTTCAGTCGTGCGCAATCCCGAGCGCGTGCTGGGGATCCACTTCTTCAATCCGGCGCCTGTAATGGGCCTAGTAGAGGTGGTCGCTGCGCTAACAACCTCTGAAGAAGCCGTGGAAACGGCCCGCATGTTTGCCGAGTCATGCGGGAAGGAGCCGGTGATCGTCAAGGACCAAGCGGGGTTCATCGTCAACGCGTTGCTCTTTCCGTACTTGAACAATGCAATCAAGCTCTTTGAGAACGGCGTTGCCTCAATGGAAGACATTGACACCGCGATGAAGGCGGGCTGTGGATTCCCGATGGGCCCTTTGGCGCTGCTGGACCTAGTTGGACTCGACACCAGCCTTTCGATTCTCGAAGCGCTTTACGACGAGTTTCGCGATCCCAACTATGCTCCCGCCCCGACGCTCAGAAGGCTGGTGTCAGCGGGCAAGCTCGGACGGAAGTCGGGTTCAGGCTTCTTCGACTACCAAGGCTGACGCAAGCCCAGCGGTTCGAGTTGACGGTCAAGCCATATGGGGTCACGATCCGATAATCAAATTGCCGGCTCACATGAGATCGTCCCCAGATTCCCAGTGAGCTATGTAAGCCGGCTGGCAACCGGGGAGAGAGCTCGCCAAGGACTCAATTTGGCCGAGAATCCCAAGCTCGCCGAACTCGTCTCGATCGGATACGAGAGTACCGGTCTCGCGCTCTTCGACCTCCTTCAGGTCGCGCAATCACAGATGTCGTATCCGCTCGTCATCATGGGTCGACTTGACGAGGATTCCCTTGTCGTAGAGGCCGTAGCCGGGATGTCCCAAAGCGGGCTGCGCCCGGGAACGGCTGTCGATCTCGCATCGAGGTTCGAGGCAGATGTCGTAGCACTGCGCAGTCCCGTCTCAGTTCCCGATGCGCTCTCCGACGATCACTTCGCGGATCGAGGCCGGCGATCAAACGTCGGCGCCTACATCGGCGTCCCGATCATGTTCGCCGACGGCCGCCTTTTTGGAACCCTTGGCGCCTACGACCCAAACCCTCGCGCGATCCCGAAGTCCGACATCCAACTGATGAAGGCTCTCGCTCGCGCTGCCGCGCATGAGATCGAAAAGACGACCAATATCGAGTCGCTCACCCTCCCAGGCTCTGCACCGTGGCAGAAGCTGGCAGGACTCGCATCGGCTTTGGTCGAGATTTGGAGCGACCTGGACGAGTCCAAGCGCAACGCTTTTTCCGCCGAGATTGAGAACCTCGCCGACAAGTTCGGCGAAACGATCGCAGAGCCCGTCGCCCGCGGTGCTGAGCCGGACCAAGAGCCTTCAGCCTCGCTCCCCGAAGAGAATGTGTGGCCCGCCGAGCTCGACAGGGTGATAGCCAGGGCGCCTGAGCTACTGCCGAACCTACCGGGTCCGCGTGTGCGGATAGAGGGAGACACCGGGGTCCTGGTAGACATGGAAAGCCGTATCCTGGAGCGGATTGTCGCCAACCTGATGCTAAATGCGTGGCGATCGGCGCCGCCGAATACACGAATGACTCTTCGTGCGATTCGCCATGGCGCCTGGGTCGAGTTTTCCGTGGAAGACCAAAGCGGACTCAGCGCAGACGAAAGCCGGCCCCGCCGACTGCACCCGGCGGGAAGAGGGCGAATCGGACTTCCGATCGTCATGACGCTAGTGGAGGAGGCCGGGGGCTCGGTGCAGCAAGAAGCAACCGAGGAAGGCAGACGCTACACGGTCCGCCTGCCCGTACTGCGCGGCGTCGACGAGCCTATTGCGAGTGTGACGCCATTGCGCCCGGTCGAATAGGGCCATGAAGTCAAATCAGTACATTCAGATCGCGTCGGTGATCGCGTCGGTCATCGGCATTCTCAATATTCTGGCGATCGCGTTTCTTAGTTTTCTTCTCTTTGTTGCGAGCGCTTCCCTTCCCGCAGATACGCCCGGGCTTGGCTTCGTGTGGTTGATCGTCTTCTTGGTATGGACCTATGCAATTGCCATCACGTGGTCCGCATTTGCGATACGAAACGGCTCCAAGACCGGGTGGGTGATCCTTGTGGTCGCACTTGGGCTGTCGTCGATCTCATTTCTATTTACCCCGCGCGCTGGGCTTTTCGGAACTGACATTGTCCGACTCGGCATTGGGCTTGGCTCGATCACTGCGCTGATACTGCTTGTTATTCCGCCGAGCTTTCGCTGGATCTGGTCACCGGAACCCCCGGCAATACCCAGCTACGCTAGTACCGGCATTGGGCGTGGCGGCTGGGCCGGAGCAGCTCAGCACCCTGCTCCGCCGCCCATGGGCTGAACCCCTAGATATCTCGGCGTGAAACAACCCACCACGCAACCATGACCGGGACGATCGCCCAGGCCGCCATTGCGCTGATGAGAATTGCCGCAGCTCCTCCCACCGAGTAGGTATTGACCAAATAAGCGCCGAATGGACCAAGAGTGCCACCGTCGGGACTCGCGGCAAGGAGCGCGAGAACGCGGGCAGCTTCAACTGGATTGAGAAGAATCACTGCCATCAGGGCGCCCGGTCCCAGTCGAATGCTCGACGCGACCCCAGCAAGAGCCAAGTCCATGCCCAAAGCAAGCACAAACCAGACTGCCGTAGCGAAAGATGCTGCCTGAGTTCTGCTGGCACTCAGGGCCGAGATTGCCATGCCGAGGGCCACAGCCACAGTCGCAACCAAGAGAGATGCCCCGGCAATCGAAAGCAACGCGCCAAGATCCCTTACTTGCGCAGGCCCCGCGACTACTACAGCAGCAAGGCTGAAGCCGATCAGCAAGGTTGTCCAGACTGCGGCTGACAGACCTAAGAAGACCCCGGCGGCGTATGCAAAGCGCGAAACCGGTTGTGCCGCGATCATCGCCAAGACTCCCCGCTCGCGCGCATTGACGATGCTATTAGCGCCCAGGAGCAGTCCGATCAACGGAGGGAAGAGGACTGCCAGGTTGAGCAGACCCGCCGAACCGGGGCCTACACCACTTAGTCCAAGTTCTCGAAGTGACCGCAATCCAAGGAGCGAGACGAGAACTGCGGCTGCTGCAAAGGCGATGGCTGTCCCCAGAACCCATCGGCTTCTGATTGCGCCACGAAGCTCCCAGCCCGCGATGGTCCTGATGTCTTGCCATGTGGTCGGGACCGTTGGAGTATCGACGTTGTCAGTCACCGGATTTGTCCCCCGCCCACGATTCGTCGGACTCGATCTCGCCATCAGCCAAAGTAATGATCCGGTCCGGCGCCGCACCGAGGTCGCCTGGTGAAGGGCTCGCTATCAAGGCTGAGGTCCCAGAGTCCCGCAATTCCGTAAGGGTCTTCCAGAACTCCTCGCGCCCCCGCTCGTCGAGGTTTGCCACCGGTTCGTCGAGGAGAAGCAGCGGCGGACGTCCGAGAAGCGAGATCGCAATCGCTACACGTTGGCGCTGCCCCCCAGAGAACGTACCGACGCGGGCGTTGAGGTCCGGCAAGAACCCGTCGGGGAGTATCAGCTCATCAACGTCAGCACCGCGGAGGCGGGCAAAGAAGAGCAGAGCCTCATAGGCAGTCACCGACTCAGGAAGGGTGACTTGTTGAGGTAGGTATCCGAGCAGCCGTCTGATAGCGGGTCGAGTCCGCAAGTCACGGCCGACCAGCTTCGCAGTGCCCTGAAACTGCAACGCACCAGAGAGACAGCGCAGAAGCGTGCTCTTGCCGGAGCCATTGGACCCAGCAAGTGCGACGATGCTTTCTTTCTCTACCGAGAAGGTGACTCCACTCAGAACCTGATTCTTGCCATAGGACTTCACCAAGTCCTCAACCGCAAGAAGAGGTGCAGCCGCCTTGTCTTCAGCCATCGCTCACCTCCTCCATCGGGCGTTGAAAATCTGAGCTCGTGAATTCCCCGAGGCTTCGCTCCGGGGTGCTCGGCGAGCCGGAGCGCGCATTCTGACAACAAGAAGGATCCCGGCGAGCAAACCTACGATCGCGAGGGCGCGCCCTAGCGCTGCGGCTCCCCGGTTTGCCTCGGCCTCTAGCTTTGGCGACCGGGGCTCCATCATCGGCTTGGGATCAAGTGCGACCGGACGCTTGCCGGCCCAGCGATCCTCCACGGCACCGACCATCCTGAATGCGGTGCTTGAAGCTAGAGCCTCGAGTACCGGACTCTTTGCGATCAGCGTCGCGACTGAACCGCCTTCGGCGTGCTCTACGTCTCCGAGGCCTTCGCCCACATGGTCATATCCCTTGTAATTTGACCAGTAGTTGCCAATGCCGCGGTCGTACCATTGATTCTTGCCCTGAACTTCAGTGCCTTGAGCGACAACCTGCGTCGTGTTGTCGACGAAACTGTTGACGCTGAATACGGCCTGTGCGGTTGGCTGCAACAGAATCCCAATTTGGTTGAGAGCCACGGTGTTCATGGTCACCTTCGTCGCGGGGTCGCTTTGCCCTTCGAGACTCACGCCAGCCCTGTTCTCGGAAATCACATTTGAGTTCAGTTCGACTGCGTTTACGTCCTTGACCAGCACTCCAAAGCCAGTGGAGGGAGAGTGATTTCGCTCGAGCGCGTTTCTCAGCATGAGAACCGGCCCCCCGTACATCAGGACAGCCCCCGAAAGGTTTCCGCGAAAGCCGTTCTCGACCACAGTCACGTCTTTGGTGAACATCGTGTGCAGCGCGTACCGGCTTGTCTCGACAAGATTGCCGTCGACCAACATCTCAGCGCCGAAAGACGTGTAAATCCCGTCGCGGGCTTTCAGGACCCGGTTACCCCTGACGAGGACTGCAGTTGAGTCCCAGAACGAGATAGCGTCGCCGCGCTGGATACGCTCGCCGTCGTAGGATTCACTTCCGCCGTCTGAGCCAGTCGCATGGCCCTCGTCGAGGATCGCTCCCCGCCCCCGCCCCCTGACCACATTGCCGACCACCTGGACGCCCTTCGCTCCAAAGACGCCGATGCCGGTATAGATGTCGTACACATAGCTGCCAATGACTTGTGCCCGATCTGCCTCGATCCGGATTCCCATTGGTCCCCCGACCGGTCCGATGCCGCTATTCCGAACGACCAGCCCGCTGAGGGTCACGTCAGGAGCCCTTACAGTCAAGACAGTCCCCTGCCCCCCGGCGTCAACCACTGCCTTGCCAAATCCCTCAATCCGAACGGACTTGTCAATCGTCGCGGGAGCTTCGTAGATGCCTTCATCAAGGAAGACAGTTTCGCCTGGGGAGGCCTGACTCACGCGCCGTTCGATCTCCCCCTTCGCGAATCGGGGACCCGTTACTACCTCAACCGGCACCTCTGGAACCTGCGGGTATGTAATGGGGCGGGGCCGATAGCTTTCGCTCGAACCCCGCCCCGATTGCTGACTGTCGCCACCGGGGGCTGCGGCAACAGCCAGACCCTGGGAAGAGATGGCTAGCAGCGAAAGGGCGACGGCCGCGATAGCGGCTCTGCGCCTCATCCCGACTCTGCTACGGCCCGCTCGCCCGTCTCCGTTGCACCTCGGAGCTTCCCAATAACCAGATCCACCAACCTCGGCCCAAATGTAAGAACTGCCCCGGCCGCGAAGATCACGATCAATGCGGTTCCGGGCATTGACCAGGCGGTGAAATTCCACACCTTGGTCGGCCCGATCACCAACGGGGTGAATGGCTTCAGCCTCAGGGCTGCTCCCGGATCGAGATGGTGGCCATAGTCGTAAAGCCTGTACTGAACGTTGAGCAGCACGCCGACCGGCATCAGCCAGAGATACAGCCTGCTGAGCCTGCCGAGCCATCCGCGTCCGGCAATTGTCGATACCGCAATCGCGGCGAGAGCCAAGATAATCGCGACCGGCCATAGCTTGGCTTCTGGCACTTCATCGAATCGGAATGGGCGCATGCCGATGTAGTGATTGAGCGTATCGACCTCGAATACATCGCCTGCAACGCGATTGCCATAGGCAGATAGCTCGAGTCCGGCAGGATATTGAGGCGCCCTTAGCTTGGTCACCCAGATCGGCATGCCATAGGCGATCACCACAAAGATTGCAGCAATAACGCCACTAGTGATTCGAGCCGGCAAGGAGAACTGCCTGCGCACCTTGCCAACGTCTTGGTCGCGATCATCGTCGTCAGTATCGGGCTCTTCGATCGTCGCCAGCTCGTCGGCGGACGTTGCCAGCGATTCGTCGGATTCGAGTTCGACTTCAGCTACTTCTTCGTCGTTAATTTCGTCAATGGCCGCCACGTTGCGGGCCCCCGCCCTAGTCATTTCTTGCCTTCCTACTTGCGCTGTCAGCTCACAGCTGACACATGCCCTGGAGGTGGACGGCTATGGCGCTTGACCATGCCGCCCACCCCACGGGACATGATTTCTTGAGTGGAATCTACGGTTCTACTAGCAACCAGCCCTGCATCTCCAGGTGGAGTGCCGAGCAGAACTCGGTGCAGTAGAAGCCAAAGGTGCCAGCTCTGTTCGCATCGAACTCGACGGTGATCACCTCGCCCGGATCCAAGCTGACCTGCTTGTCGTAACCGGGGATCGCGAAGCCGTGAGTTGCATCTTGCGCTGTCTCGATGTTGGTTACGTGGAGCCTGACGTGGTCTCCCTTCTTCACCCGAACCACGTCGGGCTTGAAGTTCGACCTCATGGCAACCATGTAGACGTCGACATCCTTGCCGTTGCGTTCAACGCGCTCCTGGCCAGGCTTTGTAGCCACAGACGAAGCCTGCATCGTGAGCGGATCGGTACCAGGTGAGTACACCCTGAGCGCGTCCTTGATCTTGTCGCGCTTGATGATCTGGACGTAATGCGGCTCACCAAAACCAATCGGCATATCCGCCAACAGCTTCATCTTCGAGCCAGTTGTGTCAATGAGCTGGAAGTTCTGTGGATGCAAGGTCCCGACATCGGGATACCTGTCGATCGACCACTTATTCAGAGCCACGACGTACTTGCCATCGGGGCTCACGGTGTCGCCTTCAGGTGTCACCAGGTGGCCGATGTTGTACTGAACCGGGATCTTGTCGACTAGCTTCCAGGCCTTGTCGCCAGAGACTCCTGCGTTCGGCCCAAGCGTCCACTTTGCGATTGCCGACTCGACGAAGAGGCTCGTGTAAGCGTTTCCGTCAGCGTCGTACTGAGTGTGCAATGGACCAGCACCCAGCTCAACATAGGCCTCACGAACCTCGTCAAGCTTCAAGATCGGAACTCCGAATTGATCAGTGCCGTCGTAGGTCTTGTTCTCAATCGCCTTCTTGATCTTGTCCATCGAGTAGACGCTCGTGTGCGGATCAAGCTTCCCGGAGACCGTGATATAGCTTCCGTCGGGTGAGACATCTACACCATGAGGGTTGCGAGGCTCTGGCACGAAATGCAAGAGGCCTTCCTTGATCGCGGTATCGAGCCGGATCATCCGGGCGCCGTTTACGTTCTCGAACTTGCCCTGCTCGACAACCTGGGCGGCCTTCTCCCAGTTGATCACATGCATGAAGTCGAAGTCGTTCTGGATTGCGCCTACTTCGAGAGGAGGCTTGCCTTCCATGTTGCCGCCGGTCGCCATCTCGGTGTTGTACGAGTTGATAAACGCGTAGCCATGCGAGACCTTCTTGCCGGCGTCAGCTAGATCTTGGGTGTACGGCGGGAGCTCAATTTGGAAGCTCTTGTCCCATTCGCCCTTTCCTGACTCCTGGTTGATCTTGACGAAGCTGGATACGCCTCGGAACTTGTCCTTGTACTCATTCAAGTCGGCATACCCTGACGGAGTGTTCGGACGAGGGGTCATAGACGAGATGTGAGCGTATTCCGTGTTTGGCGTTACGAACACGCCTCCGTGTGAAGTCTGTGAATTCGGGATGTCAATGATCTGCTTGGCCTTCCAGTCCCGCAGATCGACCATGCCGAGCCGGCCGTTGGCGCGGTCATTTATGTAGATGAAACGACCGTCGTAATCACCGTTCTTTTCAGACAGAGCCGGGTGGTGAGCATCGCCCCAACCTAGCTGATTGCTCTTCTCGGGGTTCGAGCCCTCTTGGAGCACCTTTTCGCTCAGGTCAGATCCGAATCCGTATCCACTCCAGGCCTCGCTCGTGAAGACCGGGAGAGTCTTGAGCAGGCGCATCGATGGCACACCGATCACGTGTATTTGCCCGGAGTGCCCGCCTGAAGCAAATAGGAAGTAATCGTCGTACTTCCCCGGAGCGACAAACGTCTCGAGAGCGGCTTCAGCTTGATCGCCGGTCAGCCCTCGCTCAGATGCGACATCGGACAGGCGGCCTGCGCTCGCGGCACTCCCTCCGAGTCTCGCTCCAAGCACGCCGAGCACAACGCCGACAACGAGTGCGACTACGATCACGAGCCACTTCGTGCCGTCGGATGTGCCGCTCGAACCATTTCCATTGCCCTTGGCTGCAGGAGGTTTGGCTGTAGGCTTTGCCTTGGCCTCTTCCTCCTCAGTGTCGTTATCGACAACTTCCTTGGATGTCTCGTCACTGGCCATTGATTAGCCCTCCTTCTCGAACGCGAGCTACCCCCGCGCGCTTCGAAAGATAATAAGTCAGGCAAATCATGGGCTTGTGAACGCCTTCTCAAATAGGGCCGTTAGTCCCTCAGAGAGTCCCAAAAGTTCGGGACTTTCTTCGCGCTGATTTCAGCTTGGTGTCACTCGCCGCTGTCGCGCATTCCAAGCAGCACCAATAGCAGCGCGAGAAGCGCAAAGACGATGCTTGTACGCAGTAATCTCTCGTAGCGATCCTCGGCAATACGTGCCGTACCCAGTGACACCCAGCCGCGATTCGCTTCCACTGTCTCGACGAGCGCCTCTCGATTGGTGTGTAAAGGTGCAAACCCTGCTTCTTTGAATTTTTCGTTGGAGACCACCCAACGGTGCATAAGAAACCGCAATTCTCCCGCCGGTGCCTCGCTCACTCCCAGCTTCCAAGCGATCTTTGCAGCAGGAAAAGCGGCTGGCTCCGGCAATGCCAGGTCCTTCTTTCCGATGATCGCGAGGAATTCATCTCGGCTAAGTTCGCCATCAGCCGAGACGTTGTAAACGCCATCGATGCTGTGGTCGATCGCAAAGCGAATCGCCGCGACCGCGTCGTCTTGATGCAGGAACTGAAGTGGCGGGGCGTACCCGGCGACCGACAGTAGCCTCGGTGCCTCAAGTGATCTGCTGACGAAGTTCTCGGCCCCTGCTCCCATGACAATCGCCATCCTCAACAAGGCCACCTTGATGTCGGGATTCTCCTCTCTCCACACGGCGATACGGCGCTCTGCCTCGAGCTTGTGAAGCGCGTAGCTGAAATCTGCGTTTGCCCGCAACGGGCTCTCTTCGGTCAACGGGTAGTCGTTGTCCGAATGTGCGCCATAGACGGCCATGCTTGATGCGTAGACAACTTGGCTGACGCCCGCTTCGGCAGCAGCTGAGAACACATTGAGCGTGCCGTTGACGTTGATGTCGCTCATCAGATTCTCATCGTGAATTGGATTGAAGACGAAGGCCAGGTGGACGAGGACTGCAACTCCATCTAGAAACGCGGCCAATTCAGGATCTCGTATGTCAGCGCGATGAAACCGAAGGTTAGGAGGGGAATAGCCCGGCTCGACCATATCGATGCCGACTATTTCGGTCACCGAATCATCTTCGGCGAGGTGCTTCAGAAGCAGCTGCCCGAGATATCCCGAGACGCCGGTGATCGCAATCTTCATGCTCTAGTCTCCTCTTAGTTTCGCTGCTTGCCGCACCGCTAGATCACTCAGCAGCTCGTCAGGCGCAGGCTTCACGCCCGAGGGGCTGGTGGCTACCACCGAAATGGTCCAAGCTCCCTGCCGTATTGCGACACCCTTGATCGAGGACTCTCCTCTTGGAGTCGCCGGCCCCCTAGCATCAAATGTGAAACCTCCATCGGCCAGGGCCGAATCTTCAATCGCGCCGGGCGACGCAGCGCCGAAGTCTGCTGCAAGGGCACCAGTTCCATCTCGCTCACTTTGAGTCCGAGCACCACTCGCGTCGCCGAAATGCACGATCTGAATCACTAGGTCTGACCCGGCAATGAGTCCCCCCGCCTCTGGCGACTTGATTCCGACCACGATAGCTGCCTCTCTGAAGCCAATCGAGGCGAGGCGCTCTCGCTCCGCAACCGGATCCTTGGCGCCAGTTGCCATGTCTGTAATGGATTGAGCCCCGATCTCGGTAATGACTATTCCAGGCACTTCCTGAGCAAGGTCAAGTAACAGCGCGGCCGGACCTGACCCAGCCGGACTGCCTGGCGCATCCGATTGTCCAGGACCAGCAGGACTGGGCTTGCCCTCTCTATTCGTCCCGCCAGAGAAGGCAACTGACAATAGAACGACCACCGAAATCACCATCGCGACCAATACCGCCGCACGCAGATATCGCGAGCCACGATCACCGCCGCTCGAACCAGCTGACTTTGGCCGCTTGGGCGCAGGCCTCGGCGGCGAGGCCTTCTTCATCAGCTGTTGAGGCGCGCCAGAAGCGAGCGAGTCCTCGTCTCGGACTCGGCGCGCTCTTCGCTCGAGGCTCCTACCCCTACCACCACCAGGCAAAATTCGGTGGCTCCGGCATCGACGTACTCGCCTAACTGCGCCTCGACAGAAGCTTCGTCGCCGGCGACGATCAATCCCGAAGCATCGGCAATGCCCTCGCGGTCAAGCATTGCCCTGTAAGACGGCAATGTCGGATATATCGCGAATATCTTCGATGCGCGATCCTGCGCCGCAGCAACGTCGTCACAGACTGCGACCGGCAATCCGACGATTACGGCCGGTGCGGGGCGATCAACCTCGTCAGCAGCCGCCCTGATCGTTGGGGCGATGTGTGACTCGATCGTCTTGCGCCCGGTCATCCATGTGATCGTGCCGTCGGCCAGTCTGCCCGCAGCTGCAAGCATGCGCGGGCCAAGAGCAGCCACGTAGACGGGAAATGGTGAGGCCCCATCCACGGCAATCGATCCGGCGACTCTGAAGTTCTCACCCATATGCGATACCGCGCCCGCGCGCGCCAGCGAGGTGAGGACATCTAGATACTCCTCCATGTGACTGGCCGGCTTCTCAAAAGGGATACCGAACATCGCTTCGATTACCGGCTTGTGCGAGAGCCCGATACCAAGGCGCAGCCGCCCTCCAGCGGCAACGTTTGTCGTGATCGCCTGCTGAGCGAGTGCCATTGGATGACGCGGCCAAGTAGGTACGACCGCCGTGCCGAGACTGATCGACGACGTCTTGGCTCCCGCCACCACAAGATCGGTAAGGGCATCAGTGCCGAATACCTGCGCAAGCCAGGCAGTCTCGAAACCGTCGGCCTCGGCAGCCGCAATCTCGCCGACAATTTCGTCAACGTTCGGCGCTGATCCGCTCAGTTCGCCGACTCCAAGGCCAATTCTCATCTTTGCCACCTACCCTAGACCTCTTGAATCCTGCTTCAAGGCAGTGTCAACGCTAACCGCCGCGGCGACCGCGAGGCTAAGGAGCGGGTTCTCGAGCTGGCGATGAAATTGCACTACGTAGTTATCAGCGGTCGTGAACATGGCCTGAGCGAGTCCGCCCCACTTCTTGGTGATCTTGGCCACCTCAGCGCCCGTGTGGTCTTGGATGCTGAAGTCCCAAGCGGTCCAGTTCTTGGCGTTGATTGAACCGTAGCGGTGGCCACCGGCCTCGAGCGAGAAATGGATCTTGCCAAAGACGTTGTCCTGAATGATCTTGCCAATCTCATTGCCCGCTGCGTCAGCGACGATGATCGTTGACTTGAATACCTTCCCCGGCCGGGTCAGCTGGAGCATGGGCGCACCCGAAATGTCATGAACCATGAGCTTGTGCGTCATGAATTGATCGTATGAAGTGAGAATTCGCATCGCCTTTTTCGCCGCACTCTGGCCAACTTGAGTGACTCCGCCGATTTGGCGACCGGACTGATCGAAGATTCCGTACTCGTTGTTGACCTCAATGATCTTGGCCTTCTGATTCACAACAAGTACGGGTTCGGTGAATATTGTGCCGCCCCCCTGGAATGTCTGAGCTCCGGCCTGATATCCGACGACCGAGGCGGCTTGTTGCGCGATTTGTTCAGGAGACTTCTGCAGTACCGGGCGATCGACGACGTTGGTGACCGATCCGACGAGGCCGTCTTGGCCCAAGGGGGAGTGGTCGGTCGAGGCGACGCCTTGATTGCTCACGTGCTCAGTCCAGCGAGTGCCGTCGAAGTAGCGCATCTGGAATCGCCTATAGGGATCGGCGTGCCACCCCGCGGGGGCGGCCTGCGGCTGCGGTGGCGCGGCTTGGGGCGCCGGTGGCGCGGCTTGGGGCGCCGGTGGCGCGGGTGGCTGGTTCGGATCAGTCATGGCTTGGCCCTTTTCAATCTCGTCGGTTGCCGATTGAGTTCTTCACAAGAGTCTCGCGCATCGAATCGGCCCAACTGCACCCCGCCCGGCCGCGCTCGGCCCTCAGCGCAGTCCGGCAAAGAGGTCACTCTCGGGAATTGCGCTCTCGACATCGCTCCGAACCAGCTCGTAGTCCTCGTACGGCCAGTGCTTGGCAACAATCTCCTCTGAAAGCTGAAACCAGAAACCCTCGGGATCAACCTGAGTTCGATGGGCGAGCAAGGCACGCTTGCGCACTTCAAGCCAGGCCGCGCATTCGACTTGAGTTGTGATCTCGTGCTGCGGCATGCCCTTGACCCGCTCGATCCACTCACCAAGAGGGGACTCGAGCCCGGCATCGAGTGCGGCCGAGTGAAGCGTCTCGAGGCGCTCCCGGCTGAACCCAATGTGGTAATAGACCTTCGCAACCCTATGGGGCTCGCCGAGTTCCGCGTACGCCTCGGGGTCAGCGGCGGCATCAAGCGCCGCCATGCTCACCTTGTGGACCATTATGTGATCGGGGTGCGGATACCCGCCGTGCTCGTCGTACGTCACGACGACCTGGGGCCGCTCCTTCCTGAGAATCTCGACGAGCCGCTCGACCGGAGCTTCGAGCGGCGCTTTTGCGAAGCAATCGTCAGGTAGCCCCTCATCCCACTTACCCCAATCCGGCAGACCTGAGTCGACGAAACCAAGCCAATAATGGGCGCCAAGATTGAGGATTCTCGCAGCCTCAGCCATTTCGGCCCTACGGACCTCGGTCATGCGACCTTCGACCTCGGCCGGGTCCATCTGCGGATTCAGAATGTCCCCCCGCTCGCCACCTGTGCACGTGACGACGACGGTTCTTAGGCCCTCATCGGCATATCTGGCGAATGTCGCCGCGCCCTTCGATGCCTCGTCATCTGGATGAGCGTGCACAGCCAGGACGCAAAGCTCCCGCTTCTCAGACATCTATCGGCACCCTTCTCCGGCCCATCGCACAGACCGGATCCGGCTATCAACCCGAGCGCTTGATCTCTTTCCAGGGAATCCCGCGGTCCACTTCGGGCTCCCGAGGAAGGCCCAGCACGCGCTCACCCACCTGATTCCTAAGGACTTCAGAGGTTCCGCCTTCGATCGTGTTGGCTCGCGCCCGTAGAAATGAAGCAGCCCTATCCTCCGCGGCTTTGTCACCTTGTCGCCATGCAACTGAGCCGATGCCAGCTGCATTCATCGAGAACGAAGACTTCGCCTGGTTGTACTCGGCGTTGAAGACCTTGGCAAACGAACCCTCCGGTCCGGGCTGATCCCCGCGCAGCTTCGCGGCCTGGGCACGAAATGCCGTGATCTCCTTGACCTGCTGCAAGATGTAGTACTTCATGATTTCCTGGCGAACGACTGGATCGGACTTGTCCGGAATCTGGTCAAGGAAGCTCTGCCATGGATCACGCTTGGAACCGCCCATCATTGAGGAGGTGTCGATCGACAACCCGGCGAGGGTAGCCCGCTCGTTCATGAGTGTCGTTCGGGCGCACCGCCAGCCGTCACCGGGCTCGCTGACGATGTTCTCGTGAGGCACTCTCACATCTGTCATGTACACCTCGTTGAAGACCGAACCGCCTGTCATTTCCTTCAACGGCCTCACGTCCATGCCCGGTGAGTGCATATCCACTACGAAGTAACTCAGACCGTCGTGCTTGGGGACATCAGGGTCGGTGCGGCACAGGAGCATTCCGAACTTGGCGTACTGAGCGATCGAAGTCCAAACCTTCTGGCCGTTGACAACCCATTCGTCGCCGTCGCGCACAGCCCGGGTGCTCAGCGACGCCAGATCCGAACCGGAGCCGGGCTCGGAGAAGAGCTGGCACCAAATCTCTTCGCCATTAAGGATCTTCTTGAGATAGCGCTCCTTCTGGGCCTCGTTCCCGTGCTCGATGATCGTCGGACCTGCAAGGCCGACGCCAAGGAGATTTATTCCAAAAAGCGGCAGGCGGTAACTACCGAGTTCCTCCCTGACGATCTGCTGCATCCACGGTTCGCCCGAGAGACCGCCGTACTCCTTCGGCCACAAAGGCGCTCCGTATCCGGAATCGCCCATGGTTTTCATCCAACCCATCGGGTTGAACGAGCCACGAACCTTTGAGTACGCCTCGTCATCGCCTGAATCGATCGACTCCATCCAGCCTTCAGGCAGGACACTCTTGAGCCAGCTCTTGAACTCGTCTCGGAATGCTGCTCTCTCGGGGGTGTCCTCAGTCTTCCATTGCATGGTCATCTCTCCCGTTTGAGGATGTTTGCTGCGGTACTAAATTGCTTCTTTCCCCCCGGTTGGACCTCTAAGTGTTTACTGCTAGGCAGTCAGCAGACAAGAAGGAGCCCGATGCAATGGCGGTCATCGTCGAAATATCAGAGGGAGTCGGGCTGATAACGCTTGACCGGCCAGAGGCACGAAACGCGCTAGATCCGGAATCGCTCATCCATCTGAAAGATGCATGGGCGGAGCTCGGCAGTCACAAGAGGGTGGGTGCGATAGTCATCACGGGAACCGGTGAAGCCTTCTGTGCCGGCATGGACCTGAAGAAGACGATCCCCATGGCCCAGGCAATCGCCCGAGGTGAGCGAATCCCCGACGAGGCCTTTGCCGGGCTCAAGGCGGCACCGGCTGCAACCCTTCAGCTCGAGCTTCCACCTCAGCCGGTGATTGCGGCTGTCAACGGGCACTGCCACGGTCAGGGCACGGACATGCTGATCGCCACCGACTATCGAATTGCCGCGGAGGAAGCGACCTTCGCGCTCGAAGAAGTCGAAATCGGCCTCTTTCCGAGGGGAAACTCAACTGTTTACCTGCCCAAGCAGATGCCTTATGCCAAAGCGATGGAGCTTGTCCTGCATGTGAATAAGGGAGGATGGAGCGCAGACAAGGCCCTTGAGGCAATGCTCATAAATGAAGTGGTTGCGAGAGACGACGTGCTCGACCGCGCGCTTGAGGTCGCCCGACGAATTGCGAGCTTTCCACGCCCGGCCGTGCAGGAGACCTTGCGGGCCATGCGCCAGAACTTCTGGGCCGCAGGGCGTCACGAGGCGTGGCTCGCCGGGCTCAAGTCCGCTGACAAGGTCATGGCCGAGCTCTCTAGCCGAGGCACAAAGGGCTAACGTGACGCAAGTAACAACTGGAGCCCATGGCAGATAACGCGAACCAGGATCTTGCCTCCGATCGGAGCCGACAGCGCCGGGTCGCGCCTCGCCCAATATTGCGGCGACTCGGCGATGCAGGGGCCGTCGCGCTGCTCGCTGGCGTCTTCATCTACCTAACGCGCTGGGATGGAGGAGCAAGTTTCGGTGGCGACACGGGCATTGTCCGGCTCTCAATTTTGGCTTTGGCTGTAGTACCCGCACTGGTTGGCCCACTATTCCAATCACGCGGAGTCGCCAAGTGGGCAATCGGCATGTGGGGAGCCGGAGCGCTAGTTGCATTCGCGCTTGCCATGAGCCGCTCAAATTTCGCAGTACGAGCCATGACCTTGGGGCTCATGCCTCTCTGCGCTATCGCAGCCGCGCGGATCGCCAGCAGACGGCGGGGTGCGGATCTCATCTTGGCGCTATTGGTCGTATCGTTTCTCTTGTACTGGAGCAACGCCTTCCTTAGCTGGTCAGCAGGTGGCGGCGCGGCGATGTGGCTCCCCCTCTCGTGGCACAACCAATCAGGAATACTCATGGCGGGCTTTGCGCTCGTATTTGCTGGAGTTGCAACTCAGTCCCACGGCCGAATCCGAGTGCCGGCGATAGTTCTGAGCGCAATGGGCTTCGCTGGTGCCTACCTATCTTCCTCTCGAGGCGCAACACTCGCGGCCATCGCTGGTGGATCACTCCTTGCACTGGCTGTCTTTCGCCGGCGTCGGCCGAGAATTGGAGCGATCGCAGCAGGAGTCGCAGTACTTCTACTGGCTGCCATACTCGTCTTCACGCTTCGATCGCTGTACGGATACCAAGATTCGCCACAAGTGCCAGCCACTCGGCCCTCTGACACTGCACAGGCGTCGCCAATCGATTCGGGGCCGACCCCGCGACGAGAATCTGCCTCCTCCACGTTCCGAGATCGCATGTACCACTGGAGTGCCGCCGCTGGCATGATCATCTCGAGGCCCATGACCGGCTGGGGATTGGGATCATTCCCCGACATCTCGCGCCGCTTCACAAGTCCGAAAGGACACCCCACGTCGGATCCGCACAACGAGTATCTACAGCTCCTTTCCGACGGCGGTCTACTCCTGGGAAGCGCGGCGCTCATCATCGTTGTTGCACTCGGACTGATTTGCCTACGTCTCGCCTGGTTCTTGCCCCACTCGAAGCGGAGCAACGATGACGCCGTCGATAGAGCGCGCCCCGGTGTGCAAGTCGGCGCGGCTGCGGCCTTGGCGGCGCTGATGCTTCATGCGAGTGTCGACTTCGACTGGGCATATCCGGTCATCGCATGCTTCGCCGCGGTGATGGCAGGCCTCCTATGGCAGGAATCCTGCCAAGTCCGCTCCGAAAGCTCCGGCGATACCAGAAGGAGGTGGACGGGATTCGCGGCCCTATTGCCGGTTGTTGCTCTGTTGGCTCTCGGCACCTCCGCCGCAATCGCGGAGCAATCGCCAAATGGACCACCGCCGTGGGACGCGCGCAGCCAAGCCGGCGCGGCATTGGCCGAGAGTAATGACGGCAGTGACGCCGCTGCTCTGGCGAGAATCGAGCGCGCTCGGAAATGGAATCCCGGAGTGACAGACCTAGATACAACCAAGTCCATCATCTTGTTCAGGGCGGGCCGAGCGAACTCCGGCGCTATTGAGGAGGCACTGATACCGGGGACTTCGTCATTTGACGCTTACACCGCGGCAGCTAGGGCACTCCTCGATGCGCAAGACCTTCAGGGGGCGCGGCGGGTGATTGACGCGTATTTCGATTACATCGGCCGGTACTCGCGCTGGGCTTCAACGGCAACACGCTCGAGCGCGTGGCGACTTCGAATACAACTCGAGTACCGAGAGTCAGGGTGCGAGGGAGCCCGCCGGGTCGCGGACACCGGTATTGGAGAGAATCCAACGAAGGAGGGCGTACGCAGGGCAATAACAGAAGAGGTCGGCCGGTTGTGCCCGGCTCAGTAAGCACCTCTTCGAGTTAGGACCGCCTTGATCGTCTTGACCGCAAGATACAAGTCGAAACTCAGCGACCAGTTGGCTATGTAGAAGAGGTCGAGACGTACAGCTTCGTCAAAGGGGATTTCCGAGCGCCCGGAGACCTGCCAGTATCCCGAAATTCCGGGGCGAGCCCTGAGTCTGCGCATCTGCCAAGGACTGTACTTCTTGACCTCTTCGGGCAGGGGCGGTCGGGGCCCGATCAGCGACATCTCGCCGATCAGGACATTCCAAAGCTGAGGTAGTTCATCGATCGACCACCGGCGTAAAAAGCCGCCGAAGCGAGTGACCCTCGGGTCGTTGCGAACCTTGAACAAGTGATCGCCGGCTTCGTTCAGCTCCTCAACGCTCTCCTTCTTCTCTTCGGCTCCAATCTCCATGGTCCGGAACTTACGCAGTTTGAACTCTGTGCCGTCCTTTCCAACCCGAACTTGCCCGAAAAGCGCAGGCCCGCCGTCTTCAAGCTTGATCACGGCCATCGTGATGAGCATCACGGGCCAGAGCAGCAACAGGAGAATGATGGAACCGACGACGTCGATCATTCGTTTCGCAACTGCCCTGATACCCTCAATACGGATCTCGCCTACGTGTAGCACCGGTACGTTTGCAACGTTTTCGACAGTGACCCTGCGGGTAGCCACCTCAAATAGGGAAGGCGCGATCGCAAGATCGATGCCTGAGCCCTCCAACGACACAATCAGTTCATCGAGAGTTCCCGGTGGCACGTCGGTGGGGGATACGACGACCATCCCCGCGCCAAGCCCGGTAGCACTCTCAGCCGCCGACTCAAGTGGGCCGACAACCTCGATATCTTCGAAGACTCGTGTGCCGACGGCCGCTGAATCAGTGAGAAACCCAATCACCCGATATCCAGCCATGTCGGCTTCCTTGGCTGCTCTCGCCAGAGCGATCGCCTCGCCATCCGCTCCAGCAATGAGCACATCTGTAACCAGCCGGCCTTTCGCATGCCGAAGCTTGAGATATTTCCGAACTCCGATCCTAAGGAGCCCTCCCAGCAAGAACACCAGTAAGAACAGAATTACTACGTACACGCGGGCAAGGGACAGCTTCAGCGCAAAGGAACTGAATCCCAGTGCGAGCAGCCCGCCCACACATCCACCGGCAAACCTACGGAGAACATCGCCGCCCGCGTTGAGATATTCAAGGCGGTAGCATCCGAACGCGTAGAAAATCGCAAGCCACAGGGGCAGGACGGCAAGTGCAATTGGCACTTCGTTCTTAAACGGCTCGAGTGCAGACAGCTCCCCGAGTGCATCGCGCAGTGCGTACGCCGCGAGGCTCGATGCCGCGATCACCGCCGCATCGCCTGCTATCAAGAAGCGCTCGAGGCGACGGCGCGCTCTAGCTGGTGAGGTACCCCGCGGCCTTGCCGTGGCATCGCATTCAGTGGTCGAGATCTGGGAACTCATCAGGAGAAGACTAGTGGTCTATCGCATCTCATTGACTATGGCATTCAGCCGCGCGGCAAATGCCTCCTCGGAGAAGAGTTCTGCCTGATTGCGCAATGAATCCTCGTTCCAGCGTTGGTTGCCTGCTTCGGTGACCGCAGCCCGGATCTCGTGCGGGTCGGGCACATCAAAGAAGATCCCCGTTTCACCTTCGATAACGCTGTCAAGGAAGCCGCCCCAGCGAAGCGCAACCGACGGCTTTCCAAATGCTGCAGCCTCGAGCGGCGTCAAACCAAAGTCCTCATAGGAAGCTGCTACGAGCAAGCGGCAATTGCCGTACAGCCACCACAGCTGTTCATCGGGCACTTCGGAAAGGAACCTGGTACTCGGCCCGGCTAGCGACTTCAGTCGCGCCTCGTCGGGCCCCGAACCAACGACAACCAGGTTCAAGCTCGGCATCGTCGAATATGCCTGAATAATCGCATCAACGTTCTTGTAGGGGAGCAGCCGACTCACGCAGAGATCGAACTCGTCAGCAACACCCTCCGGCCTCGTACGATGTGCTCCGGGATGCGCGGCATGGGGTGAATGCAACACTTCGGCCTCAATTCCATATGCCGCGGCAATGCGATCTCTAACGGCCGTGGAGACAGCCAGATACCGGTCAACCGACTGCGCCGCGCGCTGGTCCCACTTGAGCAGAGGCCTTCGAAGTGATGCCGAGGCGAGCCGGGCACCCACTCCGCGTCCACGCAAGTACTGCTCGGGCTGATAGAGCCAGCGCGCGGGGGTGTGGCATAGCACTATCTTGCGGCCGCTCACGCGGGAACCATGCGCCCACCCGCTCGAGCTGCAGATCGCGATGTCGGCCGTAACGCGCATCCTCGAAAAGGCAGGTGCGAGAAATGGGAATGCAGCCCTGTGGTATCGGCGGAAACTGGAGAACCGCTGCAACGCCGAGGTAGTGATATCGCACTCCGCAAACTCTGGAAACGTGGCGTCCGGCTCATAGAGGGATGTATAAATCGCCGCATCGGGGAAGGCGCGATGCATTGCCAACACCACACGCTCGGCACCCCCCAGCTGGGTCAAGTAATCATGAACAATCGCGATACTCACTCGGTCAGCTCCGAAGCGCTTCTCGTATCGACCCGGCCAAGAGCGTTGCGGAGCGCTCCCACGTGTGCTCTTCTGCCAATTGTCCGAGCCGTGTTGAAAGCCCCGAGGGGAACGAAGAACTCCAGTCCTCGATCGTGGCGATCCAACGACTTGCCTTCAGGGGGAGGACTTGCTTCTCAGGCTCAGCTGCTAGCTCCCTCGCTGCACCTGTATCTGATGAAATGAACGGAGTTCCCCGTGCCATAGCCTCGAGCAATGGGAGACCGTACCCCTCATAGAGACTTGGAGAGAGCAAGCACAGAGCATTGTCGTACAGCTCGAGCAGCTCGGCGTCTGACGGATCAAGTCGCATTTCCACCCCAGTGGTCGCCACGGATCTCGTCTGGGCGTGCGGTCGTGAATGACCCCGCTCGACAACGATCAGCTTCAGCCCCGCCTTCTTGTGGACTTGGGGCCAGAAACCCATGAGAAAGTCCAAGTTCTTTCTGCGGTCATGCCCCCCGACGAATAGGCAGAACTCCGCCGGTCGCTCGGTGCTAGCCAGCTCCCTACCCGCCTGCGCAAATGGACTTCCTACTCCCGGTGGCACAACATCTATCTTTCCAGCAGTGATGCCGAACTCGGCGCTGATTTCGCTTCGAGTTGCCTCGCTCAAGGTAATTACTCGATCCGCCCGTACGGCCGCACGCCTTTGCACGACGTCAATGAATCTTCGATATGACGCCGAGAAGTACTCGGGCAACTTGATGGGGGCCAAGTCAAGTACCGCAATCACTTGACGAGATACCAGGAGAGGTGCCCAATTGGCCAGGTTGACGAGGATCTCGGCAGACGACGCGCGAAAGCGCGCAGGCAGGAGTGTTTGCTCCCACAGATGGCCCGGTATGCCTGACCACCGGCTCGAGGCAGGGTTGAGGAGAACGGCCCTGGCATCGGATGCGATCGACCGACGCGGTTCGCCGGGCGAAATCAATTCGACTGACTCACCGAGCGCATTCGGCAGCCGGATCGTGAGCTCCCTGGCATATCTCTGTACACCGGTTATCGCCATGCTCTCGAAGCGGGCATTGATTGCGACTCTGGAAGCTCCCGGATCTATCAGCTCTCACCCTCACCCAAGAACTTGGTGACGTTGGCAATGAGTAGGTCCACCGAATCACCCCAATCGAATCCGCGGGCGTAGTCAACCATTTCCGCCCTATCCACCGACGAGGCGAGCGTCGACTCGAGGGCCTCGACGAACTCCCCAGTGCCTTGAGTCAGCACAGCCGGAGAGCCGAGCCGCTCGATCTCTGTCCAGGACGTGGCAACAACGGGAAGGCCCGCCGCCAGATACTCAAACAGCTTCAGTGACCGCGCAGTCTCCAGGCGTTCCTGGAGATCTCTAGCTCTCAAGGGAATGAGCCCCACATCGGCATGCTGCAAATATGACGGAAGAGATGCGTGGGGTCGCGGTCCAAGTACCATCACATTCCGCTGTACGCGCAGCGTCGAGCTGTCCGGTCCACCGGGACCAATCACTACAAAGGTCACTTCTGGAAGCGCTTTGGCGGCAGCGACTATCAGCGAATCATCAAACCAGTAGTCGACGGTACCGGCATAGACCGCGATTGGTCCGTCGAGATCCTTGTACTCGGGCGGAATCGCGCCTGTCGGCGTCGAAAACAGGTCGAAGTCGACTCCGTTTTGCACCAATACGGCATTGGACGCGCCGAGGTCCTGAGCGTGATTTACAAGCCCCTCCGAACTGCATGCAACCAGGTCGGCTCGGGCGATAAGTGCGGCTTCGGCTCGCGCAATCGCGGGTGTGAAATCCGGGAATCCTGAGGCCCGGTCCGCCATTCGATAGACGAGGCACTTCGATTCCACCATTTCCGCAAGCGGCACTAGCACCAAACTGTCTATGCAAAGCAACTGCACGGTAGAGAATCCATGCTTTGTGAGGACTCTGGAAAGCCTTGGCACTGACGCAGCGGCCCAGCGAGCGGCAACCGTGGGGTGCCTGAAGGGCCATCTCGGATCAGGAACAACGATCGCGCCGGGCACGTATGCCCATAGCGATCCGTCGAGGTCGTCTACCCCGCCACTCCGCCAAATCTGAACACGCTGGCGCAGTTCTGAGCTGGGCTTCATGACATGGAAAGGAGAAATCGGGTCAGAGACGTACCCGACTCGCCAGCCGCGGCGAACCAAGCCAGTTGCCAAGTGATGGCTGCCTACCTTTACTGGCGATCCCCAGTAATTGGATGAGCCGAACAGAGCATGAACGCTTGGCATCAGGCCTCCGTTGAGGCCATCGGGACCGCATCGGGTTCTCGCAGTCGAAGGCCGTATCCGGGCGAAAATGCCGGGGGCTCCCAGCTCGCAAGCTCTTCGGTGCCTTCGTACCAGTCGGAGACAACCACGGCCTCATCAGATATCTCAACCTGCCGCCAGACCGCTTCGCCATAGCCCGTATGAGTTCCGGCAAAAACGCCGTCGCTAAAGAATTCGCATTTCGCATGCGCTCGGTCCACTAGACGAAAAGTCCCCGATGAGATTTCGCCAGGCTCTCGGCCGTCTACTCTCGGAACAAAATGCGCCCGCACAGAACGGTATTCGTTCCTACGGGCGACAAGCGGTGTGTATATGTACGTGCCCGGATCTCTGAGCAGGACCCCTCCGTCAATGACAAGCTCGATCGCGAGCTGATCGTTGTGGGCGTGCCCGCCGTTGCCGTTCTGCCCGACGCTCCCGCATCGAACGGCGATGAAGACGCGGTTCGAGCGCATCACATATACGCCCATTCCCGGAAACGCGAGGTGCTCGAGTCCAATCCGCAGCCCGGAATCAGCTTCGAACCGATAGGTTCGTGCGCTTGCTGGAATCGGTGGCCGATCACCGGCCGAGACACGCGGCTCTGATCTACTCGGCTTTTCAAGCCAGCCTGTCCGGAAGCGACCAGAAACGCTCTCGAATACGTTGACCGCCAAACTATCTCGCCCATTGGATGCGCCCCCAGAAGAACTGCCGACGAGAGCGCCGCCGCACGCGATCAGCTCCTCACTAGTGAGATGGTCCTCGACCGGAGTCAGGTTGACACCAGGAGGGGGAATCCAATCGTCAAAGCCGGCAAAGCGTTCGCGGATCTCCGCCGTAGTGAGAAGCTGCAGCTTGGGCTCGAGCTTGAAAAGGCGCCCGCTGTCATTGTCTCCGAACTGGACGATCGCTCCATCAGGTCGGGTAATTGCACGCGCGAATTCGACCATCCGAGCCAAACGCGAGAAGTGGCAATCGGGAAAGGGAGTGGCATGCAATTCCTGATCGGTGACGCACTCACCGGAAACGCTATAGAGCTCGATCGAGGACTGCGCGAAATCTGGACCGCTGGTGACATGAGTCGGATCAAACGCCTTAAATGCCTGCTGCCGCTCGGCACCCACACCTAAGACAACAGCGGTTCCCCACAATGCAAGTTCGCCTGAGAGCCGGTGGTACGCGGTCGAACCTTCGAAGTTGGATCCGTCCTCGTGAAACTGAAGTTGGATTTCGCTCACCAGTTCCCTTGACCCAAACGCCAACCATGCATCGGCTTCTGGCGACGGCGGGAGATGCGCGGCCACGAAGAGCAGGCCAACGATGTCTGAAAGGTAGTGATTTGAGCGAAGTTCACGACGCCACTCGAGATTGGCCGCTATGTAGCGGCCATGGTCGAGGAGGGACTTGCGATAGACCGCTTCGAAACCGGAGTCGAATTGAGCTCCCGCCGATTCAAAGAGCGACCACGCAACTGCCTGGTTTGCGATGCGGATCCCGGCGTCCATTGTGCAGCGCCAGTTGACTCCATACCCGGGAGGATTGCTGGCCGCAAAATCCAAGACCTGATTCCTGAACTCGTTTAGATACGAGGAGGGTGGCCGGAAATCCTCCTCACCGGCCTTGGCAAGTGCGTAGGCGAAGGCCAAGACGGGCAAGTGCTGCATGCGCGCGAGTTCCCACGGCACCTTGACGTCTGCACCCTCGACGTCGCCGTAGCGTAGGAGCGAAGCGGGGCGCTTCGACCGCCATCGATACCCAGACTTGAAATCCAGCTGCCAATCGATCGGTTCGTATGCGCCTTCGATGAGAGCCCAGATCTGCCGGGACTCCTCGAGATCAACTTTGCGGACGACGGCCTTCAACCAAGAGCCATCTGAAGTCGCCAAAACCGTTGCTCCGGGGCGAAATCGGATCCCTTCGAGGCCGCGACACTCGACGCCATATCCCACCTTGGTCCATCCGCTTCCAAGAAGATCGAAGTGATGCGCAAGCCAGCACTCGCTGAGAAGCCTGATGTCCTCGGCACGACGCCGAAGCGTTGCTACCGGAGGTACTTCACCTACGCCGCGCAGAGGTGCATTTGGCACATCACAATCGCTTGAGCGGCTCGGTATCTTCAGATTGCGAAGGCGCTCGATCAGCCCGGTCATGTCGCGATTGACCATTTCGGCTGCACGCTTGGCTGCCTCCGCCGGGCCGAGTTCCAAAGCTCTCCGGACCTGGACCCGCAAACTCATGGCGCACGGCCTTCAAGCGCCTCCATGATCCGGTCGACGTGGCGCGCCCATGTGTGCTTCTCGACCGCCTCCTTGCGGGCGGCGCTTCCGAGTCTCTCGCGCAACTCCACATCGTCAATTAGGGTCCGTATCCCCCGGGCCAGGTCCTTTGCATCGCCCGGGTCGACGAGAATTGCCGTCTCACGGTGGGTCAGTACCTCGCCAATTTGACCGAGATCCGAAGCAACGATCCCCCTCCCCATCGCCATGTATTCGAACATCTTTGTCGGCGAACCGAAGAACATGGAGCCATCGGCGTTGGGAGTCTGAGGCGAGACCAATATGTCGCATGCGGCCAGGTAATTGGGCCCTTCGGCCTGTGGAACTGTGCCAGTAAGAACCACCAGGTCGCGGATGCCGTATCGGTCTACAACCTCTTCAACCAGTGGAAGAGTCTTGCCACTGCCAACCATGAGGAGTCTCAGGTCGTCTCTGCGTTCGGGCTCCTGCTCGAGTATCTGCCCGAAGGCCTCGGCCAGAACTTCTGCACCATGCCAGTTGCCAAAAGTGCCAATAAAGCCAACTACGGTTTCTGACCCTAATTGATATGTGTTTCGCACCTGACTGCCATCGATATCAGGCGAATACATCTCGACATTGACCCCATTTGGATTGACGAGGATGCGCGAGCTCGGCACGCCGTCTTCAACGAGTCTGTCTCTTAGAGAACTGCTGACGACAACGACGAGATTGCTACCAAGCAGATTGGCTCGCTCTATCTTCTTGGCCAAGGCTTCGTAGCGCAGCGGGTTTGCCCAGTAGCGATTGATCCACACAACAGGACTGTTGTACTCGGTCACAAGAGGAATCCCCATGCGCTCGGCAAGCGCAAGCCCGCAATAGTTATAGACAGAGCTTCTTTGGTAGATGAAGTCGAATTTTCTGTCGGCGCATTCCCGCTCCACCTGGCCTGCAAACTCGCAGCTACATGCAAGTAGTGGCGCCTCAGTCAAGTTCCACATGCGCTTCGGCAACTCGAATCTGTGGAAGTCAATTCCCTCATCCACAGTCGGAATCGGGCTTGTCGAGAAAAGAGTCGGTCTTAGCCCTCGCGACACAAAACTATTGAGTACGCCGGCGATGTGACCGACCGCACCACCCGATCGCAGTCCGAGAACCATGTCAGTTCGAAGATAAAGTGGGGACTTGAACTCCCGGGCAATCTCTGATCTCGTCTCGGCAGTTAGCGGACTGAGCTCCGGTGCCTTGGGCAGAGCTACTGATGAAAGCCGCTGAACGTCTCGATTAGTCCGAAGCAAGAGGCCCGGCAAGAGCAATAGATCTCTCAAGAACTCAACGCCAGAGCGAATTAGTGATGCGATGCCTACTGGAGACGTTTTGCCGCTCGAATCGACAAGGATCGCGCGCCGTCGCGCGCAAAGATACGCGAGCGCTCGAGTCAAGAACGGGCGTCTCAGTGCGCCGAGATTGGGTACGACGATCCAGACTTCATCCCAGCCGTGAATTGACCTTCGTAGACCGTGCCTCCTGAAGAACACCCGTCGCGATTCAAATGGCGAGACCTCGCAGCCTCCTATCTCAATGGAGCTAGGGATCTCAGCGTTATCCCGAGTCAGCACAAGCTTGGTTGGCGACCTTGAACCCTCGCCGGTGACCGCCACGATCTCAGCTCACCGTTCTCGCGGCGACAAGAAACCCGGCTGCCAGCTTCGGAAAACGCGACCCGAGCCGGGCATTGAAAGCAAGGGGCCCTTCGAGACCCCGAAAAACCAAGTTGCTCACCGGTCCTGCAAACATCACTGTTCCGGTGGCTTCAAAGACCTCAAAGCCAGAATCATTCAATAGGCGCTGAATTGACCGAAGCGTGAAGCGCTGAATATGGCCGCTATCTGAAAACGTTGACGGGTACGAATATCGAAATGGCCGGGTGAGCCAGCGTGTCTTGAGTGCGTCGAGTGCTCGCTGCACGCGTAGTTTCCGAGCCAGCCATTCAAGCCCAACTCGGTTCCACAAGAACGATTCGAATTCGAACCAGCCAAATCCATTGGGAACAGTCACCAACAAGCGCCCGTGCTTTGGCATACGCTTCCGAATCGTTTCAAGCAAGTCCTTGATGCGATCCCCTTCTAGGTGCTCGAGCACCTCGGAGACGATCGATACATCCGGATGAATATCGGTCTCAGAGAAATCAACTGCTCGAAGACGTGACTGGTCTGCTCCAATCGACTCGAAGATCCGCTTGCCTTCCTCGATGCTCGTTACATCCAAGTCAATTCCGGTCACGTCGTACCCCTCAAGCGCGAGAGGCAGACAAAGCATGAACCCCGTTCCGCACCCGATTTCGATGATCCTGTCATCGGCCAAGAGATGTGACCTGATCCAGCGTAGGCGTTTTCTGTGTCCGTAGGCATCTTCGATTTCTGCTGCCCCAGCGAACTGTGACGCGGAGTTCCTCTGCACTTCGCTAATCCTCAGCGGGGGAATCAGACCCGCGGCTTGATGTTCGCGGCGAACCAAAACGCATGTACGCGATGCTCGTCAAGAGCATCAATAGGTACGCGATCGTTGAGGTGATCGATGCTCCAACTATTCCGAGACGCGGTACCAGAACTAGGTTGAGCACCACATTGATTGCTGCTGCCGCTGCTGGAGACCAGACCGTGACCGCGGGCATCCCCATCGATGCGAAGTAGTTCATGAAAATCCTATTGACGGAGATGGCGACAATGCCTGGAAGCAGCCAGACAAACGCGGACGATGCGGGAAGGAAATCCGCGCCGAATAGGAACGAGATAAGTGGATTGGCAAGCATGCCTGCCGCAAGACTGGCGACCCCAAGGAGCAATCCCGTAATAACGGCCACATGAATCGCGATCTTTCGTTTGTCATCTTCTGACTCCAGTGCTGAGAGCCGCGGAAACAATACGGTGCCGATCGCAATTGGCAGCGCTGAAAGAACCTCGGTGATCGAGACGGCGACTGAGTAGTAACCGACGTCTTCCAATCCTCTCAGATAGGAAATGACCAGCAGATCGGAACGAAGCACTACGTACGCAAAGAATGCTGCGACGTACGCCTTGAAACTGAAAGAGATGTTCGCCTTGAACAGCCGTAAAGAGGGCTTCGGTTGCCACTCGGCTCGTCGCTCCAAGATGACCAGCACCCACAGGAATGCAAGTACCAGCCCCACAAACCCGGCAGCCATGAACCAGGCAGGCGTCTTCCAGCCGATCAGCAGTAGAGCCAGCATGAGACCCACAGGCAAGGTGCGCCCAAAGATCTCGATCAAGTTGACGGCTCGGATCTCACCAATCCCAATAAGTAGGTTTTGCAGCAGCAAATAGGTCAGGCCTATTGGCACCCAGGCAAGTGCCAGCGCGAGAAGCCAGCCGGCCAGCGGTGAAATCGGCGGAACGGCGACAAACATGAGTCCGACTCCGAGCGCCCCTGCGCCGGCAACTAGAAGTCCTACAACAAGTGAGTTCCCTAGCAGACGCGGCAGATCGGCTCGATCGCGAGCCACGAAATACGTGTTTGCTGAATGCAAGCCGAGATTGCCAAAACGAATGCCGACAGCACTTATGGTCACTGCAACTGCGTAGGCGCCTCTTCCGTCTGGACCGAGGACCCGGGCAATGAAAATCGTCGAGACGGCGCTCACCCCAAGTAGGAGGAACCGAGCCGCGGCGGTCTCTGCGACGTCCTTCCAAAACGCCGCCCGAGTCCGGGGTCCTTCGGCCAGCCGGTCACCCTCGACGATCGTGCGATCGGCTCTTGAATCCTGGTTCATTTTGGAGGTCCGCGCATTAGGCGAACCGCGAATTGCCGGACCCGAGTCGATTCATCTCTAGTTCGGGGATCGAATCCTCCGCTATGTATTCACGCCACCAAAGTGCAAGATTCAACAGGTACCAAGTGTGCGACCATGAAAAGGACTCGATTTCCTGCTCCACCCGATCCACCTCGCGCCATTGGAGCAATCCAGACTCTTCACAGAATCGGCGGATCTCGCTGCGCGCGAAATCTCGAAGCCGATATCTGAACCATTGCTCTGACGGGACGCCAAAGCCCTGCTTTGGACGATCCACTACTTCATCTGGGAGCATCCCGCGCACCGCGCGCTTCAATACTCCCTTGAGGACGCCTCCCTCGGTCTTGACCGACTCGGGCAGCCCGAGAGCCAGCTCAACAACCCTATGGTCGAGGAATGGAACCCTGGCCTCAACGCTCGCGCCCATGCTCATTTTGTCGACGCGCATTAGCAATAACTCGGGCAGTCGCAAGTTGAGATCCAAGTAGGACATCCATGCCAAAGGCGACGGTTCCCACGCCGACTTCTCGAACCGATCCCAAATCGGAGCCAGCGCGTCCCACGAAGTGATACCGCTCAACTCGCTTTGCATAGCCGGCGAAAGCATGCGCCTCTTGATGCGATCAGGAAAGGCCTCGGCGCCGCCCCAGAATGTCGGCAAGCCGGCAGCGCTCCTCCGGAGCCATTCAAACCGAAATCCCGAGTCGCGTCCGATCGCCCCTAGCCCACCTACCGCAAGCCGCTTGAAGAATCTGGGAATCGGCCACCTCGATGCTCGCTCGCGTTCAAGCGCCGACCGCCATTTCGGGTACCCCCAAAACAACTCGTCTGCGCCTTCACCCACCTGACAAACGATGACGCCGCTCTTGCGGGCGAGGTCGGACACGTAATAGACGGGTACGCACACCGGATCTGCGATCGGTTCATCTTGAAGGCGGATCATCCGCGGGAGAAAACGGAGCAGGTCGTTCAGTTCCAAGGTCCGCTCGTGATGATCGGTCCCAAAGTAGTCGGCAACCTCTCGAGCCCACTTGAACTCGTTCTCGTAGGTGGCGGTCGAATCCGCGTAGCCGATCGAAAACGTCTTGACCTGGCTGGCACCGCTTGTTTCGGTCTCCGCGAACAACGCGGCGTTGGTGCTCGAGTCGACGCCGCCCGAGAGAAAGATCCCGACCGGCACATCGCTTACCTTTCTCAGGGAGACCGCCTCCCTCAGGGTCTCGATCAAGGTCTCCGACGCCTCGCCCGAGCTGATGCCCGGCTGAGGTGTGCTGCTGGACAGAGCATCCCACCACCTGTGGCGCTCCACCCTTCCCTCCGTGCTGACCCGCATCCACGTTCCGCATTCCAGCTTCTCTATTCCGGAAAACATGGTCTTCGGGGCAGGCGTCGTCAGGAATGACAAGAAGTGGTACATAGCTTCGGGATTGACCTCGCGCCTCCGAGTCGGATCCTCGAGAAGCGCCTTGATCTCAGACGCAAAGGCGATACCGCGGCTATCGATCGCGAAATAGAGAGGCTTGACCCCCATGCGATCCCTCACCAACCAGAGCTCCCGCTCACGCACATCCCAAAGACCAAACGCGAACATGCCAATGAAGCGGTCCAAGCAGGAGCGGCCCCATGCTCGATAGGCGTGAAGAATTACCTCGGTGTCCGAGTGATCGGTGCACCACGGCCCAGCTCCCTGCGCGCTCAATTCCTTGCGGAGCTCGGCGTGGTTGTAGATCTCGCCATTGAAGCAGAGCACGAGAGATCCGTCACCTGAGGTCATGGGCTGGTCGGCGGCATCGGAGAGATCGACAATCGAAAGGCGCCGGTGAGCAAGACCGACGCGCCGATCAGATCCGATCCAGGTCCCGGCTGCATCGGGTCCCCGGTGAATCATGGCGTCGCTCATGCGCCCAAGGAGCATCGGGTCGATACGATCACTGACGTTGTCAAACAGCAGCATTCCCGCGATGCCGCACACCTACTGCTCCGGTCCGTGAGGTCTTGCGCCAATCGCCACATCTACGTCGAAAGAAATCTCAGTCGCTTGAAGCTGCTGCCATAACGGAATCGGCCACTCCTCGCCTAAGAGAACGCACTGGCCGAAGCGTCGTAATTCTTCGAAGTGACCTTTGTCAGCGACACGCGAGGTAACGTCACCGCTCAAGCCGCCCACCACTCTGAGCGCTGCGTAATCGTCAAGTACTGCTGCTCGCCCATCCCAAAAGACCTCGAGCCGCTCCTTTGGTAGCTCGGATGTGCCAAGGGCCGTATAGGTCAGGGATGCGAGCGAGCCCTCGGCAAAGCTGATCGTCGCAACGAAATTGTCATCGCTGCGATAGTGGTCGTTGTTTGGCCTCAACGTCTCGGCTGACACCGACGCGACCTCGGCATCAAGTAGATATCCGAAGAGATCGTAGATATGACATGCCTCGCCGATGTTGCGGCCTCCGCCTTCGGGTCCGTGCACCCAACGATCGGGTGGCTGGTAACCCGCATTCATGCGGTAAGAGAGCATCACCGGCCCTTGCTTCGCTTCAAGTTGCTCTTTCAGGATGATTGCAAGACGCGAGAAACGGCGGTTGAATCCGGTCATTAGGACTGGCGCATCGGCATCCGCGCTCTCATAGAAGTCACGTATTCGCTCAAGATCTCGTCTCTGTGTCGCCAGCGGCTTCTCCACCAGCACGTGCTTGTCCGCTTCAAGCGCCTTCAGCACCAAATCTGCATGCAGATCGTGGCGGGTCGCAATCAGCACGGCATCGACGTCCTTGTCGCCGAGAACTTGATCAACATCGGTGGTCGAGTACTGCGCGCCGAATCGTCTTGCGGCCGCAGCGGCCGTGTGTCCCTGGCGTGTAGCTACCGCAACAAGAGAGAACATCGCAGGACTTGAAGCGATGTTTGGCATGTGCACGCTGTTTGCGAACCCCCCGGCACCGATCACGGCAATGCCAACTGCCCCCTTCCTCAGGGGCTTAGCCGCACGGTTTCTTACTGACCGGGTCTCGGATGAGCCTTTCGAGTGCGGGTACGAGATCGTGACGATCAATGGCCTCGGAGCCGAACCGGTGAACGACGCATAGGCTTCGCGTGCTCGCTCAACCTCATAATCGGCGCTCAGCAACGGAGTCAGGTCAATCTTCTTCTCAGCAACGGTGCGGAGGTATTCCGACATATTTCGGTTTTCGGTCCACCGTACAAAACCGATCGGGTAGTCAAGACCCTCTTCTTCGTAGCGCCTGTCGTATCGACCCGGTCCATATGAACTGGAGATAAGAAAGTCGAGCTCCTTCGCATAGAAGTCTGCTCGCTTGAGATTCAGACCGACGTCGCCAATCAAGACGACGCGCCCCTTCTTCCGGCACATCTGAAACGCTTGCGACATGATTTCGTCTGAGGCTGACGAGGCCGCGACCAGGACCCCGTCCGCTCCAACTCCGCCTGTCAATCGGCGAACTGAATCTTCGTCGACGCCCATCACCGAGTCGAGGGTCAGCGTTGTGCCAAGCTGGCGAGCGACCTCCGTTCGACTTGGGTCCGAGTCCGCACCGAGGACCCGACACCCATTGACCCTCAAGAGTTGGGCTGCTAGCTGGCCGATGATCCCGAGACCGATGACGACAAAGGACTCCCCCAGGCTCGGCGTTGCACGCCTGACCCCCTGAAGTGCAATGGCGCCAAGGGCGACGGTGCTCGCTTCGCGCGGGGTTACTTCGGACGGAACCCTCACTACCAAATTGCCCGGCACCGATATAACCTCGGCATGGTGTGCGCACTGGGCTCCGGCGCATGCCACGAGGTCGCCGATCTCGTATTCTCCGGTTCCATCTCCGGCGACGATGCCCGCGGCCGAGTAGCCGATTGGCTTCAATGGCGCGCCCGCGTTTGACACCATCGCCTTGGCTGCACCAAGACCCTGGTTTCGGACCCTCGCTAGTGCCGATTTGACCTTGTCGGGGTTTTTGAGCGCCTTGCGCCACAAGGGCAGCGATGCCTCGCCTATACCAGCGAGTTCGGTACCGGCAGAAATGGCTGAACTGACAACCTCAACCAGGACCCGGCCGGCCGAATTCCCCGGGGGCGGGACCTCCTCAACTCGCACACTGCTACCAGCGGCGACGACTTGCTTCAATGCAGCCCTTCCTAGACGCGCGTTGCAGCTCACGCAGCATTCATGTGAGCCCAAGACTTCCGGAGTTTCAGGGCCAAGCCTCCATGGGCTGAAACAGAAATCCGGTCTGCCAGACAATTGTCGCATCACATGCACGCGTCAAGAGGCTAGCAAGCTCTGTGGCCTGGCAGGCAAGATATGGTTGGCCATTGCAAAATCGCGGCCGCTCGCGATGGAGGCTCCCAATCTGCAGGGCAATAACGACCATCGACAGAAACAGGAACGAGGCTAGGCAATATGCAAGGACACGGAGGAATCCTCGCCACAGAGGTGATGCGCAAGTGGGGAATCGACACGATCTTCACCTTGAGCGGTGGGCACATCTTTCCGTTCTATGACGGCGCCGTTAAGGCCGGTGACGTCAAGATCCTCGACGTCCGCCACGAGCAAACCGCGGCATTCGCTGCAGAGGGTTATTCCAAGCTCACCCGCAAGCCCGGAATCGCCGCGCTAACCGCAGGGCCCGGCGTGACAAATGGCATGAGCGCTATCACATCCGCCTGGTTCAACGGCTCTCCTCTGGTGGTGCTCGGCGGGCGGGCGCCGCAGCTCAGATGGGGGCAGGGCTCACTTCAGGAGTTCGACCACATTCCGATCGTTGCCCCGATCACCAAGTCAGCCGTGACCGTGACCGACACTGCGAGCATCCCGAAGCTGCTCAATGACCTGTTCGCAACAGCCATCACTCCCCATCGTGGCCCGGTCTTTGCTGACTTTCCTCTCGACGTCCTATTCGTGCCCGGCGAGTCCGAGATTGCCGGACCCGGAGCACCCGTAAAGGTCGAACCTGACCCAGACGGCGTTGCCAAGATCGCCAAAGCGCTGAGCGGCGCTGTCAGCCCGGTGCTGATCGCCGGCTCAGATGTCTATTGGAATGAATCCTGGGAAGCGATGACATCTCTCGTTGAGAAGGGCCGCATCCCAACATTCACCAATGGGATGGGCCGAGGAACCATTCCCGCAGATCATGAGTTGTCGTTTTCGAGGGCCCGGTCGCTGGCGCTCAAGGGCGCAGACCTCGTAATTGTTGTGGGCACCCCGCTCGACTTCCGCCTCGGGTTCGGCAAGTTCGGCGAAGCCAAGGTAGTCCACATAATGGACACCGCAGAGGCCATCGCGCGCCATGTCCCGCTGGCGGCCTCGGCCTCCGGTGATCTAAGTGCAATCTTCACCGGTGTTGCAGACGGACTCGAACCGACCGACACAAGCGCTTGGGTCGAACGGCTGGCTGCTGACGAGGGCGCGAAACGCGCATCCGATGAAGACGAACTGAATTCAACGGCATCCCCGATCTTGCCAAGCCGGATCTACGGCGAGCTTAAGAGGCGGCTGGACCGTGACGCGATCGTGATTTGTGACGGCGGTGACTTTGTCTCGTATGCAGGGCGTTACGTCGATGTGTACACGCCGGGAGCCTGGATGGATCCTGGGCCGTACGGATGCCTCGGCACCGGCGCCGGTTACGCCATGGCCGCGCGCTCTGTCTATCCGGACCGCCAGGTTGTGATCCTTTACGGAGATGGTGCGTTCGGCTTCTCCGGCATGGACTTCGACTCGTTGATCCGCTTCGGGCTTCCAGTTGTGGGTGTAATCGGCAACAACGGGATTTGGGGGCTAGAGAAGCACCCGATGAAGTCGGTGTACGGCTACGACGTCGCTGCGGACCTTCAGCCGGGCTGCCGCTACGACAAGGTGGTTGAGGATCTCGGCGGCTATGGCGAGCTTGTCGAGGATCCTGGCGAGATCGGTCCGGCGATTGACCGCGCCTTTGACTCGGGAGTGCCGGCGATCGTCAATGTTCTTACCGATCCGGAGCATGCCTACCCGAGGTCGTCGAACTTGGCATAACAAGGCAATTCGGGGGACCGAAGTCAGTCGATCTCGTCTGCCTAGCTTTCAAGAATTGTCACAGGACCTCGATAGGATGCACCCATATCAAGAGTGGCGCTAGGGAACTGGCCCTGTGATCGCCCGGCAACCTGTTCGACGAATGAGGTGCCACAGCCAGCCCGACAAGGGAACGATACGGCCCGGCCATACACGTTCGGCCGAGGCAACGCTCTTCCCCTGCCGATCGTGACCAGGGGTTTCGATCAGCAGTGACGGCAACGCGACGGCACTTCTCCCACGGCTGGTTGCCGAACAGCACTGGTCAGTGCTCCTAGCTCTGAGGCCGGGAGGAGCAAGATGGCCGAACTTCATAGAGACACTGACTCATCGACCGACGGAGACGGAGACGGAGACGACGGATACCCTGAAGATGGCGAGGAGCTGCGGCCCGACTACGACCGGCGCATCTGCTCGACCTGTTACGAGTTGTACAGCAAGTCGCGCGGTAATGACGCTGTGTGGCGGTGCAGCTGCAGGGGAGGCAGTTACGAGGGGCGGCGGCAGTGGTACATCGAGCGATACGGATCCGCGCCGGACATCATGGAAACGTGGTCGCTTTGCTGCTTGTGCGCGCAGGATCTGACGTTTGGCGTTAGCCGGTGGTCTTGGCTGGTGTGCCAACCTTGCCGCGAGGCAGTGACCAAGTTCCACGAGTCGGTCGGGGCGTTTCTGATTCCAATCGGAGCGCATTCGCTCATGAATGGAGTTGGTTTGCAGAGCGGCGCCAATATCGATAACGAGGCGATTCGACGGTTTACCAAGGCGATTAGGTCGCTTTCGATTCGATGGACCCTAATGCTGGACTGGAGGCGAATCGCGCTGGTTCGCAACCTCGAGGCTGCCGGGGCGCACCCTGGTTTGAACCTGACAGTTCGTCAGCTGAGGTGGAGGCTGAGGCGCGCAGCGAAGACAGACGCCCGTCTCGACCAGGCAAACGCGCTCGATCAGTTCCTTGAGTGGATTGGGTACAAATCCAGTAGTTGAACGCCCGTTCGCTCGGGAGTGGTACAGGAGGCGACAATCCCGTCACCGCCTGCAAAGAGCAGACAGGGCGAAATCGCTGTACGTCCAAGGGAAAGGACCGCGGGAAATGAAGATTGGGCTAAGCGTTGGTTATTGGTCGTCGGGTCCGCCGCCCGGTGTGAAAGAACAGATAGCGGAGGCGGAGCGGCTCGGATTCGACTCGCTTTGGACTGCCGAGGCCTATGGATCTGACGCGCTCACCCCCCTGGCGTGGTGGGGCGCATCGACAACAAGGCTCCGCCTCGGCACTTCGATCATGCAGATGTCGGCTCGCACGCCGACCGCAGCGGCGATGGCTGCGCTCACGATGGATCACCTGAGCGGTGGCCGTTTCGTTCTCGGCCTTGGCGCGTCAGGCCCGCAAGTGGTCGAAGGTTGGTATGGCCAACCGTACCCGAGGCCTTTGGCTCGCACCCGCGAGTACATTGACATTGTCCGAAAGGTATTCGCCCGCGAAGCCCCGGTCACTTACGAAGGCGAGCACTACCAGCTGCCCTACAAGGGGGGTGCGGGGCTCGGCAAAGCGCTTAAGCCGACCGTTCACCCGCTGCGATCCGACATTCCGATAATGCTGGCCGCCGAGGGGCCGAAAAACGTTGCTCTGGCCGCTGAGATCTCTGACGGATGGCTGCCGCTCTGGTTCTCACCCAAGAGCGACGCCTTCTACCGCAGCGCTCTCGAGGAAGGCTTTGCCCGCCCCGGCAGCCGTCACAGCGGCCTGGACACCTTCGAGGTCGTCTCGCTGCTGCCAGTGATCATTGCCGACGATGTTGAGGCCTGCGCGAACATGCTTCGCCCGATGCTCGCCCTCTACATAGGTGGAATGGGTGCGAAGGGCGCCAATTTCCACTACGAGGTCTTCGCTCGGATGGGATACGAGGCAGAGTGCGAGAAGATCCAGGATCTATACCTCAACGGCAATAAGTCAGATGCAATAGCAGCGGTACCAATTGGTTTGGTTGAAGATGTCGCACTCATTGGCCCTCTAGGCAAGGTGACCGAGGAGTCGACGTTGTGGAAAGAGACCGTGATCTCGACAGCCGTTGTTAGCGGGCCGGCATTTCAGTACGAGACGATCTTGGAAGTGCTGTCCTAGGAGCACGTTCTCCGAGCGGCTTATCAAGATCCGGGCTGAATCAGAAATGCCTGACCGACCAGAGCGCGAGCACACTGATGCAAGACCGTTGCGAAGGGAGCTAGGGAATCCTAAGCGCCGGTCCCGATGTTGCATCCGAGCCAAGTGCAGCCGGTGAGTAAAGCGCTCCGTATGCTGGGTGGCTCGGAATCGAAAGGCCGGAGCCGGGTCCCGGCAACGTCGTAGTATTCGACCGCGAAGTGGCGGCGCGGGGATTGCGCTCAGAGTCCCGCCAGACCTAGGCCGAGGTGACTAGCAAGATGGCCAGCAGAGGCAAGCGAAAGATTGAACAGCTGCATCCCGATGACTTCCCCGGAGTGGACACGGTCGCATTTGCGAAGTGGCGTTCATCTGCAGCCAAGTACGAGCCGCTGGCTTGGAGCGTCTATATAGGCATCCTGATTGTCGTACCGCTGGTCTTCGTCGTCTGGCGCCCCCTCCCTGATGCGCCGGTCGCTCTGAAAGTCCCGGGGTTTTCGTTGATCCTGTTTGCGACCTTGCTGGGTTCTGTTCTGCTGATCACCCGCGAGCCTCGATCACTTGCGAAGCAGGCAGGGATAACACCCGAGGCAATCAAGGCGGCACGCAAGCGAGCGCGGCCGATCTCACCATCCGATGCCGTCGGCGAGGTGACCTCGATGCCACTCGGTCAGGAATCTTCGGCTGATGCCGCCCATGCGCCATTACAGCCCCCGACGCAGCCACCCGCTTCGGGGTCACCTTACGGGGCTCGGACCATCAACTGATACAGGCAACTGATACAAACAAGAGAGGGTCGGAATGGCGGCTTCGCAAGGGCCCAACGAGCACAGATATGAAATCAGTCTGGCATGGACCGGGAACCTAGGCGAGGGCACATCCGGATACCGAAGTTACTCACGTGATTTCGAGGTAGCAGTTGGCTCCCGTCCGCCCATATCCGGTTCGGCAGACCCGACCTTCAGGGGTGATCCGGAACGGTACAACCCCGAGGAAATGCTTGTGGCAGCGGTATCAAGTTGTCACATGCTTTGGTACTTGCATCTTTGCGCTGTCGGACACATCACAATCACCACATACAGCGACAAGGGCGAAGGCACGCTTGCGATCGGCGAGGGCGGCGGCGGACACTTCACCTCAATCACGCTCCGTCCACAGGTGATTGCGAAGCTCCCTGACGGAAAAGCCGACGACGGCTCGCTTCGCGAAAAGGCCCTTGCGCTCCACGAGGAAGCCCACCGCCTGTGCTTCATTGCCAATTCGCTCAACGTGACGGTCGTAGTCGAGCCGACTGTCGAGCTCGTCAGCACCTAGCTTCCCGATTGCGCGCCTCTGGCGAAAACCCTTCGCAATGCGGCCAGCTGCCGTCTGCCACTCTCGGGAAACAACCAGCTAACCCAAGCGCTCCCTGAGAAATGCCACCGTTTGATTGAAGGCTTCCTTGGCCGGGTGCCCGTCATCGTCCACGAACTCGTGAGCCAAGACCGAGTGGGACGAGCGACCGAATCCGTGGGCGTTGCCGGGAGATGAGTCAAGCTCCACGCCCGTAAACGCGTCGCCGAACTCCGCACGCATTCGCTCGAATCGCAAGCCGGGACAGACGAAGTCGTGAGAGAAACGGAACGCAAGAACCTTCGCACCCGAGGCCATCCGCTTCTTCACCGCCTCGCAGTCCTCGTCGCTTATTCCGAGGTCACGAGCTCTGGTCTTCGAGAAATTGAACGGCAGCGACGGCTGGCTAAGGACCGGCGCCACCACGGATTCCTCAGTGAGCATCGCAAGCGGGAGATTGCCACTGATGCACATGCCAATTGCTCCCACACCGGCTCCGCCCGCCTGCTCGCTCACATCACGAGCTAAAGCACGCATCCACGAGGCGATTGGGCTTGTGGTCCGCAAGGAAAAGGTCGCCCAATCACTCGAAATCCCCGCCCACGAGAGGCGGGCTACTACTTTTGCGTTGGTCATCTCCGCTCCGGATTCGCCAAAGACCTCAGGCATGATGACTTTGAATCCAGCTTCGATCAGGCGGTCGCCAAGCGCGATTTGCTCAGGCGTCATGCCTGGTATCTCGCTGATCAAGATGACCGGACGGCCCTCACCTGAGACAAAGAGCCGCCTCGATTTACCTTCGTGTTCGAAGACCGACATGTCCCAGGCGTCGAGCGCCTCGGGTGGCTCACCGAGAACCGGTTCAGCGTCAGCCATCAGAGCAGCGCCGTACCCGCGGGCTCACCGCGCCGCTCAGATTCAACCAGGAAGCAAGAAGGGTCATCGGCCCAGACCGATCCCTCAACGCGATCAGCCCTTACGCGCATCCCTCCTCCGCAAATTGAAAGATAAGAACACGCCTGGCAGTCGGCGGGTAAGTGCCGCCCGCCGTCGCGCTCGGCTCTCAGCTCGGCAAGAAGCGGCTCAGACGGGTCAGACCATATCTCGGAAAAGAGCCGCTCTTTGACGTTGCCGAGCGTGTAGTGCTGCCAGAACTGGTCCGGGTGGACGTTGCCCTCGGAGTCCACCGCTCCCAACCCGATTCCACTAGCACCCGCGGATCCACCATTCCACTCGAGCATCGGCCATACCACAGCCGCGCGTCCGGGGTCGTGCGCTTCAAGCCAACGATAGACAAAGGCGGCGTCAGCAGGATTGCCGACGGTCAGAACTTCGGACTCGGGCCGCGCGCCTGCCAACCAGAGGGACTTGTCAATCAGCGATTCGATTGCCCGGCGGCGCCCTTCGGGATCCAGATCGTCGGCAACCTTGCCCCGGCCAACTGGGACGAGGTGATAAAAGCAAGCACGGTCAATACCCTCGCTGACAATCAGATCGAAGATGCCATCGAGCTGGCTGTCGGTTCGGTTGGTGAGCGTGAGACGCAGTCCGACCTTCTGCCCGGCATCCTTGAGATTGCGGATGCCTGCAATGGTTGCCTCAAAGGCACCGCTCATGCCTCTGAAGCGGTCGTGGATCTCTCCGATTCCGTCAAGACTGAGCCCGACGTAGATGACGCCGGCATCCCTAATCAGCTTGGCCTCTGAAGGGCCTATCAAGGTGCCGTTCGACGAGAGCGTGCACCTCAATCCGGCGTCAGCGGCCTCCGCAAGAATCTCAAACAAATCGGGACGGCGTAGAGGCTCACCGCCCGATACCAAGAGCGCCGGGGATCCAAACGCTCCGAGGTCACGAACGAAGTTCACTGCCTGTTGGGTGCTGAGCTCATCTGGATACTCGCGGTCCCGGGAGCTCGAGTAGCAGTGCCTGCAGGACAGGTTGCAGGTGCGAGTTGACATCCAAACCACGACTGGGCGGCGGTCTCTTCCGCTTGCCGCGGCGTCTTCACCAATGCCGTAACGCAGCGAGTCAGAATCGCTCCTGCGATCTCGCAGAAGGCGAGACAAATTGATCATTTGCCTCGCCCCGACAGAGCTGCGGGCAGGTACGCGCAGGTTGGATCAGATGCGAGCTCGTCACCGGTCAGCGCCCATGACCGCGCACGCGAACCACCGCACACATCCACGAACTCGCAGGCGCCGCACTTACCCTTCAGCTTCGAGGAATCCCGCAAGTTCACAAAGAGCTCGGAATCCCGATAGACGTCAACAACAGAGTCCTCGCGGACATTGCCTGCCGAGAGCGGGAGAAACCCGCTGGGGCAGATCTCGCCGACGTGGGAAATGAACAAAAAGCCGTTGCCGTCATTGACGCCCTTAGTCGGGCGATCCATGCCGTCGGAATGTGTGAAACCAACGCCGCCAAAGCCACGCAGACGGGTCTCTCCATTGCCCCGCGGAGGTGACGCACTTGGATGGCCGCCCTCCTCCGCCGCCTTCCTGGCCTTCGTGATCGCAACCCGCCGAAAGGGCTGGGCCGCTGTCACCTTCAAGTCAATATCTACGGCTCGCGAGACCTCCCAAAGGCGCTCGAACATCGCCTCGTGTTCCTCGGGGCTTATCACGTCGTCTCTCTGCCCTCTGCCGACCGGTACCAAGAAGAAGACGCTCCACTGAATCGGGTCGACCTTGGTGACAAGCGCTAGGAGGTCCTCGAAATCTCCAATGGTTTGGCGGGAAATGGTGGAGTTGATCTGCAGCGTGAATCCGGCATCTCGCACCATGTCAAAGGCGTCGAGTGTTCTCTCGAATGACCCTTCAACGCCTCTGTATCCATCATGAACTTCGGGATGCGCGCCGTCGAGGCTCAAAGCGATACGCGCAACGCCGGCGTCATGCAGGGGTTTGATCCGCTCGGGCTTCAAACGCGGCGTGACCGACGGAGCAAGAGATGTCCGCAAGCCGGCCTCAATCGAATAGGCCGCCAGCTCGGGGAGATCCTTGCGCGCCAGGGGGTCCCCACCGGTCAAGACAAAAATCGGATTTCCGAATTCGGCAATTTCATCAATGAGATCACGCGCTTCACTTGCAGTTAGCTCTTGCGGATTCCTTCGAGGCTGGGCCTCGGCGCGGCAATGGCGACAGACAAGGGGGCACGCCTGGGTTGTCTCCCACACAACGCTGAAAGGTGCGCGCGCGAAGTCGATCACGGCCATGAAGGAATCCCGGCGCTCCTGCCGGGCAACCCGTGCGTCCAAGTCCTACCTGCCGTGGTCCATCGAAGTCCGGTAGCTCAAACCGGCACAGTTGGTCGTGAGAATGCCCCCGAAAACTATAGCCATCCCGGAGAGGCTCTCTGAACGTCGGGGCTAGCCCCGACCTTTCCGCTTTGGCTCCGATTGTTCAAGCTGCAATCGCTTGCCCACAACCTCCAGCGGATCTCCCCGCTAGTGAATCCGCGAAGCCGGTTGGTAGCGCGGACCAGCGGTCTCGTCCACCCGCTTCAACAGGACCTCGCACGGCGGTTCCAGGGTGCGAATCACATCCAGTGTCCTATCCAGACCGATCTTGACCCAGGGGGCAACTGTGAGGGCGTTGGTCTTCTTTTCCATGGCCTCTCGCAGAGCGATGCCCCTCTCTGAGACACGATCCGCGTCGGGCTCCGCCAGATCTCGGGATCTCAACGATTCGAATCCAAGTGTGATCGCTCGCTCATCCCACTGCCTGCTCTTGGCGATCCAGTCGTCTGGATACTTGACCCAGGCGCTATGCAACAGCGAGGCCTCAACGGGCCCGAGCTCAGCTGTCGCGAGCAGCGCCATGTGAGTGTCGCCGCGCCACTCTCGCAGGCAATTCAGAGCGTGCCAGGCTGAGAGGAGCGGGTCTGTCGGTCGCTCCATCTCGGTGCACGCCGCGAATAGCGGCCTGCCGGAGGCTTCACAGGCTTCGACTGCGCGCCAGAGGTCCGCATCGAGGAGCGCGATGTCCTTCAATGTCTCGTTGTCGAGGTAGGTGGTCAGCCCCTCGATGACGGCCTGGTTGCGCGCATCCCACATCTTGTCGAACGTCGAGTTGTCACGGACCATGTTCAGACCGAGCCGCACAAAGACTGGATTGATCGTGTAGAAGGCCGCGACGACGGCTTCGTTACCAGCGGGTGCGAGCGGAGCGCCTCGGGACCCGAAGTACCCAAGTGGGCCGGCGACTCCAAGTTCGGCATATCTCTGCAAGGCCCCGGGATCCCAAAAGATCCAACCGATCATCGTCTGGACTGAGCGCGCGACGCGCTCGCAAGCTCGCGGAATCAAATCACTCATTGAGTAGTCGGTTCTTCCCCTCAGGCCAGCCTTGTCGATGCGGGATCACGCCAAAGCGGTGATCCGACGAAACCTCTTACCCCCCTATGTGGGCGCCTAGCCTACCGACCGAAGGGCTTGCCGACGCGCCCAGCCAGCCGCCACGAAAGAGAAGGCTCGACGCCGCGCGGGAAATGCGGAGTTGGCCGAGGGCGTGTTGCGGCGCGCCACGGCGCCGAACGCCGCCATGGTGAAACTTGAGAAAAGGAGGTCGATGAGCGCTCCTCAGCTTCAGCCGCGAGTAGCAACTCGACGGCCGCTGCAATTGCGGCAGCCTCTTCTTCGCTTGGCTCCGGCGTGATTGCGATTCGTCTCGCCGGCGTCGTCACCTGCTGACCCGTATTCGGAGCTGAGACCTCTGGCATCTCTACAGCGGAATGTTGCCGTGCCGCCTGTGCGGCAAGGCTTCCCTCTTGGAGGAGAGAACGTTCAGTGCGTTTACCAGTCTCGATCGGGTCTCACTCGGCACGATGACCTCATCTATGTATCCACGCTCTGCCGCCATGTATGGATTGGCAAACCGATCCTCGTAGTCGGCAATTAGCTCAGCTCGGCGGGCATCGGGGTCATCTGCGGCCGCGATCTCCTTGCGGAAGATGATCTCGACCGCCCCTTGCGCGCCCATGACGGCGATCTCAGCCGTCGGCCAGGCAACTGAATAGTCGCATCGGATCGACTTCGAATTCATGACGACGTAGGCTCCGCCGTACGCCTTTCGAGTGATGACCGTGAGACGCGGAACGGTCGCCTCGCAGAATGCATAGAGCAACTTGGCGCCATGGCGAATGATCCCGCCGTATTCCTGGTCAGTACCGGGCATGAATCCCGGAACATCTACGAAGGCGATCAGCGGAATATTGAATGCGTCGCAGAACCTGACGAATCGGGCCGCCTTGGAGGAGGATGCGATGTCAAGGGTTCCTGCCAGCTCCATTGGCTGATTGCCGACTATCCCCACCGTTGAGCCGTCAAGCCTGGAGAAGCCGGTGATGATGTTTCGGGCCCAATGGGGGAAGACCTCAAAGAACTCACCGCCATCAAAGACCATGCCGACGACGTCGCGCATGTCATAGGGCTGATTCGGAAGATCCGGGATTATCGAATCGAGACGGGGGTCGGCGGAATCGGGGTCGTCTTCGGGCTGAAACCGCGGCGGATCCTCCATGTTGTTCGAGGGAAGAAATGACATCAGGTATCTGACGTCCGCGAGACAGCTCTCCTCATCTTCGGCCACAAAGCTCGCGACGCCGGAGCGCGTCGCATGGGTCATTGCGCCACCGAGCTCCTCGAAAGTCACATCCTCGCCGGTGACGGTCTTGATCACATCAGGCCCGGTGATGAACATGTGCGACTTTTCTTTCACCATGAAGATGAAGTCAGTCATGGACGGCGAGTAGACCGCTCCACCAGCCGTCGGACCCATGTTGACCGAGATCTGCGGAATCACTCCCGATGCCTGCACATTGCGATCGAAGATCTCGCCATAGCCGACAAGACTTACAACACCCTCCTGGATTCGAGCGCCTCCGGAGTCGTTTATTCCGATCACCGGTGCGCCTGTGGCGACCGCGAGATCCATGACCTTCACGATCTTCTCAGCGAATACCTCGCCAAGTGATCCGCCAAACACCGTGAAATCCTGGGCGAAGACGAACACCTTGCGGCCGTCGATCGTGCCCCACCCTGTTACGACGCCGTCACCGAGTGGGCGCTCCTTGTCGATCCCGAAGTTGTGACTTCGGTGAACCGCGAACTGATCGAGCTCGACGAAGCTTCCGGGATCGAGCAGCAACTCGATTCGCTCACGCGCCGTCAGCTTTCCCTTTGAGTGCTGCTTCTCGATTGCCCGCTGGGAACCAGCGTGAAGCGCCTCTTCACGGCGGCGGCGAAGGTCTTCGATCCGTCCTGCGGTTGTATGTGGCATCGCCTGAACCACCGATTCCTCAGATCCGGCAGTCTCATCACCCTCGTTGTCAACAATCTGCGGAGCTTCGCTCATCGATTCCTCATGTACTGGTCGAATGGGCACCTTGCGCAATCAGCAGTTGGGCGACAAGGGCGAAACGGGACGTTCAGACCGCTGGATGGGCTGGATGGTTTCGCACATCCATATTCCAACATAGCCCAGGACGAGTTTCCAGGGCAGCTATTGATAACAAGCTATGCGCCGTGCGCGGTACCGGCACCAACCAATTCAATCAAGGTGCCGAGGCCGTCTTTGGGGTGAACGAAGGCTACAAGCGCCCCACCCCCGCCACGCCTCGGTTCGTTGTCGATTAAGCGCGCGCCGGCGGCCTTTAGGTGCGCCAACGCCTCGGAGACATCCGCAACTTCGTAACCGATGTGGTGGAGTCCTTCTCCGTTGCGTTCAAGGTAGCGCGCCACGGTGGAATCGGAACCAGTAGGTGCGATCAGCTGAACGTAGCTATCTCCGACCCTGAGCATCGCTTCCTCGACGCCATCGGTCTCAATCACCTCGCGGCTCTCGGGCTCCACCTGATACCGGCTCTTGTAGTGGGCTATTGCCGCATCGAGATCGGCCACTGCGATTGCGACATGGTTGATCTTGTCGAGCACGCGTCCTCCAACCTTGAGGCTTTCTGCGGTGTCTGCCGGTATCACCGCCCGCCGGATCCACTATGAATCTTAGAGAACTCCCCCGGCAGACATGATCGCCGGTGGGTCGACTAGTCACGTCAGCAACTACTATTGCCCCATGCCAACAACTGACTACGCCGCTCAGACTATTGTCGCCGGCGAGGTCACGGTGACACCGGTAGCACGGATCACTGTGAATGAGTTCTCCACGGACAACGTCGGCGCCTTCAAGGTACAAGCCCGCCCGCACCACATCGAAATCGTTGATGGCAATGGCGAGCGAAGCACCGTAGAAATAGTTGACGAACAAGCCAGAATCCTCGGGTACATCAAGACCGTGGTTCTGGCATGCACGATCCTGAGCCTGTTCATCAGGGGTGTCAGGGCCATGAAGAAGCGAGGTTCGAAGTGAGCAACAACGGAGACTCGGGGAGTCCGTCCGATATTGATTCCCAGACCGGACTCGAAGCCCTGGACATGGTTAGCCACCGGGCTGAGGCCGCGATCGCACATCTCACGGAGGGGTGCGACGCTTCGGCTGTCTTTGGCGCTCCGAAGACCGTCGGCGACCGCACTTACATAACTGCCTCGACCATGCAGAAGATGGGTGGCTTCGGTTTCGGGGGCGGGGGTGGAGTCGGGGATGGCGCCACTCCCGGAACTGGAGGTGGTGGGGGTGCCGGCGGCGGAGGGAACAGCGAGGGGCGACCGGTGGCTGTGATTGAAATCGGACCCGACGGTGTCCTGATCAAGCCAGTGCTCGACTTCACCAAAATTGGTCTAGCGGGCATCGCTGCAGCGCTTACGATTCTGAAACTGATGAAACGGGCCGGCCGGTAGTATCCGAGTCGCATTTGAGTTCTCGCGGTCACAGATCAGCCGAGACCCCAAGTGCCCTATCGCCAGCAAAGGCCAGACACATGAACAATTCGGTAATCGTCACGGGAACCCGCACGCCCATCGGCAAGTTCCAGGGTGGGCTAAGCAATTTCAAGGCTACGGACCTTGGCGGCGTCGCAATAAGGGGAGCGCTAGATGCAGCCGGACTCGATGGCTCAGCCGTGGACTACGTTGTATTCGGGCAGGTGATTCAGGCCGGCCAGGGTCAGATTACTGCCCGCCAGGCTGCGTCAGCGGCCGGGGTGCCGATGGATGTCCCGGCGATCACAATCAACAAAGTCTGCCTATCGGGGATAAACGCGATCCACATGGCCGATCAGATGATCCGGCTCGGCGAGGCCGAGATCGTGATCGCGGGAGGCATGGAGTCCATGACCAACGCCCCGTATCTCCTGCCTCAAGCGCGATCGGGACTGAGAATGGGCGACTCCAAGGTTGTCGACTCGATGATCCTTGACGGCCTTTGGTGTGCATTCGACATGGTTCACATGGGCGAAGGGTCAGACAACGTCAATTCACGCCTTGGCCTTACGCGCGAAGAGCAAGACGAGTGGTCAGCGCGATCACACGAGCGGGCCGCTGCTGCCGCGAAAGATGGCAAATTCGCCGAAGAGATAACGCCAGTTGAAGTACCACAGCGAAAGGGCGATCCGGTCGTGGTCGATGCCGATGAAGGGATTCGCCCGGGCACAACGTCGGAGAGCCTTTCGGTCTTGCGTCCGGCCTTCAACAAAGAAGGGACGATTACCGCCGGAAACGCAAGCCAGATCAGCGACGGATCAGCTGCCGTCGTCGTCATGTCCCGGGAGAGAGCCGAGGCACTCGGGCTCGATCCAATCGCCGAAATTGTCTCCTACGGCATGGTCGCGGGACCTGATTCGAGCCTCCACAGCCAGCCAAGCCGGGCAATCAATCAAGCCTTGGAAAAGGCGGGCATCTCCGTCGGCGATCTCGACTTGATTGAAATCAATGAGGCTTTCGCCGCGGTGGCGATTCAGTCAACCAAGGACTTGGGGGTCCCAGAGGAGATCGTCAACGTCAACGGTGGTGCGGTTGCCCTGGGCCATCCGATTGGGGCGAGCGGGTGTCGCATTGTACTCACCCTCGCAAAGGAACTTGGCAGGCGGGGCGGTGGCACAGGCGCCGCAGGGATCTGTGGCGGTGGGGGCCAGGGCGACGCGATCATCATCAGGACTCTTTGAAACCGGAGCTCGCGGCCAGCTCTCCCGATACCGCGATCAGCGATCGGTAAAGATTCATGTAACGCCGAATTGCAGCCTCGGGAGCGAATTGCCGCTCGTAGTGGAGTCGGCCATTTCGACCTAGCTCGCGCAGCAAGGCCTTTTCAGATGTCAGCTTCTCGATAGCTTTGGCAAGCGCCAGAACGTTGCCGGGAGGCACGATAATGCCGGTCGTTCCATCAATCACTTGCTCCGGTACTCCCCCTACCCGACTCGCAATCACAGCCTTGCTCATGCTCATCGCTTCGAGCACAACATTGGGGAAGTCCTCCCGATCGAGCGAGGGGAGCACAATCGCGTCACTCGCCTGCAAGAGGTTCCAGATGTTCCTCTCTGGCGAGATCATTCGCACAGTTACCTCCCCCCGAAATCGCGCAATCGCAGCTTCAATGGACTCCCGCTCAGGCCCATCACCTTCGACAAGAATCGTCACGGGATTGGCTCCCCTTACCGGCCTGGCAATTGCAGCCGCCTCGACAAGTACCCGATGACCCTTTCGCTTCTCGAGTCGGGCGACGCAGGCGATGAGCGTTTCTTCGGCGCCAATTCCGAGGCGCCGGCGCGTCTCGCCTTTGCTCTCGTCGGGCTCACGAGGGGCGATCGCGTTCGGAATCACCTCGACCCTCGAATGCTTCAGCCGTAGAACGGCACAAAGTCGCTCAGCTGCGACGCCGGAGCCCGTCACGAAGCGGCCAGTCCAACGCGCGACCAGGCGATCAATTGGGAAGCCGGCCCAGCGAAGAGGACTGGCATGTCCGTAGGCAATGTTGTTGACCACATAAACGGTGCTCCGAACTCCCGCCAGGTGAGACGCCAGCGCGGCGGCATTGGCAGAGCCGGCTCCGGGAAAGCCTCCGTTGTTGATGTGCACGATGTCAGGTTGCACTCTCGAGAAGACCTTGCGGAGCGGGGCGAGATCGTAGAGCTGGAAGACTTGGCGAATTGGCAGGATGTGCATGAGTCCGATCACGAGACCCCTAATCGGCTTCATCGCTCGGCCGGACAAGCGCGCCCTGATTCTTGCCTCGAGATCCGCCACCTCTGGAAGAGATACCGGATAGAAGGTGCAAATCTCGCCAATTCGCTCCGTGAGACCTTGCTCATAGGCGTCACTCCTCCGGTAAGACAGAGAGACTTCCACGCCTTCGGATTCGGAAAATGCCGGAAGCAAGACGGTGAGCATCTGCTCGCAACCAGCAAAAGTCGCCGAATCAGTGTGAAAGTGGATGCGCAGTGTCACAAGCCTTCGGCTGCCAGCATCATGCGGACCCCGTCATCGAGCGTCGTCGGCGGAGTCCATCCCAAGACTTTCCTGCACTTGCTCAAGTCCAAGGTGTACTCGACTGCTTCTCCCTTGCGAAGCGGAAGCTCGCCGATCCCGAGCAATTCCTCCCTCCCTGCTGCCGCGGCGACCGTACGGGCCGCCTCCGCGACAGTTATCGGAAATCCCGACCCTAGGTTGACGATAGTTCCAGCCGCATCCGGTGCGAGAGCCGCCCTGACGAGTGCGTCGGCAACGTCGCCGGCCCAGACGAAATCACGAGTCTGATTGCCAAGACTCATGGCGAAATGTCGGCCCTGCGAAAGGGCCGATACCAATCCGCCGAAAAGGCTGGTCTCTGACTGACCTGGTCCGTACGCGACCGAAATCCGTAGCACCGCGACAGGCAGGGCCATCATTTCACCGCAAGCCAGACTCGCATGAGTTGCAAGCATTTTCGATATGCCGTAGGTCGTTACGGGATGCTCATCCGCCGATTCAACAAACGGAACTGCAATCGAGCCGTACTCCTCTGCCGTGCCAGCTATCACTAAACGCTCGACTCCTGAGTTGGCCGAACAGGCGGCGACGTTCGCAGAGCCGTTCACATTGACCTCGACTGAGCTCGACAGATCCTCGGGAGCAGCGCCCCGGTTGCGGACTGCAGCCAAGTGAAAGACATGCGTTGGCTTCACGTCGCGCATGAGCTTTCCGACCTCGGCTAGATCGCGGATGTCCAGATAACGATCTGGCGGACGGCGCCCACCTGCCGCTGCTCCCGCCGAGTTCTCAGTCACGCCCCCCTGATTCCCCGTTCGCGGGCCCCCAACGCACAGGGTCTCAACTCCGAGCGACTCGAGGTGCGCCACAAGGTGCGATCCAAGGAAGCCGGTTGAGCCGAGTACCAGAGCCCTCTCGATACCGGGGTCTGACATCGATCTCTTACCCGGGGCTCAAGTTGACTTTATGCGATTGGACCGAAGCGTGGCCCCGGCAAGAATCACGAGAGAGGCTCCAATTGCCACGTAGATACCGATTCCGTGCGAGAAGCCACCCTGCGCCGCCTCGACCTCGGTTTGCAGCGATGCCAGCTTCACAAGAAACGCTGCCGAGATCAAGAGGGCCGTGAGACCCGTAGTGGAAACAATCATGTAGGAGCTCGGACGCTCTGAAATTACCGTGCCAAGCACTGCACCCAAGCCGCACAGGGCAAGGACAACAAACGCGGTGAGCCAGGGAAGCGCGTAGGACTCCTGAAAACCACTGAGCAAGAAAGCCAGAGGCAGCGACCCGGCTGTCACAACTTCTTCGACCTCCTCGGTCGGAACCTTTGTCGCCCACGGCAAAATCAATGACGCAAACAGGGCCAAGGCCCCCACGACCGTAACCGTGTCCGATGGGGCAAACCTCTGCACCTTGGCTGGCTTCTTCACATGAGCGACTGGGGCTCTGTATCCCGACCCGACAGTGGCGCCCAGCGTCTGTGGGTGGTCATATGCGCTCAGCCATGGGTCGTCACTGGTCACATTGGATCGCACCGCCCCTCCGCCCCAGTCGCCTGACACAGCCGGTCCGCTTGCCGATTCAGCTGCAAATTCCGGGTTCGCTCCGGCGCTCGCGGGAAGTTCTCCGTGTCGTTGCGGAAAGAACATTTCGATTGACGCATTTGGGTCGCGATGTGGCAAATCCCTGGGTTCAATCGGCGCGGCTGCTACCCCGGCGCTATCGGCCAGCTGCGAAGGCGGCGCTAGCCCCTGAGAGGGTGCCGACGCAAAGTCACCGGGTATCGGTGCGGCGGGCGACATCGAAGCCGCTGGGAGAGCTTGACCACACGAGATACAAACCTCGACCTCTTCGAGATTGGGAAATCCACAGGTTGGGCATTGAACTGACAAGGTCTCCACCCCGTTGTAGGTGCCACTTACGCGCGACGCATGGGAGCACACTCGCTATCTGAGTGAGTCTACGCGAACGCCTGTGACAGTATTCGGCACTTGAAACAGTCTGGCCGAAGTGGCATCGGCCAATTACCATGTACGGCCCGCCGAACGGGCCGGAGCGGATACCGCAGCTGACGACCCAGGAGACCAATTACATGGCACCCAAGCCGTGGCAAGACGCGACCGTCGAGCGAATCACCGTGGAGACCCCCGAAACAAAGACGTTCCGGCTCGCCCTGCCGGAACCCATCGATTTTGTGTGTGGCCAGTACGTCAATATCCGCTTCGAATTCCCGGACAAGGGGCGGGTGCAACGCGCCTACTCAATTGATTCCTCACCAACTGACCGGGAATTCGTCGACCTCACAATTAGGCGAATTGAGGACGGCACGATTTCGCGGCACATGTGCGACGAGATTGAGGTCGGCGCAACCGTCGAGACCCGAGGTCCGTTCGGGAAATTCACATGGACGCCAGATGACGGCGGCCCGCTGACGCTCATCGGCGCGGGCTCCGGGGTCGTCCCCCTGATGTGCATCATCCGCTATTGCAACGATATGGGCATATCAGACATCCCAATTACGCTGCTGTTTAGCTCCAAGAGCTGGGAATACATAATCCATCGTGATGAACTCACCGAGTACGAGTCGAAGATGCCGAACCTCGAAGTGATCCATACGCTGACGAGGGAGCCGGATTGCGACAAGGTTCCGTACCACCGGAGGATCGATCAGGAGATGATCGCTGCCCACCTCCCGGCTGACCCACTCTGCTACCTTTGCGGTCCACCGCAAATGTGCGAGGGGGCGGTTTCCGATCTTGAGGCGCTAGGCGTTGACCCTGGCCGAATTTTCGTCGAGAAATACGACTGAGCCGCTGTCGCGGATCAAGCTACTTCGGAGCAGGCGCACCACATCGATATGCAAGTGAGACACTTACCAGTCCTTCGGTGAACTGGAACTCGCCACGGACGTTGCCGGCTGCGCCATCAGAGGTCACCTCCACAAGCGCCTGCCCGTCGGCCGAGGGTGCCATGCTGCCGTCGGGATATGACATGGCAATGCCGACGACAGTTGTGTACTTGCCGGGACCCTGATATCCGGAGATCGCAAAATTCATGCGGAATGTGCGGTCACCGAGCTTGCCGTTCTCCAATTCCACCCAGTACTCGGGAGATGGAGTCGGCCCGCAGATCACAATTGGATCTGATGCCTGAGACTGACGAATGCCCCCCGTGGTCTTGATCGCAGCTGTCTCATTGCTGTCCTTCGGCAATTCCTGAACCGGAATCTCGTTCTTTGGCATGAAGATCGGCTCACCGCCGGGAGCCTGCACATCCGGCGGCAGAACTACCGTGTTCGAGGGGTTCGGCTTTTCAACGACGCGCCCGCCCTCAATGACCACGACATCTCCGGTCGGAGTACCTGCATCTTTGCCTCCCGACCTGGATTTGTCCGAACTTGAGGTGACCTTGATCGCCGCGAATACTCCCAGCGCCAGGATGAGCGCCCCGGCAATAACGATCACAACCATTGCTTTCTTATTCATGCCTGTGTGACGCCCCGCTCGACATTCCTAGTTCCATCGGAATCTGAGAGCTTAACCGGCCTGACTTGAATCGGGAACGCTTGCCGAGTCTGGCTCGGCATCACCCGAGACATTTGGGTACGTCTCGCAGCAGCCGTAGCACCACATCTCGCGGACATCCTGCACTTCGGGGTTTAGGTCCTCCCGATCTGAGTAGAGGGCTCGCCTCACTGCAAACAGGTCATTTGCGAGAGTCGGTGCTCCGCAAGATTCACACTCAACTTCAGCCATGAATTTCGCGACGTCCTTCCAGTGCCCGTCCGAGGGTCACTTCATCCGCGTACTCCAGGTCTCCACCCACGGGAAGTCCTGAAGCTATCCGGGTCACACGAATGCCCAAGGGCTCGATCAGGCGAGCGATATACATCGCGGTCGCCTCGCCTTCGATGTTTGGATTTGTGGCGATTATGACCTCAACAATGCCATCGGCCTTGATCCGGTCGAGAAGTTCGCGAACTCGAAGCTCATCGGGGCCGATGCCCTGAATCGGGCTTATCGCACCTCCGAGTACGTGATAGAGCCCACGAAATTCGCCGGTTCGTTCCACCGCGATGATGTCGGGTGGCGACTCGACCACACAGACAACAGTTTCGTCGCGCCTTGAATCGCTACAAAAGCGACAAAGATCACCGGCGGCGAAGTTGAAACACCTCGGACAGATCGCGACCTGTTCTTTGATTGCCACGATCGCCGCCGCCAGCCGATCAGCGTCGGTACGGGAGGTCCGCAACAACAGATGGAAAGCGATTCGTTGGGCAGTCTTTCCGCCGATGCTCGGAAGTTTGGAGAGTTCGTCTACGAGGTCTTGAACCGGTCCCTCGAACAAATCAGGTCTCGCTGGGCCCGGAATCGCCTGGCTCAGGCGCGAGATTTTCGATTGCGTCGGCGCTTCCAAGGGCGGGTTCCGGAGTCAAGGCGCCCAGTGCCGGGCCACCCCCCAGTGCCGGGCCTCGCCCCACTGCCGGGCCACCCCCCAGTGCCGGGCCGCCGCCAAGCCCGAGACCGTCGAGATCGATACCAAGTGAATCCAGATCAATGCCGCCAAGATCCACGCCACCCATCGGACCTTGCATTGCGTCGGCAGCCAGAGCGGCAGACTTCTCAAGCGCATCAGAAACAGCAGCAAGCACGAGATCTTCGAGCATTTCGACATCGTCAGCGTCAACGCACTCAGGGTCGATCTTCACGCTGAGAATTTGTTGACGGCCGTTGGCTTCTGCCTTGACCATGCCCCCTCCAGCGCTGCCTTCTACGGTGCGATCGGCCAGGGCCGCCTGCGCCGCAGCCATTTCCTCCTGCATTTGCTGGACTTGCTGGAGCATTTGGTTCATGTCGAGCCCGCCCGCCAGGCCGCCGCCTGCACCCCCAGAACGGCCCCCTGAAGGCCTGTGCGGCTTCTTCTTGCGCGGTTTCTTGCTCACTCGGATCGGTACTCCTCAACTACCTCGGCCGCAAAGGCTTCACGAACCAAATCTACCACCCCAACCTCAGAGGTATCGGTGGGCGATATCGGCGTCTCGCCACTTGAATCAGGTGCTTCGGCCGAGGCATCGGCGGCCGGGTTCGAGGTATCGGCGGCTCGGACCCGAGCCGAAGCCGGCGCCGCGGGAACGTCTTCAGGAGTCGCAGCTTCAGGTTCAGACGTATCGACCGACTCGACGATCCGGCTTTGGATGCGCAGCGGGGCCGAGTAAACCTCCGCAAGAAGCTGATCAAACTGATCCCGGCTGTTCGTGAGGCTGTCCGCGTGGTACTGGTGCTTTGATCCGAAACCGATGATCAAGTCGTTGCCCTCGAGCGCAATCGGGCGACCCTCGGCAAGAAGTGCGTGGAGGCGCTGCTTGCGCTTGTCTCTCAGCGCCTGCAGGAACTCAGGCCACATTCTCAGAAGGTAGTCGAAGTCAGGCACCTCCCCCGATACTGCCGACGCCACCGGTGGTTGTCCGGCTTCAACCCGCTCGCCAGCGTTCTCGTCACTGCCCGCCGCGCTGGGGACAACAGGATCGGCGGATGCGGGATTGGGAGCAGGTGTATGCGCTTCGACATCAGCCGAGCCCTTGCCATCTGGCGTCTCACTCACCCTCTCACTTGAAGGAGATGGCGGAGCACCACCAGTGCTCACCAACTTCTCAAGGCTTTCAATCCTCTGAAGCAAAGCCGCGGGCGACGGATCTGTAGCCGGTCGGGCCATGCGCACCAAAGCCGTCTCGACAGCGAAGCGAACGTCGCCACCTGATGCCGCCTCCGTCATGACGCCGCCACAAAGGTCGATTCCCCGGAGAATCGCCGACTCGCCGAGGAGGTCAGCCTGCGCCGCCACTCGCGCCTTGGCTGATTCATCAAGTTGAACCAGTCCGGGGGCCGAAGGCGCCAATACCGTCACCAGCATCGCCCTGAAATAGCGGTTCAGCTCTGCGACGAAATGCCTGATGTCGCGGCCCTCATCAACGAGATCGCCGATGAGTTTGAAGCACCTCGCGGGATCACCTGCGGCAACAGCATCGACAACTGCGGCAACCGTCTCGCTCTCACTACGAGCAGTCAAGGCAAGCACTGCCTCAACCGTGATCTCTTCTGAGATTGCTGTGATCGTCTGATCGAGCAGAGACAGTCCGTCACGCACTGAACCACCGGCCTGGCGAGCGATCATCTCAATTGCGGCCGCCTCTGCCTTGACGCCTTCCTTCTCGCAAATCTCGATGTAGTGCTCGGCGAGTTTCTGGGGTGAGACCAACCGAAATTCAAGGCTCTGGCACCGCCCGGCGACTGTCGGAGGAACCTTGTGAGGCTCTGTCGTCGCCAGCACAAAGACAACATGAGCCGGAGGCTCTTCAAGTGTCTTGAGAAGAGCGTTGAATGCATGCGTCGAGAGCATGTGCACTTCATCGATGATGTACAGCTTCCGCCTAGCTCCGGCTGTCAGGCCTGTCGGCACCCCGGCGAGGAACTCACGCGCCTCCTCCACTTTGGAATGGGTCGCGGCATCAATCTCAAAGACGTCGGGGAATGACCCTGCTGCGATCTCAATGCATGGCCGGCACTTCCCGCAAGGAGAAGATGTAGGGCCCTCCTCGCAATTCAGTGCTCGAGCGAGGATTCTGGCCGTGCTCGTCTTGCCAGTTCCCCGCGGGCCCGAGAAAAGGTAGGCATGGAAGACCTGATCGTTCTCGACGGCATTGCGGAGTGTGCGCGTCACATGCTCTTGCCCGATAACTTCGTCAAAGGTCCCGGGCCGGTACTTCTGGTATAGCGATGCGTAGGTCATGTGCTGCTCATCGTAAGGGACGCGAACGACATTTACGCGTGCCTCTAGTCAGATACCCCGGCGGCCCGGTTGCAGCTCGGCCAGGCACCCCCACGGCACACGAAATTGCCCGCTTAGAGCTGCTTCCTCCCGGACCTGACTCGGTTCACAGGATTCCGTTGCGTGGGACCCAGCTGTCATCGCCCCAACCGGACCGCCCGAGCATCTAGCTCGGATCTGCCAGGTTCAGATTGCCACAATGGCAGTTGGCGGAGGGGGTGGGATTTGAACCCACGAGGGGGGATACCCCTACACGCTTTCCAGGCGTGCGCCCTAGGCCAAACTAGGCGACCCCTCCAGGACCGAGGGCGAAGGCTACCACCGGACGCAACTGCCGCCGGCCCGGTATACCCTCACATCCCTCTATATGAAACATCTTCGAGAGAGTTTGCCTTGACCGATGAAGACCTGATGCGCGTGGCCCTCGACGAGGCAGCCAAGGCCGGTGAGTTGGGAGAAGTCCCAATCGGATGCGCGATCTCGGCCGGCGACGCGGTGATTGCACGGGCGCACAACCGGCGGGAAACCGATCAGGATCCCACTGCGCACGCCGAGATCCTGGCGCTGCGCGCTGCTGCTGAGAAGCTTGGTAACTGGCGTCTCGAGGGTGTAACCGTGGCCTCGACGCTAGAGCCGTGTCCGATGTGCGCTGGGGCGCTCGTGGCCTCTCGCGCAGGCCGCCTGATCTTTGGAGCCTATGACCCGAAGGCCGGTGCAACAGCCACCCTGTACAACCTGGTGCAGGATCCCCGCCTGAATCACGAAGTCGAGGTGGCGGGGGGCGTTCTCGGTGACGAGTGCTCTGACCTGCTCAGTAACTTCTTTGCCACGCTGCGCCGTAGTCGGTGAGCCGGCCGGGCGCTACGATCTAACAAAACCTTTACAACTAGTGGACATCACCCTCACATGAGGGAACCAAGCTTCAATTGTTCGAATAGGTTCATCAAGATTTGAGTAGGTAGTAAACATGGCCATATTCGGTATCGCCGCAGCCGCATTGTTTCTCAGCATCATTGGAGCCGCAGCAGTCCTGGGCTTCGCCGGTTTCAAAGGGCAGGACTCAAGGAAATCATTTGGCATGTACCTCGGGTTCGTCGCCGCTGTCTTCGCGTTGCTCGCCGTACTCGGGATCATCACGTCAATTGGCATGTTGATCGCGCAAGGTGGGCGTGACGGTGGCGACGTAACTCCAATGGGACCTGGGCGACGCGGCGACAACAGCCAAGTCGATGACGGACCTGTGCAACGGGGGCGACAGGGACGAGACGGCCAACGAGGGCCTGGTACCGAAGCTCCGGGCAAGAATCAAGGGCCCAATGCAGCGCCCGGTGCGAATCCGGCGGGTGACATCGCAGGCTCTGAGGAAGTCGACCCCGAGGAAGAGGCGGTTCTCGAGGACATTCTCGGTGATGGGCAAGGGAGTTCTGCTCCCCGGCAGTCAGTTCAGCTGACCTCGGTGAACTCGAGTTCTGATACTTCGGCTATGGAGCAAGTTCGCGGCGGGGGTGGAATCATGTCGGGGCGCAACAGGACCCTCATCGCCATTGGCAGCATGATCGGCTCGCTTGCGCTCGGGGGCTTCTCACTCCTCCTCTTCCTTTGGTCCTTCAACTTGACCGGTCGCAAGCCGTGGAAGAAAAACGCTGACGCGGGAGCGCATTCGGCTCCGCAGGCACAGACGGAACTCAGCTCAGAGCCGGTAACATCGGGTGAGTACGAAGACCAGATCTGAGTCTCGCCCGTAAGGAAACCGTTTGCCAGAATCAAATCCTCGGCGGCCGAGGCGCGGCGCCCCCGCGTACATGGTCGCCGACATCGTCCTTGTTCTCGTTTCCGCGGCCGCCAGCAAGTCAGAGAAGGGTCGCAAGGCGGACGACGCAGTATTCCGATCAGTGAACCGCGGCCTCAGAGGGCTCCGTCCCATCTTCTGGGTGGTTACCCAGGGGGGCTGGTTCGGGTCGGTGATCCTTTGGTGTGCGATTTGCCTGGCGAAGGGGCGACGACGCCTCGCCCTGGACATCTTGGGTGCCGCCTTGCTGTCGTGGGTCCTATCCCAAGGCGGGAAGGAACTGGTTGCGCTCGAGCGCCCCTGGGAACGACTCGACGGCACCCACAGGATCGGCGGCGTTCCATGGGGTTCGTCGTACCCGTCGGGCCACCCGGCCGTCTCGTTTGCGGTGGCGGGCGTTCTCGAGGCTGACTCCGAAGTCCCTCGTCGGCTGAAAAAGCTAGCGCGCGCATGGGCGTCGGGGGTCGCCATCAGCCGAATGGTTGTCGGTGCCCACTATCCGCTCGATGTAATTGGTGGCGCCGCCCTTGGAGACCTCGCGGCTCTCATATGGGTAGCGGCAGCGCCCGAAGGCACTGCCGCGGAGAATCCCCCTGGCGAGACAACCATTATGGGGCGCTAGACTCGGCGGCGGAGGAGTCGCCTAGTCCGGACGATGGCGCCGCACTCGAAATGCGGTAGGCGGGCAACCGTCTCGAGGGTTCAAATCCCTCCTCCTCCGCAGATCAGTTCTTGATATATGGCTCGAGAAGCTTGTCCCAGCTCCGCTCGAGCTGCTTGTACTCATCAGGACAGCGCTCTGCACGTGCCTGCGGGAGCGTTCCGTTGGTAACAAGGTTCTTGTACTTCGTCGGATTCGACCCGTAGAGCCAGCAGACCATGTTGTAGAAGCGCTGCTGATCCAGCGAGTGCTCATCCGCGAAGTTGAGTTCGACCCTCCTCGTCGAAAGGGAATCGAAGAACTTAGCGGCAGAGACCACGATCTCTGGAGAATCACCGGCGATCATGATCACCGTTGCGGCACCGTCCGCGGCATCTTCCTCTCGACCGGTGACCGGGAGCTGATACAGGTCGATCACCGCGTGCCCTAGCTCATGCACAAAGAGAAAGAGCAGTGCGTTGCCAATGTCGTCACTGCTATCAAGGAGTTGCGCCGCGAATTCCCACATCTCATAGCAGATGACGATCGCTTTCTTGTCCGCTGAGTAGAAGGCGTTGGGTTGGCCACACTCGGCCATGGCTACCTTCACATCAGTAGGCAGTGCAAGTGACTCATTGAGCCACTCGGCGAGGAGCTCCATGAACCGCACCTGCTTAATCGTCGTTGCGAGTTCCTGGTACTTGGCACTTGCCGGCGCCTCATAGACGGCCTTGAAGTCGCCTCGGTCAGGCTGTTTGGCCTGACCCCCGGTGCCCGTCTTTGAAGGCGTGGCAGTTCCCGACGGACCGACGACCGTTGGGCTGGTCTTGTTGCTCGATCCCATTGCGACAAGCGCGACCGCTACGCCCCCACCGACGATGATCAGAGCGAGAACCAACCCAATGATCAGTCCCGCCTTGCTCTTCTTGACCGGCGCGGGGTATCCGGGCTGGGGGGGATAGCCGGGCTGACCTGGCGGGTAGGCCCCCGCGTTGGGATCTGGCTGAGGCTGATAGGCCCCCGCGTTGGGATCTGGCTGAGGGGGATAGCCGGGCTGACCGGGCGGGTAAGCACCCGCGTTGGGATCTGGCTGAGGGGGATAGCCGGGCTGACCTGGTGGGTAAGCACCTGCGTTGGGATCCACACCGGGTGGCGGTCCCACCGGCTGGCCCGGTGGCGGGTACTGTCCCCCAGGTGGTGGCGGTGGTTGGTTCATTCCCACGGTCGACCTCCCCAGTCACACGACTGATTGGTTGCGGCTATCGCTGCGTCTTACGTGTTTGCCGCACCCCCTGGATCGGCAAACATGGAACGTCGCAGTTTATAGCCCTTCGCCCGAACAAGTCCGGAGATCGGCCTTATCAGCCCAACAGCTCAACCATCATCGGCACGTCATCTGAATAGACGGCATCAATCCCCAACTCAAGAAGGCCTGCGAGGGTCTTTGCGTCATGAGCGTTCCATCCAAACGCAAGGATTCCGTGGGCGTGCAGGACTTCAACGTCACGGACTGTCCACTCGTCGGCACGCAGGTTCAGAGCGTCGATTCCGACAGCAGCGAGGCGACGCGCTCGTTTCTCGATACCTTCTCGAATCGTGAGTTTTCGAACTGAATTGACGAGGCGCACGTCGGGCGAGGTCAATCTCCATGCCCGCAAACGCTTCAGGTCCCAATGGCAAAGCCACAGCCGGCTAAGTGCCTCAACTTCTGCATCACCGGCAATCGCAATTGCCTCGGCCCCGGCGATTCCGGCCTTGATGTCAATTGAGAGCTCAAAGTCTGTCCCGAGCCGCTTATAGAAGTCCTCAAGCCTTGGGATTTCCGAAGGCAATGCCCCGAACTTGGTCCATGAAATCGGTCTGGGAATCAACCCGCTGCGCACGAGCCCCGAGTGCTCGAGAACTGCTACGCCATCTCTCGTAAGCCATATGTCGGTCTCGAGCCCGTTGGCCCCCATCTCCAAAGCTGATTCAAAACACTCAATTGTGTTGTCCTTGCCGTGCTTGCGCCCGCCACGGTGCGCGAATCCGATCCTCGAATCGATAAGAGGAGACGCCATGGGGTCAGTGAGTCCCTTCGTCACACGGATTGGCTGGCGGCGGTTCGGAGCGCACCCGGGCTATTGCGATTCCGAGAAGTGAGTAGGCAAGTTCGAAATTCCCGGCATTCTTGGCCTGAATCGCAGTCACGGCTGCGTCGTAAGCTCCTGCACTAAGGCCGGCGGGAAGGCTATCCCCTGTACCCGCGCTGAACGCGATATAGATGGCGCCGTCGAGTCCAGCCTCACGCCTCGAACGAGCGGTCGCCGCTGGCGTCTCAGGGGATGCCGGGTACTTCTCCGGAACACTCCGGTGAAACGCAAGCGCGAGAAGGTCACCGATTTCAGTCCCAAGTCCGATTGCGCGCTCCGCTTGTCCCTCAGCCACTAGACGAACCTGCTCGGTCAGCAGACTCCTGAGGACCATGCGAGGCGCCGATGTGAGCAACCATAGGAAATCTGAGAATTCGGCAATTCCAGCTTCGAGACTCTGCCGAGCACCCGTGAGCTTCTCTCCAGCTTGACTCTCCAACGAAGATGGATGTGCGCCGCCAGAGAGTTCCTTGAAATACGCGGCCATGAGATCGGAATTCTTGGCTAGCTGCGAATCCGCGATGTTTGCCTGGGTATCTCCAAATCCAGGTCGGAATACCAATGCGATCTCGGCCGAATTAGTCACGAGCGCATCTGATGCTGCGGATACACCTCGGCTCATCAATTGCGCCATTAGGAATGCACGGTAGCGCCAATAGGACCCAAGTTCGGATCGCAACTGGGCACTCGACGTGTCAGCTCCAGCCTCACTGCACGGAACCGGAGAGGGCGCTGCCGTAATCGATACGCCGTGCGTACCGCACCCGGCCACCAGCATCGCAGCACCAGCGACTACAGCAACTCCAACCAGCCACTTGCGGGCCCGCCTGAGGCGTGTCATGCGCATCCCAAATAATTTAACTGGTTTAGACCGGAAATATTCTGTACTCTCACGACGTTCGTTCATAGGACGGTTTCGACAGTCTGACCCCAGCGGGGTGCGAGCGAGGCAATGGAGACGAGGACATGACACGCAACCAGATCAAGCAGGTTGACGACGGCACGCTGGTGGAAGCCATGAATGAATGGGGAGAGAGTGCATTGGCTGAAGCATATGACCGGCACTTCACTCCTGTTGTCTTGTTCTCAAGACGCGTCCTCCGCGACGACGCTCTCGCTCATGAAGTTGCGCAGGAGACCTTCTTGCATCTCTGGACGAATCCAGAGAAGTTCGACGCCTCCCGGGGTTCGCTCCGCTCCTACCTGCTGGCAAAGGCGCGAGGAAAAAGCATAGATGTGCTGCGATCTGAGACATCCCGACGCAAGCGGGAGGAGCGAAGCCACGCCGAGCAATCGCTCTTGCCGCAGTCGGACATCGGCGATGTGATCCGGGAGCGGTCAATTGCCGACCTGATTCGGCGAGAGGTCAAGTTGCTCCCGGACAAAGAGCGCGTGCCAATCGAAATGGCCTATTTCGGCGGGCACACATACCGGGAAGTCGCAGAGCGCCTTGGTATCCCGGAGGGCACGGTCAAGAGCCGGATCAGGGCAGGCCTGAGTAGGATGCGCAGCGAACTCGAAGGCTCTAGCCTGGCGACTCGATAAATTCCATCTTCGAGATTCGCCTGACCTCGACTGAGGCCGGAATAGTTCGATCACAGACCGTGAAGAGGCAATTCACTCATGCAGCTCGCATTCACCGAAATCAAGCGCGCCAAACTCCGTTTTGGTTTGCTTACCGGCGCAGTTGGATTGCTCGTCTTCCTGCTTCTCTTCCTCAATACGCTCTCTGGCACCCTTCTTAGGTTCTTTGTCGGCGCGATCGAGAACAACTCGGCGCAAGTCCTGGTGTTCAACGGATCCGCCCGCCGGAATCTCCTCGTCTCCCGAGTGAGTCCAGCTGAAATCGAGCAAGTTCGCGAGGTGCCTGGCGTCGCCGAAGCTGCCCCGCTTTCTCAGGCCACCGTGTCAGTTGATCCCGGGTCCGGACCCACAGACATTTCCCTTTGGGGATTCGAGGCCGGCAAGCCCGGACAGCCCGCCAAGATTGTGGAAGGCAGGTCGCCAGGTCCCGGGGAGGCCGTCGTCGATCGGACCGATGTTTCAGCGGGATTTGAAATCGGCAATGAAATTGCGGTGATCCCGCTCGGACACCGAATCAAGATTGTCGGATACTCCGAGAACTCCCGTTACTCGGTGCTGCCGACTGCCTACGTAACCCACGGTGAATTCGCCGCTGCTTACCGATCTGCTTTCCCACAGGCCGAAGAGGTGCCCGTGAGCCTTGTTGCCGTTGACACCGATCCGGGCCTAGACCCGGCCGACGTTGCTGCTCGCATCACCACCGCAGTACCCGGAACCGAGGCCCTCGATCGCAAGGCGGCCGCTGCTGCGGTGCCCGGAGTCGAGTCGATCAGCCAGAGCTTCAGCGTGATACTCGCCATTACCTTCGCGATCGTGCTTCTCGTAATCGGGTTCTTCTTCTTGATCTTGACGGTTCAAAAGTTGAGGGTCCTCATCGCGCTCCGTGCAATTGGTGCATCGGTTGCGGACCTAGGCAAGTCACTCACATTCCAGATTGCCCTGGTCACAGGGGCGGGATGCGCGGTCGGAGTCGCCCTGCTCTTTCTCGCGACTTCTACCTCATCGGCTTCGTTTCCTCTCGAGGTAGATCTGACTCTCGTGCTCGAATCGACGGCTGCGATCTTGGCAATGGCACTGATCGCCGGAACCTTCTCGTTGAGGCGTGTGGCCCGCCTCGATCCGGCCGAAGCCGCGCAAGTGCGCTGAGGTGCTCGAATGAGGTTCGCGACAGCAGAGATGATCAAGAACAAGGGGCGCTTTGGCGCAATCATTTCCGCCATCGCCTTGATCGTCTTCTTGGTCTTGGTGCTCTCGGCAATTGCCGATGGCCTGTGGATTGGCGCAACGGGTGCCCTTAGGGAGTCGGGAGCATCGGTCTTCACCTTTTCATCAGACGGGCGTAAGTCGTTCATTCGCTCAGAGCTGCGTGAACATGACGTCGATCGTGTGGCCGGCGTGGCCGGCGTGGCTGCCGCCGGTCCGGTCGGTGCACTTCTCGGTACCGCAAGAGGGCCGCACGGGCTCCTCGACCTAGGACTGTTTGGATTTGAGCCAGGCAAACCTGGAGGACCCGTCAGGATCGTAGAAGGTCGCTCGATTGGCCCGGGTGAGACCGGCAAAGGAGTCGCCGACGTCGCCCTTAGAGATCGAGGCATCAAGATGGGAGATCGGATCACCTTCACCGGGTCGGACACACCCGTCGAGGTAATCGGCTTCGCCGAAGACAGCAGGTACCAGCTCCAACCAACACTCTGGACGACCATGGAGACCTGGAGGCAGGCACGCCAGCAGGCACGGCCGCAGTTCGGCGACCAAACCGACCGCCTAAACGTAATTGCAGTCGCGACTGTCCCTGGAGCTGATCCAGCGACGGTCGCCGCCGAAATCGACGCACAGCTCCGCAACACGCAGTCACTGACGCAAATCGACGCGATCCTTGCAATTCCGGGGACGGAACAGCAGAGGTCAACTTTCGACACGCTGGTGATGGCAACGTTCGCCGTCGCGACCTTGGTCATTGCCCTCTTCTTCGCGCTCTTGACGCTTGAGAAGCGCGAACTCTTCGCTACAACCAAGGCCCTTGGGGCTTCCAACGGATTCCTGATCCTCGGAACAGCGACTCAGGCGGTTCTCTGCTCAGTGCTTGGCATAGCAGGCGGTGCATTGCTTGCCGCAGCAGCGTCACTCGCACTACCGGCGAGTGTCCCCGCAGTCTTCCTGGCGAGCACAGCTATCACCGTCGCCGCTGCAACGCTTCTCACGAGTCTTGCGGGGGCTGCTCTTTCGTTCAGGCGGTTGTCCCGCATAGATCCGGCGACGGCAATTGGAGGCTCAGGGTGATGAGGGGCGTCGTCGAGGTCAAGCCGAACTCACCAGTTTGGAGAGGAGCATCATGAATGCACTTGAAGTCAAGGAAGTGACGAAGATCTATGGCTCAGGTCATACGGCTGTTGAGGCCCTGAAGGACGTCAGCCTCACGCTCGGCAACGGCGAGTTCCTTGCTCTGCTAGGTCCCTCGGGCTCAGGCAAGACAACCTTGCTCTCGATAATTGGCGCCCTCCTCACCGCGACGGCCGGCACCGTGCAAATCCGCGAAACAGAGGTGACCGGACTCCGAAAGAAGGAGCAGACGCGCTTTCGAGCAAATGAGATCGGCTTCGTCTTTCAGGGTTTCAACTTGGTCCCGTTCCTCACGGCCAAGGAGAACCTGACGATCATGGGTTCGTTCTCCAAGAAACTCGACCGCAAGGAGATCACCAAGCGCGCGGATCAGCTCCTCGACGAACTGGGCCTCGCAGAGAGGGCGGCTAACCGTCCCGAGGAGCTCTCCGGCGGCGAACGTCAGCGCGTCGCGATCGGCAGGGCGCTCATGAACGATCCATGTCTCATCCTGGTGGATGAGCCAACAGC